>JBGCDI010000042.1:0-72075 GCA_045105315.1 Phycisphaerales bacterium | reverse complement strand
GGCGGTGGTCAAAGGCTCTTGGCGCGATGGATATGCGGGATGGCTCGCGGCGAGCACGAGCGCGGCGGGTGCGCTGATGAAGCATGTGGTGTTGTATGAGCTGGGCCGGTCTCGATAATTTTATTAACTTTGCGACTTTTGTTTATTTAGATATAAATACAACATCCAACCAATGAGCAACGATGGGAGCCATAGCAATGCTCCCAGAATATATCGTGGAGCTCTAGAAAACATTCCGACATCGTTTGGGGACAATAGTTCAAATTGAACACCTGAAACTGAAGGGGTTGAGTCATAGTAATTGGGAAAGTTATGTGGCTCAAAATGGAGCGATAGTGCTAAGGTGTCTTTTCTGATAAACTTTGCTGATTCAATACTTGCTTTAAAAGAGTTGTTATACACAAAATTGTCAGGAAGCGCATTGATCTGCTCTGCGTGTCTATCGGCAACTGAAGTAGCGTAGTTGGCAAGCAACATGGAATTAGCTACACACGCACACAGCATATAGATAAGCACTTGGATGATGAGCCGATATCGTAGTTGAAATCTGAAGGCTGTCACTTGCAATAAAATGAGTGTGGTGATGAGGAGTAAGGTTGTAGTTGCGATGATTGACATTGGTTGATCCTAAGCGACAGGGGTGGACTCAGTTTATCCGTAGATCTTGTATGTCCAGATCCGATGAATGCACTGTAAATTCATGAGCCTATGATCTTTGCGTGCTCTGGCGATGTGCCAGCGTGGTTGAAGGTGCCGAGGATTGTCATGGGGCGGTCTGGTTCGGCGAAGGCCCTTTGGATGGGCGGAAATGGATATGACTATGAGCGATCGTGATCGTGACGGCGGTGGTGGCGGACGAAGACGGAGCAGCGGGGGCGGCAAAGGCAGTGGCAAAGGTGGCGGTAAGGGTGGAGGAAAAGGGCGTGGTCGGAGCGGCGGGGGGCGCGGGCCTCGTGAGAAGGACACTCCTGAACCGACTCGGACGCGGACAATTTCAGAACCAGAGGGTGGGTGGAGTGAAGAATCATTCCGTCTTGACATGACCTTTGCGGATCTTGGGCTTTCTGATGACATCCTCAAAGCGATGGATGATCTTGGGTTTAAGCACCCGACCAAGATCCAGGCGGAGCTTGTGCCTTTGGCGTTGACTGAGGTTGATATTCTTGGTCAAGCAAAGACGGGTACTGGGAAGACGGCGAGCTTTGCGCTTCCTTTGCTTGAGCTTATTGAGCAGGGTGATTCGATGTGCGCGATTATTCTGGCGCCGACGCGCGAGCTTGCGGTGCAGATCAAGCAGGATATTGAAGAACTCGCGCCGCATACGGGATTGAGCGTGTGCGCGATTTATGGCGGGCAGTCGATCAATGTGCAGGCGGATCAGTTGCGGAAGCATCCGGAGATTATTGTGGGGACGCCTGGGCGCGTGCTTGACATGATCGAGCGTGGGTACTTGTCGTTGTCGCAGATTGAGTTTGCGGTGCTTGATGAGGTGGACCGGATGCTTGATATCGGGTTCCGCGATGACATCCGCAAGATTCTTGGGAAGTGCCCCAAGGATCGGCAGACGATCTTTGTTTCGGCGACCTTTACCGATGAGATCGAGAAGCTGGCGCGGAAGTTCATGCAGGACCCGGTCAAGCTTGAGGTTTCGGCGGGGGCGCTGACGGTTGAGCTGGTCAAGCAGGGGTATGTCTCGGTTGAGTCTTGGGATAAGCGGCGGATGCTGGCGCATGTGCTTTCGAATGAAGAACCCGCGCTCACGATCGTGTTCTGCAGGATGAAGCGGACGGTGGATTCTGTTGTTCGGTATCTAGAGCGGAAGGGGATCTCAGCGCACGCGATTCATGGCGACCTGACCCAGTCCAAACGCAACTCGGTCATGAACCGGTTCCGGTCGGGTGATCTGGCGGTGCTTGTCGCGAGTGACTTGGCGTCGCGGGGGATTGATGTCGAGGGGATCACACATGTGGTCAACTATGACCTCCCTGAGGATCCGGATATTTATGTGCACCGGATCGGGCGGACCGCTCGCGCTGGTCGCAATGGTCATGCGTGGTCGCTTGTGACTCCTTCGCAAGGGTCGTTGTTGACCGAGATTGAGATCTTGGTCAATACGGAGATCCCTGAGAAGAAGTATGAAGATTTTGAAGCTCGTGATCGTCCGGATGATTGGAAAGATGAACCGACTGGTGGTCGTCCTTCTTATGAGGTCAAGGGTGCGAAAAAGGAACTCAAGAACCGGTTTGCAGAGGATGCGCCGCCTGAAGAAGCAAAGATGTCTGATGCTGAGAAGGCGGAGAAGTTCCCGGGTGGAGTGGTTCCGAGCAAACGCCCACCACGCATGATGCGAGGGAAGACACGCACTCGCGGGCGGTGAGCAGATCCGTGAGTCGATAGATACAAGTGATAAAAAAAGAGCCCAAGCGTGATGCTTGGGCTCTTGTATATTTTATGGAAGCCGGTGTGTTTTGGGGGAGGGAGTCTTCTTGACCAAGGGAGCTTGGTTCTTCTGAGCGCGATCAGTTTGAGGAGGAGATGGCTTCTTCGCGTGTGATCGATCCAGCGATGGCAGGAGCGGTTCCGGTGTTTACATGGACCTCGGGCTTGGATTCGGTCACGCGATCTGCTGAGCGGGCACTGGCGACCGCTGCGGAGGAGCTGGGTGTCGCTTGGGTTGCTGATGATGGGGTGGTTCCGGTTTCGTCGAGGCATTCGCGCATGCGCCGTCCGGCTTTGAACTTGACGGTCCGCTTTGCGGGTACGGGAACACGCTCGAGGGTCTTTGGGTTCTGGGCCATGCGCGGGGCGCGGTGCTTGACTTCAAAGACTCCGAAATCGCGGAACTCAAGGCGGTTGCCCTCAGCGATCTCATCAATCACCATGTCAAGAAACTCCTGGACGATCTGCTTGGCAACGACTCGCTTGTGGCCGGTGCGTTGGGCGATCTGATCGACGAGGACTTTCTTGGTGATTGTTTTCATGATTTCGTATCTTTCTCTCTCTCCAGCTCTGGGCAGCGGTGTGTGTTTCGCGTGGGGTCAGAGGTCGGTGCGGAGGAGTGGTGTCCATTTGCCTATTTGTCTATTTGACTATTTTCCCTTTGGGAGCGTGTGATGCTCCTTTGGCAGATGCCCCAAACACATATCTCAGCGGTTGTCTTGATGGACCATTGCGGGTCATCGTGACGGTGGCGGAGTGACCCGGTGGGGACGCCGGGAATTGCCGGCAAGGTGAGTTGCCGGCAGAGGCAGTATCGCAGACAAAGTGGCTCAGGTCAACGGTGCGTTGAGAGTTCTTTGAATCATAACTCAAAATTGAACAAGCACTTGCAATTGGCTTCTCGCTCTGCTATGGCTGGGTATGGAATCAGGTTTTTCAGACAACGCGGCGGTCTCTATTGGTGGTGGAAGGACCGTTGATGGTGCTGTTTTGGTCTTCACTTTTGTGCGATCTTCAGGTCCTGGAGGTCAGAATGTCAACAAGCGTGCGACCAAAGCTCAGCTCCGTGTTTCGGTTGAAGAGCTTGAGCTTCCGTTTTCGGTAGCGATGCGTCTGCGTAAGCTCGCGGGTGGGCTTGTGACCCAGGGTGATGAGCTCTTGATTTCGTGTGACAGCACCAGGAGTCAGGGGCGCAACCGGCAAGGGTGTCTCGATCAGTTGCGTGATCTCGTGAACAAAGCGTTTGTTGTTCCAAAGAAACGCAAGAAGACCCGTCCGACCAAAGGGTCGATCGAGCGCCGCATCGGGGAAAAGAAAAGACGCGGCGAACTCAAACGCAGACGCGGGAACACGGACGACCGCTAGAGTTCATCATGACAAATCTATCAAACCCATCAAATCTATCAAACCCATCAACCACAGTTGGATCTGCAGATGTACAGCACAAGGCGCGGTATGTGCTTGGGATTGAGTGCTCGAACCCATCAGCGCTCGAAGGTGGAGCGGGAGAAGTTGGGCTCGGCAGATTGATTGATGATCGTGGTGAGGAAACGGATCAGAAGATTGAGTTTCTGGAGTCGCATGCGCTGTCGAGTGAAGCGCGCGGGAGTGATGGGTTGATGGTTGCGATTGATCAGCTGTGCTTGTCAAACAGTGTGGAGCCTTCACAGATTGAACGGGTAGCGGTGTCGGTTGGTCCGGGTGGATACACGGCGCTTCGGGTGTCGGTGACGGTGGCCAAGGTGCTTGGGATGTCGATTGGATGCGGGGTGGTCGCGGTTCCCAGCGCGGCGGTTGCTGCGGTGAACTTGCTGGCGTGGAAAGCTGATGTTGATGCGGTGATCGCGCTGGCTTCTAAGAATGGACAATCGCATTGCACTCGGCTCGTGGATGGCGCTCTTGAAGTGCTTGGGGTGATGGACAGTCACGCTGTGAGCGTGTGTGGTTCCAGAGTCTTGGTGGGGGATTCGCATTTGCCCAAGCAGATGATCGAAGCATGCGCGGGTACGGGGATGGAAGTGCGGGGGCTTGAGTTATCAGCCAGGTCGTGTCTTGAGGCATCAGCTGGGTATGAGGTGATGGGTCCGGAGAGGCTTGGGCCTTTGTATGCGCGTGAGCCTGATGCGGTGACGCAGTGGCGCGCGTTGCATGGGTGAATGCTGGATGGGTTTGGGGGTTGGCGTTTGGTTGAGGTTGTGGTTGTGCTGATTGGGGAAAGTTGAGAAACTGGGGCGGGTTGTGTTATCGGTGTGAAGTTAGGGGGGCTGGGGGACGATGATCGCGATTGAGCGGGTCCATGCTGGATCTGCAGATTGGATCATTGATGAGTACAGACGCAGGAAATACTTCAGATGCTGGTCCGGGATCTGGTTCGGGATCTGGTTCGGATTCCTCCTCCCCAGATTGGTCGGGCAAGAAGGTGTTTACCACCGGCGAGGCAGCGCAGATTTGCAAGGTCTCTCAGCAGACGATCATTCGATGCTTTGATTCTGGCCGTCTCGTTGGGTTTCGGGTTCCCGGATCGCGGTTCAGGAGGATCCCTCGTGAAGAGCTCATGCGTTTTATGCAGACCAATGAGATCCCGCTTGAATCACTCGAGGGTGGTCTTAAGCGGGTGCTTGTGGTTGATGACGATCCACAGATCGCATCGCTGATGCATGATGTCTTTGGTGACGATGGCCGGTTTGATGTGCGCCTAGCGCTCAACGGGTACGACGCGGGGATTGAGACCGAGCGCTTTCGTCCGCATTTGATCGTGCTTGATTACATGCTTCCAGATATTAATGGCAACATTGTGTGTCAGCGTGTTCGTGAGAATAGTGCGCTTCAGCATACTCGTGTGCTGTGTGTTTCGGGGGTGATTGAATCCAGCGAGGTTGAGCATTTGATGGACTCCGGGGCGGATGGATTTCTTAAAAAACCGTTTGATTTAAAGGAGCTTCTTGGCCGGGTAGAAGCGTTGTTGGATCTTTCTCAGCGGAGTGCGGGTTGATATGAATGAGCTGCACGAACATCCTGTCTCTGTCGATCAGCGGGCGGTGAGTGCGGGCGCTGCGTCGCGTTCTGAGCTTGGCGAAGGGGTGAGCAGCAAGCAGGCTGAAGCGATTCTTGCGGGTGTGACTCGATTGCCAACGCTCCCTGCGGTTGCTGCTCGGTTGTTGTCGATGGGTGCTCAGGAAGATGTGCATCTTGACGAGGTGATTGAACTGATTGAAGCGGATCCGGCGCTGAGTGCTCGGATGCTTTCGCTGTGCCGGGGAGCGGATGCGGGTCTTGGTGACCGGATTACAACCGTTCGTCGCGCGGTGATTATGCTTGGTCTTGAAGCGGTGCGGTCAGCGGTGCTCAGCGTGCTGGTCTTTGATAGGCTCCAGGTTGTGGTCGATGAGTCGGTCGAGTCTCAGTTTGATGTAGAGGGTTTTTGGACGCGAGCGATTGGTGTTGCGTGTGTCAGTGAGCGTATTGCTCGCAAGAAAAGACTCAAAGAAGTGAGCCCGGATCAGGCGTATCTCGCAGGTCTGGTTCATGGACTTGGCAAACTGGCGCTGTATAAAGTGCTCCCAAAGTCGTGGGAAAAAGCGATCACGATGGCGGATCGTCAGCACATGACACTCAGCTGCGCCGAGCGCGCGACTATTGGAATTGATCATCACACCGCGGGCAAGAGACTCGCGGAACACTGGGGGCTTCCGGAATCGATCCGCGATGTCATCTGGTTGCACGGGCAATCGCATGCAGCACTCCCAGAAGTCAGTCAGCGAGAGCTGGTGTCGATGGTCACGCTTGCGTGCGCGTGGTGTGAGTCTCGTCATCTCGGATGGTCTGGTGAAGTTCGCGGTGATTTGTCGCTTGATGAGATTGCTAAGGAAATGGATTTTGACCTTGGTGTTCTTGAACAAGAATCAGCTGAGATCGTTGAGCTTGTGAGTGATAAGGCTCGTATTTTAGGGGTCGGTGAGTTCAGTGCTCCGGATCTGCTCGTTGATTCGCTCACCAGAGCGAATGCGAAGCTTGCTGCGATGAATCATGAACTGCGCGGGAAGCAGCAGATTGCGAATCGTTCGCATGGATTGCTTGCTGCTGCGGATTTGTTTTACGAGGTGTCTCAGGGCGCGAAATCACCTGAGCAGGTGGTCCAAGCGATTATTCAATCAGGCGGGGCAGTAACCGGGTTCAATATCGGTGAAGTGATTCTGCAAGAAAGCAGCGGGGCAGCGTGGAAAAGATTCCGCATTCTTGATGGAAAAATTGTTGATAACCCAGGGGGTACTCGAGGCGGGCTTGTCGAGAGCCCGCGCCTAACTGACAACGGGGAAATCCGGCCAGGTCATATTTCAGGACTCAGCGGCGATCAGGTCCTTGAACTCGCATCGCTTGATTGGTTCCGGGAAATGATCCAGTCGGTCCGTGAGATCGGTGTGGCTTCATTGACCGGTATTGATGGATCGGGCATCGTTGATGACAGTGCTGACGGAGACCCAGCCGGTGGACAGAGCGGGATATCGTGTCTTGTAGTGCTGGTCAAAGCATCGGCGCAGGCAGCGCCTGAGCTGAGCGCGAAGGGGTTTCGGGTAGTCGCCCGCGCGTGGGGGCGGACTCTCAATAATGCCGTTGAATCCAGAGCCAGCGCGGTTTTGACTGAAGAACTTGCGAGCGCCAATCGTGAACTGGCAGCAATGCAGTCTGAGCGCACCAAAAACGAGTCCTTGCTCAGGCTTGGACAGATGGCAGCGGGCGCGGCCCATGAGATGAATAACCCGTTGTCGGTGATCAACGGACGGTCACAGCAGCTGTTCGAGCGTCTTGGTATTCAGCGGGATCGCGAAGCGGCGCAAGATATCGCGCAGGCTGCGTATTCATTGTCAAGCATGATCAGTTCGATGCATCTGCTTGCAGAGCCACCTGAGCCTTCGCTCGCAGCGACTGATCCGGTGCTGATGCTTCGTCAAGCGATCGAGAGCGCTAAGTCGCAGTGTCGTTTGAGCGGGATCCGCGCGAAGGTGAATCTGCATGTGGAGGGGATTGTTGATCCGATCGTGATCGACCGTGATTTACTTGCACAAGCGATCAGTGAACCGATCATGAATGCGGTTTTAGCAAATCCTGGTGGATTGGTTTCGGTTTCGATTGAATCCAGTGAGGAAGATGGCCGAGTTATGGTACGGATTGTTGATACAGGACCCGGTTTGTCTCAACGGGCACTGAATCACGCGTTCGATCCGTTCTTTTCTGAGCTCAAAGCAGGGCGTCGTCCCGGTCTTGGGCTCGCACGAGCACGGAGTGTGATTGAGCTTCACGGCGGAGTGATCTCGATCGGGAATACAACCGGGAAGATACAGGGAGCACAGGTCCAGATTGTGCTTCAAGCCCAGACCAGCAGCCGGCGCAGAGCGGCGTAGAAAGTACGAGCACTTGAATGAATCACAGAGAGACACCATCTGGAAACCCGTCTGGAAACCCAACTGGAAATCCCTCCGGAACCCCTTCTGGACGACCATCTGATCGATCAGGGGACGGGAAATCTCATCACGGGAGCTCAGATCCGATGTGGTCTGGAGCCTTTGATCCTGATGCGGCGCTCAATGAGCAAGAGCACAACGATCAGATGATGATTGAATCCGTCGGATTGCGTGCTCGCGTGCTTGCGGTCAGCCCACGCAGATCGGTCCGCAGACGAATCTCATCGATGCTTCGCGGGAAGGTTGAATCGCTTGAGTTTGTTGAAAGCCCGCCCGCAGCTCTCGAGGCGGTCAGCGCTCAATCAATAGATTTGGTGATTATTGAACGCGCGCTCGATACCAGCGATGGGATCGAACTCTTGGAACAGATGACCACACACAATCCGATGATCGTCGGTGTTGTTCTTGGCGCTATTCACTGTACCGATGATGCGATCCGAGCGATGCGCGCCGGGGCATGTGACCTGATCCCGATCGCATCAACAGGTGCTGATACAGTCCGGAGAATCAGCGATGCTATTGAGCGCGCAGAGCGGATCCGCAGACATGATGCCCGTGTTGATCGTCTCAAAAAACTCTGCGGGAAACTCAACGACGCTCGCGAAGAAGTCACCGGACACATCGGCGGTCTGTGCACAGACCTCACAGAAGCGTACGAAGACCTGACCCAGCAGTTTGGTGATGTCAAAATACGAAGCGAGCTTGAAACACTCTTCCGTCAAGAGCTTGATATAGAATCATTACTCAGAACACTGCTCGAGTTTACGCTCTCGAAAATCGGTCCGACCAATGCAGCGGTGTTCATGCCAACAAGCGGCGGCGATTATTCTGTCGGGGCGTATGTGAACTATGACATCGCGAAAGAAACCGCAGAAGTCATGCTCGATCAACTCGCGGATTCGATTCCGGAAACTGTTGAACATCTTGATGGTGTCCGCGCGATGTCTGGCCGAGCTGAGCTCACTGAGATTCTTGGTACCAGTGCGTACTGGATCGAGGATGCGACACTGATGACGATTTCGTGTCGAGAAGACGATGAATGCCTTGCAGTGCTCGCGTTGTTCCGTGATCGTTCGCGCCCGTTTGGGAGCGAAGAAGTTCGGATGCTTGAGATTATCGGTTCGTTGTTTAGCCATCAGCTCGCGAGGGTGATCCAGACGCATCATCGTCACCTTCCGCGTGATGAATGGGGATTGAGCGGGGATTACGGGATTGATGAGCCTGATGATGATCAGGACTTTGAAAGCTTCGATGATGGGTATGGATTCGCAGCTTAAGTTTGCACAGAGCCTATAAAAAAACCACTGTTTTTACAGTGGTTTTTTAGTTGGAACACGAGTGGCTGCTTTAGTCGTCGAAGTAGGCGCTCGCATCGTCGGGAAGATCCGCGAGGAACGCGTCGCGATCGATGGTTTCGACGGTCATGTCTTCGTCGAAGCGTCCGGTTGTCTGGTCCGGGGTGTGGAGCTGACGACCCGCAGCGGATTTGGCCCGTTTTTCAACTCGGTTACGAGCACGCAAGATCAGCTTGATCGGGACTTCTCCAAATGGGAGCAGTTCGCGGATACGGTTCATCAGGTAGCGTTCGTAGTTGAGCGTGAATCGGTCAGGGTCGTTGACCACAAGCACCAGTGTTGGTGGATTGGTTTTGACCTGCGACGCGAAGTAGACGCGTGCTTCGGCGCCGAGCTTGTTTGATGGTCCGCGAGCTGCGATGATCGAAGAGATGGTGCGGTTGAGCTGACCGGTCCCGACTCGGGTTGAAGCTTGCTCAAAGACATCCGAAGCGACCTCAAGAGTCTCGGTGATGTTCAGGCCCTCTTGAGCGCTGATGATTGCGATTGGCGCCCACGACAGCCCTTTGAGTTCTTTGCGGATGTAGTCTTCGAATCGTCTGGGTGTTGCTTTGCGTCCCGCTTGGTCTGACCCGTCTTTGGCGATGTCCCATTTATTGAGCACGATCACGACAGGCTTGTGGGATTCAACGATGAGGTGTCCGAGCTGTTCGTCGACCTGGGAGATTTCGGTGGTCGCGTCGAGCATGTAGAGCACCACATCGGCGCGACTAATCGCACGCTTGGCGCGGTCGAGCGCGTAGTACTCGATTTTGTCTTGGAATGATTTTTTCCTGCGGAGTCCTGCGGTGTCGATCGCGAGGATGGACTTTCCATCGATCTCGATTTTGACATCCACCGCGTCGCGGGTGGTCCCTGCAATTTCTGAAACGATGACGCGTGGTTCACCCGCGAGGGTGTTGACGAGGGTTGATTTACCCGCGTTGCGCTTCCCGACGATCGCGACTTTCATGTCGACTTCGGGTTCGGGGTCGCCGTGGTATTCGGGGACGATGTCGTAGAGCTTGTCGAGCATGTCTCTGCGGAGATACTTTGATTTGGATGAGCAGATCAGTGGTTGACCGAAGCCAAACGCGGAGAGCTCGTACGCGTGGGGTTCCCAGCTTGAATCATCACACTTGGTCGCGACCACATAGACGGGGGTGAGTTCTGAGTTCTTTCCGCCTTCTTTGTCTCGGCGTCCGAGTTTTTGCTCGCGGAGCATCTGGCAGATTGCTTGGTCTTGGGAGGTGATCCCGGCCTGGCAATCGACGGCAAAGAGGATGATGTCTGCAGTCGAGACCGCGAGCCCGATTTGTTGCTCGATGTCTTTGGTCAGGGTGGCGAGGTCGGCGCCGATCTCGTTGTAGCGGGCGCCGTCAGCGACATACACGCCGTATCCGCCGGTATCGGTGAGCTCGATCTGCTTTGCGGACTCTTTTTCGTTGGTGGGATCGTTTGGTGAGATCAGGTCAACGATGGTCGAGATCCGGTCGCGGGTGACTCCGGGCGTGGAATCAACGATCGCGATGCGTTCTTGAGCGATGAGGTTGAGCAATGAGCTTTTGCCGACATTGGGTCGGCCGACGATGGCGATACGAGGGATGGGCATAGTCGAGGATGATAGTCATCCGCATTGGGTTGTCATTTGGATTGGGCTGCAAACCGATGATTTGTCGGGGTTTGCGATCATTTTCTGTTCAGGTCATTGGGTCAAAGGGCTTGATAGCGCAGTTGATCGATCAGCTCTTGATGGGAATCGATGATCTGCGTAGCGCCCGCAGCACGGAGTTCGTCTGCTGGGGTCAGGGTCGCGAGCGCGATCACCCTCATATTGGCGCTGCGTGCTGCTTGGACTCCCGCGATGGAATCCTCGACCACGATGCATTGTTCGGGATCGTGACCCATGCTTGAAGCTGCGTGGAGGAACAAACCCGGATTGGGTTTCCAAAGGTTGATCTCGTAAGCGCTGAACATCGTCTGGCGCGTTGGTTCCCGGCGGTGGGTAAATCGATCAATCAGATTGGATCCCGTTAAGGTCATCGTTGCTTTCTTGAGAGGCGCGTTGGTCCCGATGCACCGGTCTGGTGCGTGGTCTTCCATCGAGTCCAAAATATCAAGCAGCTCGTGGATACCTTCGATCGCGGGAACGCCGTCGGTTTCAATCGCTTCATACATGCGGGCGCGGTAGTCGTCGAGCAGATTGGGGAGCTTGGTGCCAATCTTGGTTTCGACATCGTACAGGATGTCTGTTAGGTTCCTGCCTTTGAAATGCTCGATCGAGTACTGGGTGTCTATTGCCCACCCGGCATCGGTGACGCACTCTGCGAGCACACGGTTGGTCAGGGGTTCGGTATCGACAAGCACACCATCGCAGTCGAAGATTATGAGTTGTGATTCGAGCATTGTTTTCTTTCTGGTGATGAGAATGGTGCAGGGGCGTTTGATTCTAGATGGAATCCTGATTGAGCAGGTCGTTGAAGAGGTCTCTCCGGTTGAACTTCGTGCTGCATTCTGGGCATGCACCCTCAACACCCAGCCCATCGAGCGGGTACGAGCATTTCGGGCAATCCAAATCAATGGATGCGACTTGCTCGTCGGTGTACTGCGCCAAGGGCTCGCTCGTTTCATAGCACGGCTCAAGTGCTTCAGGACCAAACTGATCAAATACGAGTTCCGCAAGGTCGTACGGATTGTTGCAGGTTGAGCACTTTCCCTGGTGCTTTGGAAACGCGATTTTCTCGTTGCAGGTTGTGCAGCTGGGGATGTGATCTGAGGAGAGTTTGGTCAGATCGGGTTCTGGGTTGTCATCCCAGATGTCCGGTTCGTGTGTGTGGTCTTGAGGATTGTTGGTCAGGGATGATTGTGATTGACGGAGATCATCGAGGAGAGATTGCGCGTGTTCTTTGGCGCGTTTGGTGGAGATGTAGAGCTCGTATTGCCCTCGTCCGAAGTTGTTGGCGATTAAGGGCGCGATCACATTGGCCTGCGTACCAATAACCCCCGCCATAATTCCGTGATCGCGCAGGTGGGCTGCGTGGAACTGGGCGATGGTCAGGGACTGGTAGTACGCAAGTCGGTGCATGGTGGGTGGTTCGATTGATAGAGCTTGATTAGGCGGTTACATCAGCAGCGAGCGGCGCTGGTTCCTTCGCATCGGCGCGCATGAAGAGGGCATCGCCTTTGATAATCGACTGGCCCTTCTTGATCGAGTGCGGCCCGTTCCACTGGGCGAGCTCGCTCAGCGGCGCGACGAACGCGGAGTTGGGATCAGCCGGATCCGTCAGGTGCTCGCAGCTCCAATCATTCCAAAGATGTGCCATCTTCTCAGGCATTGCGGGGGCAAGCATGAGTGAGGCAATGCGGAGTGCTTCGGCGCATGAGTAGAGGATCGATCGCAGTGCGTGTGGTGCATCGTCGAGTGTCTCAAGCTGCTTGGCAAGGGTGAACGGGGCGCTGTAGGAGATGAACTCATCAACAAACCGTACGATCGAACGCGCGGTATCAAGCATGGATTCGAGATCAACTTTGTTCAGCGATTCCAGATAGCTGGTCGTTGCTGCGCTGATGAACTCAGCAAAGTTGAATGTCCGTGTGGGATCATCAACCGGTTTTCCAGCGTTTTCGAGTGCTTTGAGTGCGGTTTGGAGTGATGAGCCGTCTGGGAATCCGAACTCGCCGTTGCAGAGTGCTGGGATGCTGCCATCGAAGTACTTGCTGACCATGTTGCCGACGCGCGACATCGAGTTGCCGATCGAGTTGGCGAGGTCGGCGTTGTAGACTTCGATGAAGCGTGAATGCGCGAAGTCCGCATCGTTCGCGCCCAGCGGCCCTTGGGTCGTCAGGAACCAGCGGACCGCGTCGAGGGAGTATTTGTCTGCATATGCCTGGAGGAGATCGATCTCGATAAAGTTGCCCAGCGATTTGGACATTTTGGTGCCTTCTGCGATCCAGTATGCGTGCGCGTACACGGTTTGCGGTGGTTCTTTCCCGAGTGCATGGAGCATCGCGGGCCAGATGATCGCGTGGAACCAAAGGATGTCTTTGGCCATCAGGTGGGTGACTTCACCGTCCCAGTATTTCGCGCGCTCATCGTTATCAACGGTGGTCATGTAGTTGCACAGCGCTTCGATCCAGACATAGATTCTGTGGGAGTCATCGCTGGGCATAGTGATGCCCCAGTCCGCGTCGCCTTCTTTGATCTTTCTGCTGACGGGGACTTTCATGAGCCCTTGCTTGAGTCTTCCGAGGACTTCGTTCTTGCGAGCTCCGGGGAGGATCTGGATACTGTCATTTGCAAACTGTTCTTCGAGCCAGCTTTGGTACTTGTCTAAACGGAAGAAGTAGTTTTGCTCGACTCGTTTTTCGAGTGGTCTGCCTGTGACTGGTGAGTTGTAGTCGCTTTCTTTGGCGACCATTTCAGTCAGGTATTCTTCTTGTGAAGGGTCGTACCAGCCTTCATAATCCCCGAGTTCGATGTCCCCCTGATCCAGGAGCTGCTGGATGTAGGCGGAAGCTTTTTCTTTGTGGCGGTCTTCGGTAGTGCGGACGAAGTCGTCGTTTGAGAAGTTCATGAACGCGAAGGCTTCCTGGAAGCGCTCTGCATTGATGGTCGCCCATTCGTACGGGGTTTTTTGGTTCTCCGCTGCGGTTTTGGAGACTTTCTCAGCGTGTTCATCGGTCCCGGTCAGGAAGAAGACATCCCGTCCAACCAGTCGCTGGGCGCGGGCGGCGACATCAGCGATCAGCGTGGTGTAGCAATGTCCGATATGCGGACGATCGTTTACATAATAGATCGGGGTTGTGATGTAGTACGGCGTTTGGTTGGATAGTTCTGATCCCATAGTCAGGGATTGTAGATCGGGGGTTGATGCGAGTTGGTGCCGATGAGCGAACCACGGATAAGTTGGGGCGTATTTCGGAATGTTCGGTCCGCGCGGGGAGAAAATTTGTACTATGGTTGTCCATTGTCGGGAATAGTCCTTGCTGTTGTTCAGTTGTCCTAGGTGTCGAGAGGCGGGCGAGTTGGAACGAGCTAAGTTTGAGAAACTCGCGTTGGAGCATCTCGATGCTGTATACCGCATGGCATTCCATCTGAGCCGGGATGCTGAGGTGGCTGATGAGCTGGTTCAGGATGTCTATGTCCGGGCTTTCCGTCCCGGAACAATTGAGCGCTTCGAGGACAAAAGCGCTGAGGATGATGACACTTCGGGGACCGGAGGCATGCGGTCGTGGTTATTTGCAATCACGCACAATGTCTTCTACACGAAGATCAAGAAGGACAAGCGACGACCGATGGCGGTCGAAGAGTTCTTTAATGAGTCCTCTGATGAGTTAATGCCTGATGAAGCACCCCCGGTCTGGGATCGTGCATCGTTGGATTTTGAGCATGTCGATGAGAAACTCAAAGAGGTTCTGCTCGGCTTAAAGGAAGATTACCGCGAGGTGCTTCTGATGTGGGCGGTCGACGGTCTGAAGTACCGAGAGATCGCGGAGATTCTTGAGGTCCCGATCGGGACCGTAATGAGCAGGCTTCACAGGGCCCGCAAACTCCTCGCCGATGCGTTGCTCGGTGATGAACGAACCGTTGAAGATCTCGGTCTCCGAGTACTCAGCGGCGGACTAGACGAAGATTGATGCACTGTCCGTTGCAGTACCTTGGTCCAGATGAAAGATGCGATCTTAAGCTCGCAAGATTGAACACGAATGACGAATGAAATGAACAACAACAACCCCATCAATACCGACGAGCTGAGCATCGCAGCGATGCTGCGTGCCTGCGCCGACGGGGAGATTTCCCCGGAATCATGCGATCGCTTGAAGCGGTACCTCGCGGAGCATCCTGAAGCAGGTTCCCAGATTGACTTTGAGCGCTCGCTTAAAGGGAGCTGTGGACGCGTGCTTGGGGAACCGTCCCGGTGTCCAGACGCGTTGCGTGCCAAGATCACCGCGATGGCTGGTCAGGGTGCGGCTGCACAAGAATCCTCATCGTTCAATGAAGCGGGCATGCAAGATTCCGCTGGTATCCAGGCCTCTAACGAAATCACCAAGCAGCAGAGCTTCTGGCGTAAAAGCCCGATGATGTCTGCGATGGCGGCAGCGCTTGTTCTTGCAGCAGGTGCCTTGATTTGGCAGAGCTCATCCATCATCTCCAAGGGTGGCGGTCTTGGTTTGGTTCAAACAACTCCGGTCAGTTATGCGGAGCGTGTGGGCAACTTTGTTGCCCGCGAGCACATGCGATGCTGTGAAGAAAAGGCTGCGTCTAAGAAGCTTGTTCACAATGATGTAGAGCAAGCGGTCGCGTATTTTGCTGACAAGTTCGAGATGCCTGTCGTCACCCCAGCAGGTTTCGAGACTCCCGATGCTGATGCAAGCGGGATTACTTTTTATGGGGGCGGGGATTGCCATGTCCCGTCGACCAGCGGCTCAGGTCACATGCGGTTTGATGCGATCGGTCCAGATGGAGACCCCATCTCACTCAGTCTCTTCGTATCCCCAGATCCGGGACTCCTTGAGCTTGAAGAGGGTGTGACCTACAAGCTTGATTCAACCCAGTGCAGCGAGCAGGGCGCGAACCTCTTCGCATGGGTCACCGACGGGGTCTTGTACTTGCTGGTGTCTGAAGCGGATCAGAACATGTGCGCAACGGTTCGGGGCATGATGAATGCTCCTACCGAGCTTCGTTCACTCTGATCTGACTTAAGGAACACCCCGATCGGTCTTTCTTTGACCATCAGAACCGAATCTAGATCTATTGAGGCTCACAAGAGCCTTTTTTGATATCAGAATCAAGATTTATTGGTGCGTCTGTGTTCGATCATTGGTTGAACAGGTCCGAGATCACCGATTATATAAGGATCAGACGCTCACATGCTGAATTGCGCGAACCAACAAGGGTGGCAGGCGAGTATGATTGATGAGCGGAAGGAAAAATGCTATGAAACCAAAGAATCCAGACACCAGCCACCAAGCTCAAGCCAAATCGATCCACTCAGCAAGATCAATGCTTGTGGTCTTGTGTGCGCTTGCTGGGACAGCGCCGATCACGCTTGCGCAGAATGCGCTCGGAGATGGCAAAGGGCTTCAAGCAAATCCACGGCAAGGATCGGGCGGAGCAAACTATTCTCGTCCATCACTTGAGCGAGAGGTTCAGTTCCGTAATGCGATCGCAACTGGGAACGCGCCTGGTGGACTCAGCTTTCGCGGAGATCTTGGATACCAAGCGCCGGGTGAGTTTACCGGAGAGCTTGGTTCTGATGCGTTGTTCTCTTTCCGCAGGGACTCCTTGTATTCCGGGCTCGCGGGGATGGGTATCCGAGGCACCGATGCACTCCAGTACCAGTTCTCACTCACGACAGGCTCCCAGATCACCAGAAACCTCATCGGGAATCTTTCAGTATCTCGTGATGGTCGATTCACTTCCGCTTCCCAGTCAGGCGGGTTCGGGGATCCAGGGGAACCAATCGCGACTGATCCGCTTGAATCAAGCATTCCGGGGTTCGGGGTGAGTGGGACGCTGCGTTCGACCTCCTCATACTCTTCCACATCGGGGCTGCTCCCAGAGATTGTGTCGGTCTATGAACGAGGCATCGAGCGCGAGCAGTTTGGGGTGGTCGCGACTCCATTGATGGGGCTTGTTTCAACCCCCATGCACTCAGACACTGTGAGACAGTCACGGACTGGCGCCCGGGAACCGGTGCGTACTTCATACGAGGATACAGTCGAATCGTTTATCGAGCGTGCAAAGCGGATTCGCGATGAGAGTCTGCGTCCTCAGGTCAGGGACCCGCTTGGAGTTGATGACCCGGATGACGGGAGCTCACAAGAAAAAGATCCCGAGGTTCTTCGTCAGGAGACCAACCAATGGATCGCGGAGCGTCTGGGCGAGTTACAGAGACAAGTCCTCGGTCTTCCGAGTCCAGCTGGTGTGGACGAACCGATCGAAGTTATTGAAGCTGCGGATAATCCAGCGGTGAACAACTCTCCGAACGGAGTCCGTGATGATGTTGACATCCGTGACCCGCTTGATCCAAGACCAGACGGAGAGGGTATCGACGGGGGGGCGCAGCAACGCGGCGCACCGGATGTGAGTTTCAATCGGGGTGAGGATCTTGATGCTCGATCGCTGTACACGATTGATCCTGACACACTTGAACTTATCCGAGGCGACGGCACCAAGGTCACCTACTTGGTCGATCCGAATGCATCCACGCGAGATGTGTACTCTGAGCATATGAATGCGGGTGAGGACCTGCTCAAGCGCGGCCAGTACTTTGATGCTGAGGAACGCTTTACCAGTGCGTTGTCGGTTCGCAGAGGGAATGTGTCTGCCCAGCTCGGTCGTATGCATGCACAGATCGGCGCGGGTCTTGTGATCAGCGCGTCTGTGAATCTTCAGCTCTTGATGAGCGAGAGTCTTGAAATGGTATCAAGACAATATTCTGGGGATCTGCTCCCCAGTGAAGAACGATTGCGCGATCTGATCTTTCTGCTCCGCGAGCGGAGCGGGCTTGAAGAGCGGGTTACATTCCAACCTGAAGAGCCAGCACGGGTACGCATCGCGTGCGGACTATTGATTTCCTATCTGGGATACCAGCTCGGAGACACTCAGCAGATGCAAGACGGGTTCGGTGTGATCCGTGAGCTTGGGACAGAATCCGATCTTCGGTTGGTGCGTTTGCTTGAGACGGTATGGGGATCGGTGCTTGCTGATCCGCCATCACCAGAACCATCACCAGAGCCAACTTTAGAATCATCACCAGAAACGGAACCCGCGCCATGACATCAACCGGGGCGGGGGCATCGGGCAACGGATCCAGCGGGACATCACTCAGAGACTACTGGACCGATGGTTCCGTAGCGCGGTTATGCGCATCCATTAGTCAGCTGACAGGGATTGAAGTGGAGCTTCGTGATGAGCGCGGGATTGTGCTTGACCCAGACCAAGACGCGGAGTTCTTTGGGGGACAGATCAAACCAATCCCTGCGGGTTCTCAGGTGTACCCAATCGCCGTCAGCGGCGTGATCATCGGATCAGTCGTCGTGGGTGCGCGAGCTGGGGGAACCCATGAACATTCAGAGTCAGGTGCGACCGGTGTGCAAATTGAACAACGCGCCCGCGAGCTTGTCCATCACATCGGGGAACTCGTCGCGCAGATGGCATCGGAAACCTGCAACGATGTCAACGAGCTTCGGCTCAGGGTCAAAGAAATCGATGTCCACTATCAGCTCAACGCGCTGCTCGTTACTGGCGGGCGCGTGAATCAAACCCTAGAGCTCACACTCGAAGCAGCGATCGACGCGCTGGGGCTCGATGCGGGGGCGATCATGCTCCTCCCAGAAGATTCAGAAGGACTCGCGCGCACTGACCAAGAAGACGAGCTTGAACGCAGTGCATCAATCGGACTCTCAGAAGAGTGGTTGAGTTCTCCGATGCCGCTTTCGAATGAACGCACGATCGATCGCGCGAGTCTTGATGGACAGGTCATCGCGATCGAAGATCTCCACGATGACGAACAGGTGATCGCTCACGACCAGGTCATCAGCGAAGGCGTGAGGTCATTTCTGGGTGCGGGGATGATCTTTGATGGCAGACCCATCGGTGTGATCCGTTTGTACTCCAGAAGCACGCGCCGGTTCTCGGGCGCAGAGCGCAGGCTCATCCGCTCGATCGGTCAGTCCGCAGCGATGGCGGTCGAGCAAGCCCGCCTCATCAAAATGAAAGCACGCGAGCGACGCACCCAGCGATCACTCAAAATCGCAGCAACAGTTCAGCAGCGGATGCTCCCGGAGCGTTTGCCCACTATCCCCCAGCTCGATGTCGCAGCGCGATTCAGACCCAGCTTTGAGATCGCGGGGGATTTTTATGATGTGTTTGAAGTCCGCGAAAAAATCGGAATCATGGTCGGTGATGTTGTTGGCAAAGGTGTTGTCGCGGGGCTTTTGATGAGCGCTGCTCGCGCCACGCTCCGCTCGTATGCGGAACTCAGCGACGACCTCTCGCGCGTGATGGCGCGGACCAACGAAGCAATCTACCGGGACACGACCATCTCCGAGTTTGCAACGATCTGGTACGGAGTCTTTGACCCTTCAAGTTCAATGCTGAGCTATGTAACAGCCGGTCATGAACCGCCGATCTTGTTGAGTCCTGTTGACGATGGGAATGGTGGGATTTGGTGGAGACACGAGCTCTTGCGAGGAGTGGGGCTTGTTGCTGGGGTGCAGTGCGATGAAGAATACGAGATGGAACATGTCACCCTCGAGCGCGATCAAGTCGTGATCATGTACACCGATGGGATGACTGATGCGATGGACTTTGCGGGGAATCGTTTCAAGCGTGATCAACTGATCCATGCTGCGGTTGAGACATTGAATGAAGAACCCAGCGCAAGTGCAGAGCGCGTCATCGAGCAGATCTTTTGGCACATGCGCCAGTTCACCGGTCTTCAGCCCCAGGTCGACGACGAAACCATCGTCGCGATGCGCGTCCGTTGAGAAGTGAGATGAGAAAACGCCCTCTGCGTCCTTGCAGTGGGCGTTTGTGGTGGATTGGGTGGGATGACCACTCAGATGTGAGTATTCAATCATTCCAAGAGTTGATCAGGCTGCGTATGGGCCGTCATCGTCGTGGTCGGTGTCGCTCCATCGCGCGAAGACGAAGGATTCGTTTTGGTCGATCTCTTCTTCGACGAGCTCAGTGAGTTCAGAGAGCTTGGATTCAGCGAATGACAGGGCTGATTGGGCGTACTGGATTGAATCCATTGCGTCCTCCTTGGGAGTTTGCTCTCCAGCAGCTCTCCATGACGGGATGCTGTTGAACGGGAGCGGGGCTGGGGGATCTTCAATGGTGTCGGTTTCTCGGCAGAGTCTCAGATTCGGCATTGCGGGCCTCCTCGCACAGGGTTTCGTACCAACAAGTCTCCATAACAGATCGTCGTTTGGTTCCTGTGTATGAAGGGCAATCCCGATTCTTTGGACGGTTTGAGCCGATGAGTCAGAGCAGGGGATCCCATACCGAGTGTTATCGGTTCTTGGTGCTCTAGAAGTTGAGCTTGGGGTCGTGTGGTTTTTCGAGGTTCAACCGAGCGAATCGGGAGCTGGCTCATCCGAAACTAAAGTTTTGGATCCGATTTTGGGTTCGGTTCCAGCGAGTGCTCGCTGAAGATTCCCGCGATGTTTGTAGATCACGATCAGCGCAAGAACGAGCGAAGCGACGACAAACGGGAATCCGAAGTTCGGAGCCATCAGGTCGATATCTGATGCGGGGATGTCGGCAAACTGGGGCATGGACGCGATGCGCCGTTCCTGGAGCGTTTCGTATTGAGCAAATGCGTACCAGGTCCAGAGTGGGATGCTTGCTGATGCGAGTGTGGACGCGACCCCGATCATCTTCCAGAGCATCAGCACGACCAGAAAGACGACCAGCGCGCCAGTCGCGGGGATCGTCATCGCGGGGAGCACTCCGACCAGAGCGCCCATCCCGGTGGCAACGCCTTTGCCGCCTTTAAATCCGAGCCATGGGGTGAACATATGACCGACGGGTGCTGCGAACATCACTGCGAGCCAGATCCATGCTTCTTTGGGTGCGATTTCGAGTGTTCCGAGTGTCCCAAGCACAGATCCTGCGATGAGTGTGGGGGTGACTCCCTTTGAGAAATCAAGGGCAAAGCAGAGGAAGAAGTACTGCTTACCAAACATGCGTCCGAGGTTGCTCGCGCCGATGTTTCCTGACCCGTGCTCGCGGATATCAACGCCTTTGAGTCTCCCGATCAGGAAACCGAAAGGGATGGATCCCATCAGGAAGGCAAACGGGATGAGCAGGAGTGGGATCATGGTTGGTCAGGGTGATCGCGTCATGACTGCTGGGCTGTGCTTGAGGGCGGTCTAGCTGGTGAAGCGGCTGGTCAGGACTTGGATAATGTTTTCGAATACTTGAGTGGTGTTTCCGGTCGCGTCTACGCGGAGATAGCGTTGTTGATCAGGGTCTGATGCGATCAGGTCTTGGTATCCTTGACGGACCTTTGCATGGAACGCAGCTCCCTTTGCTTCCATCCGGTCGAGCAGAGGATTGAGCCGGGATGCTGCGGTGTCTTGGTCGACATCGAAGATGAGCGTGGAGTCTGGCTGAGTTCCCTGCATCGCGATCTGGGCTGCTTCGTCGATCTCGGATTTGGGGATCCCTCCCGCTGATCCTTGGTATGCGTATGTTGAGGAAACGAATCGGTCCGCGACGACGAGTTTGCCCTCAGCGATTGCTGGAGCAATCAGGCGCTCGCAGAGTTGGGCGCGGGATGCCATGTACAGCAGCATTTCACAGCGGAGGGACATGGTTTCGGCGCTGAGATGACTCAGGAGGGTATCGCGGATTTTTTCGCCCACTTCGGTCCCGCCCGGCTCGCGGACTTCGATGACCGGGATGTCGGCGCTGCGGACCGCGGTCATGAACATCGAGAGCTGGGTCGATTTCCCTGATCCGTCAGGTCCGTCAAAGACAAGGAACTTGCCTCGGAGCGCGGTTTTGAGAGCGCTGGGGAGTTCTTGGGGTGGTGTGGTCATAACGGGGGCGGTTTCGATGAAAGATTGAGTGCTCACGGCTCTGAGTGTAGCGTGTTTTGAACGATCATGAGGCGCGATCCGTAGGGTTCTGGACCGAGATTTGGATCGATCAATCGCAAGCGCGTCAGATGCGCCATCGCGGCTTCTTTGTCGGGTGCATTCCCTTGGGTCGCGATGGTTTCGAGGATCAATGTCCAGGCGTGCCAGAAGTCTTTGGTGGTGTTGCTTTTGAGGGCCGCGACCAGGGTGCTGAGCCGATCCAGCGCGATGTCAGGTTGTCCATCACCGAGCAGCGCCTGCGCGTAGAGCAGTTCGAGTGCGGGGTTTGACGGGTCAGGATTATGAGGTACAAGCGGAGCGAGTCGCTGAGTTGCAGACGATGGATTCCATGTGCTGGAGTCTTCGGAGAGTTCTAGTTCAGCAGCGGCGCGGTGCCAAGATCGTGCGAGCGGTGATCGGAGGCGGTCAAACAGAGCTGCGGTTCTTGATGCTGATTCGAGCTCAGACTCAGCTGTCTCATGATGGGCGCTCAGCGCCTGGACATGGATGATCTGCGCGCCCAGATCCGATTCGCGGGTCGCGGGGGTCAGGGCGCTGATGAGCTCGAGCTGTTCTTGCCCTTGCGTGCTTTGGGCGAGTTCCAGTCTCCAGAGGTCAATCTCGATCCGGTCTGGGTATATGGAGGTTGCTTGTCTGAGGAGCGGGGTCAGCGCGGGTAAGCGGAACTCGCGCGCGGTGTCGATGGCGCCTGCGAGCGCATCGGGAGCGCCCGCATGATCCGGGAACCGTTTGGCGAGTTCGGACGCTGCGCTTATTAAGAGCGGCGCCGAGTCGCGCGTGTTGAGTGACCGCGCTCCCAGGCACGCGAGCCAGAGTGATTCGGATGCGAGCTTGCGATCGTCGGATTGGGCGAGCTCAAGGAGGGTGTAGTTGGCGCTGAGTCGATCTTCTTGAGTGCCGATACTCAGGTGCGCTCGCGCGTCGATAAAGCGGACGAGTTCCGGGAGCTCGTTGAGCGGAGTTGATGGCGCGAGCTTGGACCTGATCTGATCCACAAACTGGGCGATTGATTGATCAATGATCGGAGACATGCCAGGCTGAGCTTCCCGAAGGGTAAGAAGCGGCAAAAACGCATTGGAACGATCTTGCTCGATGAGTGAGTGCGTCCGGGTCTGCGCATACATCAGCATCCATGCAGGATCGGTGGTAAATGGGGGTCTGGTGAGATGTTCAGATGCCGGCTCGGTATGTCGCGCGATTGCGAGCACAGCTCGGGCTGCGGACAGGTCCGAGATTTTGAGTTGGTCTCGATCATGGAGCACGCTTTCGAGTTTCTGCAGGACCTCGTCTTGATTCTCTTGATACTCGAGCATCTCCGCAAGGATGATGCGCCGGCGTGCATCAAGATCGGGCGCGACAAAGACGGAATCGTTGAGTGTGGAGTAGAGTGATTCGATTGTGTTTGGATCTTGCGGATTGTTACTGAGGAGAGAGGCCTCAGCCCAGAGCAAGGCTGCGCGAGGGTCTTCGAGGTCGGCGCGAGAGAGGGTGGAGTTGATTCGTGAGAGTGCTTGATTGATTGCTTGTCGATCTGCTTCAGATGGGAGCGCGAAGCGTGCACGGTACAGCGCTCCGGTTGCTTTGAGTGTTGAGAGCTGATCCTCAGCGGAGGAGAGCCGAGCGTTTGCTGAGGTGTTTGCAGGGGGCTGGGTCGGTTCGGGGTCTGGGTTGACGAGCTGGTCGTAGGTGATGATTTGGTGGTCGTTGAGTCCGTCGCCGTGGAAGACACCGATGGTGCGCATGATTCCGGTGGGGTCTTCATCGAGGAGTTGGATCGTTTTGATAACGACGGGGCGCGTTCCGGAAATGGGATCAAGCGGGTTGAGTGTGTCGAGTTCTTGTCGCACCGCTTTGAGACCTCCAGCCCATGGTGCTTGGGTGCGCTCGATCCCGCGGGCGATGAGCAGGACCATGTCGGGCTTGAGCTCTAGTGCGGCGCTCAGACCAGCAACGGGGTTCGAGCGTCCGCGCGCGGGCATCTGTTTGAGCCAGTCCGCGACCGCTTGTTTGTTTTCCCGCGTGGCGCGTGGGAGTGAACCTGTGCGTGCTTGGATCGGTGGGAGTTCGATTTTGGAATCAGCAAGCTCACGGAACGCGATCACCTGGAATCGCTGGGTCGGGCTCAACCGGTCGATTGATTGAAGCAGGCGCTCACGGATATAGGTGAGCGAGGTCATGGTTGAGCCTGAGGTATCGATCACATAGACGATCGATCGGGCTGCGCCCGTTGAGACGCCCGCAAAGCTGATCGGGGCTGGGGCTTGGTTGGGTTCAGCAGAGAGTGATCCGGATTCACGCGCGAGCTCGCTGAGGGTCGCAGCGCTCATTGCTTGGGTCACGACCGGCGTCGGGGCATTCAGCGCTCTGGCGCTGCGGTCGAGTGCGTTGGGGGGGGATTGAGTTGGTGTTGTGTTCTTGGGTTCTTGAGATTGGGTAGAGTCAATCGGGGATTGCTCGGATTGATCTACATCTTGTGGGGTGGAGCTGTTTGATTGCGATGGGGGCGCGATGAGTTCGAGTTCTGAGAGCGGTCGACGCTCCTCAGGTTGCTGGCGCACAAGCGAAGCGGCGCGAGATCCCAAGACCACGAGCAGAACGATCAAGATCGCGTGGATCGCGAGTGATATTCCGGGTGGGATTGCCCATCTCAGGATCGAGTCGTTCTTCGGCACGAGAGACTATATGTGAATGGTCGCTCCGAGAATGGGGTGCTTTGGGGAAGAGTGTTACGGTGTGGGGTTGTTCTGGGGGGGCGGGGTTCGATCAAACGAGCTTCGGTCTTGTGGAGCGGCTTGCGGATCAGGCTTGTGCTTATGGACTTGCTTAGAGGCACTTTCGGTGCCACCAGAGACATACGGATCGCGCCGGCTTGGTTTGAAGATCAGCCGGTCCAGCGAGAGCGGTCCAGCGCCCAAAAGAGCGACGCTCAGTGACATGACGATCAGGGCGCTCTGCCATAGTAGTTTCGCGTAGGAGCTCGGGTCCCACGGGTCATCGAAGCTTGGGATGAATCCCAGAAGTGCGTCGGTGGATTGGAGTGCTGCGGGACCGATGTTGGTGGTCCATGCAGCAACGACCATAACACCGCAAATGCTCAACGCGCTGAGTCTGGTAAACAACCCGATCAGCAACAAGAACGCAGCAGTGAGTTCGGTGATCGCAGCGGCCCACGCAGCGTAGATCGGCATTTTGCCCTTGGCGAGCCAGGTTGGGAGGGTTGGGGTCTTTGGTTGAGAGTCTTCGGTGAGTCCTGGAGATGCGGATTTGTCGAGCAGGAGAGCGAGCCCGTACACGCGTTTGATGTTCACTGGATCGGGGAAATCTGAGCCCACAGCAGGTGATGATGTTTGGACAACATTGATGAGTGCTGGGAGGTGGTGAGCTTGGGATTGTTGATTGGGTGCCGAGTTGTTTTCTATTTGCTCATCGAGAGTGGTGTTGATGTCGTTGATCAGATCCTGCGTGACTTGTAGTTGGTCTTGGTTCTGGTTTTGATTTAGTTGTGGGAGGTTGTCCTGAAGGCCGTCTGGAACCGTATCTGGAAGCGGATTGACGGGTTCGTCTGGGGTGGTTGCTTCACGATCAGTATCTGGGCCGGTATCTGGGCCGGTATCTGGGTCAGTGCTTGAGGAGCTGGGCGGGGCATCTGGGAGGAAGGGCACACCGAGATTGGCTAGACGAGCAGCTGCGTCGCCGCTGACCTGGGTTGTTCCGATGAGTTTACCGGTCCCGGCCCACAAGAAAGTGACTGCAAGGACAAGGCGCAGCAGGAACGAAGGGAGTGTGAGTGCAATATGGTCTCGCAGGCGCATAGTGGGTGCTCCGTAGGCTCAGGTGTGGTGTCGTATGGTTCATGTCGTCATGAGCAGCTCATCAACAAGAAGTAACAATACATTGCTGATAACATTGCTGATATCGGCCATTTGAACCGGACTTGGCCTGGAAACAGGTGGTAAACTGTGCAGAATCCCATGATTGTGGTCTGAGCGATTGAGTTGGCGGACCATGAATGTTGGGGTGTATGATGATACAGGGGTATCATCTGATTCATCGCTGCGGGTGTGGCGGAACTGGTAGACGCGCCAGATTTAGGTTCTGGTGGGCATAGCCCGTGCAGGTTCGATTCCTGTCACCCGCATTCTGTCATCTTGGATATCACAGTTGTTCCAGATATCTTCGATGTACGCGCTATTGAACAAGAGCCCCGGATTTCCGGGGCTCTGTTCGTTTTGGGTTGTGCTTGGTCATGACCAAGCTGACTCGTGCTCTTATGGACAGCTTTGACCGAAGTTCGCGAGGAACGCGGAGACATCGAAGAAGTTGAAGTTGCCGTCAGCGACGATGTCGGCTTGCGGATCTTGCATTCCGTAGAGTTCGAGGAAGCGCGAGACATCAAAGAAGTTCAAGTTCCCTGAGAAGTCAAAGTCGGTATCACACACTGCACCGACCCGGATTTCATTCTCGAAGTACCCGATTTTGAAACTGAGTCGTGGGTCTGTCGGGGGTGATGGTGCGATCAGTGTATCGAATGTACCGGTGACTCCCATGTCTGCAGTTACAATCGTCGCGACCCAAGCGGTGGTGGGGCTGAACCCATCGATGAGCGAGAGGTCGAGTGTGCCGTCTGCGTGGAAAGTTGATGACGAATCAATGTTGTCACGCGAGGTTTCGCTCGCGACTTCGACTTCGAAGGTGCTTGTGTCAGAGAGTGTGATCGGGGCGCTTGCGTCCATTTCGCCGACAGAGAATCCTGGTGCGATGGTGCCATCGACCGTGATGGGAGCGGCGATGACGCCGAGTCCTGAAAGCGTTTGATCGGGACCGAATGTCATTCCAGCGCCAACGATTTGAGCGCGAGTTGAGCTTCCTCCGAGGACGACCTCGCCTGAGCCGAGGATGGTGACGGGAGCGGATGAGCCCAAGTTTGTGGTAAATCCACCAGCGAGCGGATTGACACTGATTGTCGATTCGTTGGTGATGACGCCTGTGAGATTCAATACCGTCCCGGTATTTGTGTTGATTGGTGAGAGGTTGGTGACATCGATGAGTGCGCTGGTGCCCACAACTGTGCATGAGCCATCAAGGACTGCATCGAGTGTGCCGCCGCGGATGGTTGCGTTTGTGAGCGTGAGCAGCCCGCCGTTGTTGAAGATTTGGCCTCCTCCGGTTTGATCGATTTCGACACTCGATACATTGATGAAGGTGTCTTCTTCGATCGAGATGAGTGCGTTGTTGATCTTGTCGTTGAGCTGGAGAGTCAGGGTCTGTCCTACAAAGTTCGAGCTGATGGTACCGTTGTTGATGAGATCAGCGTTGATCTGTCCGAAGCCGTTGACATCAAATCCAGCAGCGATGGTCACGGTCTCATCCGTTTGTGTGTTGAGCTGGGCGCGACCGCCAGATCCGTTGAGAGTTACTTGGCCGCTTCCTGAGAGAGTAGAAGAATCAAGCGAGTTGAGGATGGTTGCGAATCCGCCGCTTGTGATGTTGATGGTAACGGTGTCGTTGATTTCTAGATCATTGGTAACCTGTAGCAAAGTACCGGTGCTCGTGTTGACCGGAGCGTTGAGGATTAAACTGTTGAATAGTGTCGTGCCAGAGTTTTTGTTGACAACCCCGCTGAGAGCATTGATGGTGCCATCGTTGATTGTTGCGCTTGTTAGGTTCAGTACGCCATCGCCAACATTGATCGAAGCTGATGGGTCTTGATTGATCGCAACATTGCTGATACCGATAAGAGCACCAGGCTCGGCTGAGATAATCGAGTTGTTTGTTTTGTCGTTTGTTTGGAAGAGCATCGTCTGGCCGGCGGTGCTTGAGTTCATGGTGCCGTTGTTGACGAGAGAAGCGTTGATATGTCCAAATCCTTCAACAGTGTGCGCGCCGTCGATGGTCATGGTTTGACCCACTGCGGTATTGAGCTGGGAACGGGAGCCTGTTCCATTCATTGTGGTTGTGCCACTGCCTGTGAGGCTGCTCGAATCATTGAACAAGAGAACTGTGGCAAAACCGCCGTTGGAGTTATTGATTAGCAGGGTTGAGTTGTGCTCGAAGCCGTTGGTAACGGCGAGGACGGTCCCGGTGTCCATGCTCAGTGGGGCGCCGTTTGTGACATTGTCGAAGTTGACTGTGCCGCTGGTGATAAGTGTTGACCCTGTTGCTGCTGTGATGTTGCCACCAAGGATGGATGAGTTGACGATTCTGAGCAGGCCATCGGTGAGGTTGATCACGCCGCCACCGGTTTGATCGATTGAAATGTTACTGATTGACATTTCAGCACCATTGGTTACCTGGTAGAGGTTGTTGTTGATTTGGTTATTGGTGTTCAGCAGTAACTGAGTCCCGCCTACATTGGCGATGATTGAACCGTTGTTGATCATCGGTGCTCGGATGATTCCAAAGCCATTGATGGTGTGGCTCGCGGCTTGTGTGACGAGTTGCAGCGGATCGTTTGTGGTCAGAATAGCACGGGTACTTGATCCATTCATCAAGATCGAACCGTTCCCGTTGAGTGCAAATGGGTTCCTGAACTCAATGGTTGATGTGAATCCGCCGTTTGTGTTATTCACGGTGATCTGTCCATCATTCTCGATGGTGTCGAACAAGCGGAGGAGTACGCCGGTGCTGGTTGTTCCGTCACCGATTGTGTTGACTGAATACAACTCGGTCACACCAGATACAGCAGTCCATGATTCACCAGGCATGGAGCGGATGGTTCCGCCTGTAATGGAGCTGCTCGTCATCGTGAAGGCGCCGTTGTCGATGAGAATCTCTGCAGCTGGTGACTGGGTCATCGCGATATTGGAGATGCTCATTGTCGCGTCGTTGGAGACTTCCATGAGGCCGTTATTGGTCCAGCCACCGTTTGAGATGGCGAGTGTCTGTGATGTGTCGTTTGAGAGAATGGTTCCGTCGTTGATGAAGTTGCCTGTGAGACGACCGATGCCTGTGATGGTGTGTCCGGGGCCATTTGTAATGGTTTGGAGTGCACTTGGTAGAAGTAGCGAGCGAGAAGTTTGCCCATTGAGACGAACCGTTCCGGTTCCGGTAAATGAGTTGCTTGTATTGAAACGGAGTGTTGAAGTGAACCCACCGTTGGTGTTGTTGACAAGGATCAATCCGTTGTTGACGATGCCGCCGTTGACAGCAAGGAGGACCCCTGTGTTGGTGCTGACTGTGCACATCGGGTCAAGAATGCTGACGGACCCCAGATCGGAGATGCTGAAATCAATTGTGGATGTGTAGCTGCCGCCAATATTAAAAATTGCGGATTCGGTAGGACCAGTCGGGAATGTACCGAGGTCCCAGTTTGCGGGGGTGTCCCAGAGTCCGCCCGCGGGGTTGGTCCAGTTGATTGATTGGGCGCTTGCTGCGGCTGTGACCAGAGACATGATGAGTGATGCGCGAGTTGTGTTCTTCATGGCGAGTCTTTCCGTGTCGTGTGTGGTGTAATGCTGTTTGCGATGTTGTTTAGCAGGAGTCCAATTCTGCTAAGTTGCTATTGTAAGGGTACATAAATGTGTACCCAAGGAAAAACCCCTGGAATTCAGGGGTTCTTCTTGGTGAATTTGTGTTATTGGAATCAGCTGATATGTAACAGTTACGGGCAGCCGTTTCCAAACGCGGTCAGGAATGCGGAAACATCCAAGAAGTTGAAGCTCCCGTCAGGCTGGAAGTCAGCGATTGCGTCCTGATTTCCGTACGCAGTGAGGAATGCTGAAACATCGAGGAAGTTGAGGTCACCTTCGCCGGTGAGATCAGCAGCACATGGATTGCTGGTGCTTTCGCACGATTCGAGCTCGATCTTGACCGCATCAACACCCGCTTCGACGACTGATCCTTCACCCAGGTCGCCAGCGCGGAAACGGACCCGGACTTGCGATGATGGTGATGTGAAGATCTCGCTGAGGTTGAATGAATATTCGTTCCATCCTCCGTTAGCATTCATATCGCCTGGTCCGATGGAATCCAGCGACTGCCATGAGTTGCCGTTGTTGTTTGAGATGTCGATAAACATTGTGTCGTCTGCGACGCCGATACTGTTCGAGTACCAGAGTGCGTAGCTCAGGGTGGGGGTGCCTTCACCAGTCGCATCCATTGCTGGGGAGGTCAGGGTTGTGGTGCCACCGTCGACATCCGAGTTGCCTTCAACATTATCGGTAAGGTAACAGCGTCCTGAACCATCAAAGTCAGCGGATGGATCACCGCGTCCTCCTGTGCCAGCGGGAATGCCTCGTTCCCATGCTCCGTCGGTGACTGATCCAGAAACGGACCATCCCAGATTGGTTTGGAAGTTGTCTGCGAATGTTTCAACAAAGCTCGAAACGACGGATGCTTCGAATGCATTGTTTGGTGCATCAGCGGGGAGTGTTTTGACAAGACCTTCTGCGTCTGTTGCGCGGAAGTAGTATGCAAATGTTTCGCCGCAATCGATTGCGGGGGTTGAAGCGGTTGCTGTTCCGTTTGGTCCCAGGGTCATTGGGACTGGAGTAAAGCCAGTGCCGTCTGTGTCAACAAACATCTCGATTGCTGAGAAGGACGCGCCTTCGCGTGTGACGAGGTTGACGCTGATCTGGTCGCCTCCTGCTGGGGAGACGGTTGCTGGTTGGTCATCGCGCTGCAGGAGGGTGAAGCTGTCGAGATCTGCATCAAGACGAACGAGGAACAAGCCGCGCTCGATATCGGAGATCGCGATGGTTCCTGATGGGAAGAACGGGTAGTTGGACCAAGCACCATTAAACGATGCAGCGTCCGAGTTTGGGAAGGTATCAAAGAAAGCGACTTCAACAGGGTTGGTCGGGTCGATCGCATCAAACACACGGAGACCTGAACGGTAGTTGGATTGGTAGATCACAAAGTCTTTTGTGTAGAGGTTGTGATCGATCGCTTCTTTACCGGTGGTAAATGTGCCCACAAAGATCGGATTTTCGAGGTCTTCGACATTGATGATCCGAGTGGTGGTGACTGAAACCGTGTTGCCTTCGTCGAGTTCGTCGTTGAGGTAGACATGCTTACCGTCGGTTGAGAGCCAGACCTGGTGAGAGTAGCCCGCGTTTGGGTAGAAGATTGTCGAGAGTGTCTGGGTGTTATTGGGATCGGTGACATCCGCGATGCGGAGACCGGTCTCTGAAAATCCACCGGAGAATCCGGATGAAAGGAATGCAATTTCTCGTCCTGCAAATGGGCCTTCTTCCCAGGTCACGACCTGCGCGTCGTGGACATACATCTCGGTCCAGCCTCCATCAATGGATGGGAGCTCTGGATTGGTGAGGTCGATGTTGATCAGTCCGCCGTTCCCGATGTTTGCGCCAGCGAGCCAGAGCGATCCGGTATCTTCGTTTGCGACGATGTTGTGTGTGGTGGAGTATCCGCCGCTGGTCCAGTTGCGGACGAGGGAGACATTTCCGTTGTCGATGTCGGACATATCCATGACCTGGATACCTGATCCTCCTTCGGAGACGCCGTATGCGTATTGCCCGACGACCTTGACATCATGCCAATCGGAGGTTGGTCCGACGATGGTTTCGATGATGACCGGATTGATGGGATCGGTGATTTCGACATAGGCGAACCCACCGAAGACACCCATGATCACATACTCTCTACCAGATGGTGATACATATCCCCAGCAATCGTTCCCGAAGGTGGAGTTCACTCCGGTGAAGTTGTTGAGGGGGATGTTGGCAAGGAAGGTCATATTCAGCGAGTCGAAACCGCCCCGGCTTTGTGTTGTGTTGTTTGGATCTGCAGTCCAGATCGGTCCAAGGACCGCGGTCTGCTTATCGAGCAGCTTCCGGTAGTCGTCATCGTGCGCATTGGCGCTTGATGCGACCATCCCGCATGACATGAGTAACGATGGGATCAGGGCGGCAGACAGTGATCGCCGGGAGGGCAGGTAACGCATCGATCTCTTCCTTTCAGGAGTCGCTGGTCTTAAAAGGGCCAGCGCGTACTTACAAAGTTCCTCGAGTGAGGTACTGATTATTCGTTGAATTCGGGGTTCAGGTTGCTTTATTTACTAGAATCAACGGAATCTTCAGCTCTTTGAGCGGGTTTCTCGTATCAATATCCGATCGGAGTCTCCATGAGTAAAGCGCTGAATCACATACGAAATCTGCTAGGGGTTTGTACAGGAAGTTTGCTAATAGTTGGTCTCTGTGCTGATCCGGTCCATGCCCAGGAGTCTGTCTTTGAAAACGACGGTGCAATTGTTCGCAAGATTCTACTTGCAGACGATTCTGTTGTTCCCAAGGTCACGCTTCGGTGGATCAGCAGGGATGGCCCTCGGTCGTATTCGGAGTTTCTGCCGTATGGTCCCCCGATGGGTGGTGAGGTTCTTCGGAACGATCTGAATCAGGACGAAGATGCAGACATCGATGCTCGGAGTAATATCCGCGCGTATGTCGCGCTGGGTGGATCGCGCGTCGACACTGGGGCTGGGCATCCTCGTGGATTGGTGATCAGGACCGGACTGACCAAAGTCGAGAATACGAAAGCGTTCTTTGATCGGATCAAACCCGGAACCGGAGTTGAAATTCAGATCGACGGCGTAGTGCTCTCAGAACCAGTCAAGTACCACGATGGCACCGGGATCATGCACCTCAAATATTCCCTTGGTGATCTCGAAGCGTGCTCGCTTCCCGGGACCGCGCGGAATCAATACTTGCTCTCTGATCCAACCGATACGCTCGGCGGACGCGTCGTCGCGGGAGTCAACGCGACCCCAGGCGCACTCAACGGCGAAGAACGAGTCATCGATCAGTTCGGGAGTATGCAGGGTTCGTTCTCGGTCAAAATAGACGAGCAAGATCCGACCCGGGTGAGCTTTGTCACGCGCGTCCCCTACGGATTACTCAGACACCTCCAAGATCCGTGGGAGTCGACGCTTCCGGGTACATTCTTTGAGCCGATCCACCTTCATGCGGAGATCGAAGTGCTCCCGGTTTGGGCTGAGCCGTTTGATCGAGAGTGGACACAGGAAAGCAATGATCCGGTTGATCAATCAGAGATTCAAGGCTCTGGAGCAGAAACAGAATCAGGTATTTTTGATCCAGATGATCAAAGTGTTGTGACAAGCAGCGATGATTGATTGTGTGTATCGTTACGCATGAGTACACCCACGCCCAAGCTTGATCCCCATGATTTGATTGCTCTTGATGCTGCGTATGAGCAAGCATTGAAATCGCTCAACGAGGGGGGGATCCCTATCGGTTCGTCTCTGGTGAGCTCAGACGGGACGATCGTTGCAGCGGGTCACAACGAGCGCGTGCAAAGCGGGGACTCGACTGCCCATGCAGAAACGGTGTGTATTCGTAATGCGGGACGAAGACGGGACTGGCATCAACTCACGCTTGCTTCCACGCTTTCTCCGTGCGCGATGTGTACGGGGACTGCGGTGCTTCACCAGATTCCGCGAGTGGTGATTGGGGAGCACGAGACTTTTCTAGGACGAGAGGATTGGCTTGAAAGTGAGGGGGTTGAGATTGTGCTCGCACATGATCAGCGGTGCATCGATCTGATGACGCGTTTTATCGCGGAGCATCCTGAGCTTTGGAACGAGGACATTGGGATTCCTCCCGAGGATTGATGCGCGAGTTAAACCGTAAGTTGAACTAGACAGTCCCGTACATACGATCGCCAGCATCACCGAGTCCTGGAACGATGTACCCCTGATCGTTGAGGTGATCGTCGAGCGCTGCTGCGTAGATCTTGATACCTGGGTGATCGCGTTGTAACCGCTCGACACCTTCTGGAGCAGCGACCAAGCAGATCATTCTCAGGTCTGTCGCGCCGGCATCTTTGAGCATCTGGATTGCTGCTGAGGCGCTTCCTCCGGTTGCCAGCATCGGGTCCACAAGGATCACAGGCCCGGCGCTGAGATCGCGGGGAAGTTTGTTGAGGTACGCGACTGGATCAAGCGTGGTTTCGTTGCGCGCGAGCCCGAGGTGACCAACGCGGGCTTCGGGCATGACTTCAAGGATGCCATCAATCATTCCAAGACCGGCGCGGAGGACGGGGACGATGGTGATTGTTCCTGTGAGTCGCTGCGCGGTGGTGGTGGTGACCGGGGTTTGTACTTGTATCGGTGTTGTTTCAAATGACCGGGTCACTTCGTAGACCATCAGGCCCGCGATCTGGGCGAGTGTCGCGCGGAACGGTCGATGGCTTGTTGTTTGATCTCTGATCGTGGTCATTTTGTGCGCGATCAGTGGATGGTCAAAGACAACGAGCGGGCCTTGGGTGTGTGTCTGGGTATCTGTATGAGGAGTTGGCATGATGAAGTGTATGTTTTTTTGATCGCTCGATCATCTTGTGTGATGCGGTGGCAAAGAAAAAGCCCCAAGACGGTGAAGTCTTGGGGCTCGAAATGAATCAAACTTGTCTGCGGGTGGATGCTGATGTCGTGATCAACATATGTTGCCGCATGATTGCTTCATGTGGGTTGCTTGAATCTAGGAGAAGATTATGGGCAGCCTGCACCGAAAGCACTGAGGAATGCTGAGACATCGAGGAAGTTGAAATCGCCTTCACCGGTGAAGTCTGCAGCTGCGTCCTGGTTACCGAATGCGGTCAGGAATGCGGAGACATCGAGGAAGTTGAGGTCGCCTTCGCCTGAGAAGTCAGCTGGGCAAGTTGAGGCAGCGGTTGGGACGATACCCGCAACGGTGAGGTTGTCGCCGGACTTGAAGAGTCCGATGGTGGTGTCACCTGTTGTTGGTGCTGCGTCTGTTTCGAACCAGAAGTTGTACATGGTGCCCCAGCGGATCGCGTTGCCCATTGGGTTCTGTGCTTCAGTTTCGGTGTTCCAGGTGACTGCGTTGCCGCCTTCTACTGGAGCCCAGTCACTCTGGCTGACATTTTGGTCAACTGTTGAGTGGTAGGTGATGTCATTGAAGCCCATGTTGGCCATTGCGGTGTTGACAGGAACTGAGAATGAAGCGGCTGCTTTATCCGAGTTCAGGTTGTAGACACCGTAATCGTAGCGCCATGTGCCGTCACCGAGGTCGGTTGCTTTGGAAGCAACGATGAGGCGACCGTCATCTGGAACATCGATTTCGTTGATGACGACATCTGGGTGTTGTGCTTGCCATGCGTAGATTGCTGGTACACCGCGGAAAGTTTGCCCGGTGGTGCTGGCATTGAAGCTGCTTTGGTTGATGTTCAGACGCTTGTATGAAGCGTTGTTCATATTGGTGCCAGCAGCGAAATCGTCCTTGACGGTGTAGGTACCTTCTACATAGAAGGTCGCTGTTGTATCAGAGATGTCTGATTGCTGAACCTGAATGCGTTTGAAGATTGCATTACCGCCTTGGTTGATGCCGGTGTATGGGTAGACGAACTCACCTGTCCATGGGTTGACTTCGGTACGAGGACCGAGGTCGCCTTGAGTACCGTTGAGTCCCGCGCCGTATGGGTCTGAACAGCCTGGGCCGAGAGCGGAGAATGTACCGCCTGGCTGGCAAGGCTCGCAGACGCTACCTTGGAGCGATGCGAAGCTGTGTTTGAGTTGGGTGACACCGAGCTGGGTGAGGCGCTGGGTTTCGTTGTCATATTTCCACATGGTCACACCAATGACCGGGTGGAAAGGTGAGTTGTCAATCCAGTCCGCGTTTGAGGTACCGATGTTACATGCGGTGGTACCGACGGAGTATGCACGGATGCCTCCGATGTTGCCCCAGTTGTTGACATCATCGAGTGATCCACAGATGACATCGGGGACAGCGAAAGCGGAGCCAGTACATACAGCAAGTGTTGCTGCGAGAGCGATGCGATTCATTTCTTATTCCTCCAGTAGGATTTGGGTGGTTTTGTCTTACAAGACTACAGGAAACCGGGTTGAATTGGTAGGGCATTTCCAGAAGTTTCACTAGAATTAAACCCTATCAAGTTTGTAACAAACTCTGTTATGGACATCCCAGTGCAAAATCAGCGATAAATGCGCTGATATCAAGGAAGTTCAGGTCGGTATCTCCATTCCAGTCAGCGGACGGAGATTGGGCTGCGAACTCAGCGAGGAAGGCGCTGATGTCCAGGAAGTTGAGTGATCCATCGGCAACCAGATCAGCTCCACACTGATTGACGACAAGATCGCAATCCGCGTCGTTGTTGAGGTACGACAGAATTCGATCTTGAACGCGTGGGTGGAAACGGAGATCAATGTTGGAAAGCCCACCAGGACACAGGTGGCAGTAGGACATGATGGTCGAGTCTTGGGACTCAGCACAATCACCATTACCGCAGCCATCGATGACTGGGGTGAAATGTTCGTGCGTGTGCCCGGTCCCGAAGTTGTGTCCCATTTCGTGGGCTGCAACGATGACATCCCAGTTGTTGTGGGAGTTATTCTGGAGCGGGTTTGGGAAGAAGCCATCAAGGTTGGCGCTGACACCGATGCCGTAGAAGTCGTTGCATGCGCCTGGGAGCCATGCGACGCCGCCGCCAAGGTTGCGGGCGCTGAGTCCTTGGACGACTGCGCGATCGATTTCAGCTTCATCACCAGAGTTGAACTCTGCTTGGACTGCTTCGAGGAAGACGATGATGTCGTCGCTCCCGTATGGGTCGTTGTTGGTTTCGTAGGTTCTTAGGAACGGGACCGAGAGGGTCATGTTCACATCTCGGCTATAGATAGTCGAGATTGCGCCGATGAGGGTGGATGCGTAGGACGCGGATGCGGTGGTATCTCCGCCGAAGAGCCAAGATGTGTATTCGTAGTCGGTTTCGATTGCTACGCGTGCATCACGGGGCGGGCGTTCTCCTTGTGGTGCGGAGGTGCCATCGGCTCTGACGAAGTCGTTGTTGATCTGTCGACCAAGCGGATTGAACATCGGGTTGTTGATATCCACAGCACAGTTCTGTCCGACTGGTTGCAGATCGAGCAGGTCAGCTGGGAATACAGAAAGATCCGCAGCGGTGCGCGGATCTGAGTTGAACTTCCCTGTGGAGATGACATGGGTCTGGTTTGCGATTTCAAGCATCCCGGAGGTGCCGAACTGGGTCACTCCGATATAGACGACTTGTGATTCATCACCGATCACATGACCACGAAGATGGACATCATTAGAGAGATCGATGGAGTGTTCAGCGCCTGATGCATCAACGGAAACAATGCGTGCGTCTGAGGTGAATGGATTGAAGCGTTCGAGCTCGACCTGGACCGGGCTGCCGTCTTGGAGAGCGATGGTCATTTCAATGCGATCACCCAGCAAGACATTGGACAGACTCGATGGGGATGTGAGGGCTTGGGGGGTGGCGCTGCGCGAGAGCGTGTGGACATGAGAAGTGGTAGGAGCGGCTGCAGCTAACGCGATTGAACTCATGGCAACAGACAAGCCCGCGCATGCAGGTAAGCTAAAACGACGCATAGATATGATCTCCTGATTCCAAAACCAGGGGCTCAAGCAGATGGAAGGGTTGTCCGCGTCATACGACCCAACGCGTCAAACAGGTCCAGGGCAGCAAGAGCCCAGACGGTGACTGTGTATTAATGATGTGCCAGAAAGTATGGGCACTATGGATACCACAACAATGGGGAGAGTTCCCCATCTTTGATAGCATCAGATTCGTCCTTCACGAGCAACTGGTTGCGACGAGGAGCAAATTCAGACAAAACAAACAAAAACCCCCAGTACGGACCTGGAGGTATGTTTTGAGCAATGAGTTGTGCTGATTTGATTTATGAAACAGATCAGATCGAGCGTAAAGACGGCTTTGAATCGGAGTCTTAGTGCTCGTTGACCAGTGGTCCCATGGAATCAGGTTCGGGTTCTGGTTTTGACTTACAGCTCAGCAAGATGGCAGCGCCACCGATCGCGGAGATTGCTGACGCAACCAGAATCGCGAGCTTTGCGTGTTCAAGATGCGAGGCGCTGTCAGCGTATGCGAGGTTTGCGATGAAGATGGCCATCGTGAATCCGATGCCACCCAGCATGCCGGCGCCCAGGATGTGTCTCCATGAAACGCCTCTTGGGAGTGATGCGATTTTGAGCTTACACGCGATAAAGCAGAGCAGGATGATCCCAGCTGGTTTCCCGATGAAGAGGCCGAGGATGATACCGATCGCAGCAGGGTCTTTGAGGTTTTCTGCGATCCCGCCATGAATGGGGATTCCCGCGTTTGCGAGCGCGAAGATCGGGATGATGACAAATGCTGCCCATGGGTGAAGGACATATTCGATCCTATGGAGCGGGGGCAGCACAAGACGGGAGTTCTTGATAATCGCGTTGACCGCAGCTCGTCGCTCTGATGACTGGGTGACATCTGTTTCAGCGTCATCGTGTGCGTTTGCAAAGACATCGAGTGCTTTGCGTGTTGAGTAGACATAGTTGACCGCGTTCACGCGTGCGTGCGCTGGGATGGTGGCTGCGAGGAGGACGCCTGCGATGGTTGCGTGGACCCCTGACATGTACACGAAGTACCAAAGAGGAAGACCAAGCACGAGGTAAAGCGTGATCCACCGGACGCGGAGCACATTCATGAACATCAGGATCGCGATGACGGTGCCCGCGTAACCGAGGTAGGCCATTTCGAGATTCTCGGTATAGAACACAGCAATGACCACGAGCGCGCCAAGGTCATCGACGATTGCGAGACTGGTGAGGAAGACTTTGAGTGAGTTGGGGATGCGTGATCCGAGCATTGCGAGGATACCGACCGCGAATGCGATATCGGTCGCCATGGGGATGCCCCAGCCTCCGATGGTTTCTTTGCCCCAGTTGAATGCGACGAAGATGAGCGCGGGGCCGATCATTCCGCCCAGTGCGCCGAAGATCGGGAGCGCTGCTCGCTTTGGTGATGCGAGCTCGCCGCAGACGACTTCGCGTTTGATTTCGAGTCCAACGACGAGGAAGAAGATTGCCATGAGGAGATCGTTGATCCACATTGCGGTGGAGTGTCCTTGCCACCAGAGTGGTTCGTGGGCGAGGGGTGCCCATCCGTGTCCCCCGTGCGATGAGTCGGCGTCGGAGTGATCGCCATCTCCGGATTTGTGATCATCGGATTTGTGATCAGATTCGTGACCTGAATCATCGTGATCATCAGAGGATTCTGGTGCGTGATCATCAGCGTTGTGTTCGTCTTTGATCGCGTGGGCTTCGTGTGAATCATCCGCGTATGACGCGTGATGGGGGTTGTGGGCAACCGTGATTCGGGTTTCTGTTTCGTTGAAGATCTCGTTGTAAGATTCTGCGTACTTTGAGTTTGCCCAGATCATCGCGATCGCGGTCATGAGCAAGAGCACGATTCCGCCAGAGCTTGACAGGCTTGCAAATCGCTGGAACGGACGGGCTAATCGCTCACCTGGTTCAGGATTCAGATCATGGGCAGCGGTGGGGATGTGATGGTCGTCAGACATATGAAAGGCTCCGAGTCAGGATCAAAGAGCAACCATGAACCCGCCCTCGACATCGAGGGTCCGTTCGCAGCCGCTGCGTCTTCTATCGGGCTTGGATGATCAGCGGGTTGACCCCCATGCGCGTACTCACCGGAAAACGGCAGGCACGAAGACCAAGAACCACCACGACCTGGTGGGACTGGCGAAAACTGCGCGTGTCGGTGGTCTGGATAGAGCTATCGCGATATCTGTAGTGGCTTAAGACCGGGATTGTCGTGAGAATTACCTATTGCTGGAATGGGTAGAGATTCGGAAGATTGAGTATCTGCGTGAGTTCATCAAGTATGTGGATGGATGACTCAGCTAGTGCTGGGTCAAGCAGGTCGTTTTGTGTGATCTCTTCGGGGTATGTCCGCGAGACAAACTCCGTGAGCGCTGCGTGCAGATCATCGGTCAAGATCACTCCTTGATGGGTCGCGGCAAGTTCTTGGTCCGTCAGCGGTACGCGCAGGCGCAGACACGCAGGACCGCCCCCGTTGCGCATGGATTCGCGGACATCGAGGTAATGGACGGTGTTGATCGGGTTGTTCTGATCAGCAACCATGGTGTTGATGAATTGTGCGACGCGTGGGTTCTCGCTGGTTTCGAGTGGGGCGATGAGTGCCATCGACGTGTCGGGTAGGGTCACAATTTGTGAGTTAAATAAGTAGCTGGTGACCGCGTCTTCGAGTGAGAAGTCGGTGTCGTGCGCTTCGATCATGGTGATGGGGCGACCGAGCGGGGACGCGAGGTCAGTGAGGAGTGATCGCGAAGTTGCGAAGGCTTGCTCGTGATAGAGAAACACATGTTCGTTTCCCGTCGCGATGACATCGTTATGGAATACACCCGCATCGATCGCGTCGGGGTGTTGTCGCGCGAAGACCACTCGAGAGAGGTCCAGCTTGTGAACTCGCGCGATTGCTTCACACGCGGCGCGTGTTTGGCGCGATGGGTAGTTGCGGGCGCTGTTGGTGGGATCGTGGACATCGACGCCGTAGACGAAGAGCTCGACTCCTGGTTGATCATGTGAGGATGCAAACCGGACATGGTTCGCAGCTCCTTCATCTGCAAAGCGTGCTTGGTTCGGGAGCGGGTCGTGTATTGCAAAGTGTTCCTCGTTTGCAAAGATCATTCGTAGGGCGCGCGTGGTTGTGGAGTGTTCGATGGATCGGTGCAGATTCGAGACCAGGTTCGCGGGAGTCATGTGCACTTTATGATCCGCAGTGTCCGGGCTTGGGGAGACCGTCGCGGCATTGGCGGCCCACATGCTGCTGGCGCTCCAGACCGCAGCAAGCAGGGTTGGATCCGCGTCTCTCGCTTGGGCGAGCAGGTGCGCGTCTGACCCGATGAACCCGATGCGGCGCAAGAACGCGAGGTCTGGACGCTGCTGAGGGGGCAGGACCGCTTGCGTGAGTCCAAGATCCATAAGCGCTTTCATCTTTGAAAGACCTTGGAGCGCCGCTGCTTTTGGTTTGGAGATGCCCCCAGCATTACTCAGCGATGCGATATTGCCCGCGGAGAGTCCTGCGTAGTTGTGGGTTGGTCCGATGAGACCGTCGAAGTTGACTTCTTGAAATCCGCTTATGCTCATGGAGAGACAATAGGGCGCTGCGCGGGGTTCTTGTTGGTGCGCTCGGCAGGTTGTTGGTACCAGTGTGGGTCAGTGTGGTGGTGGGAGGGGTTTGCCGTGCGGATCGGTGGGGGAGGTTGTGGTGGGCCTGGTGGTGCTCAGGTGTTCGAGTTGCTCAGCGGTATCGTGAACATGGTCGATGCTGAGCCCTGCTTCGTCGACGAGGTAGCCTTCCCAGAGACGGTGTCTGCGTATGAGGTCGGCGCCTGTCTGGAGACCAGCTTGGGTCAGGGTGATTGAATCCCCTGATTGCATCAAGAGTGAATCCTTGTGCGCGTCTGTAATTGCTCGGTGTAAATCTCGACCAGACATTAGCAGCGAGAGTGAATCGATGGTTGATGAATGTGAACCGGTTTCGTGGGCTCGGTAGAGCAATCCGATCAGGTCTTCGATTGCGACTGAGCGCTTGAGCGAGCGTTGCCGGATTGATCTGGCGATGATTCCGTGAGTCGGGGAAAGCAAAGCAGCAGTTGCAACGAAGAACCCTGCAACGACACTGATCATCCCAGCTGCGTTGAGTGAAGATGGCATTCCGATCATCTCTGGTACAAACGATGCAAGTAGATATCCAGTAATCGCGGTCAGCACCGCGATGGCCGCGCTGAGGTAGACCTGGGTGGAGAGTTTGTCGGTCAGCAGACGAGCGGTCGCAGCGGGGCAGATGAGCATCGCGATGACCAGGATTGATCCGACCGCTTCAAATGATGCGACGCTGCATGCTGCGGTCATGATCATCAAGAGAATGGTCATGAAACCTGCGTTGATTCCCTGGGTAGTTGCCAGACCTGGGTCAAAGGATGCGATCCGGAGTTCTTTGTGGAATGCGATTTTAAAGAGGATCACGATCACGGTCATCGCAAGAAGGGTCGTGACCTGGGTAGGGATTTCTTGGAGTGTGCGCGTGCTGAGAAGGTCCGCCCATCGGTCGGGAGCAATGAAGAACAAAGTTTCCAGCTGACCATAGAGCACACAGTCGGCATCGAGGTCGACATGGTCCGCAGCTGCTTGTTCGAGCATGAGCACGCCCAGCGCGAACATGATGGAAAAAACTACGCCCATTGCGGCGCCGGGTTCTACGCGCCCAAGTCGTTTGACGATTTCGATGAGCGCGACGGTCAGAAGCGCCGAAGCGCTTGCGCCGATGAACATAATCTTCGGGTCTCTCGATGAGGAGAGCAAGAACGCAGCGACGAGTCCGGGGAGCACCGCGTGTGAGATCGCATCACCCATCAGTGATTGCTTGCGGAGAACGAGGTGGTTCCCGATCAAGCCGCACGAGAGGGCAACGCAGATTGCGGATGTCAGCGGGAACAGGTCAAAGCTGATCAGATTCACCAGCGCCGGGTTGATGGTGGAGAGGGTCATGGGTTCGAGCCCTCTTTGATTTCGCGCTCTAGCTGTGCGATGAGCTCATCGTCAAGGATGTGCTCGACTTGATCGACCGACCAGTCTACATGAGAGGGTGCGATGTCCGCACAAGAGACCAAGTATTGTTCCCACAAAGTGTGGTTGCGCCGGACGCGCTGTCCGCGTGCAAGACCTGCTGGGGTGAGCGCAGATGATGGGGCAAGGGAGTTGGTGAGCCCGCGAGCTTTCATGAGTAGCCGGAGTGAAAATGATGATTCAAGGTGTTGTTCAGGATACTCATACTTTGATTCAAGCGCGTGATCGATTGCGATCCGGACTTTGAGTGTGGAATGTCTGTAGAGCTGAGCGATGATGCCGCGTGTGGGTGCGCAGAGCATCGAGAGGACAAAGATGCACCCGGCGCACAGCACAATGACAGCGCCCGCTGGCTTTCGCGGGAGGAGGGCGCTCATCGAGGAACCCAAGAATCCCGACGCCGCTCCGATCAGCGCGCTCAGGAGTATCAACACGCGGACGCGATCGGTCCAGAATCGAGCAGCAGCGGGCGGGATGATGAGCATCGCGACGATCAAGATGAGACCGACCGCTTGCAATCCTGCAACGGTGACGAGCACGATGAGTGCGAGGATCAGTGCGTCAACCGCAGTGGCGGAAATTCCGGTTACACGAGCAAAGGATTCGTTGAAGCAGACGATGGCGATTTCTTTCATCACCAGCATCGCGGTAATGGTAGCGATGAGCGCGATCGCGCCCATTACAATCGCGTCTTTGGTGAGCATCGCGGCGGTTTGGCCGTAGATGAAATGATTGAGTCCCGCAGCACTCGATGTTGCGGTGGACTGAATCACGGAAAGCAACACAACACCGACCCCGAAGAACACAGAGAGCACGATCCCGATCGCAGCGTCTTCACGGAGTCTGGTTTGGGTGAGGATCAGATGGATACACACCACTCCGAGGATGCCTGTGATGGTCGCTCCGAGCAAGAGTATGGGCAATGAACGAGCATCAAAGCCCAATGCCGATGCGATCAGGAACGCGCCTGTGATTCCTGGGAGAGTCGCGTGTGAGAGAGCGTCAGCGGTGAGTGATCTTTTGCGGAGTAGTGCAAAGGCGCCGATGATTCCGCTTGCGATTCCTAAGAGTGTTGCTGCGATGATGACTGCGTTGGTGTTGATGCCTGATTGGAGGGTGATGGTGTGCAAGATATCCGCGAGTGAGGGGAGATCATCGCTGACATCTTGTAACGATGTAGGTGCGGGTTGCATGCGTGGACGGGTCATCGTGTAGAAGTCTTAGGGCTTAGTCGTCGTTGGTTGAGTATGTGGTTGAGTGTGTGGTGGTGGTTGTGGTGCTGGCTGTGGTCTTGGGTCTTGCTTTGTTTTTCTTCTTTGTTTTTGATGGCTGTACTTGTGCTTTGGCAACTGCTTCAGAAGCTTCTGCGAGGAGTGTGAGTCGTCCGCCGTAGGTTTTGTGCAGATTCTCGTCGGTGAAAATATCGCGTATCGGGCCCGCAGCAACGACGCGCATGTTCAGGAGCATCGCGTGGTCAAAGTAGGTCGGCACAGTTTGTAAGTCGTGATGTACGACGATTACGGTTTTGCCTTGCGTGCGGAGTTCACGAAGGACTTCGATAATCGCAGCTTCTGTCGCAGCATCCACTCCCGCAAAGGGCTCATCCATGAAGTAGAGATCCGCTTGCTGAACGAGTGCTCGCGCGAGGAACACGCGTTGTTGCTGTCCTCCAGAGAGCTGGGCGATTTGCCGGTGCGCGTAGTCTGCGAGTCCCATCCGATCAAGCGATTCCATTGCCGCAGCTTTGTGTGACTTGCCAACGCGCCGGAACCAGCCGATCTTGCGGTACAAACCCATGCAGACCACATCCAGGGCGCTGACCGGGAAATCCCAATCGACGGTCTCGCGCTGAGGGACATATCCGATGCGCGATCGTGCTTGTGAGTATGGCTTGCCCCAGAACTCAACAGTTCCTGCGGCGCTGGGTATGAGTCCTAGACATGCTTTGATGAATGTACTTTTGCCCGCACCGTTGGGCCCCACAATAGCAACCAACGCCCCCGGCGGCGCGTCATAATCAACATCCCAAAGGACTGGCTTGCGGTGGTATGCGACGGTCATCGCGTGCACCGAGAGTGGGTTGTCTGCGGAGTGTTCTGGTCTTGCGTCAAGGGTCGAACGCGGGGCGAGTTGTTTATTCATTTGAGAGCAATCCGTTGAGACCAAGCTTGGGCGCTTCTCCACCCAGCGCGCGAGCGATGGTGGTGACATTGTGGTCGATCATCCCGATGTAGGTGCCTTCGTAGGTTCCGGGTTGACCCATCGCATCAGAAAAGAGTGAGCCTCCGATGATCACTTCGTGTCCACGCGCGCGAGCGCCAGCGATCAGCGCGTTGATATTGCGATCCGAAACGGTTGTTTCGACGAATACAGCTTTGATTTTTCGTTCAACCAAGAGGTCAACGATTCGTTCGATATCCCGCACGCCGGCTTCAGATTCTGTGGAGATTCCTTGGATGCCCACGACCTGGTAGTTGTATCGCTGACCAAAGTAGTTGAATGCATCGTGGGCGGTCACCAGCACGCGCTGATCGAGCGGGACTGAGCTTAGAACCTGCACAGCATATTCGTCGAGAGCGCTCAGCTGCTGTTGATACGCATTGTTGTTTGCGTTGTAGGAATCTGTATTGGATGGGTCTTGAGTGATGACCGATTCTGCGATGATGTTGACCGCGTTTGCCCACGCGATGGGGTCCATCCAGAGGTGCGGATCGTGGTGCCCTTCAAAATCGGGCGGGGATAACAGCGAAGATTCGTCGATCGATTCAGAGATTGCCCGGACTGCGATTCCGGATCCTGCGATTCGTACGAGCGCGTCGGTCATGCGCCCTTCCAGCAGCAGTCCGTTGTAGAGGATGAGGTCGGCGCTGCTTAAAGTCGCGATGTCGGTGCGGCTTGGTTTGTAGAGATGTGGATCGATTCCGCTTCCAATGATGCCGACCACGGTTGCGTGATTGCCGGCGATGAATCGGGCAGGATCGGTAATCATCCCGGTGGTGGTGACAATTTTTATTGGAGACGATTCTTGCATCGTTTGATCGTGATTCGGTTCAGATGGGCGGTCGCTGCATCCAGTCCCCAGAATGGTGATGCACGCGAGTGAGGAATAGAGAAACAGGTTTTTGAGGTGATTCATGGCTGCTCCCGGTCGTGTATTATGTAGCCGACGCTACATGTAGCCATAGCTACATTAGCTCAATTGTGTGCTGCTGGCAAGTGGTGATTGACGCTTTGGGTTATCGGACTCTGGCAGACTGATTGAGTGTTGGGGGCTTGACAATTGATAAGTCGCGGCGTTCCGTGTCGGCTCAGACTATTTATACACACTCTGCTCGATCCACCAGCGAGAGGCGTCCATGGCCAAGAAGACCGCGAAAGCGACCACCAAGAAGACGACCAAGAAAGCCGCGAAAAAAGCGGGTAAGAAGACCGCCAAGAAGACCTCAAAGAAGGTCTCGGCTGCTTCTGGGTCCAAAAAACCGGCTTCAAAGAAGACTGCGTCCAAGAAGACGGGCGGGCGGAAGTTTGCCAGCGCCTACAAAGCCGGATCAGCAAAGGGCAAGTCGTTGGTGATCGTGGAATCCCCAGCGAAGGCCAAAACCATCAATAAATATCTCGGGAACGAGTATGTGGTGCTCGCATCGGTGGGGCATGTCCGTGATCTCCCATCCAAGAATCCGAAAGGGGTCAAGGACCCGGTTCCTGGTGTGAAACTCGATAAGCGATTCCAGCCGAGCTATGAAATTTTGTCGGGTAAAGAGCAGGTTGTGAAGGATCTCAAACGAGCAGCAAAGGACGCGCAATCGACCGGCGGCCAGATCTGGTTCGCGACCGACCTTGATCGCGAAGGAGAAGCGATCGCATGGCATCTTGCGCAAGAACTCGGGATCGATTCCAAGGACGCTCAGCGCGTAATTTTCCCCGCGATCACCAAAGCGGATATCGGGAAAGCATTCGATAATCCGCATCCGATCGACGAAGAACGAGTGAACGCTCAGCAGGCGCGCCGGATCCTTGACCGCATTGTTGGGTACCAGGTTTCCCCGTTGCTTTGGAAGAAGGTGGCGCGTGGACTCAGCGCCGGGCGCGTGCAGTCGGTAGCGGTCCGGTTGATTGTCGAGCGCGAGCGCCAGATCCGTGCGTTTGTTCCGGATGAATACTGGACGGTCAATGGGTACTTTGCGCTTGATCAGGTCAATGCTTCCAAGCTTGGGCCTCAGTGGAAAGAGTTCATTGAGAAGGTTGACGAGAAGGGCAAGAGCCCGACAGTCAAATCACAAAACGCATGGTTGAGTCAGAACAACACGGTGCGGGCCCAGCTCGTTGAGTTTGATGGTGAGAAGTTTGATCCACGCGTGATTTCTTCCAAGATTGTTCCGGAGCTTGATGAGCTCACTCAGGATTTGATTGAGGAACGCAGGGATAGGGTGAACGCTGCGTTTGCTGATCCATCTGCGCATGATCTTACTGGTTCGGTCAAGACAATAGTTGAAGCATGCGGACTTACATCGGTTCGAGTCGAGACCAATGAAGACCCCAATGGTGTTGGCCCCGCGCACTGGCTGAGGAGTATTTCAGGTCCATGTGATGCGTCGATTCAGTATTCAATCGAAGCGATTGAAACCAAGCGGACACGCTCGCGTGCGCCGGGGCCATTTATTACCTCGACTATGCAGCAGTCTGCATCGAGCCGGCTCGGGTTTGGCGCTCAGCGGACCATGCGCGCAGCTCAGGGGTTGTATGAAGGGGTCAATATCCCGGGTGAGGGACCGGTCGGTCTGATTACCTATATGCGTACCGACTCAACGCACATCGCGGGTGAAGCACTCAACGCGGTCCGTGGTCACATCAACAAAACCTACGGCGAGAAATACCTACCCGAAAAACCAAACTTCTTCTCCTCCTCAAACAAGGGCGCGCAGGAAGCACACGAAGCAATTCGCCCAACGGATGTGTCTCGTCATCCAAGCTCGCTGCCGAGTTCACTCAAGCCCGATCAGCTGCGTCTATACACCCTTATCTGGGAGCGGTTTGTCGCGTGTCAGATGGTCGCGGCGCAGTGGGACGCGACCAATGTGATGATCCGAGGCGGGGCTGGTAATAAAGCGCTGTTCAAAGCAAGCGGCCGCACGCTCGCGTTTGATGGTCATTACCGGGTTTCGGGTGTTCCCACGAGCGGGGACGAGCTGAACCTGCCCAGACTCGAAGAGAAGCAGCCGATGTATCCATTTGCGATGGATCCAGCGCAAAGGTTTACCGCTGCTCCCGGGCGGTTCTCTGAAGCGAGCCTGATCAAAACGCTTGAATCTGAGGGGATCGGGCGACCATCGACTTATGCGAGCATTATCCAGACAATCCAGGACCGGAAGTATGTCGAGCAGATTACGCGCGCGTTCTGGTCGACTGATCTTGGTGAAGTGGTCACAGATAAGCTCATCGAAGGATTCCCAAAGCTCATGGATCTTGGATATACCCGGGAGATGGAAGGGAAGCTTGATGCGATCGAGGAAGACCACCTCGATTGGATCGAGATGCTCGAAACTTTCTATGGGCGATTCTCCAAGAGCTTGGAGCGTGCGCATGAAGAGATGACGCATGCGAAGGCGGAGATTCGGCCGGCGCCTGAAGAGTACCGATGCGAGAAATGTGAATCTTCGCTCGTGTATCGTTTCGGGAAGAACGGTCGATTCTTGAGCTGCTCGACCTATCCGGATTGCAGCTGGGCGTGTCCGTGTGATCGTGATGGCAAGCCTCAGATGGCTGAGTTTATTGACATCAAGTGTCCCAAGACCGGTCGTCCGCTGATCCGCAAGGTTGGTCGGTTTGGGCCGTTCCTCACGACTCCGCTTGAAGAGGGTGAGACGAATGATGACGGGATGATCCTGAACATTGACAAGAAGGGTTTTGTGAATGCTCCGAGTGTTCCGGCGCTGGAAACAGATCTTGAATGTCCAACTTGCCAGAGTCCGTTGAATCTTCGCAATGGTGTTCGTGGTCCTTGGCTCGGTTGCAGCAGGTTCCCCAAATGCCGAGGGCGAGGAAAGTGGACCGAGCTTGAAGATGACAAACGCGCGGATCTGGAAGCGGCGCTCAGCAAGCATGAAGCAGCCCATCCGGTCCCGACCATCACCAGAATGGACGGCACGCCGTTGACTGATGCAAAGGGCAAGCCGGTCCCCGAAGCTCCGCGTGTCGATGAGCTTGTGCTTCAGGATGATCCTCGTGAAGCGGTGAAATGAATCCGTCCGTAAGGGATGAATCAGCTTCCATTCTTGATTGTTTGGTGAAATCTGATCTGTCTCGCGTACCATCCGGGGTATGAGCAGCTTTCTCATGACCACCAACTTTAAACAGCTCGCCCGAAGGGTTGGGCGGTGGGTGCATGGACACCCCGAGGGGTGGCTCAACATGATCGGCGCGGTGATCGGTGTGATGACCGCATTTGCTGCGATCGGATTTGCTTGGACACTTGAGCGCATTGAGCACTGGACCGAGGACCTGCAAGCTCAGATTCAGGGCGCGGTTGACGGACAGCACGGAACGCGGTTGTGGTTGATGCCTTTGATACCGATGGTGGGGGCGCTGCTGACCGGGATTCTTGTGTACACATTTGCGCGTCAAGCGGGCGGGCACGGCGTTCCTCAGGTGCTTGATGCGATCGTCCGCAAAGGGGGTAAGCTCCAAAAACGAGTCGGTGTAGTCAAGGTGCTGTCGTCGATCTGTACGGTTGGTACCGGTGGATCAGCGGGCGCGGAAGGGCCCATTGTCCAGACCGGTGCGGTGATCGGTTCGTCGATCGCGTACAAGCTTGGGATCGACCGCCGGCACATTAACACACTGGTCGGGTGCGGAGCGGCGGCGGGAATTTCGAGCATCTTCAACGCGCCGATCGCGGGGGTGTTCTTTGCTCTTGAGATTCTGCTGCGGGATTTTTCGCTTAGAACCTTTACTCCGATTGTGATTGCTTCGGTGTTTGCGACCGCGGTGACTCAGGTTGTGCTCCCGAGTGAAGACGCGATCTTTGCGTTTGAGCTTACCGGGTATTTGTTTACGGTCTATGAGCTCCCGAGTTATATGCTGCTTGGTCTGGTGTGCGCGGTGACTGCGTGGGCGTTTGTGGAGTCGTTGCATATCGCGGAGGACGCGTTTGCACGCGTGCGGATTCATCCGATCTTTCGTCCGGTATTCGGGGCGCTGGTTCTTGGATTGCTGGGGATGGTTGGTCTTCGCGCATGTCAATCGCTTGGCACCAACTCGCTGGTTCCTACGGATTCTTCGGTACCTGTGTTCTTCGGGAACGGGTACACGATGATCAAATCGCTTTTAGATCCGTCGCACTTTACCGCAGCGGATGTGACCTGGACCGCGGTGATTACGCTTGGGGTTTTGACGCTTGCCAAGATAGTGGCGACGAGTTGCACGCTTGGATCAGGTGGTTCTGGTGGTGTGTTTGCGCCTTCGTTGTTTATTGGCGCGACTATTGGCGGGACCTTTGGGTTGGTGCTTGAAACGATGGGGTTGATCCCGGAGGGTGGGTCGCCAGCAAGTTACGCGCTGGTCGGGATGGCGGCGGTTGTTGCGGGCGCGACCTTCGCGCCGATGACGGCGATCCTGATGCTCTTTGAGCTGACGCGCGAGCCCAGGGTGCTGGCCCCGATTATGCTCGCGGCGATCATCGCGACGATCTTTGCTCGCAAGTTCATGACCGATTCGATTTATACCGCCAAGCTCAGCAGGGCGGGTGTGCGTATTGGCACCAGCAGGGATCTCGGGATTTTGCGTCATATCCCTGTTGCCAGTGTCAAGCATGACGCGCTCCCGCGCGAGCCTGTGTACGCGTCTGACCCACTGAGCAAACTCATCACGCTCCATGCGCACCACAATGTTCCCGACTTCCCGGTGATCGATCACGAAGGGCGGTATATTGGGATGGTGACGGGGCGCGATATGCGCTCGGCGCTCATTGACCGCGAAGCGATCCCGCTGCTTTTGGTCGCGGAGTTGATGCAGACGGATATCCCGACGATTGCTGCCGATGAGCATTTGGATACGGTGATGGAGAAGTTCAGCAAGTCCGATGTGTCGAGCCTGTGTCTGCTGGATCAGTTCGGGCAGATGAACCCCATCGCACTGATCACGCGCGAGCATGTGATGAAACGGTACAACGAAGTGCTCGACGAGCGGTGATGGAACCGGTTCTGCACAGAGGAGGAGGGGGTGTTATGAGTCAGCAAGTGTTTAGGAAAACAAACATTCGAGTGATCCAGTTATTTGTTACTGTCGTTCTTGTGTGATTGCTTGTCCTTGCATTCGTTCCAACGACTGGGGAATATCCTGCTTCGAAAGCCCAAATATTGCGATCTTCAACTCAAGTCAGAAGTTTGGCACATGGGGCGATTGTTTTCGCAAAGAACAATAATGATCTGTTACCAAATGCTGAAGAATGGCCCGATGCGTTGGTCAAGTCCGGGATTATTGAGCTTGAGAATCTTGTATCACGGGTCGAGGATGGAGATGGGATTTCGTTTATCTACCTTCCTAGTCACCAAAATCTGTTCAAGGATAGTAGTGAGAACCGCATCATAATCTACGAAAACCCCAAGCACTTTAAGGATGGTGTGGTCGTGGGGTTTGCTGATGCTCATGTGGAGGTCATCAGGCACAATGTGTTCGAGCAGATGCTTGCTGACCAACTCGCAGCTCAAACAACTGACCCATAAGAGTGAAACCCAAGGCTCACTTTCCCTTAGAATAGAGCATGAACACCAGATCCATCATCGGAGCGGCCATCGTCGCGATCTCATCTCAGTACGCTTGCGCTCAGCTCGCTGCCAGCACGGTTGAGGATGCGGTGCATAAGCACATCGATCCATTGGTGGGCTCCAAGCTCATTCCGGGCGCGGTCGTCGGGGTGTTTGCTGATGGGAAAGAGTCGTACTACACGCTCGGCGCGCTTGCGTACGACAGTGACGAGCAGCCATCGTTTGACACGCTCTACGAGATCGGATCTGTTTCCAAGGTGATGACGGGGATTCTCTTTGCTGATGCGATCCGGCGCGGGGAAGTGACCAAAGACACGCTCCTTGATGAGCTGCTTCCAGAGGATTCTGACGCGAAAGACTTTGAAGGCGAAGAGATCAAGCTCTGGCACCTGACTACCCATAGCTCGGGTTGGCCCACTGCGCCGTTGAACTTATCGTCGAGTGATCCTGACCGTCCTTTCTTGGGGTATACGCAGGAGATGGTGCTTGAGTACATTTCCAAAGTCTCCCCGAAGCGTGCGCCTGGGACGGAGTTTGAATATTCGAATCTTGGGGTTGGCGTGCTTGGTGATCAGATCGCGAGCAATGCGGGTATGGGGTACGAGCAAGCGGTGACCGAGCGTGTCTTTGAACCAATCGGTATTGATGACATTCAGATCACGCTCGATGATGAAGAGTTGAAGCGACTTGCGCCCGCGACTTCGAATGGTCGGTTGACCAAAGCTTGGGCTGATATCGGGCCTTTCAATCCTGCGGGCATGTGGGTTGGGTCAGCGCCTGCGATGATTGAGTTTGCGCGAGCGAATCTGAGCGATGAAGATGGAGGGATCTATGACTCGCTTGAAGCGGCGCGTGAACCGATGTTTGATTCCGGGTTTGGCAAGGTCGCGTTCGGATGGATGCTGGCGCGTGATGGCTCAACCTACTGGCACAACGGGATGACGGGCGGGTACTCGTCGTACTTCGCGGTGAATCGGGATCTGGAAACCGCGGTTGTGGTGCTCACCAACGGGACGACATTCGAAACTACTTCCGCAGGTCAGAAACTCTTTCAGCAGCTTGTTGGGATGAATCCTGACCCGGTCAAGATTGATGTACGCGAACCGATTGATCAGCAGTACGCTCAGCAGTTGGTGGGGGAGTACAAGTCCGCGTTCTTTACGATGTACATCACTTCCGAAGCGGGGAAGCTCTTTGCGCGGATCACCGGACAGCAAGCACTCTTGCTGGTTGAAGATGAAGCTGCGGATGATGAGCACACTTTCCGGTTCGAGCTTGTCGATGCTCAGCTCAAGTTTGATATCCCTGAAGAGGGGAACGCGACCACGGTGACGCTGTTGCAGAACGGGCAAGTAATCCCGTGCGAGCGTGTCGAAGATTAGTCTTCGCCGAGGGTTTTCTTTCTGCGGAGGATATGGTGGTAGTGCTGAGCGAAGCGGTGGGATTCGTCGCGGACTTGTTGGAGCAGTCGCAGCCCGGGGTTGTTGCGTCCGAGTCTGATGGGTTCTTCGCGTCCTTGCATGTAGATCAGCTCTTCTTTTTTGGCAAGCGAGATGACCATCGGTGGTTTGACTTCCAGTTGTTCAAACGAATCCATCGCAGCGTGGAGCTGGCCTATGCCGCCGTCGATGAGGATGACTTCTGGATACAGCTCGTTCCCTGCTCCCGCTTCTCGGTATCTGCGGGAGATGACTTCGCGCATGGACTGGTAGTCGTCGTTGGCGCGTCCACCCGGGAGATTGGCGAATGACTTGATCCGGAAGCGGCGGTACTCTTGTTTGAACGGGCGCCCGTCGATGAAGCAGACTTTAGAGGCGACGGTTTCGCCACCTTGGAGGTGGGCGACATCGAATCCTTCGACGCATCGAACGGTGGTGGTCATGTCGAGTGCACGAGCGAGGGATTGGCAGCCTTTGATCGGATCGATGTAGCCGATCTCAGCTTCGGGTTGCCACTGATCTGCAGTCGAGGCGCGCTGGTCGATGCGTTTCATCGCGGTGATCTGATCCCGCAAAGTCGCAGCTCTTTCAAAGTCCATATCAACAGACGCAGTGTCCATTTCTGTTTGGAGCTCGCGGATCATGGTGGATCGTTTGGTTTTGAGGAACCGGACAAACCGATTGATGTCTTCTCGGTACAGATCTTTGCTGATGGATTCATTGCACGGCGCGGTGCACTTCCCGATCGATGCGAGCAGACACGGGCGGAAGAATCTGTTCTTTGGATCGCCCACCGTGATGTCCAGGGAGCATGTCCTGAACTTGAATACGGACTGGAGCGCATCGATCGCGGTGCGCAGCGCGCCGGGGGAGGTGAATGGACCCAGCACAGAGGCGTTGTTGTAGCGTTTGTCTTTGGTGCCATCGTCTTTGATCCCGGTGGGGTTCCGAGAGACGAAGACGCGGGGGTAGTCTTCGTTGAAGGTGACGACGAGGTAGGGATAGGTTTTGTCGTCGCGCTGTGCTGCGTTGTATTTGGGTTTGATGTCTTTGATCAAACGGTTTTCTGCGAGCAGCGCTTCCCATGCTGTGTCAGTTTTGAAGACTTCGAAGGTGTGTACTTCATCGAGCATCTTATTTTTGCGAGGACCCAGATCCGTTGATGGGATGAAGTACGACGAGACCCGGTCACGGAGCTTGGTCGCTTTCCCGACATAGAGCACGACCCCGTTGTGATTCTTCATCAGATACACCCCAGGCTCAAGGGGCAGATCTCGCGCAGTCGCATGCAAACGCTTGATGCGATTCGGATAATCTTCGAGCCCCCACGCAGGGATATCGTGCGCATAGTCGTTGGGGGTGAACGGGATGGGGTCGTCTACAGGATCCACAGTCAATGGTATTCGGGCCCAGTACTTGGTGTGATGCATAGAAAAGCCCAACCATTGGGTTGGGCTTTGTGATTGTTGGTGTTGTTAATGCTTTACTCGTAGATGTAGCCCGGGCCGCGCCATTGCTGCCACTTCTTGAGTCGGAATCTCCAGAAGCTTTCTTCGAAGTTTGCTTGTGACTCTGGGTCCCACATACGGAACGCTTCGAGCTGACGAGCTTCGGATGCGATTCTGCGGAGTTCGTCTTCTGCTTCTTGCACGGTCAGTGGATCGGCTTCGCCGCTTCGGACCGCTGCGTTGACCAGGTCAACATACAACGCGTTGAGGTGTGCGTAACCTTCAAGGGTACCCTCTGCGAGCGGAGCGTCATTGAGTCTGCCCGCTTCGGCGCGGAGGATGGTGTCGATCGCACGCGCTTGGTGGCGCTGGCCGGTTGTCCGCTCTACGCGACAGCCTGAGGAGAATGCCAGCACGAGGGTGCTTGCTAGGATCACGATTGGTGTCAAACGAAAGTTCATGAAGTCTCCATCGGTTCTCAGATATCGGTTCTCTGGTCGCGGTTCTTTGACCGCGTTCTCTGACCGGTCGGCTTAAATCATCATGTGCTGGTTTGGGATCTGGTGATCCGCACCCATACATACTCAGTATCGGGAATCCAGTTCAGGAAATCCAGTTTAGGACAGCGCAAGTCGACACATCATCTCTACGCCCAGCGGGATGGATTGATCGTTAAAATCGAAGCTTGGGGTGTGTAAACCCGGAAATGGCGTATTCTCGTCGTGCGCCAGTCCCATGAAGAAGAAACATGACGGGACTCGCTGAGCATAAAATGCGAAATCTTCACCGCCCAGCGTGGGTTCTTCAACGATCGCGGTCTTCGTGCAATTCGTTGATGCTTCGGCGGTTTTCAGGACATGAGCAGCAGCCTCAGCATCGTTTTTGGTGACTGGATATCCCGGAATCCACTCGATTGTGGCGCTGCATCCCATTGCCTGGGAAACTGAATCCACAATCTGGGCAAATCGAGTTTTTGTCCCAGTTCGGGACTCATCGGACAAGGTCCGGATAGTCCCTTGCATGATCGCTGCTCCTGGGATGATGTTGTACGCGGTCCCGGAATGGATCGTGGTGATGGATAGGACCACCGAATTGGTGGGCTGGGTGTTGCGGGAGACGATTGATTGAGCTGCGGTCACTATGTGGGACGCAGCGAGGATCGGATCCGCTCCGAGATGAGGGTACGCAGCGTGCGCCTGGGTTCCGTGGATGGTGATGTTGAAGGTGTCGGTCGCTGCCAGGAGCGGTCCTGGTTTGGTGGAGATTGTCCCGATTGGGTCTTCTGGCCAGCCGTGGAGCCCGAACATTTTGGTGATGGGTGGACCGATGAGTCCGTCCATCGCGCCGTCGCGGATGAGCTTTTCCGCGCCCGCGCCGCCTTCCTCAGCGGGCTGAAACACAAAGGTGACCGGGTTTGGTCGATGCTCGAGCGATGCGAGCGCTTTGGCGGTTCCAAGCAGGATCGCGGTGTGGCCATCATGACCGCACGCGTGCATCACCCCTGGGTGTGTTGATGCGTGTGGGAGATCAGAGATCTCGGTGATCGGGAGGGCGTCCATATCGGCGCGAAGACCGATGCACGCGCCGGGGTTATCGACGGTCGCGGGGAGATGAGCGACCACTCCGGTTCCGGTCCCGGGTTCCTTTCCACCGATGTTGGCGCGGAACTCAATCCCGAGGGCGGTGAGTTCTCGCTGAATGACCCCGGAGGTCCGTTGTTCTTTGAACCGGACTTCGGGATGCGCATGGAGATCGTGGCGGATCGCGGTGGTTTCATCAAGGATGGTACTGATGTGGTTGTTGAGGTCTTGGAGGGTGCTGGTCATGAGCGATTCTATGCGGCGTCTTTGACCTGCTTGTTGTCTAGATTCCGGACTTTATCTTCCAGATCGATCCGGTGGATCGGGTGCAAACTTGTGTGGTCAGCCTCAGCGCGGATTTGCTGGAACTGGATCTCGTTTGCTTCGAACGCTTCGACGAGTTCAGGGTCAAAGTGTGATCCTTTTCCTTCAAGGATGATTTTGGCTGCTTGTTGGTGGGTCATCGCGTCTTTGTATACGCGTACTGAGGTGAGTGCGTCGTAGACATCAGCGATCGCAACGATGCGTGCAGCTATGGAGATGTTGGTGCCGTCGAGATGGAATGGGTACCCTGAACCGTCCCATTTTTCGTGATGCTGAAGCGCGATTTCAGCACCCATATCGATGAACTCGTCCGCTCCGAACTTTTCTCTGATTGAGAGAAGCGTGTCTCCACCGATCAGTGTGTGCTTCTCCATGATTGTGCGTTCTTCAGGGGTCAGCCTGCCCGGCTTGAGAAGGATCGCGTCGGGGACACCGACCTTGCCTATGTCATGAAGCGATGAAGCTAACACAAGACGGTCGATCCATTCATCGGTGATGTCGGGGTGGTTGGGTTTGATATGCTCAGCGATCACGCGTGCGAAGAGCCCGATTCGATCGAGATGATCACCGGTATCGGTATCGCGGTGGTCCGCGAGTTTCGCGAGTCCGTGGATGAGTGCGTTTCGTTTGGTCAAGCTGTTGTTGACCTGTCTGCCCACTTCTTCTTCGAGCTTTTGATTGTGCTCTTCAAGCTCGTCGTTGTAGCGTTTGGATGCAAGATAGAAAACCATCGCGGTCAGTGTGACCACGCTGAGTGCGATCGAGAGTTCCAAAACAAACAACCGATCGACTTGCAGCTGGGGCATGTTCAGGTGGGTCTGCACCCATGTGTCCGTCAACAACACCGAACCAAGCAAGAGCGCTGACTGCGCGATCAGCACGCCTGTCATAAACGCTCGGCGCGTGCGCGGCCGGAAGGTAATCTCGATGGAAGGCTTTGTACTCACACATCTGACATCGGGGTTGTGAGGTTTCAAGTACAGACTTTGCAATCTGATTTGAGCTTTTAGTCTCTAGCTTTGGTCGTTTGATCGGATCAGCACACCGATATGGTCCGATTCGCCCATGCTTCGTCCGGTAGCCTTTGAATACGCGGTCCGCTTTAAGGCGCAAGCACGCGGTCGCATATATCCAGTGCCTGCGGGATCATGCTCAGAGCGTCCGAGAAGTCGTCAAAGCGCTGAGCGATTCCAGGTCCGTTTTGATCAGGGTTAGCAACCTGGGGTGCGATTGAGGTGTAGAGGTCGATCAGTGCTGGGCTGGCTGGTAGGTTTCTTGATTCAGATTCAGCAAGAAGAGTTTCTACGCGGTCAGAAACCAAGAATCGGGCGAGTCGCTTTGCGTGCTCAGGGTTTGGCGCTCCTGAAACAATACCAACGGTGTTTGGGAGCAGCGTGGGTCCAAATGAGGCGAGGGTTGAGGTGAGCATCGGGGGATCGAATGCTTCGTATACACAATCGACTTTCCATCCATTGCGTTGGCCGCTCCAGACATCGTCGGTGTCGGTGAGACCGACATCGATTTCACCCATCGCGATTGCGCGGACGACGGATGCGTTCCCGTCGTAGAGTCTGATGTTGTTGGATTTGAGCTGAGTGACCCATCGTTCAAACTCCCCGAGCCCCCACCTCGAAGCGAGGATTCCCATGTGTCCTCGCGTCGTGCCAAACTGGGGACGCGCCATCCCGATGCGTCCTTTCCAGTCTTGCTGGGCCAACTCGCGGAGTGTGGTTGGTGGGCTTTCTACCCGATCTGATGCGTACGCAATGACACGCGCTCTGCTTGCAAACCCGAGCCATGACCAGTCGGGATCATGCAATGCTGTGGGCCAATCATCACTGACAATACCATCAAGAGCACCGGTTTGGAGCACGCGCGCGTTCGTCAAATCAATCGTCCCAAAGGGTTCGGACGACCACCAGACATCGGCACTTGGGTTGCTGGATTCTGCTTTGAGTCGGGCGACGAGTCCGGTGGTTTTGGTTGCTTCGGTGTCACCGACGAGTTTGACAACGATCCCGGTTTCATCAGTGAACGCTCGGGCGATGAGCCGGGCGAACTCATCATCGGTAGAAGTGTACAGCACAACTGATGGAGATTGAGACTCAGAGTGCTTTGCACATGAGCATGCAATAAGCGGTATACAAATCAGGAAGATGGCGAATATGAATTTCATGACAGCATTGAGTGAAACTGGATTATGATGGACGCGGTGCAGTTGGTTGCGTCAATCATCCTTTGTTGGTTCAGTGTTCTTTGTGTCTGTTTTTTCGCTGGTGCTTTGGGCATCTTTCGCAGCTTTATCCAGTCGTCCGAAGTATTGCTGGACAGCAGATTCATACTCGCGAGGGATTCGCTTGGTCTCGATCGCTTCGGATGCTTCGGTCTTGGCGCTCTGGATTGCTTCAGAGAAGACCGCGGTGGATTCACCCTTGATTTGCGAGCCTTGAACCATTGTTGATGCGATTACTGGGCCTTCGGAGGTCGTGCGGACATCGGCGTGCTCTTTCTTGATGGTAAAGTCGGCGCCCTGTGATTCAGGTGAAGCTCCGAGTCCTTGCCCCGGTCCTCCTGAGCCGCTTCCTTGTTGCTGGGATGATTGGCCTTGCGCGAACTGTCCTGTTGTCGGGAACTGTCCTTGTTGACCAGCGCCGGGGTTTCCACCGGGGTTTGAGCATTCGGAGAGTTGTTGGAGTTGTTGTTGCGCTTGTCCCATCGCGGATTCGAGTGATTCCATTTCTTGCTGCATGTTCTCAAGGTTTGAGAGCTGAGCGTTCATTGCGTCGGATCCTTCTGCTGCTTGCTGAGGATCTCCGCTTTGCATTCCTTGCGCCATCTGTCCCATTGCTTGGGACATTGCTCCCGCAGCATCGGATGCTTTCTGCTGAGCTTGGGCAGCTTGCTGGAGTGCTTGTTGTTGTTCTTCGGAAATACCCATTTCTTCGAGAGCTTTTTTGAGTGCTTCTGGATCGGTTGCAAGCTGCTTTGCTTGTTGCTCGCTGATTCCCGCTGCTTTGAGTTGTTCTTGGAGCTGCTCGGAGTTCTGGGCCATCTGCTCCATTTGTTGCTTGAGGTTTTCAAGCTGGTTTGCGAGCTCCTTCTTTTGCTCTTCGGGCATGTCGCCTTCTTGCATCTGCTTTGCGAGTTCCTGGAGTTGTTCTTTTGCTTCCTTGAAGTCCCCTCGCGCCATGGCGCGGGCCATTTCTGAAGCTGCGTTTTCTTCGGTCGAGTTGAGCGATTTCATCGCATCGCGGATTGCGTCGAAGGTCGCGCCGTCTTCGTTATTTCGTTTTTCTTCGAGCTTGTCTGAGACGCTCGTGAGATTTTTGATGGCGCTTCGGAGTGATTCTTCTGGTGTGATGTACTCGTTTGCTTCTGGTTTGAGCAGGTCTTCGAACGCTTCGCCGTCCATGTCTTCAAAGTCGAGCTTGGTTTGTTCGAGGATTTTTTTGAGTGCTTCCTGTGATTCTTCAACCGATGCTTTGACCTGCTCGACTTGGAGCTGCTCAGCTTGTTGTTCTTGCTGCTTTGCGTATAGACCGGTGAGGTCTTTGACTGGGAGCCACCAGACCGCGAGCAGCGCGAAGGCAGCAGCGATTGGAGCGGGCCAGAATCTGGGAGCGGTGATGGGTAACGACTTTGACACATTGACTGTGCGTGCTTTGTCCGATGCGTCGGTGACGACTGCTTTGGACCAGCCGTCGGTTTGGGATTCAACAATGAGTGCGGTGGAAATGGATTCGCGGAGCCCGGCTCGCTCGTCGATGATCTGCGCCGAAGTGGTGGTCGATGGTTTTTTGATCAGCGCCCAGATGAACCCGATCGCAAGAGCAGCAGCTGGCGCGGCTATCAGGACCGTTGACCACGGGATCTCAAAGACCGGTGCAACTTTCTGTACTCCGCGCGCTATGACCATCAAAGTACCCACAGCTGCTAGACAGACCGTCATGCTGGTGAGCGCATTGATCAGGACTAACCGTTTGGTTACTTGGCGCAGGGTTGATTGGATGTTGGAATCAGTGTTCATGATCTGTTTCCGCTCTGATTGGTGATGGTGAGATTCAGGTGCTGTGTAACTGGGGGCTGTGAATGCTTGATTGGATTATCAATGGTATATTGAGTCATTCGATTCACTTTCTTGGTCACAAGAATCAACACCTTCATTTACTCATTATTCGGAATCTTGAGCTGTGGTTCTTGCTGAACCGGTGGAAATCATCGATTCTGTATGATTGATGCTGGATTTATCCGTTTGATTGTACGGATATGACCCTGTCAGGTTGCTTATCGAGCGCCAGAGGATCACAATGAAAGTCACCCATGGCTCAGTTACTAATTCAAATCGGTTCATGTTTCAAAGGTTTCCTGACCGGTTCATATATCTCGCGCGATCAATGCGACCGTGCGTTTGAACGCATGCATACACGAGACGGGATCGGGGACCAGATTCATTTGGTGTTTGCGTGCATCGCGATGGTGGGGATCGCGGGTCCGGTCAGTGTGGTGGATATCGCGGTGCTTCCGATGGTGGTGTTCTTTTTGATCCGGGTGATCAATACATTCCCAGTTTGGATACATGGCTTTGGTCAGCCAGTCGTGCTTGTGGCGATGGCGCTAGCTGGATTGATGGGGCTGAGTTTGATGTGGTCGAGTGATCCGGTTGCGGGTCTTGAGAATATGAGCGAGCTTCGATGGCTAGCCATGATTGGATTCGTCTATCCGGTCATCGAACACCGAAGACTGCTTCTCGCGTGTTTGTGTGCGGGGTTTGTGCTCGGACACGGCGCTCAGGTTATCGATGCATTCAACGGGTTTGGGAATGCATGGTTATACAACGCGCTCTGGCACGAGCCCAACCGGGTCTCTGGATGGTGGGACCCTGCGGTAGGGGGGTCGCTGTTGGTTGGGGTGCTTGGTTTGCATCTTCCCTCAGCATTGATAGGTCGGGGTCGATGGCGCGTGCTGGGGGTGATGGGTTCACTCATCACGATGACAGCTCTTCTTGCAACAGGGACTCGCGGCGCTTGGATCGCTTCAGCAGGATTGATCGTGCTCGCTCTGCTTTGTGCAGGCACGCGATACATCAGGGTTTCAGAACGGTCAACGAAACGGTTGTTGTGGACCGCGGGGTTCGTGTGCGCTGCGACGGTTGGTGGTGTGGTTGTTATTCTTTCGGTGCCGAAGGTGGGTGGTGTGTTTGAGCCGGCCAATAGCCGAGTGCAAGAAACGCGAGTTGAAATAGCTCGGGCGATGGACGGCGATCTGGGGAGCTTTACAGGTGCACGAATTTCGATGGGCACCCAGGCGGTCCGTGCCGGGGCAGAGCATCCGATATTGGGTCTCGGAGCTGGCGGTTTCCGTGATTGGATGCAGGCCCAGACACCAGAGGTACTTGATGATCACGCGCACGCCCATTCATCAGGTCTTCAGCTTTGGTCCGAACATGGACTCCCTGGGGTGCTTCTTGGAGTGGTGTTGGTGCTTGTGCTTATTGTGAGCGCATGGAGAACAGCGCGAGCGGGCGGGCATCCATACGACTATGCAACCTTGGGGGCGATCACAGGGCTGTTGATGGTGAGTGCGTTTGATTCGATTCTTATGAATGTCAATACCGCAGCTATGCTTGGCGCTCTGGCTGCGCTGAGCCCGTCCTATGCACCGGGTCTGCATCAGATGGGCACTCAGAAATCAGCACATGGTTCAGCGGGACCTACAATATCCAATGACTGATACGAGCCATATACCCAGCATACCAAGCGATTCCAGTGATTCTGATGGACAGCACAGTGTTGAACAGGAGCTGATGCAGAAAATCAATGATCGCAGCGCCGTTGTTGGTGTGGTTGGTCTGGGGTATGTTGGTCTGCCGCTTGTCCAAGCGGTCCACAGCGCGGGGTACCGGGTGATTGGGTTTGATGTCGATGCTCCGAAGATTGAGATGCTCAATCAAGGGCGCTCATACCTCAAGCATCTCGGGGATGAACTCACCCAAACACTCGCAGCTTCTGACCGGTTTACTCCGAGCAATGACGAAGCTGTGCTTGAGCAGGCGGACATTGTTATTTTGTGTGTGCCGACCCCGATCAATGCTAGCAGAGATCCGGATTTGAGCTTTGTGATTGGGAGCACGCAGACGGTGGGGCGAAGCTTGCGTTCTGGTCAGCTTGTGATTTTGGAATCAACAACCTACCCTGGCACCACGCGGGATGTGATGCTTCCGATTCTTCAAGATCATGCAAAGGAACGGGGGCTCGATCTTCAGCCGGGTGTTGAGTACTTTGTCGCGTATTCTCCTGAGCGCGAAGACCCAGGGAGAGCGGGGATGGTGACCTCGATGATCCCCAAAATCGTTGGTGGACTTGACGAAGCATCGGGCTCGCTTGCCCAAGCGTTCTACAGCTCATGCATCGAGCATGTGTTCAGGGTTGGGTCCTGTGAAATTGGTGAAGCATCCAAGCTCCTGGAGAATGTGTACCGTGCGGTCAATATCGCGCTGGTCAATGAACTCAAGGTCGTCTTTGACCGGATGGATATCGATATCTGGGAAGTGATCGACGCGGCCAAAACCAAGCCATTTGGATTCGAAGCGTTCTATCCCGGTCCAGGTCTGGGAGGCCACTGCATCCCGATCGATCCGTTCTATCTCGCGTGGAAAGCAAAGCAGGTGGGTCACGAGACGCGGTTTGTTGAGCTCGCAGGAGAGATCAATCGGCGCATGCCTTCGTATGTTGTTGAGCGCGTTGAGCAGTCGCTTGCAGCAGATGGAAAGACACTCGATGGTGCTTCTGTGCTCCTTGTGGGTATCGCGTACAAACCGGATGTTGACGATATCCGCGAAGCCCCCGCAGCTGAAATCATCACGCTTCTCAACGATGCTGGGGCTCAGGTCAGTTATCACGATCCGTTGATTTCTGAGTTCCCCTCGATGCGTCGGTACACCATTGAGCTGAACTCGGTTGAGCTTGATCAAGGGACGCTTGGGAGCGCGGATTGTGTATTGATAGTGACCGATCATCAGCAGATCGACTGGGATCTCATCGGGCAGTCCTCGTCGCTTGTTGTTGATACACGAAACGCGATGGCGCGTGCGCGAGATCAAAAAGAAAACACGGGCGATTGGATCGCCCGTGTAGTCAAAGCTTAGTGGGTTGTGCGCTGAAGAAAGAAGCTCTATCAGTCTTCGACGAGTTCTTTGATATCTTCTGGGAGTTCGAGTTCGCCGTCTTGGAGATCGACATTGACCTCAACTGAATCGAAGGTCATGATTTGCTCCATCGGTCCTGATGACGATACTGTTTTGAATGGGAACATCATGCCTTCAACATCACGGAAGTCCATGTTATATGAAGTGGATGGGACCTGAGCGCCGCCCGCGATTTCAATCATGGATGAAGCCATGACATTGAGTCCTGACTCTGCGTCGTAGAAGCGGTTGGAAACTGAGCCGTCTTCAAGTGAGATGAGCTCAAGCTTGTGTGTTTTGACATCGGTTCCGTCAGGCATGGTGATTGTTTCTTCACCCATGTAGCTGATGGTCTGGAAGTATTGGTCCCAGTGGAGGTCTGCATAGAAGTCCATCTGCTGGAGCATCTGGGTTGCTTGCTTGCCGTCAAGGACTTTGGGGCCTTCCATCATATTGTTGGACCACACGATGTCTCCGTTGACCCCTTGCTCAAATGAGCCGAGTCCGGGGATATCCATTTCGAAGTACATGCCTTGTCCGGTTGCCATGAGGATGTTGAGTTTCGCATCGATACCTTGGGAAGGGATGCTCATTACCCCTGACATCCGCATGCTCTTGACCCATTCATCCTTCGCGTTCTCGCTCATAGTTGCTTCGATCGCTTTGTCCCAAACCATCTTGGCCTTTGCGTCCATCGTTGGTTCGGCGGCGTGATCAGATGCCATCGCGTCGTGATCGTGGTTGTGTTCTGGTCCTGCGAATGCCGCTCCGGTCAGTGAGAGCGGAAGAGTTGCAGCGATCAGAATCGCGAGTGTTGTTGATTTCTTGGTGTTCATTGTTGTACTCCTTGGCGAGTGGTCTTGTCGTGGTGTTGTGATTCGATCTCTGATAATGAGAGCTTGATCAGTTGTTGTGTATGAATGATGCATTCTTAAATGATGCATTGTTCCATATGATTCCTGTTTCAGCACAGTTTCAGCACAGGATGTTTCATTATATCGCTGATTTCGTGCGGGAGAATCAGCGATTTTCGTGAATCCACGCTTGTGCAGCTTCCAGAACCTCGTCTTGTCCATTGAGAAGCCCCTCGCGGGTGTACTGGATCTCGACATCGGGAATAGCGCCTTGTCCCTCGAGGGAGTATCCTCCGCCGGTGGTGTAGGACGCAAACGCGTACTGGAATCCGTCTCCGTTGGGCAATCGCTCAACGGTTGACGGGAGGACGAGTCCTGCGGTGCGGGTTCCAAAGAGTCGCCCGCGTCCAATATCTTTGAGTCCCGCAGCCAGGATCTCTGCGTTTGAAATGCTCATCTCATCGATGAGTACCGCGACCTTGCCGCTGAAGTTTTTAGCGCGTGGGTTGAGCATGAGCGGGATGTTGAACGGTCCGCGGACCGGGTCTCGCATTTTCATTGTGCCGAGTGTGAGGTCTTTTTCTGAGATCAACCAGTTGATCATCCCCGGCGCCATAAGGATGATGCCTCCGAAGTTGCCTCGCATATCGATGACTATTCCTGGCGCATCCATGTGCTCGCGCACAAACTTTTGGTATTCTGGAAGCACAGTCCCGGGACTCATGAACATGTTGAGACGGAAGTATCCGGTTCCATCGTCAAGGGTTGCGGTCTCGACTTCGATTGGTCGAGGGGGGAGTTCTCCGACCCCTGCGATGACTCCGGGGGCGTCTGTGAGTGTAATGCTGACATCTTGGGGGTTGTTGTTCTGGTCTGAGAAGTTCATGTCCAGGACATCGCCCGAGTTGCCTTGGAGTCTGCCGTATGCGATGAGTCCCGCTTGGGTTTCGGGCCGGTTGACGCCGCCAATATCTTTGGTGACTTCGATGATGCGGTTCATGTCCCCTCCACGCATGGAGTTCACGATCCAGCCGGTCTGCACTCCAGCAGCTTGTGCGGGTGAACCATCGAGAACATGGGTGACCAGGAAGCGGTCATCGATCACGCGGAGATTCATCCCAGCCCATCCGGGGCCTGCGTCTTCGTTGTCTGCTGCTGAGGAAGCTTCTTGAACCTCGCTGATTTCTTCGAGATCGTCATAAGAACTTCCCGGAATGATCCCGAAGTGGGATTGCTCGAGTCTTTCAAGCAGTTGATTCATCGCTCCGCGAGCTTCGTTATCGTTTGATGCGTTCTCAACAACCGGGAGGAGATCGGCGCGTGCTTGGTCCCAGTCCACTCCGTTGAGGTCTGGGTCCCAGTGCTTCTCCTTGACGCTGTTCCATACATATTCGAATGATTCAATGTGCTGCTGGCGGCGCTCTTCGGAGATGCCTGTTTCAACTGCCACTGAATCATCGCTCTCAACCTGTTGATAGGTTTGGTCTGGGGATGCTGGGGATGTGACCGGTTGAGAATCCGCTGAGGATTGAACTGATGACTCTGAAGCACATCCTTGAAGAGCAAATCCTGCAGTTCCGATAAGAGCGACGCTGAGAATGAGAGATGCTCTGCGGATCGAGCCGTTCTTGGACAGGGTCGCTGTCGAGGACTGGTTATATGTAGCCAGCGGTGCTTCTACTGGTGCTTGCGCGGGTGATTGTGCACTGCGGATGGACGATTGAACGGTTGGCATAGGTCGCAAGTTGAGACTCCCTTTGATAGATAAGAATGTGACCATGTTGTATGCCTCAAGCGTGTGAAAGTTGCATTTTTAAAGATTTCCTTGGGTGCGGAAAGTTCGAAAATCCAAAAAACGAGACTGCCTCAAATGGGATCTTCAAGACGAGTTTAAAGGCGATATTGATGTCTGGTATGACTCCTCCCTTGAGCCCCTCCGTTGAACTCCTCCCTTGATTTGATGGCTGGTGCATTCGGTCGGGAAGTCCATTCGCCGAATCTGGATGCGTACAGGTTCTTAATAAGTACGATTCTGAGGTGATTGAGCGTGATTTTTTAGGGTTTCTCTCTTGATTGTGATTATGGGATTGCTCGCGTTGCCCGATTACAAGTTCATGACACAGACCGAAACACTCAATATCGAACAAGCGGCGCCTGCACCAACCAATACCGATTCCGCAGATCTCTCCGCCGATCAAGCGGTTGAATCAGCGGAACTCGTAACACGATTCGTGGTTGTTGAAATCAATAAAAACATGTACGGCATATCCACCGATACGACCGTCGAACTGATGGACTCCGCAACCATCCAGATCACCCGGGTTTCGCACGCTCCGAAGTTTATTCAAGGGGTGATCAATCACCGAGGGACAATCATCCCGGTGATCAACTCGCGCGCGATGCTTGGGTTTGAGGATCTCGCTCTGACTGATTCCGAAGACGATACTGAGTCCAAGGGGATGATCGTGATCACTGAGCTGGAATCACAGAAACTCGGACTGGTCGTTGATGCGGTGCATTCGGTGTTTGATTGTCCTAAGAAGGATATTGAACCTCTCCCAGAATCCACAGAGAACAGCCAGTTCTTACAAGGACTTGTTCATCAGGATGATGGTTCGTATGTATTGATTACCGATATCGATTACATCCACCGGGTCACCAAACCCGATTGACTGGCAGTCTGATTGTGTTTATGTAGATGCACGAGAGAGCCGTGTGATTTAGTCTAAGGACGGGTCACGCGGTTTTTGCCAATCACAGTCGGGGTCTTTATGGAGCGCTCCGGATGCTTGCTTCAGACAACGCTTGCATGCGATCGCTTCTTCGTGCATCGGTGATTTCCAGTGGGGATCTGTGCGCCCATGCTCAAGACACAGCACGCATGTGTCACCAGCGGTCACTGCAGCTGCGAGTTTGAGGTGGATGACCTCTGTGTACGCAATAGACAAGCAGTTAGCGCAGATTATGGATCCCCGGTGTCCCTCGACCATGTGCCGTTCTTGAGACCAAGGCTGGCGACAGAAGTCGCACACAAACTGATCGCTTCCGGTTGCGTTGGGGTCTTGCATTAGTGTTCGCCCTCTTCAGAAGAGATGAGCTGGTGCTGGGCAAGGCTTCGGTAGAGTGGTGAGCTTTCCAGGAGCTGTTCATGGGTTCCTGTCGCCACGACGGAGCCTTGGTTCATGACCACAATCCGATCCGCGCCCAGGACTGTTGAGAGCCGGTGGGCAACGATGAGTGTGGTTCGGTTTGTGCAGAATGTTGAAAGCACATCCCCGATCAACCGCTCTGACGCAGCGTCGACCATCGAGGTCGCTTCGTCAAGGATGAGGATCGATGGATCGCGGAGGATTGCTCGCGCGATCGCGATGCGTTGTCGTTGTCCGCCAGAAAGGGTGAGGCCTTGTTCTCCGACGGGAGTGTCGAATCCTTCATCGAGTGCTTCGATGAATCCAGTGGCGCGTGCTTGGTTTGCAGCTTCAAGGATTTGCTCGTGGGTCGCGCTTGGGTTGCCGTATGCGATGTTGTCGCGGATGGTGCCTTTAAAGAGGACGACTTCCTGGGTCACCACACCGATTTGCCTTCTGAGCGAGCGGACACGGACACGGGTGATATCGATTCCGTCGATCAGGACTCGTCCCTCGTTTGGATCAAAGAGGCGGGGAACGAGTGAGAGGAGAGTGGTTTTGCCGCAACCGTTTGGCCCGACGAATGCGACGGTTTCTCCCGCGTTGATTTTGAGTGAGACATCCGCGATCGCGCGGGCGCTGGCGCCGGGGTACAGGAACGAGACTTGATCGAATGCTAATGATTCATGATGGCGGATGAGCTTGGGCATCCGGATATCGTGACCGGGTTCGGGATCCTCTCCCAGCAGACGCTTGAGTCTGTCTGCAGCAGCGCCAGATTGTTGAATGTCATTGACCAGACCGGTGATGGGCTTGATGCTCGCTCCTGCGATGGCAAGAGCAACAAGCACAGTCATGAACTCTGATTTATCAAGATGCCCATCAATGATGAGTTTGACAGCAACCAGGGTTAGCGCGCCCAGTGTGAAAACCGTCACCATCTCAACAAGTGGACCTGCAACAGCGCGAGCGGTCCGGACTTTGAGTTGTTGTTTAAGCACATCTTTATTGATGCGACCGAACCGTCCAGCTTCGTACCGTTCGGTTGTATGAACCTTAACGACGCGCATCCCCTGGAGTGCTTCGGTTGCAGCGCGGTATAAGCCCGCTCGACTCGAGAGCGCCGATTCAGATGCTTTTCGGATTCGTTTGCCGAGCTTGCGGATAATGGTGGCAAGGATGGGCATCAGCAGCAGCGCGACAATCGCGAGCTGCCAGTTGGTAATCAACGCGACGATCAGCGCGACAATGCCTTTGGTAATTTGAGCAGCTGCTTTGGAGAGCAGCGCAACAAAGCCCGCAGCAAGCGCTTCGGTGTCATTGACAATCCGAGAGATCGCATCGGTGGGGCCTTCGCTGACAATCGTTTTCAGGGGCAGGTGAATCACACGACCAAATGCTCGTCTGCGGATCATCGCGACCGAACGGTGCACGACCGTCAAGGCTAGGTATTGATGCATGAAGTTCGCGACTGCGCCCAGCACAGTAAGAATCCCGAGCGTGATCATGATCCACATCACCGCATCGAACGGTCCTGATGGGAGCGAGGCAATGAGGTCGTCGGTAAGCAGGTTTCCCCACCACCCGTTGTCTGCATGTTCCCTAGCGAGTTGAGGCAGACCTTCATGACCCGGTTCAAGAATCGTGTCGAGTACCGGTTGCATCGCGAGGATGCCCGCGCCCATACCCCCAGCAGAGAGCATCGCGAAAATCAACCCGAAAATCAGGTGTGTTCTCCATCGCAGCATCTGCTTTGCAAAGTGCCAAAAGGCGTCCATGGTCATTGTGGGCATATCCAATTCTGAGAGCGGGTACACATCTGAGAGCTAGGAGTCTATATCGCGAAATCGCTCAAGGTATAGAGAAGCTTGGTATGGGTGTGTCATCTCGATATCTATCGGGCACACGCTAGGAATGGCTTTGGTTTCCCGCCTGGGGATTCATGCTCTTGTTGAGGGCAATGAGTTCTGGTGCTTCGATCGCAGGATTTCTTCGTTCAATATCAATCTTGCCAGTCCAGAGCACCCGGAATGCATGCACAATGTCATCCAAGATCATGAGCAAGCACGGGAGCAGAATCAGGATAATCACGGTCGCGCTGATCAGGCCGCACGCGATGGTGATGGCCATTGGGATCAGGAACTGAGCCTGGAAGCTTTGTTCGAGCATCATTGGGAGCAGTCCTAAAACCGTGGTGATGGTCGTGAGCATGATCGCGCGGAAGCGTGCTTGTCCGGTGAGGTTGCCCGCTTCCATGACGTTCTTGCCTTCGCGACGGCGCTCGTTGAAGAACTCCATAAAGATGAGCGAGTCGTTGACCACGATCCCCGCAAGGGCAACAAATCCGATCATCGACAAGAAGGTTAATGAGTATCCCAGGATCAAGTGGCCCCAGATCATTCCGATGAGGGCGAACGGGATCGCGGTCATAACGATGAGGGGCTGAGTGAAACTGCCAAAGAGCCATGCAAGGATGACATAGATTAACCCAGCAGCTACTAGCATCCCGATTGGGAGCGAGGACATGGAGTCTTGGAAGTCTTTTTGTCTGCCTCGTTCAATGAGCTCGACGCCGTGCATGCTTAAGAGCTGTTCTTCGATCAACGGTTTGATTTCTTGTGCGAGCTCATCAGGATTCCCGATCGCTCGGTTTACATCCGCTTGGACTGACACCGCACGCTGGCGATCGATGCGGCGGACGGTTGCATACGACTGCGATTCTTCGATCGTTGCAACTTCTGTCAGTGGAACGGGCACACCTGCAGGGGTGAAGACATGCTGGCGCTCGATCGCGCTCAAGGATCGCTTTGTGACTTTGGGGAGGGTGACCCGGATGTCAACATCCTCGCGGTTGCCCGCAAAGGTGAACGCTTCGAGTCCAAACACCATTCCCTGGATCTGGCGACCAAGATTGGCTCTGGTGAATCCGAGTTCAGAAGCTCCGTCGCGGAGTGTGAAACGGATCTCTTGAAGGCCTCGATCGAGATCGTCAGAAATCCCGTACACAGCTTCAAACCCGCGCATGGTTTCCTTGATCATCGCGACCGCAGCATCAAGAGACTCTGGAGTCTCTGATGTCACCGTATAGTTCAGGTCTGTCCCTCCGGGGCCTCCTGACATCCCGGCCATTCGTATCGATTTGGCGTCTGGGACTGGACCGGCAAGTTCGCGGATACGCTCGATGAGTACAGAAGAACTGACATCCCGGTCCTCTGCAGGAACAAGCTCAAGAATTAACTGTCCGATATGAGGCGCTGAAGAATCTCCACCCGCTCCTTCAAGATCGGTCGCAGCGCCTGCTTGAGCAAAGGTCGTTTGGATTTCGGGCTGATCCATACACACCGCTTCAAACCGGCGCACAATCTCATCAGTCCGTGAGACCGGAGTCCCGATTGGCATCGCGATCGAGATGTTCACTGTCTCAGCATCGTCATCTTCAAAGAAGATAAAGGAGAGTTTGCCAGACCCAACCAGTCCAACTGAGATCATGAAGATCGCGGTAATGATCGCGAGGGTCACATATCTGAACCGCATGGACATTGTGAGCAGCTTTGTGTACTGCGGGATAATTTTGCCATTGATGATGTTGTCTCGGCGCTTGTCATATCTTTCTTCAAACCGCTGGAGTTTACTGAGGGGCTTTCCGCTCTGGTGTCTGCGATCAACTGCTTTGAGACTCGATGCCATGTGTGATGGCAGGATGAAGAGTGTTTCAATGAGTGATACCGCGAGCGAGCATCCGACAATGATCGGGAGGACTTTCATGAAGTCTCCGATCTGCCCATTGAGCAGCGCTAGAGGCAAGAACGCGCAGATGGTCGTGAGCACAGTTGATACGACGGGCCAGGATACTTGCTCGGTGCCTTTGATTGCTGCTTCGTATGCGTTCATGCCTTGTTCGTGTTTGGTCGCGATGTTCTCGGCGACCACGATCGCATCATCAACTAAAATACCGATCACAATGATCAATCCGAACATACTCAGCAGATTGAGTGAAACATCGACCCACGCCATGATCGCGAGGGTGCCCAGCAGAGAAACCGCCAGCCCCATCGCGACCCAGAACGAGATGCGCCAGTTGAGCAAAAGGACAAGCGTGAGAAACACCAGAACCCCTCCCGCTAGCGCGTTGCGCAATAAGAGATTGAGTCTTCCAGATACGAAACGAGAGAGTTCTGTGGTGGTCATCAGCTCCCCAGGCGGGGGTGCTGTCGCGAATCGGTCCGCGCCAAGCTGATGCGCAAGAAAGCGAGGCGAGGATTCTGGAGATCCTATTTTCTCTTTCCATTGGTAGGTCAGGGGTTCGCCTTTTCTCCCAGCAACATACGCTTTGACCAGTTCTGCGAGACTGATGATGTCTTGCTTTCCAACGCGGAACACAGTCAGATTAACGGTTGGCTTTCCTTCATAGCGCGAAGTGAGATCGATATCGACAAACCCGTCGGTGACCGTCGCGACATCTTGGACGCGGATGACCCCGCCTTGAGAGTCGGATTTGAGGACGATTCCCAAGATTTCATCAGCGCGTTCTTCGACACCCACCGAGCGCACAGAGATGGTCGATGTGTTGGTGCGGACCGACCCTCCGGGGAGTTCGATCATTGCATTACGGATTTGGTCGCTTATTCGAGTGAGGCTCAGCCCATATTCAATCGCTCGCGCGGGGTCGACCTCGACAAGAATCTCATCAGTCCGCGTGCCTCCGGTGCTTACATCGGTGATCCCAGGAAGTGAGAGCAGGTCGTCGCGCGCTTCATTGATGAACTCTTTCATGGTGCGTTCGTCCGCGTCTCCGTAGAGCGCAACGATGATCGCGGGGAGCTTGGCTTCGATTTTGTCTACTACGATGTTGTCGATTTGGTCTGGAAGATCTTGGAGTGCATCGACCTCACGCTGGACATCGGTCACTGCTTGATCAATGTTGGTCCCCTCAACAAACTCGACCTGAAGCGAGGCAACGCCTTCGGAGATCGATGAGTTAATCTCTTTGACACCCGTAAGATCCGCGACCGCATCTTCGATTTTAATCGCCAGCGCATCTTCGATCTCTTCAGGCGCTGCTCCGGGGT
>JBGCDI010000041.1:0-8119 GCA_045105315.1 Phycisphaerales bacterium | reverse complement strand
CGGAGCGTCTCGGGGGCGGGGCGGATGATCCGGGAAGATGTCGAGCGGTTTGGGGCGTGGTGTTTAGAGCACCCGGAGCGCTGCGGGCGGGTGACGCACGGCGAGGAGATGTTCTTCGACGAGATGATCGGGGTGATGCTTCGGCACATCGTGTGGCACGCGGCGGCGGTGCATTACTGGTGTCTATGGAAGAAGTAGTTCGTTTAATCAGTAAAGACTGAAGCGAAGACATCGCGCCAGGTGACTCGGTCGATTTGTTCTTGGACCTCGGACTGGATTTCTTCGTAAGCCTTTACCGTTGGGGGCGGGGAGAGGTTCACGATCTGGTCTTCGGGGACTTTGGTCAGGGCGAGCGCGCCGTCGCCGGCGGCGTTGACGACCCAGCGGCCTTCATCGAGCTGGCGGTATACGGCTTGGCCGACGAGTGCGCCGTCTGAATCCCAATCGACATTGGCGAGTTTGGGGTTGATGATGGTTGCTTGTGAGGGCGGGGTGTCGGCGTCGAATACTCTGCGGATCCAGAGGCGGCCGGCGATGAGCGCGAAGTCGACATAGATTTCTTTGTCAGCGTTGCAGGGGGTTTCGATGGTTTCGTGCTCGCCTTCGATGGTGCGGATCTGGACGGTGATCTTGCGGTCCTTGACGACGAGTTCGGTGATCGCGGTCTGGCGGACAGCTTGGTTGTAATGCGAGCGGAGGGTTTCATACTCGCTTGATAGATCGACGAGGCGGTCTTTGTAGACCTGTGAGGTGGCTTCGGCTTTGGCGACTTTCATCCCGACGAAACCGACCGCGCCGACAGCGGCGAGGATCGCGAGGGAGGTGATGGTGGTTTGGATAGCGCCGATCTTGGACATAGATCAGTGGTATCGGCGTGAGGAGGCAATCGGCTGGAATTGTCGATTATCCGGTGTATTTGGTGAGGCAGATGCAGTCGTTTTGGCCACCAAATCCGAACGAGTTGGAGAGGGTCACGGTGACTCCTCCGTGCGGATTGCAGTCCCGTGCTTGTCCTGGTATGTGATCGAGCCCACAGTTTGGATCGACATCTTTGAGGTTCGCGGTGGGGGGGATGATCCCGGTCTCGATCGCTTTGAGGCAGGTGATGAGCTCAACAGCGCCCGCGGCTTGGATCAGGTGACCGAGCATCGATTTGACAGATGAGAACGGGACTTTAGTTGCGTTGTCTTTGAATACAGAGCGGACCGCGTTTGATTCTGTTTTGTCGTTTTCTTGGGTGGATGTGCCGTGGGCGTTGATCCACTGGACATTGGGTCGTCCGTGATCGTTGAGATCTTGAGGATTGATCCCGGCTTGGTCGAGTGCGTTTTGCATAGCGCCCGCGCCGCCTTGTCCGTCGGGGTGGATGTCGGTGATGCGGTATGCGTCTGCGGTGGATCCGAATCCCGCGACTTCTGCGAGGATGTTGGCGCCGCGTGCTTTGGCGCTGGTGAGGGATTCGAGGATGACGATTCCCGCGCCTTCTCCCATGACGAATCCATCGCGGGTGTTGTCGAAGGGTCTGGATGCGGACTTTGGATCATCGCGCCGGGTGGACATTGCGGTGAGTCTGATGAACCCGGTGATCCCGAGGGTATGGATCATGGAGTGGGCTCCTCCTGCGATCATGATGTCCGCATCTCCTTGACGGATGAGTTCGGTTGCTTCACCGATTGCTTGGGTGGATGCGGCGCATGCGGTCATGCAGTTGAGGTTTGGGCCTTGTGCGTTGAATCGTTTTGCGAGATGGAGCGCAGTGAGCTGGGGTTCTTGCTCGATTTCTGGCGCGGGGGTCATTCCTTGGTACGCTTTGTCAGCCCATGCTTTGGGATCAAAGGCGCGTGCTTCAGGATTCCACGCAGCGACATTGGCCGCCATGTACGGTTCGTAATCCAGAACGCCTTCCCCGGCGCCCAGATAGACCCCAATGCGGGTTGGATCGATGTTTGTGTTCTCAAGGCTTGCGTGTTTGAACGCGTTTGAGCATGCAGCGAGGGCGTACTGGGTTGAGAGTCCGGCGCTGTTGTGGATACCTTGCTCGTCGGTGATGAAGTCTTTGAGATCAAAGTTGTTGACCTGGGCAGCAAAGTTGGTTGTAAAGGTTGAAGCATCGAAGTGTGTGATCGGAGCGACCGCGCTCTCGCTGTTGAGTAATCGCTTCCAGACTGATTCAAGATCGTGACCAAGCGGGGTGACCCATCCTGCGCCCGTGATGACTACCCGTTGTGAATCGGGGAGTGAGGAAGTTGCTGATATGGCGCTGGACTCGGGGGTTGGGTTTGGTGGTTTATTCGTCATCACCTTCATCGTAGTCGCCATCGTCATCTTGGTCATCGGTGTTGTCGCGGAGTGCGTCAGGGTTTAAGACACGCACAAGGCCATCTTTCAGGCGTCGTTGACCGAAGTTGATGATCAGCCCGAGTTCGAGATCCGCTGCTCGGAGGGTGGCGCGGAGTGCGTTTCGCTCTCCTCCCGGGACATCGTGGTAGTCAGCCATGATGTTGAGGAGGAAGCGGTCTTCGATGAAGAAGTGGGAGTGGACTGTGCCGATGACTTCTTCGTCAAACTCGACATCGACTTTGTGATCGACGGTGTGGGCGACTTCTTCGATTTCGAGTTCACGGATGAGTGCTTTGCGGTAGATATCTATTGGGTAGCCTGGCCCCAGTTCTTTGTGAACTTCGATTGCGCATCCGATGAGTCGACGGCTTGATTCGGTTAGGACTGGATCGAGATCCGAAAGTGGAGTTGAGCGGCCTCTACGACGATCTTGAGTATTGTGTGACATGAAATGAATATCCGTTGGGCAGAACTATAGAGCGGCTTAGGAACAGCACACGCTGACTCGACTCAGCCCAAATGTCGAGGCGAGATGGATTCGGCAATCATTGGATCACATTTTGCTCAGGACAAGCGCGCTGCATTGTCCAGCGAGCGAACTTGTGCATATTAAGATATGGTCAAGACTTGTATTCTGGACTTCTGGATCTTGGAATATTGATGTCCCGTTGTCTTGAAGTTTGATCATGCCAGGCACGAAACGCTGGTATTTAAGCATGAACGCACCAGCGGCGGTCATGAGTCCGCCGTGGGCTGAGAGTGTGTTGCCAAACCTATTACATAGGTTGAGGAGCGGAGTTGAGGCAAGAGATTGACCAAACGAAGCGAGGAGTGCGTTGTGTTCTCTTTTGTCGAGTGTTGGTTGTCCGATCCCTAGCGGGAGGATGGCGCTGATCTGATCTGGTGTTATGCCTGATTGTTTGATCGCGATGTTGATTGCTCTTGTGAGTGCTTCGTCGGTGTTTGATGGTTCTGAGTTGAAAATAGGCAGGACTGGATCGAGTGATTGGGTTGATCCAAAGCCTGTGATTCTGGCATATGGTTCGGCGCTTCGTGCTTGTGCGTGGGCTTCTTCTTCGACGACGAGCATCCCGCCGCCTTCTCCCATGACGGAGCCGAGTGATGTGGGGTCAAATGGTTTGACGATCTCGGTTTGGGCATCGATTTGAGCATCTCGTAGATCCGCGAGTCTTCCCGCATAGTCCCATCTGAGTAATCCAAGGGGATTGAGTCTGGATTCGGCGCCTCCGGTTAGACAGAGATCCGCGTTGTTGCGTTTGATAACTCGTGCTGATTCGATGATGGAGAGGAGTGCGCCGGCTTCAGCGCCCATGATGGTGTTTGAAGGGCCTTGGAGGCCGTGGATGATGGTGACATGGCACGCGAGCATGTTTGGGAGGTATTTGAGCAACCAAAGTGGCGGGAGGTTGTTCATTCCAGAAGCGCCGTCGGTTTCTGTTCCCCATTGTTTGGTGCTGAAGGTGTTTGAATCATCGGTCGCGGTCACGACGGCCCGCGACATCTCGGCGGTGTCTGCAGCGATGAGTCCAGCGCCGATCTGGCATCCGGTCCTGAGTGGATTGATCTGGAATCCAGTGTCGGTTTCTTCGGAGCCGCTGGTCAGAAGTCCAGCATCATCGGACGCGATCTTTGCTGCGATGACGGCGAGTTCAGTGTCTCGCGCCATGACTTTGGTTGCTTTGCGATAGCTTTTGGGGACCCAGTCGCGGACTTTCGCGCTGACCTGTCCTGCAAATGGGCATGAGAACCCGGATGCATCGAAGAACTCGATTGGGGTGATTGACGACTCTCCTTGATTGAGAGCGTTCCAGAATGCATCTGGAGAATCAGCGATAGAGCACAGTGGTCCAAGACCGGTGATGACGACAGATCGGTTCATGTTCGATGATATCGGGCTACTGGGTGCGGGGTGCGGGGATGGTGTTGATGTTCTTTTTGTAATTTGGGCTTGTTTGTCACTGAGTATGGGGCAAATGGGAGCAATTCTCGATGAGTGTTGATAGAGTGGTTGGAACTTTTGACGACTCTTGGGCGACTCCTGATTGCTGAGACACTTTGATGGGTGTGTTCAGCTCTACCTGGCTATTTGACAAGTGCTGAGGATTCACTGATGCAAAATGATGATCGAGATTCCAAAATGTTAGTCCGTTTCGTTCGGATTGGTTTTGTGGGCTTGATGCTTGTGGTGATGCTGTTGTATGTGTTTAGCATCAACAACAAAGCGGGCAATCTTGAGATTGATTTCGCCAAGACCTGGTGGATTCCGGTCTTGACGGCGCTGATTTTGTCGGGAGTCTTTCTCGGGGTGGACATGCTTACTCCTCAGAAGAAGATCGCAACGATTACCGGTGTGATGTTCGGTCTGATGGCGGGGCTTATTGCGACCTGGGTGCTCTCGACGGTTATTGATTTGGTGGTCCAGACCTGGGACCTTGATACCGGGGCGATTGTTTCAGCGGTCAAGGTGTTGCTTGGTGTCTCGCTCGCGTTTCTTGGGATTACAACGGTGCTTCAGACTCAGGACGAGTTCCGTCTGGTGATTCCGTATGTGGAGTTTGCGAAGCAGATCCGTGGGCCTCGTCCTTTGCTGCTTGATTCTTCTGTGCTTATTGATGCTCGGATAGTCGATATTGCCGCGACAGGGTTGATTCAGCAAGCGATTGTGATCCCGCAGTTTGTGCTCGAAGAGTTGCAGACTTTGGCGGATTCTCGCGATCGGATGAAACGCAATAAGGGTCGGCGCGGGCTTGATATGGTGAGCCGGCTTCAGCGGATGGGTTCAGTTGATGTCGTGATCGATGCAACACCTGTCCAGAAGAAAGCGGTTGATCTGGCGCTTGTCGAGCTTTCTGAGATCCTCAAGGGGATGCTTGTCACGCTTGATACCGGTTTGGCGCGGGTTGCTTCGATCCAGAATGTGCCTGTGCTTGATATCAATAGCATGAGCAATGCGCTTAAGCCGACTGTGATTCCTGGGAAGTTGATCAGTGTTGAGTTGATCAAGCCGGGTGAGCAGGCGGGACAAGCGGTCGGGTATCTTGAAGACGGGACGATGGTTGTTGCTGAGGACGGTCATGGGTATATCGGTCAGATGCGTGATCTTGTGATTACGAGTTCGATGCAGACTGCTGCGGGGAGGCTTTTGTTTGCTCGCGTGGATATGGCAGAGCCTGATTACGAGGGCGAGCTTCCGGGTGAATCTGGTTATGTGAATACACACGGGCATCATGATCATCATGATGATCACACAGATGGACACAACGATCAGGAGAATCAGGGTCATTCTGGTCACACAGCAGCGGATCATCAGGACGGCGGGGGTCATGATGATGTGCGTCCTGCTGGGGTGAAGCCTGCAGAGATTCGTGGTCCAAAGGTAGTGGGTCAGCCTTATGCAAAGGGCACCCCGCGGAATCCTCGCCGGTAGGGTGTTCCCTTGAAATTTCGCGTACGACAGAGTCGAGCTTCGGATGTTGTCGGATCTGAGGGGGATCTCCCGAACTACACGACGATGAGCAGGATCACGCTTAGTGGTTGGGCTGCGATTGGTTGGGGTTTGGTCACTGCGGTGATTGGTTCGATCATTTGCCTCGCGGCGGCGGGGCTTATTGGTGGCACGAAGCATGCTCCTGATTGGGTGATCTGGGCGGGGGGAATAGTTTTTGTTGTTGGTGGCGTGACTATGTGTTCGCATGGGATTTTTGGTTTGGTAATCGCTAGTAGTTCTCGTCGCGATGTCATGCTTCACCCAGATGAAGAATGGCGCGGAGATTATGTGTGGTCAGTCGCGGCTGGGAATCCGGGGATGAAGAGCCGAGAATCTGGCTGGTGGATGATGACCGGGCTTGGGATGTTGATCGTCGTGTGCTTTACGATGGTTTCAACATGGGTTTCGGTGACTGGTCCGGGGGGGATGACGGGTGCATTTCTGTGGTTCATGAGTGGATTCATGTATTTTTGCTTTGTGATCTGCACGCTTGTGTTTTTGAGTCAGCTGATCTCGGCGTTGCGGTATGGGACGCCTCGGATGGTGTATGAGACGATGCCAGTGGGTCGCGGGGAGATTTTAAAGGGGCGGGTGCGGTGTCCGCGTGGGTTTGGGTCGCTGGATCGGATCACGATCTGTTTGCGGCATGTTGAGGAGTATTACGAGCAGCGGCCTCGGTCTGGAAAGAAGAGTGCGACGAAGGTGAGTTGCAGGGGGAAGGTGGTGGATAAGTGGGTGATTGATGATGTGCAGCGGCAGCTCAGTGATCCGATGAGTGCGGGGGCAGATGCGGGTTTTGGGAGCGGGGAGATCCCGATTGCGTTTTTGCTTCCGGAGAATGCTGCGGATACTCAGGCGAGTGAGCGGCCGGCGAGTTTTTGGGATCTGGAGGTGCGCGGGGAGGCGAAGGGGGTGGACTTTGTGCATCGGTTTGCGGTGCCGGTGTATTCGGGCGGGGTAGATTCGGGTGGATCGGGGTCTGATGCGGGGTAGGGGTTGGGGAGATGGTCTAGGATGGATGCTTCTTGCCGCGTGGGTGCGGGTGAGCGAATAGTCGCGGGTTCTCCGCATCTCTATACATGAATCTGAGATTGGTCCTGATAAACGGGCCTGAAACGCAGGACGAACTCGAATGAACGATATTGAATCTAAGATCGCCACCCCTGCGGGGTTGGGACGCTTTTCTTCTAAAGGCTTTCTTGGGAGCGGGATTCGGACCGAGGTGTTGTCTGGGTTGACTGTGGCGCTGGCGCTTGTGCCTGAGGCGGTGGCGTTTGCGATCATCGCGGGGGTGAATCCGCTGGTTGGTTTGTATGCAGCGTTTATGGTGGGTTTGCTTGCGTCGGTGTTTGGTGGTCGTCCAGGGATGATCTCGGGAGCGACGGGCGCGATGGCGGTTGTGATGGTGCACCTTGTATCTGAGCACGGGGTGGAGTATTTGTTCGCGGCTGTGGTGCTTACGGGATTGATCCAGATCTCGGTGGGTATCTTGCGGCTCGGGAAGTTTATTCGGATTGTGCCTCATCCGGTGATGCTTGGGTTTGTCAATGGTCTTGCGATTGTGATCTTCTTGGCGCAGTTGTCTCAGTTTAAAGTGACCAACGAAGCGGGTGAGAAAGTCTGGATGACCGGGGCGCCGATGTTTGTGTTCTGTGGGTTTATTGCGCTGACGATGGCGGTGATGTTCTTTCTGCCGAAGGTTACCAAGGCGTTTCCGTCGGCGCTTGCTGGGATCTTGCTTGTGACCGGGCTTGTGATCGGGTTCAATATTGATACGAAGACGGTGGGGGATATCGCTTCTATTAAGGGTGGGTTCCCGACATTTAAGCCGATTTCTTCGGAGTTGATGAATCTGGAAACATTACGGATCATTTTGCCTTATGGGTTTATTCTTGCGGCGATTGGATTGATTGAGTCGCTCTTGACCATGACCTTGATTGATGAGATGACCGATACGCGCGGGCGCGGGAACCGTGAGTGTGTTGGGCAGGGGATCGCGAACTCGGTGACTGGGTTGTTCGGCGGAATGGGCGGGTGCGCGATGATCGGGCAGAGCATGATCAATATCAACTCGGGCGGGCGCGGGCGGTTGTCGGGGATATCGGCGGCGATCTTCTTGCTGATGTTTATTCTGTTTGCATCCAAGCAGATCGAGATGATCCCGATGGCGGCGCTGGTCGGCGTGATGTTTATGGTCGTGATCGCGACCTTTGAATGGTCGAGCTTCCGGATTTTGAAGAAGACGCCTTTGAAGGATGCGTTTGTGTTGAT
>JBGCDI010000040.1:0-8007 GCA_045105315.1 Phycisphaerales bacterium | reverse complement strand
CGAAGCTTTCAAAATCGAAGGTGGAGCGAACTTCGCATTCGTTGATGGTCATGTAGATTATTACGAACCTCGCGATCTCTTTGAGGGTGAAGAAGGACGCAGCACCTATCAAGTACTATGGTCACCTGATGACAAAAAGGTCGAAGACCGTGAACTTGGACGGGAATAAGGTATGAGCTCTGTTCGTCAAATCGCAAGTGACCTCGGGATCTCCGTAGCAACGGTCTCACGCGCGATCAACCATCACGAAGGTGTGAGTCCGGTAACTCGCAAGCGTGTACTCCAAGCTGCGGAGGAAGCGGGATATCATCCTTCGACCGGACGCAAACCCACCAATGTGATTGGTCTTGTCTATCCAGAAGATCCGGTTAAATCCGATATGGGTGACTTCGAAGCGGCGCTGCTCTCTGGTATCCTCCGGGGCGTGTACGAACGCAAGCACGACCTGACCTTCATCAGCGCAGCAAGAGATAAATCAGACGATGAGAGCTACACCCAGTTTTTCCATCGCAAGGGTGTTCGAGCGATTCTAGTTCGATCACTAGGTGATACTTCACTCATCGAAAAGATCGCTGCTGAGAACTTCCCGATTCTGGTGCTTGCAGATCGGTCAACCGATCCTCGGATCAACTACATCGATTCGATCTCAAGCGATACCTCCCAGAAAGCTGTGGAGTACCTCCTCGGTCTTGATCACAAACGGATCGGTCTTGCGATCCACAACACGATGGATACCGATCACCAAGACCGCTTGAGCGGGTATGTCGAAGCGCTCCAGAAAGCGGGCATCCCGATTGACGAATCGTTGATTGTCAAAGCGGAGGCCAACACCGCTGGGGGCGAGATCATGCTGACTCGTTTGCTTGAGCTTGAAGATCCACCAACCGCGATTTACTTCACCAACCCGATGTCGACCATCGGCGCGCTCCATAAGTGTTTGCGTCTTGGAATCAAGGTGCCTCGCGATTTGTCGATCGTCGGGTTTGATGATTCGGTCACCCGTTTCCAGACCTACCCGCGATACACCGCGGTGTGTCAGGATGCGGTTTCACTCGGAATCGAAGCGGCTCGCTGGATTACTCGCGCCAGTGAATCGATCATGGCTGAGACCTACCGCGAGGTCCGTCCGACGAACTTTGAAGTGCTCGAATCCACTTCCTACGCTCCCGAGCGTGCGGTCCGTCTGAATCAAGACGGCGAGATCGATCGCTGAACCACTTCCAATCATCCGATCATTGATCGATCTCAGTTGAGAACTTGAATGATACATTCCCTCTCGGTTTTCCTACTCTCGCTCAAACATTTATCGGTCGGGGTGTGGATCATCTCGTCGCTGTTGGTGATGAGCGGGTTGGTGCTGATGACACGGGTTGAGCTCAAATCAGATGATCTGCAGATGTGGGTGTTCTCACCTGAACATCAATCGATGTACGCGCCGATGCTCGACGAGAAAAATGCAGCGGGTGATGGAAATGACAAAGACATCGAGCTTTCGCTTCTGAGTATTGCTGCGATCAAGAGCCGCATGATGAGCGGATTCTTTGGTGGGCTCCCGACTGCCGATCTTATTGAGGTTGAGCGGTCAACAGTGGGGCAGGTCTTCATGGGGCCGACTGAAGCAATCGGTTTTCGCGATCTCACCGATCGTCTCAAAGCAGAAGGGCTCTATGACCAAATCAATGGCCCATCACTGAGTCCATGGAGTGTCAACGGGCGCGTGTTTGGACTCCCTCACGATGTGCACCCTGTCATGCTCGCATATCGCGCGGACATCACTGAAGCAGCAGGAATCGATCTTGAGCAAGCGGAGACCTGGGACGAGTTCTTCACGCTTCTTAAACCGCTGATGCGTGTTTCTGGTTCTGCAGATGGTGCTGTTGATCACTTCCCGATGTCCTTCTGGATCACCCAGCAAGACAACATCGAGTTGTTGCTCATGCAAGGGGGCGGTGAACTCTTTGATGCATCAGGCGTCCCGACTCTTGATAGCCAAATCAATATCGAGCTGCTCTGCAAGATGGTGTCGTGGTGTGTTGGTCCCGATCCACTCGTAACCGATATCAACGAGTTCAGTGCTGCGGGTCACCAAGCACGCATCGACGGGGAAGCGATCGCATACCTCGCTCCTGACTGGATGTGTTCAATCTGGAAAATGCATGTCCCTCAGATTGCAGGCAAGATGAAAGTCATGCCCCTACCCGCGTTCACACCAGGCGGACGCAGAACAAGTGTTCGAGGCGGAACCATGCTCGGATTCCCCAAAACCTCCGAGCACTTTGATCAAGCATGGGAAGCAGCATTGCTGCTGTATACATCCCCCGAGATCGCGCGTGAGTTGTATCGCAAAGTTGACATCGTCTCACCGATCCGCTCGCTCTGGCCAGATCCTGTTTATGACGAACCGGATCCGTTCTTTATGGATCAACCGAAGGGGCGGTTGTATCTTGAACTCGCTCCTGAGATCCCGTTGCGGACTTCATCGCCTTATAATTTTAACGCGGTGCTCGCGGTGCGTGACGCTGCGGTGAATCTGGCGGACTGGGCCAATAGCAACGAGAAGTATGAACCAGAAATGCTTGAGGAGCGAGCAGCTGAGCTCCTCGCTCAGGCGCAGGCAACCATCGAGCGTCAAATGTCCCGCAACGCGTTTGCGACTACGGAGAGCGAGTAATGGGTAAGCTCTCTCAAAACATTTCTCAAAACAAAGTAGTTTTCGCATGGGCGGCGCTCACGCCGTTTATATTGCTCTTTACGGTCTTCATGATCTACCCGCTTATCCAGTCCGCGTTTCTTTCGCTCAATCAGACCTACGGCCCGGACACACAGGTCTTCGTGGGTACCAAGAACTTTCAGCTTCTGTTCCAAGATCCCGTGTTCTGGAAATCAATCAAGAACACGCTCTACTACACCTTGGGTTCGTTATTCATTCAGCTCCCGCTCGCGTTTGGTCTTGCACTGGTCCTGAACTCACGCAGACTCAAGGGGCGCGCGATCTATCGTCTGATCTTCTTTAGTCCCCAGCTCATGGGGCTCGTGTTCGTTTCTGTGCTGGGCGCACTCGCGTTTGAAAAACGAGCGGGTCTAGTGAACCGTTCACTCGCATGGGTGACGGGCAATGAGACACTATTAGAAATTGATTGGCTGCAAACACAGATCATGCCCACGCTGATCCTGATTTCGTTGTGGTTGTATGTTGGATTCAACATGATCTACTTCCTCGCAGCTCTCCAGAATGTCGACAAATCACTCCTCGAAGCAGCGGAGATCGACGGCGCCGGACCGCTTTCGCGGTTGTGGCATGTAATCATCCCCGCGGTCAGACCGGTCGCGACCTTTGTCGTGCTGCTCTCGATGATCGGATCGCTCCAACTCTTTGAACTCCCTTACATTTTGCTCGAAGGGAGCGGCGGACCAAACAACGACGGACTCACCATCGTGATGTACCTCTATCAGAACGGGTTTGAGCTTGGTGATCTCGGATACGCGAGTGCGGTAGGGTGGGCGCTGGCGCTGATGCTCATCGGTCTTGCGCTGATTCAAATATGGATGGTCCGTAGAGAGGAAGCATCACAATGAGTGCTGATCAACCCGCCCATCCATCACCAATCGCATTGCGTGTGACCAAGCATCTGGTGCTTGGTCTGCTCTCTGTGATTGTGCTCTTGCCCTATGTCTGGCTCGTGATCGCGTCACTCAAATCGCGCGAGGATTTTTTCAGCGGGATGTTCTTCCCACCTGGAGATGGATTCCTGGGTATCAAATGGGAAGCGTTGAGCTTTGATAACTACCGGAACCTGTTTGAGCTTGGGTTTGGGCAAGCTGCGATCAACTCGACCTTCTATGCATCAGCCAGCGCGGTCTTTGCGACCTTCTTCTGCGCTGCGACCGGGTATGTTCTGGCCAAATCTCGGTTCCGCGGCCGCACCTTCATGACGCTGGTCGTTCTTGGGTCATTGATCGTGCCCCCAACTTTGTTAATCGCGCCGAGTTATGAGTTGCTCTACGATCTTGGATTACTTGATTCGGTATGGGGGCTCTTGCTCCCGACATTTGCCCCTGCGTTTGGTGTGTTTTTATTCCGTCAAGCGGTCCAGCAATCGGTCCCCGATGAACTGATCGAAGCAGCACGGATCGATGGGTGCTCTGAAGCAAGCATCTTCCTGGTGATTGTGCTCCCGCTCATTCGTCCAATGATCGGCGCATTCCTTTTGATCACCTTCTTGGGGATGTGGAACAATTTTATATCTCCACAGATCGTTCTCCAGACTGAATCCAAGCAGCCCCTCTCAGTTGCAATCGCTCAGCTCCGCGGAGTCTACCGCACTGATTACGGGCTGCTCATGGCAGCAACCGTGGTGTCCGTTGCTCCGGTAGGATTGCTGTTTATGGTGCTCCAGAAGCAGTTCATCTCTGGTCTGACCAGCGGTGCGGTCAAAGGGTAAGAGGGATAAACCAAATGGTTCGATTCCCACTCGCTTCAATATATCAAAGACGAATATCCATTGGTCTAGACCACAGTTTTTTAGTGATGAGTATGCTCCGGCATGTGTATGTTGTTTTGTGAGCGCATAAAAAAACGGGCCAAGGCCCGCTTTCTTGTGTTCACACGAACTGGTGTTCAAGCACTGTTGTGTGCTTCAACGAATCAGGTCGATTAGTTACAGCCTTCACCGAACGCATTGAGGAATGCTGAGATGTCAAGGAAGTTGAGTGCGCCATCATTGTTGAAGTCTGCTGGGTTGTTGCAGGACATGTCTTCGCCTTCGATGAGCATGATGTTGTCCCAGAATGAAGCACCACCGAGTTGGACTGGTTGACCTTGGTCATCGCCGAGCTGGATGTGGAGGAGTGCAACGGTCATGCTGTCTGAACCAACAGGAGCGATTGCCATGACTTCTTGTGCGTTCCATGTGTCCAGTGGTTCGTTCATGAAGTCGACTTCAACTTGAGCAACTTCGATGCTTGCGCCCATAGCGTCACGGAAGTTCATCTGGAAGATGATGACATTTTCTGGACCGATCTCGTCAGCTGATGGGTTCCAGATTGATCCTGAGAGCGTGTAGATATTGCCAGCAACGATGCCTGAAACATCTTGCAGGAGGACCTGGTCACTCTGAAGACCGTTGGTTGCACCGAACATCTTTGCTGAGGTGGTTCCGTCGAGTGCTGGGACTTCGATGCTTTCATCTGCAAAGACATTACCGAAGTTCTGGTAGCTTTGGAAGAGCAGAAAGCCTGGTCCTGGAACTTCGAAGCTTCCGTTGTCTAGAAGGTTCTGGGCGTTGGCGCCCATTGCTGCGAGTCCGAGAGCTGCTGAGGTGATGAGTGCGTGACGCATGGGATTCTCCTTGGATCTTCAATTTAGATCGTGATTTGTAATTGTGACCTGCGCGGTTCATGGTCAACATACGACGATGAAACACACAGAGTGCATGTAACAGTTACATCAGTGTATCAGATTTTGACTCAAATCCAAGCCTGAAATGCTGAAAATATGGGCATTTTTCAAAGATTGATACTTGTTATGGGACAGTTACGCACTTTTCAGTGGGTCTGGGAAAGTTCATAATCAAGACCTTTGGGGCCATATTTACTGGTGCTTTATTGATCGCGTTCAGATCAACGGATGCAAGTCTTTGCCAACATCTCGACCGTTGGTCTGAATCACATTGGCATACCAGTGGTATGAGTCTTTCGGGATTCTTCTCAGGTTCGGATAATCTAGATAGATCAAACCAAACCTCAATGCGTACCCCTCAGCCCATTCGAAGTTATCCATAATGGACCACTGGAAGTACCCACGCACATCGATCCCGCTCTCGCTGGCGCGACGCAGCTCGGTTAGGTAGCGATTCAGATAATCGATCCGCGCCAGGTCATGGACCTTGCCATCGCTGTGGACCCAGTCCATAGAGGCGAGGCCGTTTTCGGTGATCACGACCGGGAGCTTGTACCGGTCTTGGAGGAACTTGGGTCCCCAGTACATGGATGATGGGTTGATCGTCCAGCGGAACATCGTGGTTGGGAAACCCCTCACTGATGGAACGGGGACGGGTTCTCCGTTTGGACCCGCTTTGACGACTCCAGCGCTGTAGATATTGACCCCAAACATATCCAGCGGCTGAGACATGGTGTCCATGTCTGCTTGGGTCCATTTGGGAACATCATCGCCAAAGAGTTTGAGACCAACTTCCGGGTAGTGTCCGAGCATGACTGGGTCACAGTACCAGCTGTAGTTGTATGTCCAGCCTTCTGGTTCGATTCCGAAGGTTGCTTGGCGCGCTGCTTCGATATCTTCTGGAGATTCTGTTTCTGGAGTATTGAGGCAACCGACAGGCGCGAACCCGACGGTTGGTGGTTGCTTAGAGAACTCGCGGATGCTCTGGACCGCTTTGCCGTGTGCGAGCAGTGCGTGATGGGTCGCGAGAAGGACTTCCTTCCGGGTGAGTTTGTCACCAGGTGCGTGGGTACCTTCGTTCATACCCAGACCAAGGAAGATCGCGGGTTCATTGAGGGTGAACCAGTGTTTGACGCGGTCAGAATAGCGTTCAACGACCGCTTTGGTGTAGTTGCGGAACCACTCTGGTGATTCTGGATTCAGCCAGCCCCCTTTTTTGTAGAGTGCTGAGGGGAGATCCCAGTGATAAAGCGTAATCCAAGGCTCAACGCCTCTGGAGAGCAGTTCGTCAATCAGCTTGTCGTAATACGCAAATCCAGCTTCGTTTGGTTCACCGGTCCCGTTTGGGAAGAGTCTGGACCATGAGATCGAGAATCGGTACCCTTGTGCGCCCAGTTCATGGATGAGCTTTGCATCTTCTGGGTACCGGTTGTAGCTATCGCACGCGATCTCTCCGGTATGTCCTTCAAAGACTTTCCCTGGTGTATTGCAGAAATCGTCCCAGACACTTGGGCCTCGTCCACCTGCGGTAGCTCCGCCTTCAACTTGGTACGCTGCGGAGGCAACGCCCCATGTAAACTCGTTCGGGAATGTCATGCGGCTGTCCTTGGGATCGGTCGAGGTGGTATCGAGTTCATTGAAATAAATAGGAAAGGAATCATATCAGCATTTCTCATCGATTCCTCAGTTTAACTCGTGGGAATGCAATGGAATGGTGTAAAAGTCCACTCTCTCTGTGAAAGCTTCGTGAAGGGTGAGGGATGAAGGGGGGAGGGATGAAGATTGAGGGGCTCAATACTGAACTTCACAACAGGCGATAGAAAAGGGATCAGCAACTATGCTGATCCCTCTGGTCTGGTCCATTCGTTCATAGAATGGAGAATATGGGCCTGGACAGACTCGAACACTGCCCCCTAGTGGCTCAGAAACGCTGATTTCAGACACACGCGTCGCAAAATGCGTCGCATTATCCGACGATAAGTCTCATTCTGAGCCTCAACTCCAACGGTTGATCGGTGCATGGGGAACATTGAGCCAAATCGCTCGAGAGCAAATTGAACAAATCATTGAAGCCTCCCACCGCGATCAATCTACAACAACCATACTGAAGAAATCAACTCGCAAGGAGTGAGGCGGTCGGCTTTGAATGCTAGCTTGGATTGGCATTTCGTAAATCCCCGCTCCACGCGATGTGATCAGTGCCCACGGCACGCTTGAAACCTTCCCCCCTGGAGCGTGCTTTGTAACTCGTATGATTACTGGGTATTGCCTGCGTCTATTGCGGCTTTCCGAATATACTCTTCAATCATCTTTAATTCATCAATGATCGAGTCATAAACTTGGTCAAGCGCAATCCCGTAGCCAGAAATGATCTGTGCTTCATCAATCCCTAAGCTGGCATACGCATCGTTCAAAACCTGGTCTTTCTTTGTTGATGTAGCATGACTGTCGAGAAGTCGCATTTCATTGAGGTGCCACAAGAGAAGGCTAGGAGACTCTGCGGAATCATGCTCTATATGCTGTCGTATCTCAGTACCATGGGTGAGAAGATTTGTATCATACTTTATTGAAGTTATTGCAGCTTGAAGCAGATAAGACCAGAGCACTAT
>JBGCDI010000039.1:0-67296 GCA_045105315.1 Phycisphaerales bacterium | reverse complement strand
AGTGTTGCAAAGACACGGTCATCGGCATACGCGCCGCCTTCTGTCAGGGTATTGAAAATGGTCGACTTCCCCGCATTCGTGTACCCAACAAGACCGACGGTGAAATGATCATTGTTCCGCTTCTCGACCGCTCGGCGCTTGCGTGCTTGGATATCTTCGAGTTCTCGCTGAAGCAAGGTCTTGCGGCGCTGAACCAATCGACGGTCGATTTCGAGTTGCTGCTCGCCCGGCCCTCGCGTTCCTAGACCACCGATACCACCAGAACCGACGATGCGTTCAAGGTGTGACCACATCGCGCGCAGTCTTGGATAGGTGTATTCGAGCTGAGCGATTTCGACCTGGAGTTTGGCTTCATGAGAGACCGCGCGAGATGCGAAGATATCGAGGATCAGCTCGGATCGATCAAGCACTTTGCGTTCTGTGATTTTTTCGATGCTCGCGATCTGCTTGGGTGAGAGATCGTGATCAAAGATGATCGTCTTCACATCAAGCTCATCACACGCAGCTTTGAGCTCTTCGAGCTTACCCTTGCCCATGTAGGTACCAGATTCGGGTCGATCGCGTCGCTGCTCAATCTGCCCCACGACCACCGCGCCCGCCTGGATAGCGAGCTCGGTGAGCTCACCGAATGGATCCGTCGGATCGAAGGTGGATTCAGGCAAACGCACAGCAGCAAGCATCGCCCGCTCAGCTTGGACTTTAATAGATTGACGATCAGTGGGTTCTGGCATGGATAGAAAGTGTAGGAGGATACCAGCCAATATCCTTATCAAACTGCTCAAGATCGGCTGAACGCAGTCTAGATCCCATCACCAAACACGCTCGCATCACGCTGGATATGTCGATAGCGTGATCTACCGTTTGAGCGGGTGCATCCCATGACGCTCACGCTGAGCATTCACATAGACAAGTGCTGGAGGATGCGCAGAGATCAGCTTGAGGAGTTGAGTAGAGGAGCATTCGAGACGCATCGCTGCTTTGGTCGGTTCATACCCGCTCGCATCGAGCACATCCAGTGCTTCAGCAAGCATCGATGGGTAGTCCTTGTGCTTGGTCGCACACGATATCCGTTGCTTGTGTGTTCGCGATTTCCAAAGCTCTGACCGGATATCCCCAGACGGGACGAAGATCCGGATGGTCATCGCGAGGGTGTGACGAAGCCTGCTCACCGCGACGGACTGGTTCTCTTTGGCGCTCCGTCGTTCCCCTGCTTGGGCGGTTGTTCCCGTCGGGGTGTGGGTGATAAAGATATGAGTCGATACTTTATTTCTGTGCTGGCCCCCCGGTCCGGATGATCGCCCTTTGGTGATGACGCAATCTTTGAGGAGTTCCTCGATTGGCAATGCTGCAGGATGGGTATCACGCTGAGCGGGACGGTCCAAAGCGTCGAAAATGTCATCGATGGGGTTCATTGTGGGTAAGCTATGGGGTAATCAATATGACATAGATAAACTGATCAACACCTCAGCATGATCTCAGCATGATGTGGTGGGTGTTGCTGAGAGTGAGAGATCGTCGCGGTGTCCGCTCGCATACATCACAGACCCCAACCCAGCGATCATTGCTGCGTTATCAATGCAGTACTGCATCTGCGGTATCAGCAGCGGCATCGAGCGCTCATGCGCAAGCTGAGTCAACGATGAACGAACCAGCGTATTGGCACTGACCCCACCACCAATGATGATTGATCGGAGATCTTGGTGCTGCTCAAGCGCCCGCGTCACTTTGAGCACAACCGCTTGAACCGCAGCCCGTTGAAAGCTGGCAGCGAGATCACGGACTCGATCATCCGTGAGTTCTGGCGCAGCCTCCGCGACCCTTTGGGGTTTCCCGGGGAGCTTGGGCGGATTCGGCTTTCCCTTGGCAGCATACAGCAGCGCCGTCTTGAGACCTGAATAACTGAAATCCAGAGACTCTTTACCTAAACGAGAAATCGGAAAGTCAACGACCCGCTCGTTTGCCTCAGGATCTTGCGCGAGCCGATCAATGTGTGGTCCACCGGGATATGGAAGATTCAGGATCGAAGCGGCTTTATCAAACGCTTCACCGATCGCGTCATCGATGGTTGCTCCGAGCCGACTAAGTTTGGTTGGAGATTCCATTCTGTACAACGAGGTGTGTCCTCCTGAGATCACCAACCCCAGCGCAGGGAACTCCGGGGACATATCTGAATCAAGCAGCGGTGCATAGAGATGGGCATGCACATGATCAACTCCAATCAAGGGTTTGCTGCATGACCAGCTCAACGCTTTGGCTGCGGATAACCCAACCAGAAGCGAACCTACAAGTCCGGGACGGTGCCCAACTGCAATAGCATCGAGATCATCAAGTGTTAGATTTGCATCATTGAGGGCCTGCTTGAGCACAGGGAGAATGTTGATTTCATGTTGTCTTGATGCGATCTCGGGGACCACCCCGCCATACTCCGCATGGATTTGGGTTTGCGATGCCACCACCGAGGCAAGGACCTGGGTCGAATCGCTGACGATCGCTGCTGCCGTCTCGTCGCATGAAGACTCGATTCCCAAGACGATCACTGGTCGGAGTCCTCGGAATCGACTTTCTTAACTTCAGCGTCGATGAGCCAGCGTTCCAGGTTCTGACCGGTGATTTCCAGGACCGCAACGGTGTTTCCGTCTGGATCAGTCACCACGAGCTGACCTCCCGCGACCGTGATCGAATCATCCCAAAGATCAAGTGGATCCTCGTCCGCATCAACCACCGACTCGATCGCGGTGACTCTGCGGTTGATGCGCTCAAGCTGACGAAGGATGCGCTCTTCCTGCAAACGAAGGGCAACAAGCTCTTCGAACGCAGCATCATCAGGCTGATTCGATTCGATCCCGACTGGAGTGAAATTTCCGGTCGTGATTCGATGATTCAACACATTGACCGCTGCGGTAAGCTGAACATCACTGAGCGCCTGGACAATCTCTGTGGTATCCATGAGATCAGCAGTGTCTGTTTTATGGATCACTTCATTATCGCGCCGAGCGCTGAGCATCGCTACGCGCTCTTCATTGGTCATCGAGAGGTAATACCCCGGTGTCGGGTCCACGCCCCACACGGTTGAGTCGTCTCGGCGATGAAGTAATCTTCCAGACGGGAGGTAGTAATACTGCTCGGTCATTTTAAGCGTGCCCGCGCCCGATTCGAGCGGACGCACAGTCTGCACAGACCCCTTCCCAAATGATCGAGCGCCAATGATGACCGAACGGTTATGGTCCGCCAGTGCTCCCGCAAGGATCTCAGATGCGGATGCCGATGACCCATTGATCAGGGTGACCATCGGGAAGTTTGGAAGCGTGCCCTTCTTTTGGGCGGATTCGGATCGATCTTCGTGCGCCCGGCCTTTGGTCGAAACAATTACACCCTCTTCAAGGAACAGATCCGCCATGGTGACCGCTTCACTCAAAAGCCCGCCGGGGTTGTAACGGAGATCAAGAATCAATCCGCCAAGCTCACCACCAGCATTCTCTGTTGCGGTCTGGATTGCTGTGGCAAGTTCATCGGCGCACCCCGGAATGAACTGCGTCAATCTGATGTAAGCAATGTTGCTGGTGTCATCAATCAGGTACCGCCAAGGCCCTTCACCCCCGCCGCTGCGCAAGAATCCCTTGATCGCTTGGACCTGGATATGGTCGCGGGTAATAGTGATGTCTTTTTCAAGCCCATCGCGTTCAACGGTGATGGTGACTTGTGTATTGGGTTGTCCGAGCAGTTTGTCGATCGAGTCATTGATGGTGTAGCCCCAGGTCGATTCTCCATCGATCTTGATGACCTTATCCTCAGCCATCACACCCGCTTTCCATGCCGGGGAGTCATCCATTGGTGAGGCGATCGTGAGCCATCCGTCGCGCAACTGAACCTCGGCGCCGATCCCGACATACTGACCACGCAGATCCTTGTTGAAATCACGCTCGAGCTCAGCGGGGATAAAGGTCGTATACGGATCGTTCAAGTTCTCAAGCATCCCGGTAATCGCGCCCAGCTGAATCTCGTCATCAGTGGGTTCTTCAACATAGAGATGCTCGATGAGTGTGTGGACATCGACGATGGGGTCGTAGAACCCATAATCGGTCGGTGTGCGAGCAGCGTTGGTGGTGACCACGATCACTGATCCAAAGACAGCGATAGCAAGAATAGCAATCAGGGCGGTTGTGGGAGCTTTGAACATGTGGTCGCCTTGGGTGAGTAAAGAACTGGTTGATTGTACATGTGACAATACGCGATCAGATCGCGTTTGTGGGGGCAGAGAGGGATCCGTCAAGATCACTCCACCTGCTTCTATACCTGTTTAAGACCGATACGGTTCAGGAATTACTAGTTGGAGATCTGTTTGATTTTCGAGAGAAATGAGCTCGCAGACGCATTTCCCGCAAACTGACCAAGAATGTTCCCATCTTGGATCACCAGCGTAGTCGGATACGAGTTCACCGGAAGCATCCGGATCTCTTCAGGATTCACCGATTCTTCCAGATACACAGGGACCATGTTCTCTTTGACCCACTGGGTCACTGAGTCATCGGTGAGGGCGCCTTTTTTAAGCGCCTGACACGGCGGGCACCAATCCGCGGTCACCAGCACAAGCATCGGCTTCCCGGTCGTCTCGGACTGCTCCTGCGCCGCTTGGAGCGAGAGCTTCTGGACAAAGATACCAGGCGTCTCCGCTGGTCCTGAGATGATGTTCATCACCTTGGGGGTGATGATGTACAAGACCAATGCAAGAAGGACAATCGTCACAAAATGGTTTTTCATAGTACGCTCCAGTGTCTACAGACCAGCACCCTACTCACAACTCCGAGAACGCCGCCAATATTCCCAATAAACGACTACCAATCGTGAGTTGCATCAATTAATGGCGAGAACAAATCTTTCCGGGTCACTAACCCAACATCTTGACCCTCTCGGGTCACAACTCCCAATCGCGCCTCAGAGTTGTTCATCATGGTCAATGCTTGGCGCATCGGGGTCTTGACAGGCAAATGAACCACCGGTTTGATCAGACTCGCAATAGTGTCGTCCGAACACGCGTACAGATCGATCGTTTGAACACACCCGATAATACAGCCATCGGGATCTTGTACCGGATATCGAGAATGATTGCTTTTCTTGATGGACGCCAGTGCATTAGTGACCGTGCTTGAACTCGATATTCGAATCACGCTGGCGATTGGGAGCATGGCTGTATGGACCGGAGTCTGATTCAACTGGAGAGCGCGGTCGATCATTTCGGTTTGTGATTTGGTGATTTTTTGGTCGCCGTGCTTGATCAAGTCCGCCATGTGTTGACGCGCGTTCTGGACGGACCCCGAATAGTCCGCCCCCATGAGCTTGGCCACCGTATTGGCAAACCATGTGATCACCGGCGTTATGGGCACAATGGTCAAAGTCCACCGCATGGTGATCACAAGCGGGATCAATCGCTCCATGATCGAGTTTGGACGAGATCTGAACAGTTCTTTGGGGATCGATTCAGCAAAAATTAACAGGATTGGAGTCAGTACCGCTGCTTGGATGATGATGATAAGCGTATCTGACAAATCTGTTGTTGAGAGCAGAGCTGTGAACGAGAGTGTCGCGAGATAGTTAAACCCATTGTTGTACACGAGGAGCGTCGTAAGCACCGGCGCGGGGTTCGCGATTTGAGTACTCAGCGCCTGAGCGCGTGGTTGATCAACCGACCGCACACGCACGAACACTCTTGAAACCGAGTACAATCCCACCTCGAGTCCCGAGCAAAATGCAGACCCAAGGATTCCTACCCCCGCGAGTATCCACCAAATCACAAGTTCATGGGTAGGCATCAGCGCTGCCTCCCTGAACCAGAGTCTTCTTGATCTATATCTGAGCTTTCAATATCTGAGGATTCAATCTCGTCAGAGGGCGCGTGACCATCGATATCAAGCTTGACCTCGACACTATCAACCACAAGATCGTTCATGGAGATCACGCGCAAACTCGCGGGACCGATCTGTATCTCATCATCAACCACAGGCACTCGACCAAGCGTGTGCATGATCAATCCCGCCAGTGTCTTTGCTGAGCTTATATTTAGGCTGGGTTGACCAGATGTAGCCCCCCCGATTCCCGAAAAGAGCGTTGACCACTCGTGGACCGCGATCCGTCCTGGAACCGACCAGGTCGCGGGACCGATCATGAGGATCTCCTGAGCCTCATCCGATTGAGCGCTCGTGATTCCATCTAGAAGCAGATCCGCAATGTCCGCAAGCGCGACCAGACCAACTACTGTCCCGTGTTCATCGACCACAAGCGCGTTGGTTTGCGCATTGTCCCTGAGCTGATTGAGCAGTGCATCAATCGTCGCTTGCTCTGGGATAAAGAACAACGGGCTGAGACTCGACTCCAGCGATTGACCGCTCAGATACAGCTTGGCATCAATCATACCGAGAGGCGATCCATCGATCCCACCTTCAAAAACCGGGAACCGTGTCGTGCTGGTCTGCACGCATAGCTCAATGACTTCTTCTCGCGTTGCCTCTGAGTCGATCCATGTGAAATCTACACGAGGGCGCATGATGTCTTCGACTGTCCGCTGAGAGAGCATCACAATCGAGTTCAGCAGGTCCTGCTCGGTCTGGTCAATTAATCCCTCGTCAGTCCCCATCTTGAGCAGCGTGCTCATCTCTTCAGGGGTAATCCCAGGCGGAGGAGGCGGGCTGGGCACGAGCAGTCTGGTACCCGGAAGAATGAAGTATCGCTCGAGCACCGCAATCAGCGGGCGCAGAGGCTGGCGCACAACAAGATGCAAAGGGGTCACGATCCGTAAACAGAGAATGGGCGCGACCACCGCTGCGAGCTTGGCGAAGACTTCACCAACAAGAATGATCGAAAACAAAGATGCAATAGAGATCACAATCCGCGCAGAAGTTGATTCAGCGTTGAGCGTCAAGATCGAAGTCACAATAAAGTACGCAACATTGACCACCATATTGAGCAGCAAAACCTGCAACAACAACCGACGCGGATTGCTAAGCAATCGATCGACTGCTATAGAAATGCGAGGATGTGTAGTTCTAAGTGAAATCCTACTGCTTGTCGAGATCCCAAAGAGCGCGGTCTCGGATGCGGATGCAACCGCAGAGCAGAGCAACAAGATCCCCATGACGATCATGAGAGGAGTCTGTGCTGAGAAAGATGAAGCTTGGGCGAGGTACATAGAGTTGATGGTTGAGAACTGTATCAGCAAGATTTAGAAATCCGATCGCGCAGGATCGTATGTGGGATCAAGCTGTTCAATGAGTCGCTCGGTGTATCTCCATGCATTGAGTGTCATCCTGAGCTCGTTGAAAACTGGCTGGGTGTCTGCAGCCTCCACCGACTGAGCTTTCTCGAATAACTGCGTCACCTCGAGAATAGTTTTTTCGCGTCGTTCCGCTGCCCATTGCTCCCACCGGTCCCGTGCTTGATCGCCTTCTTCTTCCACCTCTTCATCTATTTGAGTGCGCACCATCATCATTTCCATCAGGAACCCATCAGGAAGAGAGGTGTCTGATGCTGAGGGTCCACCAAGCAAGTCGAGCACGAGGTTGGCGCGTGCTTCGTCCGAGTTGAGGGTATCACGCGCTTGATTGAGCGAAGCAGGATCCACAGCAGGTTGCGTGTCTCCCATCCCAAGATCCGGGTGCACAGTAGATAATTTTTGCAGATATGCCCGCTGGATCTGGTCCGCAGTGATTGCAAATGTTGGGGATAATTCGAGGATTTCGAATGGATTCTGGTTCATATCCCGTGATTGTAGGTGAGCAGCTCAGAAAACATGAGCTAAACGCAATCTCGCACAAACATGAAATGAGATTGACAGATCCGCGCAGATCGTGGATGATTGAACAAGGACGACCGCAAGGTTGGCTTAAACAGGATCGTCTAGACGATGTATGGGTTTTAAGTGTATTGATCGTGCGGGCTGGAAGGATGTCACTATGACCAAGCATATTGGGATCGTTGCTGTGAGTCCCGAGGGCGCTGCGAGCTGTTATCGTCAGCTCTTTCGCCATGCATCGGTCAAGCTCCCAGCGGATCAACACCCCGTCGTCTCGATCTACAACATCCCGCTCGCGCTCTATATCCAAGCGGTCCGAAGCGACAACTGGAGACTCGTCGGTCAAATGCTGCAGGAATCAGCGCACAAGCTTGCCGAAATCGGCGCGGAGTTCTGCTTCACACCCGACAACGCAGTCCAGCACGCGGTTCAGCTCGCGGATGCCAACTCTCCGATCCCGTGGATCAAAATGACCGATGCGGTCGCTGACGCGATCGCGCGCGACGAGCGCACCAAGGTCGGCGTGATCGGCACCAAATATGTCACCTCAGGATCAGTCTACCAAACCGATCTTGGAATCAAAGGTATCAAGCTCGTCCGACCAACTGATCAGGACGCGGAGACCTTGGACACGATCATCTTCGACGAGTTGATCTATGGCGCGATCTGTGATGATTCCCGCGCCGCGGTCATGGGCATCGTCGATCGACTCGCCGCTGAGGGATGCGAGGGACTGATCTTGGGATGCAGCGAAGCGCCACTGATGATCTCCGCGCAGACTTCCCCACTTCCGCTCTATGACGCATCAGACATCATTGCTGAGAGGGCGATGGAAATTGCGATCCGTCAATAGCTTGCATGAAATTTTGGATCGATTCACCAGCATTCTCTGAAAACTCTGGCACTGTCCAGATGTTGTTGTGACCCGCGTGCTCAATAACAACCAGTTCTGTGTTCTTTGATGCTTGTTGTAGTTGTTTCGAGTCATCGATCGGACACACCGGATCATCTGAGCCGTGAATGAGGAGCAGCGGGACCTGGAGACTGGCAGCGATCTTGTCGCGCGCAAATCCGTTCCAGAACGGACCAACACCACGCAGCACTCCGAGCAATGCAATCGTCGGTTCGATATTGAGTGCGATCGGGAGACCGCGCAACCGGATGACATTGCGGGCTGGGGTGATCGCATGAATATACGGAGACTCCGCGATAACTCCACAAATATCGTGCGCTTCTTTGTACTCGACTGCTGCCCGCATCGCGATCCCGGCGCCCATCGACCATCCATACAGCACTGTTGGCTTGGCCTCATCGAGCGAGCTCAGCAGGGTATTGATATCGAGATGCTCACTGGTGCCCATCCGTGCGGTGCCTGTTGATTCTCCATGACCTGGGAGATCGAGCGTGATGATTTCTGATACAACACTTGCCAGACGCGGGACCCGCTTGAGCGCTCCGATGGATGACGATCCCCACCCATGCACAAGTACTAATCTGGGAGCGGATGGCGCGTGCCCTTTGATTAGCCAGCCGCGGAGTGTTTGCCCATTGGACTGAATCGAGATCGGTTCATACGCAAGCGGCTCATCAAGCTCTGATGGATCCCCCGCAACCCCGCGCGAGAGCGCCCACGCATATGTCCGTTTGGGTGGATGCAAAAGCGACCATGCGGTGTAGATAATCAGCACCGCCACCGTCGCAAGGGCGCCGACAAAGAGAAGCTGCAGTAGTCCGAGGAGTGCGGGCATGGGTGACTGTAGATCATCCGAGGCGCATCAGAACCCGATGAGCGATTTGATATCGTTGAATGTCACCAATATGAACATCGTCCCAATCAGCAACAGCCCCGCCATCGTGACCGCGTTCTGGACCCCGACGGGGATGGGCTTGCCACGGATCCATTCGTAGATCAGGAACAGGAACTGTCCGCCGTCGACGATGGGGAGCGGGAGAAAGTTGATCACCGCGAGGTTGATCGAGATCAACCCCATAAAGAACAGCACCTTGATGAACCCTTCATCGGCGATCAATGTCCCGATGTGCGCGATCCCGACCGGACCTTTGAGATGCTCAACCTTGACCGATCCCTGGGTAAGACGCAGGAAAGTCAGGTAGGTCTGGAGCATGATCCGGCGTGATTCATGGAGACCGCGTTTAACAGCTGCGACCGGTGAATCAGCTTTGTCGATGACTTGTACAGGAAGAAAGAGCGTGGACATGTCCGCCCCCCCTGGCCAGCGCTTTGGCAGATGATGGAGCCGAGCGAGTTGATCACCCGAAAGCGTAATGAAACCATCAACAGGCTGAGCCCCGATATCCCCTGCAGGGATGTACTGCACTTTCATCAACTGATGAGGACTCGATGGATCAAACTTCCCAGCAGTCTGATCAACGATTGCAGTCACAAGATCATCGAGCGAGTGAATCGGCTGATCTCCCATGGAAACGATCACCGATCCAACAGGAAAATCTACTCTCAGCGTGTTGGCAACCGAAGACGAGATCGAAACCATCGCTGATGAGTAGGTTGTGGTTCCGGGATAAAACCCGACGCGTCCATCATCAGAGACCTGGACCTCAAGCTCGACCACGCGGTCGCCCCTCAGTACTTTGATATCGATTGGATTGCCTTTATTGGCGCGGATTGTGCGGATCCCGTCATCCATCGACGGATACTCAACACCTGCGATATCAATGAAGATATCGCCGGGCATTAATCCCTGCTTGGTTTCCGATGCAGATACATCTGGATGCACACGCATCAGTCCCGTCAACCCCAAGACATGTTCAATTACAAGCTCTGTCTCATCAACGACGACACGCTCGATCATCAGTTCTTGCTCAGAACGAACACCAGCGGTCCCCGATTCACCATCAGGATTCGTGTACCCAACGACCAGTTCTTGACTCTCAGCAGCAATCCGCTGAATGTCCAAGGTCGTGCTCACCTGCTGACTGTTGATCGAGTTGATGATCGAACCTGGAGGCACTTGATCCAGCCCATAATCGTCGGCTCGCATATTCCACAGATCAAGATTATCGGTGAGTAACAACTCCGTTGACCGGATTGGTGTGATCCCGAGATCTAGAAGCCCAAGCGCCGCGCCCGGTTTGAGATCCGCAGCAAACTGGATTGGCTGGTTGTACCCATCGCGCATCACCAGAATCGGTGTGGATCTCTTGGCGCTGGACATCGCAGCTTCAGTCGCGATGTCGCGGAACGCTGCGACCGGTTTGTTATCGACTTCAAGAATGGTATCGCCGGGCAAAAGACCAACCCCATATTGTGAATCTGCTGGGACCGCAAGCGAAGCAGGACTTCCCGGGAGCACCTGCCCCACCTTGGTCGGCATGATGTTCAGACCCACCGAGAACACAAGCATGAACAGCAACGCAGCAGTAATCACATTGACAACCACCCCAGCGCTGATCACCACCAGGCGCTTAGGGATCGGGCACATTTGGTACGAATCGGGTGCTGCCGATACCGCGTTTGGATTCAGGTCTTCTTGACCGAGCATCTTGACATACCCACCAAGCGGGAGCCAGGAGAGTCGATATTCGGTTGGGGAGATATCCAGCTTGGTGTGATCGCCATTCTGATCTCGCACCAGCTGCATGTATTTGGGTTCTGACGATCCCGCTTGAAACCCCATCCCTTTGCGGAATGAACACGCGACCTGACCGAACCCGATCGAGAATGCGAGCACGCGGATCCCTGCCCATTTGGCTGCGAGGAAGTGACCAAGTTCGTGCACAAAGATGATGGACCCGAATCCCAGTGCGATGGTGAGGAAGTTGACGAGGGTGCCCAGAGGGCCGGGAATATCGAACATGGGGTGCTCCGGGAATGCGTTGCGGTCTGTAAAGTCTATCGGCTCGTAAGCACTGATTTGTCATAAGACGACCACGGATTCGCACAAATCGGGTAGGTACGCGATCAGAATCAAAAAACCCGGCCACTGTGGGCCGGGTTCAAGAAAGAGGACATGGGTTGACCCAAAGGGTTGATTCTCAAGTCTTGGTCATCAGGTACACCGATTTAGTTGTACTTGACCGAGCAGCCGTAGGCCTTGCTCTTTGACTTGGTCACGCTCTCACCAGCGAGGACTTCTTCGAGTGCGTTGGAGACATAGTTGTCATCTCCGGGTGCTGCTGCATCTGAGCGGTTATCGATCGCGCCGTGGTAGACGAGGGTCTGGTCGGAAGTGATGATGTACATCTCAGGGGTGCGCTTGGCGCCGTAGGACTTGCCGACTTTGCCGGTAGGGTCCATGAGGATCGGGCTGGTGATGTTCCAGTCTGCTGCGGTGTCCTTGTTGAGCTTCATGTCTGCGGATGGATGCTCAGCGTGCGCCGAGTTGATGCGGAGCCAGACAACATTCTTGCCTTGAAGATCAGATTCCATCTTGGTCATGGTCCCGGTGTCATCGCGGTAATGTTTGCGGACGAACGGGCAAGTCGGTGAGTACCACTCAAGGACAACGACATTGCCCTCTTTGGTGTACTCTGAAAGGGTGTGTGCTTTGCCATCAAGATCCATCAGCGTGAAATCTGGGGCTGAGGCGCCGACTGCAGCTGGCGCGGATGCTTCGGTGGTGCTCGCAGCACCCATCATGATCGCGGGTGCTGCAACCAGAGCGGCTAGGCCGATGGTGAGTGCTTTGAATTTGGTGGTGAGAAGTGATGTCATGGCTTAATCTCCTGCGTAAGTGGTTGTGTGTAATCGATATTATAATCTTCCCAGCCATCACCGTAGTGCACACGGAGCCGACCGGAAATACGGGCTAGTGAATCTGGATTGTCTTCATACTGTCGATCAAATGCCATGGTGAATATGCTGGATTCACTTTGTCCTTGTAGCATGAGATCGACTGGGTTGCTGCAGTTATCATCGGGAAAGAACTTGTAGCCTGTGGCATTTATACGGCGAAGTGTAAACACATCACCACTCCATGATCGAGTTAAGTATGATTCTCCGCAAATAACAACTTGCAGAGTCTTACCATCGACCACCATGGTCGACGTATCCTCAAACGGCACATAGTTTTCATCGTTGAGTGTGTCAGGAATTAGCACCGCGTAATCCAAACCGCTCGATGCCCCCGTCATTGTGCTGATCACTCGGTTTACATCAGTGTCCAAAGAATATTTTGCATTCACAGATGTGGTGATGACAATCGATTCGGGGATGCAGACTTCTTTGCAAATCAGGTAGTCAACAGTCGCTTCAATCGCTATCGGGTTTTCTCCAACCAGAGAACCATCAACTTCAACGGGGACATGGATTTGGATTTGATCTTCATAGATGTGATCGAGAATATCACCCGGAGCGATGTATCGCTTTGGTGTTGGAAAGACTGGGTCCCCGAAGGTAATTCCATCGACAGGGTTGAACTCAACTGAGATCCCGTAACCAGTGTCGTTAATTCCTGGCCAGTAGGTGTGCCACTCTTTGTCGATCTCCAGGTTGATCGTGAGGAAGACCAGATTGTTCGTAAGAAGCTCAGCAACAGGCTCGATTGATCCACTGATTCGAGGATCACCCGAGTTTGGCTGGGCGGATGTTTGGGGAACAAGCAAAAGTACTACGCAGAGGAATGCGATTGTCAGGAGTCTGCAGGCTGAGATGTGCGTGGTGTGGGTCATTTTTGAGGATTCGAGTGCTCGCTTGATGATTGATCGGTCATTGATCGGTCATCCGGGCTCTGTGTGGGCGTTCTGGGTGAGTTCGCTGCTTTCCTTGAAAATGGTCCTTTGAAAGTGGGCTTGCATATCATACCAACGGCTGTTTAGGTATATACGGATGAACCCATTTGGTTGATCTGTTATTCTCCTGCAAATCCAAGAAAGATGCAGTTCATGGTTTTTGATTCAAGAATGCGGTTAATTGTGTGTGCTCTCTCTGCTTTTTTGATGCTCTGGAGCGTTGGGGGATGCCGGGGGAATGTTTCGGACAAGAAGATCGACTTTATCGATCTCAACCAAGCAATGGATCTCTACGACCGTGGTCTTGAAAATCCCGAAGCGGCGCTCTTCATTGATGTCCGCAAACCCGAACGCTTCAATGATGGACACATCAAGGGCGCTCGCAATATCCGTGTCAACGAAATCGATCTCCGATACGACGCAGACCCAGAACTACTCAAATATGACAATCTTATCGTCTACGGCGAAAACCCCGGCTCCGCAAGCGCCCGCGCTATGGCCAAACGCATGATCCAAGCAGGATACAACACGGTGCTTAAAAAACGCATCCGCCTCTTCCTCGGCGGATGGGTCGTCTGGGAATCAACCGGACTCCCCTTCGGTGTTGTTGAGATTACTGAACCAGAGACTGAATCTGCTGATGAATCAGAGACGAGCCCGGGAGAACAGCCATGAGCTATGTTGTCCCAAGCTCCCCCACTGTTGACGCGGTCATGGTTGATCGCAGAGCAGCATCATTTACAACGCGCTCGATCAAAAAAGCGTCCAAGCTCGCGGCGCTTGAACTTGCTGCATCCATGATCGATCTCACGACCCTCGAAGGCGCGGACTCACCTGAAAAGGTGCGCAGCTTGTGCATGAAAGCGGTGCGCCCATGGGAACGCGATCAGGAACTGCTCGGACATACACTCAGACCAGTCGCAGCGGTGTGTGTGTATCCATCAATGGTGCCGTATGCTGCTGAGCTGCTTGATGGCACCGGCGTGAATGTTGCTTCGGTTGCAACGGGGTTCCCGTCAGGCCAGTACCCGCTTGATATCCGGTTGCGTGATGTTGAGCGCGCCGTCGCAGATGGCGCCAACGAGATCGACATGGTCATCAATCGCGGCGCGTTCCTATCCGGTAAATACGATATCGTCGCAGAAGAAATCGCGGCGGTCGTTCAAGCGTGCGGCCCCGCTCATCTCAAGGTCATTCTCGAAACCGGTGAACTCAAGACCTACGACAATGTCCGCAAAGCGAGCGACATCGCGATCGAGCAGATCCGTGAAGGCGATTTCATTAAGACCTCAACCGGGAAAGTCTCACCCGCAGCCACCATGCCCGTCACGCTTGTGATGCTTGAAGCGATCCGCGACGAAGCAGCACGCGGGGGCAAAAAAATCGGCATGAAACCCGCAGGCGGAATCCGCACCGGCAAACAAGCGTGGCACTACCTCTGCATGGTCAACGAAACCCTGGGCGAGGGCTGGCTCTCACCAGAGTGGTTCCGCTTCGGCGCGAGCTCATTGCTCAACGATGTGCTGCGAAGCATGCAAAAGCTGCAGACCGGGGAGTACGCTGCGGGACATGATTTCTCGGATGCGTGAGACTATGAGTCATCAACAGTCCAAGAAATGCATCGCTATATGCATGTTGATCGGTCTAGTGTTCACAGTATCCTCGGCATGGATAAGCGTTCTGTTCACTCCCATTGGAACCAGAGTGTGGTGACCAGCGGTGATCTACGCCGCGGCTTGATCCGACTGACCAGTTGAACCTGTTTGCTCATCGTTGTCATCGATAAACTGCATGTCGTACCGATCACGAAGCTTTGGATCTCTGAGAACCGAGTATGCTTTGTGGATTTCATCGAAGCGCACAGGAGCCTGGGATGATTCATTCCGGTCAGGGTGCCAAGCTTTCACAAGCAACCTAAATGCACGCGTGACTTCTTGATCCGATGCATGATGGCACACACCAAGGATGTCGTATAGATTCACTCTTGAAGTCGAAGGAGTAGATTCTCCATCATCCGTTTGAGTTTCTTCGATGTGATCAATCGTCAGCTCACCCATAATCGCGAGCTGGATGAGTGCGTCCCGGTGAGCAACCGGAAGATCAACAAACTCGATTCCTATTTCTGCTTTTCGTGACAACACCGACCCTTTGCGGATCCACCGGACAACTCCGTTGACGCGGAGATCATTCCCTGTGTCAGAATCCGTGAATGTGAAGAGCTGAGTGTGTCCGATCTCGGGGAGTTTGGATTGCGGCGCGGTCAAACGCATGCCTTGACCCGTCAGATCGGCAACACGAACGGTTAAGCCAGCGTCCTCATGCTCTTGGGAACCAGGTTGAATTTCGCTGATGGTACATCGAACATTCTTTGTATCGATCCGCGCTTCGATTCTTGAGAAGAAGTCATCTGGTTGAGTCGTGTTTGTGGAGTCGGTGGTCATGTCGGATTTATCGGCTTGAGAACGCTTGAATTTGAATCTATGTGGCTCAAAGCAACCGTTTTCAGGTGCTGAACATCGGGAGACCCATGCATAATGGGATTGGGGTTCATAGAATAGAGCATGAGCAGCGCAATCAACTCCGAATCAAGGTCCGATCATTCTGGCAGCAGCCCAACCGCTGGGCTGGATTTCCGCGGTGCAAGCGGAGGCGGAATCTTTGACTATGACCCCGCACCCGAGTCGGTCAAAGTTGATATCAAGGACAGTTACGGACTCTTCATTGATGGTCAATTCGTCGAACCCGCATCTGGAACCAAGTTCCCGACCCTAAATCCAAGCAACGAAGACACGCTTTCGATGATCTCGGCTGCGGATGAATCTGATGTTGATCGCGCGGTCAATGCAGCGCGTACGGCGCTCCCATCTTGGAGTGCTCTTCCAGGGATCGTCCGCGGAAAGTTTCTTTACCGGATCGCACGGCGCATCCAAGAGCGCGCCCGTGAGCTTGCCATATTAGAAACTATGGACGGCGGCAAACCAATCAAAGAATCGCGTGATGTCGATATCCCTCTTGCTGCAGCTCACTTCTTCTATCACGGCGGATGGGCTGACAAACTCGAGTACGCGTTTCCGGGACGCACTCCTGAACCCGTCGGGGTCTGCGCCCAGATTATTCCTTGGAACTTCCCGCTCTTGATGTGCGCTTGGAAGATCGCGCCTGCACTCGCGTGCGGAAACACGGTCATCCTCAAACCAGCGGAAACCACATCACTGACCGCGCTGCGTCTTGCGGAAATCTGCGAAGAAGTCGGGCTCCCAAAGGGTGTCGTCAATATTATGACGGGAGCGGGCGCGACCGGCGCCGCGATGGTCAATCACCCTGGTGTTGACAAAATCGCGTTCACGGGATCGACCGCGGTCGGGAAGAAAATCGCACAGGTTACCGCACCAACACCAAAGCGCCTCACGCTTGAGCTTGGTGGCAAGAGCCCGAACATCATCTTTGAAGACGCTTCACTCGACCAAGCAATAGAAGGCGTGATCGGCGGGATCTACTTCAACCAAGGACATGTGTGTTGCGCTGGATCACGAGTGTTTGTCCAGGAAAGTGTCCTTGAGACAGTGGTTGGCAAACTCAAGGATCGGCTCGCATCACTCCGGGTCGGCGATCCGCTTGATAAAAATACCGATCTCGGCGCGATCAACTCAAGCGAGCAACTCGGGACCATCCAAAAGTATCTAGAAATCGGTTCCCAAGAAGGCGCAGTCTGTCATGATGTGAATCCATCGGCGCTTCCAGAGAAGGGGTATTGGTGCAAGCCTTGCTTCTTTACGGGAGTTCAACCCAGCCATGCGATTGCACGCGAAGAAATCTTTGGACCCGTGCTTTCAGTGATGAGTTTCCGCACTCCTGATGAAGCGATCGCGCGAGCCAACAACACACCCTATGGATTGGCTGCGGGCGTATGGACTGACAAAGGCTCCAAAATCTTTGACATGGCCAGCAAACTCGATGCGGGTGTTGTTTGGCTCAACACCTATAACCAGTTTGATCCAACCTCGCCGTTCGGAGGTTACAAAGAATCAGGATTCGGTCGCGAGGGTGGCCGGCACGGACTGGCCCCATACCTGAAATAAACATCGATACACCCCCGACTATGAACACTCATGATTGAAAGGGACAGCATATGAGCTCAATACCAGCTTCACAGTCGTTCGAAATCCGCGATCTCACCTCGGAAGACAAGCACTGGGCGCAGCGCGTGCTCCAGCAATACTGGGCATCGACCGAGCAGGTCACACGAGGCCGAAAGTTTCAAGCAGACGAACTCCCCGGAATCGTCGCGGTCCGCGATGGTGCAGAAGTCGGTTTGCTGACCTACAGCATCGAAGGGGATGAATGCGAAATCGTCACCCACAACTCCATGGCAGGACACGGCGGGATCGGGTCATGCCTGCTCACCGGTGTGCGCAACAAAGCTCGAGAGCAAGGATGCAAAAGACTCTGGCTCGTCACCACCAACGACAACACACCAGCGATGCGTTTCTATCAGCGCCGAGACTTTGATATCGTTGCGATCCACCGCGAAGCGGTCAAAGAAGCACGCAAGCTCAAACCAACCATTCCTGATGTAGGACTCGACGGGATTCCCATCCGTCACGAGATTGAGATGGAGTACATGCTGTGAGTGAACGGATGCCGATCATGAAAACATACAAGCTCTTCATTGGTGGCAAGTTCCCTCGGACCGAATCCGGGCGATCAACACTTGTCCACGACATCGGAACAGGACACACGGCGCATGTCTGCAGAGCTTCTCGGAAAGATCTGCGGAACGCGGTTGAGACGGCGCACGGCGCTGATCGAGCGTGGTCCGGTTCCTCCGCGTATCTGCGAGGACAGATCCTCTACCGTCTTGCAGAAATGATGGAAGGTAAACGAGCAGAGCTTGCATCCGCGATTGAGCACGATGGCGAGCGCGAGGTCGACACAGCGATCGACCGGGTCGTCCACTTCGCGGGCTGGACCGACAAATACTCCTCGGTCATGGGAGGTTCCAATCCAGTCAGCGGCCCATACCACAACTTCACCATCCCAGGATCGATGGGGGTCGTTGGATGCATCGCGCCCGACTCCCCGCCCCTACTCGGGCTGATTTCAATGATCGCGGGACCACTTGCGATGGGTAATACCGTGGTCGCTCTTGCAAGTGAGCACAACCCGATCCCCGCGATGATCCTCGCAGAAGCCCTCGCAACAAGTGATGTCCCTGCAGGAGTGGTCAATCTCCTGACCGGATTCCGCGAGGAACTTGTCCCCCACTATTCTTCGCACCGGGAGATCATCGCGATCCATGCTGGCGGAGTCTCAGACGAGCAACGGACCCAACTCCGCGAGGGAGCTGCGGTTAATCTCAAGCGTGTCTGCTTGCGTGAAGATCCGATTGATTACTTTGACGATTCCCAGTGCTCAGGTCCCGCATGGCTCGACCCATTCGTTGAGTTCAAGACGATTTGGCATCCGAGCGCTGTCTAGATCAGTCTAGATCAGCTAAGAACTTTCTGGATCTTTCTCGATCAAACTGGCTCTATCAGATTACTGAGCAGCTGCCGCCAAACCGGTTTTGAGAGTTTCATCAAGCTCGATTCGTGGTTGAGCTTGGTCTTTTTGCGCCGACCACTCGACACTCAATGAGATGTCAAAGAGCTTGGCTATCGCGCTGAGCTGACGCTCGATCGCTTCGCGAGCTTGGTGGATATACCGCTCGTCGTTCTTCTCAAATAGCTCCGCAGCTTGATCCTGCGCCGTCCGCATCAACTCGTGCTGACGAGCAGCATTCATGTTGATCACATCAATGAGCCCGAGAACGCGCCCCTGCTGAATGTCATAAGGCTCAACATCCATCAAACGAAGCGAACCCACGATCGGAGGCAGCGTGATCTGGTACCGGTTATCACCAAGGTCAACCACATCCGCTTCATCAAGCACTCCAAGCTCGATCGCGTATTGCTTTTCGAACTGGAAGATCATCGCGATCTTTGCTTGTGAAAGAAGAATCGGGGGGAGCCAGCTAAATCCTGAAGTCGCGGTAGCGATTTCCTTCGCATGCACTTCAAGACCGACCAGCTTACCAACCGCGCGGACGCGTTCGGTAATAATTTTCAGCGATACCTTATCGATATCCTTCCCGTTACGAGCACGCTTTAGCGACGACAGCAGGTAAAAGACAATACCTGCACCGACAATGCCAGCAAGTGAAAGAGCGATGATGAGTAGTATGAGATCGTTCATGCAGGATTATTGGGGAATCAACTGCAGTGATTTTGAATTAGGCCAATTTTAAGGCTTTTTTAGCGACTAAAGCTGATTTATATACTCGCAAGCGTGTGTTAATCGGACGCGATTTGATCACTTCCATCCGCTGTTTCAAACCGTCCCGCTTCAAACGCACGGATAAGCAGATGACCAGAAGCGGACACAAGAATGATGAAGATTAATCCAAGCGTGATTGCGAGCACCGCTTGAACAGCGCCGGTGCCTGAGCTGTTGCTCAGCGTCGAGTTGATCCACGCTCCGGGACCAATATTCTTCTGCATCAATGCACCAACAACAATAATCGGAAGCGCAAATACAAATGATTTAAACGCAAACGGGTACGAAGCTTTGTTGCGTGAGAATACCGCAAGAGAAGCAATGACGAACATCAACGCGATCGCGCCCGCTCTCCCGAAAAAAGTCACCCTTGAGAGCTGATAAATATCCGGATAATCGGACTGCTTGGACATGATGAAATCAACATAGAGCCCGAACACCATCGCTACCAATATTGACCCTGTAAGAGCGGTCACCCCGAGCGCCCAACCTGCTTTGAATCGTCCCATCGCAAAGAGCACCGCGAAGATGCCGCAGACGATGGTGAGGATTTCAAATCCAAAGAGTCCCCACGCAAAGCCCCCGAACTTGCCAATCGCAAAGTATGCCCAGGGGAGCGCAGAGAGGGCAACGAGAATACCGATGACCCCAAGTCCGAGTCTGCACACCATGGGCGGAGACGGGATTGCGGCCTGGGCTGCTGATTCGTTTTGTGCGGAGTTGGTAGTCACGGATGTATTATCGCCCAGACAGGGGTCTGGATCGACCAAAATCAACGATTGTTCAATCTTTCTGCCTTCACGTTCCCGTGAGCGGGGTTGGCAGATTCTGCGCTGGATTCCTTGATTTGTGCTCAGCGAGCGCATGAACCGCCCGAAGACAGTCTCGGCGTCTCTTGTATCAGCTTAGAGATGTTGGTTCATGGATCGCAAAGTGTTTGTAGATCTAGTAGCCAGCGTCCCTTAGCCGATATATGTGAGACGACCCGGATCATGGATGATTCGGGTTCGGTCTGGGCCCAGTTGGGCCGGATGAAAGGATTCACGCTATGGGCGGAATTACCACAGGTGTTGGGCTGTTCTCGGGTATCGATACAGGATCACTGATCGAGCAGCTGCTCTCTATTGAATCCAGACCCAAGGTTCTGGCGCAGACCCGTCTGGTTCAACTCCAAGGTCAGCAGGCAGCATACCTCGACATCAACTCGCGGCTATCCGCGATCGAGAACCTTGCCAAGGCATTCCGCACAGAAAACATCTTCCAAAACAAGAAATCACTTGTCTCCAACGACGCGATTCTCAGCGCCAACGCATCGCAAGCAGCTCTCCCAGGCACCTACGACTTTGTCGTCGATCGGCTAGTCTCAACCCAGCAGAACCTCTCGCGAGGATTCGCGACCAATGATGCAGCTGCGGGACTCACCAACCTGACCTTCGAAGGCGCCCAGGCCCGACTCGATCGTGACACCGATCTTGCCGACTTCAATAATGGAGATGGGATCACCCGCGGCAAGATCATGGTCAACGGCACCGAAGTCGATCTCTCCCGCGTTGGCACCGTTTCAGAAGTGCTCGAAGAACTCAACTCCGTCAGCGGAGTCACAGCACGCGTAGAAAACGACAAGTTCGTGATCGAAGGCGTAACCTCGATCTCAGATGTCGCGGGACGCGATGTGCTTGAATCACTCGGACTTGATGGCGGGATCGTCGGGACAACCCTGACCGGATCATCCGTCTACACACTCGGGAGCAACACCGCACTCGATGCGCTCAATGACGGGCGCGGCGTCGGGGTCCGGAACACATCGGGCGAGGGCGTCTTTGATTTCTCGATCAACTTCGACTTTGACAATAACGCTCTGTTCAATGAATCAGCAATCGAAGTTAGATTGGGCGACATCGAAGAACTCGTGGACGGAGAGTTAACCGTCACAAGCAGCGCGGTCACCACGGTTGGTGGTGCGGTTAGCCGGATCAACGACGCGATCGCGGAAGCTGGGTTTGAAGGCGAAATCGAAGCATCGATCGACGAAGCAACCGGATCTCTGCAGATTGTCGACCTTACAGGCAGCAGAGCTATTCAGGTCACTGATAACGCGCCAGCATCGGGTTCACAGAGCACCGCTGCTGCGGATCTGGGAATCGACGGGTTCTTCTTTGGAGGAACCGCAGGAGGCACCCGTGTCTTTGCTGGTCTCAACACCACCTTGGTATCAAGCCTCAACGGCGGAAGCGGACTCGGTGGCACAGACGGCTCACTCGACTTTGCTCTTCGCGACGGCTCACTTGATTTCTCCGTCGATATCAGCGGACTCGGTGATGTCAACGACATCATCAACGCGATCAATACCGCAGGAGGGGGCAGCGTTACCGCAACCCTCAACGATGCTGGCAATGGATTGAGCATCACCGACAACAGCACGACCGGGTCTGACACCTTCACGGTTTCTGGGACAGGCGGTGCCGACACTGCAGCAGCGCTCGGGATTTCTGGGAGCTTTTCCAGCGGAGTTGCTGGGGGAACCGATCTGGATCTTGCCTACCTCGGAACCGCCACCACTCTTGACTCGCTCTATAACGGGGATGGGATCGGAACCGGTTCATTTGAAATCATTGATTCAAACAACAACCGCGCCGAGTTCACCATCTCCGATGGCGACCGGACACTCGCGGATGTCATCCGGAGAATCAACGCATCATCAACCATCGATGTCACCGCACGGATCAATGACTCGGGTGATGGCCTGATCATCGAAGACAACGGCACAGGGGGATCGGCGCTTGAAATCAATGACACCGAGGGATCGGTTGCTGAGAACCTCCGCATCGCGGGGAAGGTTTCGGATGAAGACTTCACTGCTGGTGTCAGGTTCATTGACGGCTCATTTGAGACAAACTTAGAGTTTGATGCCAACGATTCACTCGAAGATGTCATCACAGCTATCAACGATTCAGGAGCTGGGGTCAGTGCTTCGATCCTGAACACCGGCACAGGGTCTGCACCATTTAGGCTCTCGCTGGCATCAGAAGAAAGCGGCAGCGATGGCCGATTCATCGTCGATTCAGGCGGATTCGATCTCGGGATCACCACCATCGATCAAGGAAACGACTCACGCGTCTTTTACGGATCAACCGACCCAGCAGACGGGATCTTGATCAGCTCATCAACCAACCAGCTCGACGGCGTGATCCAAGGCGTGACCATCGACCTGCTCTCCACAAGCGACGAATCGGTTGAAATCTCGATCACCGAAGATACCGAATCGGTTGAAACCAAAATCCAAGAGTTTGTTGATGCGTTCAACTCCGCGATCGAGCAGATCGATTTCCAGACACGGTATGACCAAGAAACCGAAGCGCGAGGCACGCTCCTGGGTGATGGCACCATCATCGGACTCAGAGGCGGACTGTTCTCAGGAATCCTACGCGAAAACGACGGTTTTACTTCTGAGTTCAGCAGACTCAGCGATGTCGGGATCCGGATCGGGGAAGGCTCAACCCTTGAGTTTGATGCTGAGAAGTTCAGGGAAGCGTTCGCAGATGATCCGCAAGCGGTCGAAGATCTGTTCACCCGGAGAACGGTCGATACCACCCTCGGTGATGATGATCCCAACACAGATACCCCGCTTGAATACAGCGAACGCGGCGTCATGGTCATCCTCGAAGACTTCGCCAAAGCGTACACCGATTCCATCTCAGGGGTATTGACCGGGAGAGATTCATCGTTCGATGATCAGATCTCGCTCCAAGAGTCAAGGATCGAGTTTATCGACAACCGGCTGGATCAACGCCGAGACATCTTGACCCGCCAGTTCCTTGCGATGGAGCAAGCGATTGCAGGGTTCCAAACCCAAGGCGCCGCGTTGTCCCAGATTCAGTCACTCGGATAATGCTGTAGAGCAGCGATGACCGAATAACCAGATTTTCGTATTCCCGTCTTAAGTGAGCTTACATGAGGACCGATAGCTCAAATATGAACGACACAAACACCATCAATGCGTACCTACGGACCAAAGTGATGACCGCGAGCCCTGAAGAGCTCCGGATGCTTTTGCTTGATGGCGCGCTCCGCTTTGCCAATATGGCCAAGTACGGGATGGAAAATAGTGATCACGAAAAAATCTACGAGGGGTTCACCCAATCACGAGCAATCGTGCTCGAACTCACCGACACGATCGACCCGAGTCACGATCCGGAACTGGCCAATAATGTTCGCGGGATCTATGTCTTCATTTACGGCCAGCTCATCAAAGCGAGCATCGAAAAAGACATCACCAAACTCGATGAAGCGATCCGTCTGCTCGAATACGAACGCGAGACATGGGCCAAGCTCATGGAGCAACTCGTGGAAGATCGCAAAGCTGGGATCGTGGCGCCGTCAAACGCGCCAGCAAACGCGCCGGCATCTCAAGAAGCACCAGCAATGTCATCGCTGAGTGTTGAAGCTTAACAATCGCACACTTTAAACCACAGCACCGGACTGCTGACTGATCCCAGCAGCAAGATGGTCCATCGCAAACCGGAGCTGAACATTCGTGTTGAGCTCAGTCTGAGCGCGTCCGACCATGTCGATCGCGTGGAGCGCGTGATGCACCTGGGATGGATTGGTCAATCGTTTGCGATATCGATCCGCGATCAGCCCCAGCATATGAGTGGTTGCGTGTTGATTCGCGACGAGCTTGGATCGGTTCTCGCCTAGTTTTTCCCCAGCTTTGACCCACTGTTTCGCCCAATCATCGATGAGCTGAGTCATCTTGGTACCAAGCGTGAGCGGGTATTGATTGTGATCGCATTGCATAAACAAAGGCTCAAGATCAGTTGCCCACGCATAGATGCCAGCTTTGTGGGCGTCTTGGTATCTCCCTGGAGATCCGTTGGAAGTTGAGAGCAACCATTGATGCTCTTCCGGTGATGGTTCAAGATCGGTCGTAGAAATCCACGCACGCATCCCATCATCATCAAGGGGCGAGAACGCGACACGCTGACAACGCGAACGGATCGTGGGGAGTAGCCGGTCCTCGTTGGAAGTCACCAGAATAATCACGGTCCCGGGCGCGGGCTCTTCAAGGGTTTTGAGTATCGCATTCTGCACCGGCGCGTTGGTCGGAGAACGATCAAGGAGCTCTGCTTCATCGACAATGAAGACCTTGCTCGCGATTGATTCGGTGCTCATCGATGAAGCGATGGATGCGGGGTGGATCAGGTGCTCTTCGACGATTGCTTTGGGAATCGTCGCGAGTTTCGCGTCACGAACCCTTTTCTCCTCATGATACCGCGCCATCTCTTTACGGATTACATGAAGATCTGGATGGGTGCACGCGTTTACCAAACGCTGAGCCTGGGATTCTGGATCCGGAACGATGTTCCCCGATAAGTCTGGCGCAGAGGTTGGATCAAGGATTGTGCTCGCCCACGAAACCGCAGCGGTGAACTTGCCCACACCTGCAGGGCCGTGAAAAATCCATGCGTGGTGCACACGCCCAGACTGCATCGAGCGGTTGAGTATATCAATCGCATGGTGCTGACCAATCACACTCCCCAGCGGGATGGGCGGCGCGTAACTCTGCATTGCAGGCGCAGCATCATCACTCTTGAGACGCTTGACAGCTGGTTTCTTTTTGGTGGTGCGTTTTGCCATGCATATCAAGGATAGGAAGCACAGCCCGTCATGTCCGAAGATTCAATCGCGCCGGCGACGGGTCGCAGCGAGCATACCCGCTCCCAGAGCGATCAATCCAGACGGCGCGGGGATCACCGAGTTGATCCATGCGGAATAATCACTCACGCGCGTGTACGCGGACATGTCGCCGTAGTTCCCATCTGCGAATCCATCGGGAGCGTTGATAAATGATGTGACCCCTGCGAGATAGAAGACGCCGTTTTCTTCGATAAAGAGCGCGCCACCAGAATCACCAGGCCCGACCTGGATTTCAAGATCGGTCGGGATCGCTGAGCCGTAGGTTGAATCGGTCTCATCGTTTGGGTTGTCGAAGTCTGTCAGCAGGATCGAGTCGCTGAATCCTCTCGCTGATCCGAGCACATCTATAAAGTTTGTCCCAGCCCGTTTGATGCCCCCGGTCCCGATCTGGGCTCCATTGATACCCGTCCCCCCCTGACCGTATCCAACGCTTGATCCAAGTGCACCGAGTTCATTTGATCCGGTATAAATCTGCGCAGGGGTTGTATTGGTGATGGGGGTTGTGATCCGGACGAGCGCCAGGTCCCCGCCCTCAGTGAACCCGCCTTCTGTCCAGTCTGGGTTGATGACCACTTCATCGACGAATCCAAATGATCCATTGAGGTTGATAAAGCTCAGCGGATCGGACTGACCATCGAAGCAGTGTGCTGCGGTCAGGATCCATTCTGATGTTAATAGCGTTCCAGAGCAGACACTTGAACCGCCAGATCCTGAGATTGAGAGTGTTGCGACGGATTGGAACTGGGACTGGTTCGCGTAGTCTTGGTAGAAGGTGTCATTGACATCGTGACGACGCACCCCAGCGCTCACAGAGAGCGCGGGGATCCCGATACCAGCAAGCAGAATGAGTGTGGTCGCGTCTTTGGTTGTGAACATCAATGAACTCCGTCTCAGCTGCGACCATGAACCCGAGCTTCAACAACAGCTCAGATCCACAGCACCATTACTCAAAGAGACACCAAGAATCGCTCCATGACCACTAAAGTCCCATGTTTGATTCGTTCTCGGACCGATTGAAAGTGCACAGAACCGTGTTATTTGGCTCTGGGAGCGTACTATCTATGGTCAAACCCACATGCTGCCAATCGCACTCTTTCAGAACGGAATCGCTGAATGTCCTCATTGCAAACAACCTTGACCGCCTCCCAGATCCGCACGCAGTTCATTGAGTTCTTCAAGGAGCGGGGACATACCTTCGTGCCCTCATCAACCACCTGCCCCACCAATGACCCATCACTCAAAGACACCTTTGCCAACGCGGGGATGAACCAGTTCAAGCCGATCTTCCAAGGGACCCTCGATCCAACCTCACCCTTGCACGGCGTCAAACGCGCCGCCAACTCTCAAAAATGCATCCGCGCAGGCGGCAAGCACAACGATCTCGACGATGTGGGCAAAGACACCTACCACCATACGTTCTTTGAAATGCTCGGGAACTGGTCGTTCGGGGACTATTTCAAGGAAGAAGCGATCGCGTGGTCCTTCGAGCTCCTGACCAAGGTCTGGGGGATCGACCCAGACCGTTTATACGCGACCTACTTTGAAGGCAATCCTGATCAAGACCTCCCGCCCGACCTTGAGACCAAAGCGATGTGGGCGAAGTACCTCCCGGAAGACCATATTCTGCCTGGCGATATGAAGGACAACTTCTGGGAAATGGGCGACACCGGTCCATGCGGTCCATGTTCAGAACTCCACTACGACCGCATCGGTGGTCGCAACGCAGCTTCACTCGTCAACATGGACGATCCAGATGTGCTTGAAATCTGGAACAATGTGTTCATCCAGTTCGACCGACTCGAAGGGGGCGAGCTCCGCACCCTCCCGGCGCAACATGTCGATACCGGGATGGGGCTCGAACGCATCGTGTCGGTGCTCAACGATGTCCGAAGCAACTACGACACCGATCTGTTCATCCCGATCTTTGAGAAGATTCAGCAACTGACTGGCGCTCGACCATACGGACGCAAGCTGGGTGATGAGGACGAGGGGGGAGTGGACGAAGCGTACCGCGTGGTCGCGGATCACATCCGCACGCTTGTGATCGCGATCACCGACGGGACAGCCCCGAGTAATGAGGGTCGCGGGTATGTGCTTCGCCGAATCTTGCGAAGAGCGGTGCGGTATGGACGACAAAAACTCAACGCTCCGCAAGGATTCATGACCGACCTGGCCCCCACTGTAGTGCAGATGCTCGGTGATGCGTTTCCTGAACTCCGCAACGATCCAAAGCGGGTATACGCGATCATCGCGGATGAAGAAGAGAGCTTTGGCAAGACACTTGATCGTGGGATCAAGATGTTTGATGACCTAGATACACAAAGCGGCACAGTCTCCGGCGACGACGCATTCAAGCTCTACGACACCTACGGCTTCCCCATCGACCTCACCGAAATCATGGCCCATGAACGCGGACTCAAAGTAGACCTTGATGGCTTCCATCAAGCGATGGAAGAAGCCAAGGAACGCTCGCGTCAGGGCGGGAAGAAAGCAGATGGTGAGCGCGTCATTGAACTCCGCGCTGAGCAGATTGCCAAGCTCGGTGTGCTTCAGGTCAAACCCACCGATGACTCGCACAAGTTCAGCCCCAAAGAATCACGCGGCTTAGTCAAAGCGATCTGGAACGGGAACAACTTTGATGAGCACGCCGGGACAACCACCGCGGGGATGCATCGCATCGGGGTTATCCTCGACAAAACCAGCTTCTACTCAGAGATGGGCGGTCAGGTCGCGGACTCGGGCGAGATCCGATCTTCGCGGTCGGGTGCGGTGTTCAAAGTCGAAGAAACCAAGAGTTTCGGTGGATATGTGCTCCACATCGGAAAGATGGGCAAGGGCAAGCTCTCGTGCGGCGACGACATCACCTGCAAGGTCAACGCGCCGCGCAGAGAACTCATCGCAAGCAACCATACGACTACACATCTGCTCAACTTCGCGCTCCGCGAAGTGCTTGGTGACGGCGCGGATCAGCGCGGGTCGCTGGTCAACGAGGACAAGCTCCGGTTTGACTTCGTGCACAACCAGCCTGTAACCCCAGAAGAGATCACCAAGATCGAGCAGATCGTCAATCACCAGATCGATCAGAACCTGACGGTGTATGGCCAGCTCGCTCCGCTTGAAAAAGCGAAGGACATTGCGGGACTCCGTGCGGTCTTCGACGAAACCTACCCCGACCCCGTCCGTGTGGTCTCGATCGGGATCGAAGTCGATCAGCTCACCGGGAACCCGACAAACGAAGCATGGACATCCGCATCCATCGAGTTCTGCGGCGGGACACACATCGACTCCACCGGAGTCGCTCAACGCTTTGCGCTCACCGTCGAAGAAGGGATCGCCAAAGGCATTCGCAGAATCACCGGACTGACCGGACAAGCAGCGCTCGATGCGTATGGGCAAGCAGACTTGCTGCAGGAGCGGGTAGATGCGCTTGGTTCAGTCGATGCGTCCAAACTCAAAGAAGCATTCCAGAGAGCGGGCAACGATATTGATGCGATGGAACTCCCCGCATCGCGCAAGCACGCGATGCGTGATGCGCTTGGATCGATTGCTCAGAAGCTCAAAGATGCATCCAAAGCAGCAGCTGCTGCCAAAGCTGGTCAAGCGCAAGAACTCGCCAAGGGGATCGCGACCGCAGCTGCGGGATCAAGCGAAGACATCATCATCGCGACCCTGGATCTTGGCTCAGATCGCAAAGCACTCGAAGCTGCGGTCGCCACAATCCTCCAAGCGGTCCCCAACAAAGCGGTCATGGTGCTCTCCCCAGACGCAGATTCAGGACGGGTCGCGGTGATGGCGACCGTGAGTGAATCCATGATCAAGCGAGGACTCAAAGCGGGCGACTGGATCCGCGAGACCACCTCCGTCATGGGAGGCAAAGGCGGCGGACGCCCAAACAGCGCCCAAGGATCCGGCACCGATATCAGCAAGCTCAAAGAAGCAGCGACCCACGCAAGACAATGGGCATTCGGGCAGGTGCAGGGATGACCCCCTCACAACCGAACTCCGCCGATCAAAATAAGGATCAATTAAACGGTCATAATAAGGACCAGAATGCTGATCTGAATGATCAAAAGATGCCTCGTTCGCTGGAAATCCCGCATGAGCTGCGTTCTCAGGACGATGAGGTCGCGCCGTATGTCGCTCCCGACAAGGAGAAGGCCCGCGCGGATAGGTATCGACAAGCCAAAGCATGGTCGATCGCGCTGGATCCTGTGTATGGGCTCATCGGGATGGGAGTTGTGGGGTTCGGCATCGATAATGTCGCGGGAACGGGGAAAACATGGACGCTTGTGCTGTCTTTACTCGGATTAGTGGGCGGTTTCTACCTGTTTATCAAGCAAGCAATGATCCTGAACAAAGAGCAGATGAGCTCTTCCAAACGGACCGACGGGAATCCGGATAGCTGACCCCAGCTCAATGGATTGAGACCGGGATTGAGACCGTGATTGATTCGGCTGGATTGGTCTACAAGAAAGCGCCAACTTTCCATTGAAATATGCTTCAGATAGTCGCCGATTGGGTGAGTGAACGCTATCCTTGTGGCCCTAGTCTTGGGGTCTGATCAGGTGCTTGTGCGCCTCGTTGAGCTCTCAATCACGCTTTGATGATCCCGCAAGATCGTAACTGAACCCTGTCCGGCTCATCATCAATGCTCGACTCCCACTCTTGAACGCCAGTTTCATTCATGACCGACGCGACCCACCAACACGCTCCTGAACAGCAGCTCACTCCTGTTCGGCTCCCCATCCTCAAGATGGCTGGACTCAGCGTGCTCGCATCAACCATGATCGGAATCGCAGGTGGAGCACTCGCATCAAACCGTGGAGGCGTGATGACCGACGGTCTCTTGACCATCGCGGTCATGCTCCCAGGAATACTTGTCACACTCATGGCCCTCAACTTCCTCCCGGCGCGTCCAGCTGGTACTTGGGGAATCCCAGTACTCGCGGGAACAATGTTCCGCGCGGGAATGGTGCTGGTCATCGGATTCGGTGCCTACCTTGTGGTAGAGCCCGTCAAAGAAGTCTTTGTCATGACACTGTTGTGCTCAGTCTTGGTCGTCTTGACGATCGATGTGCTTTCAGTGTTGTCGTTGGTACGCTCGGCTGAGCCTGCTGGTTACCAGCACGCTCCGGAGGCCCAGGCATGATCTCCAGTTTAACACTCGGCGCTGACCCGGTTCAGCACGTCATCAACCACGCATTCTTCATCAGTGAAGATGGTGTCTGGCTCTGGTCAGCAGCACAAACCAACATGGTCATCACCGCGCTGATCATGATCTTCGGCGGACTCTTTGTCGCCAAGGCTGTGTCAACCGGTCAAGAAGGCGAAGGGCACGGACGCTGGGTCACCAACAACCGGTTCGCACACATGTTTGAAGTGATCTGTGGCTACCTCCGGGAGAACACCGTTCGCCCGCTTATCGGTGAGCGCACGAATGCGATGATGCCATTCCTCTGGACCGTCTTCTTCTTCATCTTGATCAACAACATGCTCGGATTAATCCCGATCTTGGATCTCCAGAACATCATCGCGGGCAAGATTGCTCCTGAGATGGTTGCTGAGCACAAAGCATTCATCGGTGGCACCGCGACTCAGAGCATCTGGGTGACTGGAGCACTGGCGATTGCATCCGCCTTGATCATCAACGGTGCTGGCATCAAGGAACTCGGTCTGGGTGGGTATCTCAAGCACCTCACTGCAGAGGCCCCGATATTTGTGTGGCCGATCATCATCCCCATCGAAATCTTGGGTACCTTCATCAAACCTGTTGCATTGGCGATTCGTTTGTTTGCCAATATGACTGCTGGTCACATTCTGCTCGCGGTCCTTCTCGGCTTTGCCGCTCAAGGATTCTTCAAGACCGACAATCCGGTCGCTGGTATCCCCATCGGTGTGGTCTCTTCACTTGGTGTGATCGCGATCTACTTCCTCGAAATCTTCGTCGGCTTCTTGCAGGCGTTTGTGTTTATGTTCTTGACGACCGTGTTCATCTCGTTGCTCGCGCATCATGGTGATCACGATCATGATCACGCCCACGAGGGGGAAGCCGCTCACGCGTGATTCGTTTATAAATGTTGGGCCTGGGGCTCCGCGGGGCGGCACCCAAGGCCATTGCGATCCGAGTTGGATCGACAGTGGATGCTCCCCGCAGTTCAGTGGTTCAGGCCGAAACATTACTCCTCGGCCTCTGAAAGGATTTGATATGAAGCTCATGAAGAAAATCGTTCTGGCATCAGCTGCTGCTGCCGTATTCGCTCCAGCAATGGCTCTCGCACAAGACGCTGGCACTGCAGTTTCAGTTGCTGAAGCAGCAAACCAGAACATCGGCAAAGGCCTGGCGGTCATCGGTGCTGGTCTCGCAGTCCTCGGTGGTGGCCTCGGTATCGGCCTCGTCGGTAAGGGTGCACTCGAGTCAATCGCTCGTCAGCCAGAAGCATCAGGCACCATCGGTACCAACATGATCCTCGCAGCTGCACTCATCGAAGGTGCAACCCTGTTCGCGATCGTTGTTGCGTTCCTCGCCTAATAGGCAATACAAACTTCCCGGAGCGTGCTTGAAACATGGCACGCTCCGGATTCTGGAAACTGGCTTCTCGAACTGGATTCGCTGAGCAGCTTCCCTGAACACACGGAGAACACGCGATGAACCGACTCGCTCTTATTACAGTTCTGTTGACCAATGCATTGCTCGTGACCGCTGCGACTGCAGCTGATAAAGCAGCAAGCCCACTTGCAACACCCAAAGAAGGTTTCTGGACAGGCATAACCGCCATCGTCCTCTTCGTGGTGGTCTTTGCGATCCTTTCTGCGGTTGTCTGGCCAAAGATCGTTTCTGGTCTTGACGAGCGCAACGATAAGATCAAGGGCGAGATCGCTGCAGCTGAGAATGCCCGCAAGCAAGCGAAGGACGCACTCGACGAGTACGAGAAGAACCTCGCTGAAGCTCGCGCTGAATCACTCAAAATGCTCGAAGACACCAAAGCTCAGCAAAGCGAACTCGCTGCTCAGCTCAAGTCACGAGCAGAAACCGAGCTCAGCGAAATGCGTGAAAAAGCAAAAGCCGACATTGATGCAGCCAAGAAGCAAGCACTCAACGAGCTCTACAGCGAATCCGTCAACCTCGCGACCGTTATGGCGGGCAAAATCCTCCAACGCGAAGTTTCCGTCAACGACGAGCAGCGTTTGATGGAAGAATCACTCGCAGAACTCAAGACCGTTAACTCATAACGCACTGGTGGAGATTGAATCATGCCATTGATTGAAACAAAGCCCGATGCACTCGCCAAGGTCTACGCACACGCACTCTTTGAAGTCGCGGAACAGACCGAAGGCTCATCCCCCGAGTCCATCCTCGGTGAGCTCGAAGACATCCTCGAAATCGCGCGTGATAACCGAGGGTTCAATGAACTCCTCGCGACCAGGCTCATCGAAGCACAGAAGCGTGACGCATCACTGGTCCGCATGCTTGAAGGTAAATGCTCGACCCTGACTGTGAACTTCATGCGTCAGCTCAATACCAAGGGGCGCCTGGGTCATCTGATCCCGATCGTTGGAGCGATGGACGAACTCGTCCAAGCCCGCTTTGGACGCATCGAAGTCGATGTCTTCACCGCGACTCCGCTCTCCCCAGATGCACTCAACTCAGTCAAGCATCAGCTCAGCGAATCACTCGGAAAAGAAGTCATCATTCACCCGTACACCGATCAGACCATGCTCGGGGGCATCAAGATCCGGATGGGCGATCAGCTCATCGATGCATCTGTCCAAGCGGACCTCCGCTCACTTCGCGACAACCTGCTCAAGAACGGCGGCGCCCGCGTGCGTGGTGGTTCAGACGGCATGATCGATAGCTAATCAGATCAAACAACATTTAATACACCGACCGCGAGCTCATTGCTCGCGGTTTTTAATTTGCAATGCAGAGATAGCGCTAGAATAGAGAGCATCAAACCAATCAATCCAGGGAGACCATCATGGCTAAGCAATCAATCGTCAACACCGTCGTCGCAAGTCAGCGTGTATTGATCCGTGTGGATTTCAATGTCCCCCTTGATGGATCAACGATCACTGATGACCGCCGAATCCAGGCCGCCCTCCCCACTATCCGCTCAGTCATCGACCGAGGCGGGCGAGCCATCCTGATGTCCCATCTTGGTCGTCCCTCAGGCAAGGGTTACGAAGAAGCGTACTCAATGGCCCCGATCGCCAAACGCCTCGGTGAACTCCTCAGCAAAGAAGTCAAGATCCCTGCACAGGACTGCAAATCACCCGCGATCGCTGACGCGGTGGACTCTATGGAAGACGGGGATGTGATCCTCTTAGAAAACCTCAGATTCCACGGGTGCGAGAAACGAGGAGAACCAGAGTTCGCTCAACAACTCGCAGCTCTCGGTGATGTCTATGTCAACGACGCGTTCGGGACCTGTCACCGGGAACACACATCGATGGTCGCCCTCCCCGAAGCGATGGGCAGCAAACCCAAAGTCGCGGGATTCCTTGTTGAGAAGGAAATCCAGTACCTCTCGGATGCCCTTGCAAATCCTCAGCATCCGTTCACCGTTATCTTGGGAGGCGCTAAGGTCAGCGATAAGCTCCCTGCGATCGAAAACCTGCTCCCCAAAGCGGACCACATCCTTGTGGGCGGCGCGATGGCCTATACATTCCTCAAAGCGCTCGGGCACAAGGTCGGCAACTCACGGGTTGAAGAATCCATGATTGATGATGCCAAACGCATCATCGAACTCGCTGCCGAATCAAAGACCGATCTCCACTTCCCGGAAGACCATGTCTGCTCGACGATGTTCTCTGAATCTGCTGGGGACATCGAGGTCTACGACGACCAGATCGCGGACGGGTTTATGGGCCTGGACATAGGACCCAAAACCATTCACCGGTACTCAGAGATCATCAAAGACTCCAAGACCATCATCTGGAATGGACCGATGGGTGTCTTTGAGTGGATGCCATTCAAAATTGGTACCAAACAGGTCGCTCAAGCGGTCGCTGATGCAACCACCGAGCACGGCGCTACCTCGATTGTTGGCGGAGGGGACTCAGCAGCAGCAGCTGATCTCTTCGGGATCGCTGACAATCTCTCTCATGTTTCGACTGGAGGCGGCGCGAGTCTTGAGATGCTTGAGGGGAAGAGCTTCAGAGCTGTGGAACTCTTAGACGAAGAGTGAGCTGCTGATTTTCAAGCACCGCCCGTGTCATCAGAATGAGTTTTCGATCAATACATCGTCAATCGGCAGCTGACCGGGTTTTGGCCAGGGGTCTTGCGTGCGCTTTCCGATGGTGATCATCATCCCAATCACATGACCAGCTGGAAGCTTGATGAGTTCCGCGACCTTGTCTGCTTCAAATCCAATCATGGGGCACGAATCGTACCCCATTGCTCTCGCTGAGAGCATAACTGTTTGGGATGCAATCCCGATGCTGCGCATTGCTTCGTCGCGCTGGAGTTGATCGTTGCCCTCATAGAACGGGCTCATCCATCCAGATAGCAACTCTCCCACTTCTTTGGGTGCATTGACCCAGTATCGCTGAGGATCATGCGCCCATGCGCGAAGATCCGCAGTCATGATCAACAACAACGAAGCATCGGTAACCTGAGCTTGGTCATAGGAAGCAGCGCGTATTTGTGCTCGGAGTTCAGGCTCTTTGACCACTACGAACCGCCAGTTCTGCATATTAAATGAAGTTGGTGACTGGATCGCCAGCTCCATGAGCTCGCGCTCTTCGTCTGCAGTGAACTGATGACTGTCGTCGAAGTGCTTGATCGATCGCCGGGAGCGGATTGCTTCGAATGTATCCATTGTTAGAGCCTCGTATAGAGTGATGCACTGACTCAGATGAATGAACACACGATCTGAGAAGTGAATGATTATTTCTCTTGCCGTTGCATGTTAGCGAGCCGGCTATCACCAATAGCTGATCGTTGAGCGATTTAGCGCCGATCAAAAAGCTTTTCTAACTCTTCGATTGTCAAACGGACAGTGGTTGGTCTGCCGTGCGGACAAGATGCTGCCCGCTCGGTTGTCTCTCGCAACGCGATGATCTCGGAGAGCTCGGTTTCACTGAGTCGATCGCCCGCTTTGATCGCTGCTTTGCACGACATCATGTCAAGCACTTCATGGAGCGCTTCTTCTTTAGAAGGGACAAACCCTTCGCGCTCTATGCGTTCAAAGAGCTCATCGAGGAAAGTACCCGGATCTACATTCCGCGAGAGCAAGAAGCTTGGGACACTCGATACCCCCACCGACCGTGGTCCCATCGGCGCAGCATTGATCCCGATGCGTTCAAAGAGCTCCCCAAGCTCATCAAACTGATCAACAATAACCGGCGCGACCTCAACGACGATCGGTGTGAGCAACCCTTGCTCCTCGAGTGAACCGCTCCCCGTTACTCGCGCGAGCAATGTATTGAACATCATCCGCTCATGGAGCGCGTGCTGATCGATGATCAGAACCCCGTGCTCATCCTGACAAATCAGATAGCTCGAATGGACCTGAAGCACCTGTGTAGTCGACACAATCGGAGGGAGCAATGATTCTTGCGGTGTTGCTTGCGTTTGCGACACTTGCGAACCCATTGGAACTGCTGATCCTGTTTGCGGGAGCACTTGATAGTTGTTGGCTTCGATTGGCGTTTTGAGAACATCAGTCAGCTGAGTACGAAGATCAACTTGGCTCTTTGAAGCATCAGGATTTTTATTGAGATACTCAACGATCTGCTCGACCTGGTTGTCAACCCGTGATTCATTTGCGCTCGCAAAATCAGGAGACTGAGCAGGCATGATCGCGGTCGACCCGTTGAAACCACCCGCGTTTGGGAGTCTTGAAAGCACCGTCGGTGTGACATCGGCGCGCATGAGTGCGTCGCGGATGCCGTGATAGACCACGCGGTGAACCATTGATTGATCCCGGAACCGGACTTCGAGCTTAGCGGGGTGCACATTCACATCCACCGCCCCTGGAGACATCTCGATCATCAGCACCGCGGTCGGGTGACGCCCCGGCTCGATGAGCCCCCGGTATGCTTCGCGGATCGCATGTTGGACTGTGCGGTCTCGGATGGTGCGTCCATTGAGGAATACATGCTGCGCTTTGGATGTCGCTCGCGCGACTGAAGGAAGCCCGACAAGCCCCCACATCAGCACGCCTCTTGCGTTGTCGAGCTGATCGACACTAACTTCCACAAGTTGCGATTCGAGCTCTTTCCCGACAATCGCGAGCGCCCGCTCTCGAGGGGATTGATCCGGGGGCAAGTCCAGCTTGACCTTGCCATCACCCAAGCACCGCACCCCGATGAGCGGATTGGCCATTGCGAGATCTCTCAGCCATTCCATGCACCGGGTCTGCTCGGTGGTTGCGGTCCTCAGAAACTTGCGTCGCGCTGGTGTATTAAAGAACAAGTTGCGGACTTCAATGCTGGTCCCAGCTGGGCACCCAGCCGGCTTGGGATCATGGATGATGTCCCCCTCCGCATAGATCATGGTTCCTTCGTCAAACCCAGCTGGTCTTGACTGGATGGTAACCCTGGAGACTGATGCGATTGATGCGAGTGCTTCGCCACGGAATCCCATCGTGCTGATCCGGTCAAGGTCATCAGATTCGGTGATCTTGCTTGTCGAGTGGGGCGCGAGCGCGAGACAGATCTGATCCGGCTGAATCCCGCATCCGTTGTCGGTAATGCGGATGAGCTCTATGCCCCCTTGCTCAAGCTCGACGGTGATCCGGGTTGCCCCTGCATCGATGGAGTTCTCGACGAGCTCTTTGAGGACAGACGCGGGCCGCTCGATAACTTCACCCGCTGCAATCTGATTCACAAGCAGAGTCGGGAGCTGACGGATGGTCGGTTGACCATCATGTCCATAAGTCTTGGTTGAACCAAGACTAGCAGACTGCTCAACTGATTGGTCAACTGATTGGTCAATAGATTGGTCAGTGGACTGGTTAATCGCGGAGTCTCCGTATAGGTGGTCAGCAAGTATCGACCAAGACCGAATCATATGCGCGGGTGCTGGTCTGGGCCTCTAGGCGCACTACCATCGGTCATGACTGATTCCATTTTCTCAAAGATTATTCGGGGCGAAATCGCGGCACACAAGATCTACGAAGACGACTTCGTCATCTCGATCTTGGACACCGGACCTCTCTCCGAAGGACACGCACTCGTCATCCCCAAAGAACCCGCAGCCACCATTGACGAGCTCTCTGATGAGCACGCTGCTGCGGTTGGTCGCGTCCTCCCACGCATCACCAGAGCCATCAAAAAGGTCACTGGCGCTCGCGCGATCAACATTCTTCAGAACAACGGGACCGAAGCTGGGCAAACGGTGGATCATGTCCACTTCCATCTGATTCCCAAGTTCACGGATCGCCCAAACGCAGACGGCCTCCACAACGATTGGAATCCGGGTGAGCTTTCCCAAGATGGAGCGCTTGAACTCGGAAAGCAGATCAAACGCCTGCTCTGAGGCTGTATTTGGCTAACTCAATACACACGCTTCACCGCTAAATGCATGCGGCTTTATACGCTCACCAATCGCGTCTGCGTGACTGGGAGTGATACAGCCCCCTCTGTTGTTTGAAGCGTGATTGCCTCGACGGGATCAACAGCAATCACACTCCCGACATAGGGCCTGTTGTTATACACACATTTGACTTGTGTTCCAACAAGAGCGTCATGTTCTTTCCAGTGCACCCGGACTTGATCGGTCGTTGCGTGACCTAACCAGAACTCCAAAGACTTTATCAATGCACAGGCAAGATCGATGCGTGAAGTCTGCGCTTGGATCATCTTGAGTGAGATCGCGGTGTCTCGAATCGATGGTTCTAGATCGACGCTGGATTGCAAGCAGTTGATCCCGATTCCGATCACAATTGAATGCTTCGCGTGCTCAATGAGTACACCAGCTATTTTTTTTAGCGCGTGAGTATCGCACTGAATCTCTGCAGTGCTTGATGGAGAGAGTCCTGCGAAGATATCATTGGGCCATTTAATTCCAACTCGCTGATCCGCGCACATACATTTCACCGCATCCAGTGCAGCGAGCCCAGCACGCGCCGCGAGCTGAGCGTTGTCCAGACCCAGCGTTTCTGGCCCGATCGCAACCGAACACGGAAGCGTGCAGCCCTTTGCATCAAACCAGTTCTTTGCACGCTGACCCCGCCCCATGAGTTGATCACCTGCGACTAGAAAGGTCGCTTTGTGATCAGACTCGAGTCCATGACACGCGCGAGCAGCAGAATCTTGAGTGCTGAGTGTTTCCTGAACCACCATGACTCGATCAAAAATCGAAGCTTTGTGTGCTTCCCTGTTCGCTTCGATTTGCGACTCAAGCAGGTCTGGCCACGCGCTGATGTCATCTTGACTACTCACGGCGTGTCGAGCCCGATGTCCAAACTCACCGCTTGATGAGTCAGTGCGCCGATCGAAATCCGATCTACACCTGTTTCTGCGATCGCAACCACCGATCCTGCAGATACCCCTCCGGACGCTTCGAGCTTCAAGCTTGGGTTTGCTTGGGTTCTCATCTGAACCGCAGCTAAGAGTGTTTCTGGGGGCATGTTATCAAGAAGCACAAGGTCGCAGGTTCCAGGCTCCATCGCGAGCAGCCATTCCAGTTGGACCAATGTATCGACCTCAACTTGCACGAAGCTCAGACTATTCTTGCGTGCTTTGATCGCGGCGCCGCGCACGCGCTCCTGAAAGGCTGACTGACCGAGCCCCGCGAGATGGTTGTCTTTGACCAGAAGCGCATCATACAACCCCATCCGATGGCTCACCCCACCACCGCAACGCACTGCGTATTTTTCAAACGCCCGAAGCCCGGGGGTGGTCTTTCTGGTATCGCAGATATCGACCGAGTTGCCCGCAATCAGATCAACATACTCGCGGGTGGTCGTCGCGATCCCGCTGAGCCGAGCGATCAGATTGAGCAGAGTGCGTTCAATGCGAACCAGCGCGATGGATGAACCAGCCAGCGTTCCCAGAACTGTTCCTTGTGATGACCTCACCCCATCGTGCACTGAGGGCGTCCAGACCATTTGCTCGTCTGCTTGGACAAAGACTTTGAGGATGTCTGGAACAAAGGCCAATCCAGCGATTGTTCCTGTCTGACGAAGCACAAGCTGAGCGGTGGCGGATTGATCCTGCGTAAACATCAGCTCACCGGTCCAGTCGTGAGGCGCAGAACCGGGTTCAGGTGCAAGATCTTCATCGTGCGCAAGCTGAATCAATCGTTGGATGAGCCCAGATTCTCTTAGTTTTGATGCAAACTGATCCAAAGAATTCGCAGCAATGCTCTCGTTTTGCTCATGGATTGACTGATCTTGGTTAGAAATGCTCATAGTGGATCGTAGACCGATGATCCGAGCTATCATCCGCTTATATTGATGCACGCCCATTAACCGGCTATAAATGCGTATTGATGAACTTGAAAGGACTTGGTATGGGGCTTCTGGATGGCAAAGTTGGATTGGTGGTCGGCGTAGCGAATGATCGCTCATATGCATGGCACATCGCAAAAGAAATCATCGCACAAGGCGGCACATGCGCCTTCGCACACATTCCAGGTGAAAAAAACGCACGACGCACCCAAAGAGCAGCTGAAAAGCTCTGCGAAAACCCAGTGCTCTACGAATGCGATGCCGGCTCAGATGAAAACATCGACGCACTCTTTGAAAGCTATGCCAAGGACAACGATCGGCTCGATTACCTCGTCCACTCAATCGCATACGCTGATCGGGATTGGCTACAGATCGGAATGTTTGCCAAAACCCCGCGAGATGCATTCCTCGAAGCGATTAACATCTCTGCGTACACACTCGTCGCGATGTCCGCACGCGCCCGTCCGTTGATGGCTAAAAACGGAGGCGGATCCATCATGGCAATGAGCTACTACGGCTCTGAAAAAGTGATCCTCGGATACAATGTCATGGCGGTGGCCAAATCATGCCTCGAAACCTCCACACGCTATCTCGCAGCTGAACTCGGGGTCGACAACATCCGGGTCAACACCATCTCAGGTGGATACCTCCGCACCCTCGCAAGCTCAGCTGTGGGCGGAACCGACGACCTCGAAGAACGGGCAGCAGCAAAGGCCCCGCTCCGCAGGACGACAGAAGGTGCTGATGTGGGCAAGACCGCGGTCTACCTCGCATCAGATCTCTCATGCGGTGTCACCGGCGAGAATATCTATGTTGACTGCGGCGTCAATATCATCGGGGCTTAAACAAGCTCGAACGCATGCGCACCCGAACAAAGTATAAAAAATGTGAATGAGCTGTGGATTTGATTGGCGTTTTCTCGGCGCCAATTCCGATACTATTCATATGACCGGTGCTATCAACAACCTCGCTTCAAGTCTAGCTGGGGCACCAGCTTCCAGCAATGCAGCTTCACGCCGCAAAGCGTCTGAAGACACGGACAAGGCGCGCAGACGAGGACGCACCGAGGACAGCTACAAGTCCACCGTGGCCAAACTCGAACAGATTGATGCGGTCCGGAACCTTGCCGATGCAGACCAAGAAGAAGCGCTCGAAGATCGAGCAGAGCATCAAATTGGGTACAAACCCAAAGGTGGTCGCGATGATCACGAATCCAGACCCAGACTGGATCTCAACGCATAAGCCAATCGGCGCAAACCTGCTCGATCAATTCGTTGTAAAAACAACAGATGCATGTCCTCAGACATGCACCTGTATTCGTTCTTGAGATCGTGACGCAAGATATGCAAGCTTCGCTTACTTACCGGTGAAGAACTTCTTCACTGAATGGATCGTGGCGCTGCGTCCAGTTGCTGCGATTGATTCGGTCAGTGGAATGCCTTTGGGGCAAACCTTGACGCAGTTTTGTGCGTTCCCGCAATCCTGGATCCCGCCCGGACCGACCAATGTGTCCATCCGTTCGCTCTTAAGCTGTTTGCCGGTCTCGTGCTCGTTAAACAACCGCGCCTGCGAGATTGCTTGCGGACCGATGAAGCTTGAATCCCATTTTTTGGAATCTTCTTCAAGCGTAAACTGTGGGCACGCCTCCAGACAGCAGCCGCAGGTCATGCACTCAGAAAGCGAGTACCGCATCTGCTGATGATCATGATCCTCTTGAGGACCCGCACCGAGGTTGTAAGTGCCATCAATGGGAACCCATGCTTTGACCCGCTCAAGCGCGTTGAACATGCGCTGGCGATCAACCCAGAGGTCTCTGATTACTGGAAACTTGCTCATGGGTTCGAGCGTGATCTCGTCGCCTTCTCTAGGAGCGTACTCGTCGATCAAGCACGAGCACGATTGACGCACGCGGCCGTTGATGACCATCGTGCATGCGCCGCACACTTCTTCGAGACATCCAGAATCCCAAACGATTGGCGTCGTCTGCTTTCCCGATGTTGTTACAGGATTCGCTGCGATCCACTTGAGCGAAGAGATCACATTGGAACCAGTCTCGACAGGAACCTTGAATGATTCCCAGCGGGTTGGTTTCCCTGGTCCGTCACAGCGTTTGATTTTGAAGATCACACTCCGACCCGCAACCGCTGCTTTGCGGTTTGCTTTGCGTTGCTCTGAGCCGTGGAGGTGGGCTTGGGCGACTCCCATGTCTTCTATCCTTTCAGCGATCAATCTTTGATGATCGCGGTGATTACTTCAGTCTACGCTTGATGCTGTCTTAGCTCGATGCACCAGCGGTTTGTGCTGTCTTGGTATCGGTCTTTTCGGGTGCAGTCTTTCCATAGGTTCGTGGACGGAGCTTTACTAGCCCCGCTTTGACCTCAACAAAGTCGATATCGGATTTGCCCGTTGATGGATTGAACTTGGCAACCGATGCTTTCCAGAACTTCTCGTCATCGCGTTCTGGGAAGTCCGTGCGGTAGTGGCTCCCGCGTGATTCCTCGCGAAGCAGACCAGCTTTGGCGATCGCTTCAGCCAAGATGAGCATGTCGCCAACGGACCGAGTGAAACTCAGAGACTGGTTGGTCCACATCGCTCCATCCCCGAGTTCAACATTTTTGAACCGCTCGGAAAGCTCGTCGAGCTTGGCCAGACACTTCTCCAAACCTTCCTTGGTCTTGACCACGGTCGACTGGTTGTTCATGATCTCGCCCATTTCAAAGGCGATCTGGTACGGATTAAAATCTTTGTTTCCTGTCGCTTTGGAGGTCGTCGCGATCAACGCATCGTGCTTGTCTTGCTCGCGCTTCGTCGCAGCATCAAACACCGACTGGTCAACCTCAGATGCAGGCTTGTGATCATCGTCGCGGATGTAGTTGACCACAGAAACACCGTTGCACAAACCATCAAAGATACAGCTTAACAATGCGTTAGCGCCGAGTCGCGTTGCTCCGTGGTACGCGAAGTTGACTTCACCGAATGCGTACAAGCCCTTGATATTGGTCATCGCATTGTTCGGAGCGCCAATCGTCAGGCCGTGTCCCTGATCAGCATTGACCGGGATGTGATTCCCAGGTTTGTGCTCAGGCATCGGCTCATCAGGTGTGTAATCCCCCGGGGTATAGGTCGTCCACATCCCCCCCATCGAGTAGTGAACCGCGGGGAAGATCTTCATCGGGGTAAATCGCGGATCATCACCGACGAACTTTTCATAGATCTCAAGGATACCACCAAGCTTCTCGGTCAGGTAATCCGGATCCTTATGGGTCAGATCAAGATACACCTGATTCATCCCGTCAACACCCATGCCCTCATTGACACAGACATCGAAAATCTCGCGCGTCGCGATGTCACGAGGCACCAAGTTCCCGTATTTCGGGTACCGCTCTTCAAGAATGTAGTACCGCTCGTCCTCAGGAATATCCGCTGGTTTGCGCGTGTCCCCGATCTTTGCAGGAACCCACACTCGCCCCCCCTCACCACGCGCTGACTCAGACATCAATCGGCACTTGTCAGCGCCGGGAATCGCGGTCGGGTGAACCTGGATCATTTCTGCGTTGCCATACCACGCACCCGCTTGGAAACAGCGAGACGCTGCCCCGCCGGTACAGATGACGGAGTTGGTTGACTTCCCAAACACGAGCCCGCATCCACCGGTCGCCATCACGACCGCATCGGCGCGGAAGCTGCGGATCTGCATCGTGCGCATGTCCTGAGCAACGATCCCGACGGTTCGCTTGTGCTCGCCTTCACCTTCGGTGATTGGGTAGAGGAACTCCCAGAAGCAGTATTCGGTGACTTTGCCTTCGGACACGAATCGACGGGTTTGCTCGTCGAGTGCGTACAGAAGCTGTTGACCAGTGGTTGCGCCTGAGAAGTGGGTTCTTCTAAAGAGTGAGCCCCCGAAGAGTCTGAGGTCGCGGTAGCCTTCGCTGGATCTGTTGAATGGGACGCCCATGCGATCGAGCAGGTCGATGATTTTGGGTGCCCAGTTGGCCATCTCAAGGACTGGGTGTTGATCGTTCAGGAAATCACCACCGATGAGTGTCTCATCGAAGTGCTGATATTCTGAGTACCCTTGCTGACGAGCGACCTCGTTGCACGCGTTGATCCCTCCCTGGGCGCAGACGGAGTGCGAGCGTTTGACGGGGACCATGGAGAAGAGATCCACCGGGACTCCCGCTTCTGCGATCCGGATTGAGGCTGCTAGACCAGCCAGTCCGCCTCCAACCACGATGACTCGTTGCTCATTCATGTCTATTCCTCGTCTTTCCGGTGTGTTTTTTGTTCTCTCACCGGATCGGTGTATTCGATCGATTCGTCATCAAGATGCGGAACGTGTGACTTCAGGTGTTATCCCTCAGGTTCAGCTGCGATCTCAATATCGCTTTGGTCTTGGAGTGCTTCGGTGGTTTCGAGCGTGTCTCCAAGCTCTTCGTCGAAATCATTGCTGTGTGATTCGTGCATTGCTTCTTCAACCGCTAGAGCAGTGTCGTAATCCAGAGCGAGCGCCCCGCCTAGTGACGACCATGCTGCGAGCATGAGTCCTGCTCCCAGTGCTGCACAGACATAACCCCACTTCTTCTGAGCGTGCTCAGAGACAGTCAGTCCCCAAGTGATCGCAGCGGTCCACAAGCCGTTGGCGAAGTGGAACACGAGCAGTGATATACCCAGGAAGTAGAAGATTGAGACAGCGACCCCCTTCGCAGTCCATCCTTCTTGTGATCCCTGCAAAGCAGCAGCGAGGGTTGATGCGCTGTAGTGATGGGACCACTCGGTACCACCCGGAACAAGGAACTCCCAGCCCCAGCGGAGCGTCGCGACATGGTAGAAAATGAACAAGATACCGATGTATCCCGACCATCTCTGGAGCGAGTACCGGAAGTTGTCCTGATGCTTGTAATGCGGGAGATTCCCCTTCCCCGTAGTCGCGTAGTAGAACCCAAGCACAGAGTGGAAACCGATCGCAGCCCACAGCGTGACTTCAGTCAAAAACAGGTGCGGGACCTGCGTGTTGATCCAGCTGACTTCATGCTGAAAGTACTTGACCCCGCCCTCAGCGATACTGAGTCCCTCCGCTTGTCCTCGTCCACGCAACGCAAACCAACCCCACGCGAGCGAGGAGTTGGTGATCAAGTGGATGACGAGGAAGACCCCGATGGGAACGATCCCACTCAACGAGTGGAGCCTGCGGATCAGGAAGTTGTTCCGCTGCATGAAACTCTGAGATGATTGCGAACTCGAATGTGTGCTCACGGGTGAACTCCGGAGGTCTAGATGACGCGAATGCGTTCGATTTGGACAGTAGGAAACGAATTGTACCGTATTTCTACTTCGTTGGTATCGGCTCAATAGATGCCCAAAGGACAATAGAGGCGGATCACATCAGGTACCAGCCAAGCGGTTGATGCGACGCGGGTCCGGTGTTCGTCGTTGGGATGGGCAGAATATCACCAGCCAGCGCCACGATGAACACAGGATCATTGAATATTCACATCAAGGCGAGAACTTGAGATCGCCCATCGGACCACCCGCTTGAGGTGCTGCCTGACCCATTTGTTCGAGGGTTCCGTCTTGTGCTGCCTGAGCGACTGCTTTTGAGACTTCGACGAACTGGTTCTGAAGCTCTGCGATGGTCTGGGTGATCATCTTGGATTCTTCTTGATCCAGATTCCCCTTGGTTTTCTCTTCCACAACACTCAGCAGGTCAATGTTGAGCTTGGCAACATCAAGCGAAACCATCGCTCGGCCAGTCTCATCTGGGAATGCACCCATGTACATCAGCGCCTGGGTTGCGAGCATTGAAACGAGCTCTTTGAACCCGAGTTGTTCGGGCAAACCCCCAACACCGCCCGACTGGGCAGCTTTCTCAGCGTTCTCTTGCTCTTGGGCAGCAAGCTTTGCTTTCTCAGCTTGGGCAGATGACTTCCAGTCGTCATCGATAATAATCTTCGGTTGATCAGGATCGGTCATTGATGCTCCCTTTTGTTGGTGTATGCTAGGACATGAAACGGACTTTGAAGCTGGATATGAGCGATCGGAACACCACAATCTGTGCACTCTTGCTCTCGGCTGGGATAGCGGTTTCCTCTGGGTGCAATGTCCAAAAGATCAAAGGAAACACGCAGAAGGAATCCACCAAGATCCAGATCGCAGATTTCCAAGGCACTCCAGAGACCGCAGCTGCCCAAGCACAATCTTTAACAACAACCTCTCAAGGGGGAAATACCCCACTAGAAGCACAAGCAGAGTCAGAACCTCGCCCAACTCAACAACCAGTACTCACCGCGTCATCAAACACGGTCAACACAGCCCCTCGCCCATCTAACAAACCAGCCATCACCAGTGGGGAACAAGGACTTGAGTTCCTCGATGCAAAGGTCGGCGATATCAGCGGGCTCCCCATTTATGTCTCAAGCTTCTTTGCACCCATCGAAGCCCGATTGACCGCGCTGGGCAATGACCTCCAGCTGGGCGCGTGGAGAGAGCAAGCAATCACGATCATCAATATACGACTCAATGGGATCATCTACGACGAACTCCTCCGCGCCGAAACAATCGCCGCCCTCACGCCTCAGCAGCGCGTCGGACTCCAATCGTTCTTGAACAACTTCCGCTCAAACCTGCTCTCAGAAAATCTCGGAAGTACCCAGCTTGCCAACCAGAGAATTCTAGAACAAGAAGGCATTACACTCGACGAAGCGATCCGTCAAAAGGAGCTCGACACACTCGTCGGGATCACGCTCTACGAAGAGATCAACCGCAGGATCAACATCTCATGGCGCGATATCAAGCAACGCTACGAGCGTGACATCGATCGCTTTCAGCCTCCCCCCTCCGTCACTTTGCAGGTCATTCGGGTGCTCGAACCAGAGGGAGAGCTGGTTGATTCGATCACTGCCCGTCTCAACGCGGGTGAAGACTTTGGAGAGATAGCTGCGTCAGAAGTCAACTCATTCAACAAAGACACCAGCGGTGTCACAGAAACCGTGCTCGAAGAAGACTTTGGGGAAACCAAGTTCTTCGCCCCAGCCCCACTGAACGAAGCGGTTTGGGGATTGAGTGAAGGAGACTGGACCGGACCGGTGTCTCTTGGAAATGCGAACTTCTGGATTTTGTACGCGGATAAGAAACAAGAATCGACCTCGCTCTATGACGCTCAGATTCAGCTCAACAGAGAGCTCACTCTTGAGCGCAGAGAAATTGAACGCGGGAAGTATCTGGAAGGCTTGTTTGAGCGTGCAGGGGTTTCGAATCGAGAAGAGATCCTGCTTCGTTTGTTGTACATTTCCGAGCAAAAGTTCGGCCCAAACTCGTAACCACCATGCTCCTGGGCGCGATCAATCTTCTCAAAGAACGCTTAACAATCCGCAACAAGCTCCGCGGCAAATCAGACTCGGTCTGGACCAGAGGAGAAGACGCTGCGACCGCACACTTCCGCAAACTGGGTTACAAGATTCTCGATCGGAATCTGCGTCTGTCGATGGGTGAAATTGATGTGCTCTGCTTAGAGCCCAAGTCAAACACGCTTGTCGTAGTCGAGGTGAAAGCCCGTCAAAAAACAAAGACTGATTCCCGGCGCATCGACCCCGAAGCAAACATCACTGCACACAAAAAAATCAAGCTTAGAACTTTGGCCAGAGCACTCCAGCAACAGGACAAATACGCTGGCTTACCGATCCGCATTGATGTCATCGCGGTGGTCTTTGAACAGGGGACCCGGGCCCCCATCGAGCTGAGGCATTATGAATCAGCAGTCTGAACATCGGACTCTGATCCTGACCTCGTTTCTGGATCTGGATCTGTTTCTGGATCCTGCTCTGATTTGAGATCTGTTTCTGATTCTGAGTTGGGGTCTGGTTCAAACACATGCAATTCTTCAACTGCCTCAGCTTCAGGCTGATGCATCGGCATGATTGATTCTGGCCGAAGGGCACCACGGAACTTTGCTTCGAGTTTGGTCTCTTCGAGCAGATCCGCATCGAGCTTGGTCGGGATAATCAACGAAAACATGGATCCAGATCCCAGCTCAGAGACAAGTTGGATCTCGCCTTGGAGCAATCGGGTCAGCTCAGAAACAATCGCAAGCCCGAGACCGGTGCCTGCGTGGACTCTGGTATGTGAGGAATCAACCTGCTGAAACTTATCGAAGATCCGTTTCTGGTCATCGGGCGCGATGCCTTGTCCGTTATCGATGACCGAAACCCGGAGCCGATCTGTTCCCGATTCATCGTCTGGGAGCCGCTCGGCGCGGAGGGTGATTTCGCCTTGGGTTCCGGTCATGGATTCGCCCGTAAACTTGACCGCGTTTGAGAGGAGATTGAAGATGATTTGTTGAAACTTCTTTACATCTGTTTCAACAAGCGGGATGTCCTCAGCAAGATCAAGCATCACCTTGATATCTTTTTTGCGAGACAACGGATGGATCAGTCCGACCAGCGCCTGACAAGTGTCGGAAATATTCATCGGCGCGATATTGAGTTCAACGCGTCCCGCTTCGATCTTGGCCATCTCAAGGAGTGACTCAATCATTTCAAGCAGGGTGCGTCCCGCAGATACAATATTGACCAGGTACCGCTCGCGTTTGCTCATCGCTTGAGCGTCATATCCCGGGGGTGGATTCTCAAACTCTGCTCCATCTGCTATCTCTCTGCGAACAATTTCAAGCAGGAGCTCTGCAAATCCGATGATCGCATTGAGCGGGGTGCGCAGTTCATGAGAGACGCTCGCGAGGAACTCGCCTTTGAGCCGGGCGGATTCGAACAGAGCCACATTGGCCTGGGACAACTCCGCGAGTTTAATATCCATCGCAGCGTTGGCTCCTCTGAGCTGATCTTGCTGTCTCTGGAGCTCGGTGAGCATCAGGTTGATGGTCTCTGCAAGCTCTTCAAACTCATCGCCTGTTGCGATTGCAGATCGCGTATCCAGATTTCCGTCACGAACTTTCTCCGCGGTTTTCTGGAGTGAGAGCACGGGTTGAATAATCAGCTTTTCTGTGATCCATGCAAACACCACCAGCGCTACCGCAAGAACCACCACTCCCGCTGCGACCACATAGAGCAGGTTGACCACAAGCAACCACCCCGCGCCAGCGGACTTGTGCTCGAGCATCACCACACCAATCACCTTGGCATTCTCATCGCGGACCGCGTGGGCATACCGGTACATCCGGTTCCATCCCTGCCAATCCGCATCAAAGTATTCAAACCGATTGGTGGAAGATTCGAACCGCTCGAGCGCACGATCAAGGAACGGGGACTCAGACCGGAGCAGCTCAGATTGAGCAGGGGTCATCGAAGTGATCACCGCTCGGCCGGCATTGATAGGCTCCCCGGTCTGCTGATGATTATTCAGAATCCATGTCGCGTAGACCGACCGTGCAAGCTCCCGCTCTCCTGACCCGACGAGCCCGTTCATTCTCAGTAATGGCAACGAGAGCGCGATCGTGATGATCAGCGCCGACGCAGCACCAAACAGCAAGAGGCACTTGCTGGCCAACGCGAGATCCGCGAACCACGCCCGAATGTCATCAATCGTCGTCACTGGTTGAGTGTATCACAGGTCGGATATCAAAGCTGGGTGTCGAAGTTCGGATTTATAAGCAGTTTACATGTTCCTGCCCGCGTACACTCTGTGTCCCATGACGAGTAAATCAGTCTATCTTGAAACTTTCGGTTGCCAGATGAACGAGCTTGATTCTGAGCTTGTTGCTGGATCCCTCGGATCCATCGGGTATCAGTTCACCACCGACGCTGAGGCAGCGGACATTGTCCTGTATAACACATGCTCCGTGCGCGAGCGCGCCGAGCAAAAAGTCTGGTCCAGACTCGGCGAAATGAAAAAACGAAAGGACAAGCAACCGGAGCTGGTGGTCGGTGTCCTTGGATGCATGGCTGAGCGTGATGGCCAGGACCTGATTGCTCGCATGCCCGTTGTGGACATCATGTGCGGGCCAGCAGAACTCGACAAACTCCCCGAGCTCGTGGACAACGCGCTGCGAACCAAATCGTCACTCGCGATTGAAGATCCGCAAAGAGCGATCCGCAAATCCGCGAAACAGGTCGCCCTTCAGGGGAATGCATCGCGTCGATCTTCAACACTTGCCGCAGCGGGTGACTCGCTCGAATCGCTCGATCTTGGTCGCATGGTTTCTCCTGTTGACTTTGATGGGCGACGATCCGCATATGTGCGGATTACGCGTGGATGCAACAAGTTCTGCACCTACTGCGTTGTCCCACACACACGCGGCGCGGAGATCCATCGTCCTCCTGAGCACATTATCGACGAGATCAAAGCCCTCGCTGATACAGGCGTGCTTGAAATCACGCTGCTCGGTCAAACCGTCAATCACTACAGATTCGAGCACGACTCCGCGATGACACTCGACGGCATCGTCCAGCCCCAAAAGGGACGGGCATACAAAGGGTCACACAACCGCGATTCCTTTGCGGGCAAGAACACCACCACCTTCGCTGACCTGCTCTACAAAATCCACGAGGAAGTTCCCGCGATCCAGCGATTGAGATTTCTGACAAGCTACCCCCGGGACTTCGGGGATGATGTCCTTCAGGTGATCCGTGATTGCCCTCGGATTTGCCGGTATGTTCATGTTCCCGCCCAGACCGGGTCCAACCGCCTGCTCAAAATGATGAATCGTGGATACACGATCGAGGAGTACGACGAGTTCATCGATCGCTGCAGAACTTTCTTGCATCAACCCGAGATCGGTCGCCCCCTCATGCTCAGCGGCGACATCATCGTCGGATTCCCAACAGAAACCGATGAAGACCACGAACTCACCAAACAAATGCTCGAACGCAGCCAATACAAAAACTGCTTCATCTTCAAATACTCCCCGCGCCCCGGAACCGTTGCGTACGACAAGATCCCGGATGACATTCCCGACGCGATCAAACGGCGCCGAAACAACGAACTGCTTGACATGCAGACCGCGATCTCAGATTCCATCGCGCAACAGCAGGTCGGCAAAGAGTTCGATATCTTTGTTGAAGGGCTCAGCAGACGCGAGCATCGCAAGCGCGGGACCGAAGTTCAACCAGGATCAGGCATGGTCGGGATCACCATCGGGGGGGCTGCACCATCAGAAGCAACTGCGGTCATGGATCCAGAAGTCATCGGACCGACCGTCCAGCTCTCAGGACGAACCGACGGCGACCTGATCGTCTTCTTCGATGTCCCAAGTGATGGCGTAATCGCACCAAGCGAGTACATCGGAAAGATGGTACGAGCAAAGATCGAACGAGCAGACAAACTCACCCTCTCTGGTCAACTCGTGTGATCACTCTCTGATTCTTGATCGAACCGATCCCTGGCACGCTTCTTTGCAGCCATCAATCCGGTGAGTTCTTCGAGCTCATCCTCATCCGCTTGCTGAACCCTTTGAACAGTTGATGGAGATGATGATGGAGTAGCGGATGGAGATGCAGCTCTGCGGCCAGTACGAGACTTGCCGAGATCAATGTCTACGCGAGGTTGTGTCTGCACTCGCTTAGGTATTGCGGAAATTGCATCCGCGCGTACTGCACGCGTGACTGCGAGCGTCTCATCACGCGCCTGGGAAATCCACCGGTCCCACGCAACCCTGCGTGCACCAAGATCGATCAAAAACAGTATAAAACCAAGCACAACGAGCTGTCGCCACATCGATTCATAGCTTGACACTTCGGGTAGACCTTCGCGTGTAAAGAGATCGGGTGCTCCTGAAAGCGTCAGGACGCGTCCGTTTGACCGAGCCGCGAGATCTTCGAGCGATTGACGATCTGAGCGGAGGGTATCGAACTCAGTATGAACATCCAGATGCACAGCACCGATCGTCGGACGCAATGACTGTCCCCCGAGTTTGGGGGTCGCTACAACGACATGGTCTCCGGACGGGGTCCCGGGGAGCTCGGCGCTGTATTGACCGGGACCAATCTGCACAAGATCAACGGTCTGGGATCGTGAGCCTTCACTAAAAACTTTGGTCTGCACATTCAATCCATCGATTGGAACGCCTTGCTCGTCGATCGCAACATACGAGAGACTCAGACCACCGGCGCCCTGTGTTGATGGGAGAGCTGAAAGTTCGCCAACCCCTTCTTCGTTGCTGCGCCCCGCCCACTGCGCGAGGTTCGACCAGAACTGCACAAACGAGCTCGTGCCAACCCATTCTGAGGTCCACCGAGAAACATCGCTCGTAAAGACCGCGACCCGGCCGAGCTCAACCTGGTGCCCCGCAAGGATTGGCTCCCCCTTCTCGCTGACAATCGGAACCATCACACGAGGATCATCAGATTTGTGCTCAGTGAGCACCAACCCCATGATCGCAGGGATTGAAGAATCGTCGGGATTAATGAGCATGGGAGTCGTTCGATCCACGACCACCGGGGTAATCCGCCCTTCGCGCACCATTGGTCTTCGGAGCACACGAACAGCTTTGAGAAAGATTCGCGGAAGAACCGCAGGGTTGATGACCCTGTAGTAGACCCCGCCGCTGTTGGTAGCGACCAGTCGCATCGCTTGCTCGTCCGCGAGATCACCGATGGTAATGGTGGATACTTTGATTCCGCTTGCGCCAAGCTCCTGCGCCAGTGCAGGAAGCTGGTCCGCACCTTCGGACTCTCCGTCAGAAAGTACAACGATGTGCTTGGTCAAGGAATCTACACTCAAAAGCTCATCGCGAGCAAGCTCAAGCGCGGGAACGAGGTTTGTACCACCACCGGATGCGATCGTGTTGATCCGCCTTTGTGTGAATCCTGGATCGTCATTGACTCCGATCGGAACCACAAGCTTGGCGCTGCTCGAGAATGAAACAACCCCGACCATATCCGTTGCATCAAGCACCTCGATCGCGCTAGCGGCACTGCTGTTGGCAACCGCTTGCTGAGAGCGCGAGGAATCCATCACAGGCCTGCGCATTGATCCCGATGAATCAAGCACAAGCATCACCGCAGCATGCGTCGTCACGACATCATCAGAAATCTCCAGATTCACCGGAAGCAGATTCTCAATGAGCGATTCTTGTGAGGTGGATTGAGCAGCCCCTGCCCCGCTGTTCCCGAGACCAGCAAGCGGACTGTTCCAACCCCTCGGTGAACCACCGGTCCAGCCCCCAGCGCCCAGCGCTTCGTACCCACCAACGAATACCAACCCACCACCCAGGGTTCTCACATACTGATCAATCGCGAGCTCAATACCAGGCATCAACGAGTCGCGCGGAGTATTCACCATCACAACCAGATCGTAAGGTTCTAAACCAAGCACTGAAGTGGGCACCTCACCAGGCGCGAGAATATCAACTGTCCAGGTTCCCTCTTCGAGTGTCTCAATGAGCTCACGAGCTTCGGTATCTGCATCCGATGAAACTATCAATACACGACCAAAGTCACTCGATAGTGTCAGCGCGGTTGATTCGTTATTGAGCGTGTTCGTATCGCTGACAGGGTTCTGCTGAGTATCAAGCTCAGGTTCCCAGATCGCTCGCACGCGATGAACCCTCCCTTGACCGACAGGGACTGAAATCGACACAGGTTCCAGACCGCCCCCAAGCGCCAGTTTGAGTGCACCATCGGGCGAATCGGGATTCAAATCAACTGTCTGCCCATCAACGACCACACGCAAAGACCCGTTTGCAGGTCCGGTCGACCGAAGCGTCACACGCACCGGCATCACCGAACCCGGCGCGATCCGAGCTGGCACCTGCACCGACTCAACGATGACCTCGCGAGACACCTCGTACTCGATAGGAACTACATCCACAGGATATAAAGGCGAGAACGAATCCAGCGAACTCGCATTGGATACACCATCGGAAATGAGCACGATCCTTCCGCGTGAATCTGGCCCGATCAGTGACTGCGCGCGTCCAAGTGCGCCTGCGATGTCGGTCCCTTGAACCTCGGGTGTGTCAAAGCTGAGACGATCCCGAGAAATCGACCCCGGCGCAGCAATCCGCGGCGGCGCAATCACCGATGCACGAGCATCAAACGAGAGCACCCCGACTCGATCATCCTGCTCGGCGCTCTGCATACTCTGCGAAAGATAGCTAATCGATGCATCTTGGATTCGTACTGGCTGCCCGTTGTCATCGACCCCGAAATCTGCAAAGCCTTGGATAGATCCTGAGACATCAACGACCGCGATGGTCGTCACCCGATCACTCTTGGTGACAAGCTGAAGACCGGCAAGAGCTAACGCGAGACATACGAACGCGAGAAGCCGCGTGCACACAATGATTGTCTTTCTATACACCGGAACAGATGACAGCGCCGCCCACCCCGCTCCTGACGCAACAAGCCCCACCGCTGCGATCAGCATCCACCAAGGTTGATCAAGTACGAGATTCATGGATCAGATGTTGATCCTTTCGTAGATCCCGATGATGGATCCGGCGCATCAGCCCCATCTGCTCCAGGAGTTGCGGGCGCGAGCTGGGATGCTCGTTCATCAAGCTGTTTGAAGTACTCTCGAATAACATTGCGGTAGCGCTTGGGAACGCGCCGGTCATCGATCTGTTCGCGCGCTTGCTCCGCGGCTTTGCGGAATCGAGAAGCGGTATCTGAAGGTGCCGATCCAGGCTTTGGGCTTTGATTCTCTGGGTTGTACCACTTCCCAACCGGAGTGGAGTCTTCAGTGTTCGCTTGATCATCACCCGCTTGCACAGGAACAAACTCCTGATTTATTGAGTCGGGATCCGGTGGGCTCTGAGGTTGATCCGGATCGCCGCCTTGTGATCCTTGTCCATCAGATTCTGGTTTAGAGTCTGGATCAGAACCTTGCCCCTGACTTTGTGGTTCTTGGTTTGGTTGTTCACGCGACTGACCTTGTTTTGGTTCAGTGCCAGGCTCCTGACCCGTCGTATTGTCTTGTTGCCCGTTCTTATTTTGTGCGTTCTCTTGATTTTGTTGATCGAGACGCTCGCGGAGTCGTTCTGAGATTGCCCGGTCTTGCTGGGATTGATCAGACCGACGCTGCGCTTCTTTGAGAGTGCGCCTGAGCGCCGAATCATTGTCAGATTGATTCGGCTGATTCGGCTGATTCGGTTCGGTTTGTCCCTGACCAGGTTCTTGGCTTTGTTGTTCCTGCTGGCCTTCCTTTTGGTCCTGCTGCTGGCTTGGTCGTTGTTGATCTTGTTGTTGGTCTGTTTGAGGTTGATCTGGTTGTGCTTGATCTGATTGTTGCTGGGAGTCGGATTGGGTTTGATCAGATCCATTCTCTGGTGGTTGCTCCTGAGACTCTTGCTGAGAACCAGCATCAGTCGGGGTCGCGCGAGATGGATCCGACTGATTGCTGGGCTGCCTCTCAGATTGATTCTCTGTAGGTGATTCTGAACCATTCTGCTGCTCGGATTCTTGACCTTCTCGCTGTTGAGAAGATGGATCTGGCGTGGTCGATTCAGTTTCTGATCCGGCATCTTCAGTACCGGCATCATTCTCGACTGCTTCTTCCTGATTCTGTTCATCTGGGTTCGGTTCATTCCTGCCGGGCGGAGTCTGCTGAGGATCTTGAGTTTGGTTTTCTTGATCGCTGGATTCACTCGCGGGGTCATCCTCAGTTTGGTTTCCCTGATCCGGAATCTCTCGGCGAATCTCCTCCGCTTGTTCCTTGAGCGCATCTGAAAGCTCTTTGGATCCATCCGGTTCTTCAGAAGTAGCAGATTCAGATACAGATTCAGAAGAGTCCGTGGTCTCAGAGACATCCGGGTCGATCGCACGAGACAGCTCATCGAACTCCCGCGCGACTTGGTCTCGCTGAGCATCGCTCATGGAATCGAGCTGGTCCTGAATTGAATCCAGTTCATCAATCGCTTCTTCGTACCGCCCTTCGCTAAGCTGCTCGCGGAATCGATCCAAAGACTCTTGATCCCTGAGCTCATCAGACCGGAGCTTATCAAGCTGTTCACGCAGTGCTTGCTCCTGACGCTCTTGCTCAGCAGATCGCTGATCCAGCTCGTCTGCAAGCTGCTCAATCCGGGACGCCGCCCGCGCAGCGCTGCTTTCAGGTTCAACATCAGCATCCGCTGATGCAAGCTCTTGCTCGAGCGATTCAAGATCCTCCAGTGCATCCTGGATCAGCTCATCATCGCCAGCATCATTGAGCAAATCCTGGACCGACTCCTCAACTCCATCAGCGAGCTGCTCTATTTCTGACTGCGCATCAGCGATGGTCATTGCGGGTCGCTTGGATGGTTGTTCTGGCTCAAAGCCGAATGCTGGCAACCAGATTCCCATCGCGATGGATGCAAGCAACGGGGGGATGCTCCATGCAACTCGGTTCGTGAACAGTTGAGAAGAGTTCTGCTTTTTGGAATCTAGAACTGCTCGCATCAGCTCCGGATCCTGCGCGTGATGCTCAGCAGCATCAATAGCAATCTTCTGAAAGGAAGGATCCACCGACGCACTCTCCGAGAGTTCCAGCGCCGATCGATACGTGCTTTGGGTCTTTCCGCTCTGATCGATCCACCCCGCAGCATGGAAAGTGTCAGCGCGATTGATCCATGATCCAACCCCAGTGACCACACCACACAACACGGTGCACACCAACAGGATCCCCCACCACCACGCTACATCACCAATCCAAACGCGCTGACACGCAATCAGAATCGACGCAAGCACCAAGGTCCAAGGCAAGTACTTCAAAAACCGAGATTGCCAATCAATGCGGAGCATCAACCATACACCCCGGCGCGCCAGTCGCGTTGTGCTTGGTAAAGTGTTCATTGATTGATCCCGATTCATCGTGGTCATACTGGATTCTACAAACAACGAAGGCGTGAGGTTCGACCTATCGTGTTCTATGGATCACTTTCTTACCGCGATGAACGCACTGCTCGACCACCAGACGCTGGATCAAGCGACCGCTGGAGGTGTATTTACCCAGATGCTTGAGGGCGAGCTCAATGAGTCCCAGATCGGGGCTCTTTTGACCGCCCTTGCGATGCACCACCAGACCGCTGACGAGTTGACCGGGGCTGCCCGAGCGATGCGCGAGCGGGTCACACCGGTTGAGTATCAACGATCACCCGGCTCAGTCCTCCTGGACACCTGCGGGACTGGTGGCGCTCCCAAAACCTTCAATGTTTCGACAGCAGCAGCCATCATCCTCGCTGGTGCCGTGCTCTCAGCAGATTCACCAGTCCAGCGGATACAAGTCGCAAAGCACGGGAATCGCTCTCGCACCGGCAGAGGATCTGCAGAGGTTCTCATCGAGCTTGGTGTCCATGTCGATGCTGATCCATCGTTGCAATCCAGATGCCTTTCCGATGCTGGCCTGTGCTTTTGCTTTGCGGTCAATCATCACCCCGCGGTCAAGCACGCGATGCCTACACGCAGGTCACTGGGATTCCCGACCATCTTCAATGCAATCGGTCCCCTGACCAACCCAGCACATGCTGACCACCAACTCATCGGAGTCTTCAAAGATGAGCTCGTGAGACCGATGGCCCAAACACTCGTGAATCTAGGAATCAAACGCTCGATGGTTGTTCATGCAACCGATGGTCTCGACGAACTGACGATCACCGCTCCGACCAGAGTTGTCCATGCGAATGATGGCAAGTTGACCGAGGAACTTGTTGACCCGTCATCACTGGGGCTCAAACCCACTCCCATAGAGAATGTACACGCCCGTGATGTCGCGCACAGCGCCCAGATCATCCGTGATATTGTCGATGGTGAGTCTTCTGCATTTGCTGATATGGCAATGCTCACAGCAGCAGGCGGGTTCGTGATCGCGGGTGTTGCCCAGGGGTTTAGCCAAGGCCTGAACATTGCAAGAGAATCGATTCAATCTGGCAGTGCAAAGCGTTCACTCGAGACGCTCATCAAGATCTCTAACAGCTGATGAGCACGAACTTCTGACGCTGAGTGTCAATCCGCGTGCGCTCCGTACCCGTTGTTTTTCAGAAGCAAGAGCAGGTTCTTGACGGTCGTCTCGGTGACGGGTTGATTCGTGTGGAAGATACTGGTTACCAGAATCACCCGGAACTGGCCGTCATCGGGATCGGTGGTCAGGATCATCACCGCATCTGAATCCTCGTGGGAGTTGATCCAATCGCGTGAGCGGATGATGAGTTCATCAGAATCCCCTGGGACGGCACCGATTGCGTTTCGGTATTCCGCAAGGAGCTCGATATCGCGCTCAGTCGCGTTTTCTGCAAAATCCCCGTAGGTCTCCATGCCGTGTGCATCGAGGATTCTGAGTCCGTTTGAGATCTCTGTGCGGAGTTCTGAATCGATCGAGTTCGCGTTGTGAGAGACAAAGAGTGCGTTGACATCGACGAGCGGGAGGTCCATCGATGAATAGAAATGCGAGGGCGAATCAGGATATCTGCTTTGTGAAAAGAATGAGAAATCATCGGTGTGCTGATGATCGCCATGCTGAGCCTTCGCAGATGCGTAAGCCGATGCGTAGCTGGTGTCTGGTGCTTCTGGTGGATGAGGATGCGCGTGCCTTGATTCCGCTCCCTCACCGATCAGCGCTCCAACCACAACAACCCCAGCGAACAATACACCGATCCCGAGCAACCCCGCAAAGATCACGCCCGCTCCGGGCGCATTGTTGTACGAGCGTGAGTTTTTGCGAGCAGCAGCTCGACGACTCTGAGCGCGGCCACGCATTTTTTGTGCGCGCCCGCGTGCATGCTTGAGCTGGTCCTTCGCGGATTTCCGCTGATCAGCGGGAACAATTTTGTTCAAAGGCTGTGGTCGATCAACACGAGCGAACGCGCCGTCTTCACCAAGACCAGCGGAAACCACAAAGCCCTTCTTTTTACCCTGCTTTTTCTGCTTCGGCGCGGGCTTTCCTGCAATCGCGTACTTCCCCGACCACCAATCAACAAGATTCACCGAAGGACGACCGACACGCTGAGTTGAACCAGATGCTCGGCGCTGATCTGCATCCTCTTGATTCGGAGCAGATTGATTCGGAGCAGACTGATTCGGAGTAAACGCAGCCGCTGGTGGTACCGGCGATCCCGCGCGAGGAGTTGGAGCGGGTCCATATGCTGGCATTGGCTCAGGGATCACTTCGTGCTCGATGTCATCACCAAGTTTGACACTCGGAAGATCTGCTGGCTTGACACTAAACTGATCTTCCGCGGTCATCACAACACGCAAATCCGCGAGCATCGCATTGGCACTCGGGTACCTGCGGTCGTATTCAGCCATCGCACGACGGACAATCCAGCGGAGCGCATCTGGACACCGCTTTGAGATCTGCGACAATCCTGAGTGCGCTGGGAACGAGTTCTCGATCATCGAGTACAGCACCGCACCCGCTGCGTACACATCAAACTTGGAACCATCGATCTGGTGGACTTTCACACCGCGAAGCGCTTGACGCACAAGTTCTGGGTCACGGAAGTATTCGGTCCCGTGGGTGGTCAGGGTCATTGCGGAGCGGAGCGGTGTCACCAGACCAAAGTCGACCAAGTGCGCCTTTGCGTCCCCGTGCTTACCGTCGATGATGATGTTGTCGGGTTTAACATCCTTGTGCCAAAGTCCTGAACGGTGGTATGAATCCAGAACAACAAGCAGATCGTCTGCATATCCGATGGTGTGCTTGAGCTGGGTGTCATCAAGACCCTCGCGAGGGCTCAACGAATGCATGCGCTGGGTAACCGCGGTGAGTGATTCACCCGGGACATACCGCATCACATAAAAGAATCGCTCCCCGGTCAGTTCATGCTCAAGCACGAGCCCTAGCTTGCGAGCTGCATCGAGCGCACGCGATTCGCGCACGATCTGAGGCATCGACGACCCATCTTTAAGTGAGAATACCTTGATCACTACCTGACCAACATCCATACCGCGCTTGACAAACGCCGCTTGCTTGATCTCATCGGGTTCAGCGATGTACAGCTTCCCGCCCGATCCGCCACCTTTGAGTGAACCAACGATGGTGTAGCCATCAAAGACGCCAACACGCTTCTTGCTTGGTTTATCACGAGTAGGCGCCGCGGCCATCGCATCGGGGACACGCTTCTCGACGCCTTCAAGCGCACTCGAAAGCCCGAGCAATCGAGCGGGGTTTCCAATAAAGATTCGGTAGATACTCCGGAACGCGGAGTGCCACTCCATCGAGAATGCGGTCGCAAAGTGCTTAGAGCGTGACCAGCGTCCGAAGACGATCGCTAAAACGGTGAGCGGCGCAAACATGATTGCTGCCAATATCGAGCCCACCAATCGGAGGAAGTCGGTGACGGTCGCTCCGATGAATGTGAAGATATTCTTGAGCACACGCATGGTGAGTGCGAAAATAGTGCTGAACAAGAAGACCACACCCGCGAGTACGAATGCTGCTGCGAGGATACCGAGGATAACTCCAAGGATTGTTGCGACTGGTGCCATTGGCTGTTGCCCCGTTCTCTCAAGCGTTAGAGGAGATTCTGCTCATCAATCGCTCGAAGCTCCATCTGCCGGTGATAGATGTCCCCGATCGCTTCATCAAACGCGACATCAGTGGACTTTTCAACGGGTCCGGCTTGCCCGCCGGTATCACTATTGGGATTCAGTGACAACCCATTTCGTGATGCTTCGTCTAGTTCTTCATTTGTAAACGAATAGACCGAAATTACTTCCTGGAGCCTGCTGCGAAGCATATCGCGGACCTTTGCGAGTCTGCGTGAAACAGTGGGTTCAGAGACCCCCACCGCTTCGGCGACTTCTTTGCCGCTTTGCCCGTCAAGAACACGCATCCGGTAGATCGAAAAGTCCATGAAATCGCATTCTGATTCGACCTTGCGGATCGCTGCTTCGACCTTTGCGCGGAAGACCGATGCTTCGTATTCTTCATCGACGCCCATCGATGCATCGGCAACCATCCAGCGTTCATCAAACTCTGCGTTTGCTTTGCCGCCACCTCTTTTGAGCGCCATTCTTCGATCAATTTCGTCACCAAGCACATGTTTAGCGATAGCAAGAAGCCATGTCGAGAAGCGTGCTCCGCGTGCTGGGTCGTATCGTTCTATAGAGTTAGACAACGCGGCAAGCGTTTCCTGAGAAAGATCGCGTGCTGTTTCAACACCGATCCGCCCTTTACCCCATCGGGTAAGCTGAATGCGGATGACGGGACCAAAGGTTTCCCAGAGTTCGAACCACGCTGCCTCGTCGTTGGCGCGGAGTCGGGAGATAAAGCTCGTTGTCATATTGGTAAGCATGAGACCCTTTCCTGCAGACTCCCGGACCGGTGTGAGAAAGCACCACACCGCGCGGGACTGGCTTATTGGGCACAGTCCATGGTGAGTTTCACCCCCAAGTATGTAATAAGCATACCCGAAGAGCGGTGCACAGCGTTGCACCCTTCCTTAAAAATCATTGATATTGATCCATAAACAACGATTTTTCATTTTTTCTATCGTGCACTGAAATCAAGCAGAAGCAAATCCCAGTTAGTTCTCGTCGGGACATACCCCGGCAAACAAGTACACAACGCGGCTCAAGCAACGAGCCGCATACACAAAACCGCTGGAATGGTCCAGCATTCAGAGTCATTAGGAGACTGCCATGGGAAGCTGCTTTGGAAAAACAATCGTTCGAGGCGTCGTGATTACCGCCCTGGCCGGCGGCGTACTGGTTGCGGTCGCTGGTCCACATCGTGTGGGCTACATGGTCAACCAGACCCGTGCCAACTTTGTGAGTGTCATCGATGACAACATCGAAGACCCCATCTTGCTGCGAGCACAAATCAAAAAGCTCGAAGCTCAATACCCAGAGAAAATCGCGGAGGTCCGATCGGACCTGACCGAAGTCCAAACCCAGATTTCACAACTCGACCGTGAACTCCAGGTCGCGACCAAAGTCATCGCACTCGCATCAATGGATCTCGAAACCGTCAGCGGCCAGCTTACACAAGCACGCTACACACAAGAGTCCAACCCCGGCGCGATCGTCCGTGTTTCACTCAACAACCGTGCAGTGGACATCGATGATGCATACGCCAAGCGGACACAGATCCAGCAAACCCGCGACATGTACGCTGCTCGTGCGACTGACCTCAATACCGACCTCGGGTACCTCAGTGATCAAGAGCAACAGCTCGCAGATCTGCTCGAACGCCTAGAAACCGAACGAAGCGAGTTCCAAGCCAAGCTCTTCCAGCTTGACGCACAGATCGATACGATCGCACGCAACGACCGTTTGATCGACATGATGGAAGACCGTCAGGACACCATCGATGCCCATTCACGATTCCAAGCCAACTCGCTTGATCAACTCAACACCAGATTGTCAGGGATCCGCACCGAACAGCGTGCACGACTCGAAGCAATCGCGGGACGAGACAGCGACAAGAACTATGTTGACGAAGCAGAGTTCCTGATCGATCAAGAAGGACTGGTTTCTGAATACCAGAACGACTTCCAGAACGACAAGCCTTTGGCTGCTCCTGAGAATGTCCGCGGGTTCAACATTCAGCCTCAGGTGATCGAAATCACTCCTGAGCAAGCCAAATCCACCGGACCGGTTGCGAGCAACTGATCCGAACACCGCTCCTCTGAGCGAATGACCCACACCATGTATGCCGCCCGTTGGAATCCGGTCCGACGGGCGGCGTGCGTTTTACGCTGCTGTGCCCACGATTCTGATGCTCCGGGCATTGATTGCTTAGGATCCGTCCTCGCTGGAGATCCGAAGCATGACCCCAAAATCCAAATCAACGAATCAACCCAAGAAACGCGGGGTCGCTCGGGCTGGTGCTGCGTTCATGATTCGCGGGATTTCCAAGTATTTAGGGGTTGGAAAGTCTCAAAGCAGACGACCATCCAAAGCGAAGTCCTCGGGCCGAGCACCATCCAGCAAGCGGCTTGCTCGCACTCAACGGAACCTCGTGAAACTCGCCAAAGCCCACAAGAGCGGCGAAATGGTTCAGTTCGATGCCAGAATTGTCAAAACACTCCCAGATGACCTGATTGGGGATAAGCATCAACGATTCATTATCGCTGTGGATTTCATGCCTTCCCCGATCGAGACTGTGCTGATTGCGCATAACATCGATCTAGCGCCAAGAATCCCAGCAGAACGGGGTGCAATTGCTCGGTTCTATGGGCAATATGAGTACAACAGCAAAGGCGGGCTCCTGCACTGGACACATCACGATCCATCAAACTGGCGCGAAGGAGGCTGGATCGAGATTCATAGAAAACGCTACGAATGAACTGATCTCCATTGAATAGTTTTATACTCAACCCTGCAGAATCTGAGATACGAGAAAAACACCATGTCAAACAAAGTAAAGCGAAGCCCACTCCGAATCGTAATCTCGATCGTCATACTCTTGGTCGCAGGATACTTTGGCCTTGATCTGACCAAATCTGGGAACGACTCAAGTACCCAAACTACACAGCAGACCGATCAGCCGCGTACGTCCCCTACGCAAACATCCTCCAACCAGCAAAGCTTTGGACAGTCGGTCGCTGAGTCCCAGCGGGCATTGGTTGGGCTGGCCAAAGCTGAACGATCGGGAGAAATGGTCGAACTCCAAGCACGGGTGGTCAAAACGCTCCCCGATGACAACGATGGCTCGCGTCACCAAAAATTCATCATCGCGATCGACTACACCCCCTCAACAACTGATTCGGTCTTGGTTGCCCACAACATCGATCTCGCGCCGCGCGTCCCTCTTGAAGAAGGCTCCATCATCAGGATCTTTGGTCAATACGAATGGAACGATCGGGGGGGCGTCCTTCACTGGACCCACCACGACCCAGGCGGGTACCACGAGGAAGGCTGGATCGAGCTTGATGGTGTTCGATACGATTGATCAGCCTTGCATGGGTTCCGGGATGTCCAAAGTTTGACATCCAGAGCACCTTCAAAAGCCAGTGCTGGATTTGCGCATTGTCCGTTAAATGCTATATTTACTGGGAGATTGACCCATCTCCCCCTCAATTACCGATATTCTAAGGCTATCCTCAATATAGACCAGTGGGCGCGATCAATGCCTACATGTTGGGCATTGAGCCCAAGGAGACAGTGCATCAGTGTGGTATGAACGCTTTTTAGGACCGCTCGGCGTGGACATGGGTATCGACCTGGGGACATGCAACACCCTCGTCGCTGTGCGCGGGCAAGGAATCGTCCTCAACGAACCCTCGGTTGTTGCTGTCAAAAAAGGCACCAACCAAGTCCTCAAAGGTGGGCAAGCCGTCGGGTGGGTCGCCAAAGAAATGCTCGGTAAAACACCAGGCTCAATCACCGCGGTCCGTCCACTCAAAGACGGCGTGATTTCTGACTTTGAAATCACCGAAGCGATGCTCAACTACTTCATCACCAAAGTCACCGGACGCGTCCGCATGATCGGTCCTCGTGTGGTAATCTCGATCCCATCGGGAATTACTGCAGTCGAGAAACGCGCGGTCTTTGATTCTGCAGAACACGCGGGCGCTCGCAAGACCTACCTGCTCGAAGAACCGATTGCTGCTGCGATCGGCGCGGGACTCCCGTTTGCTGAAGCAACCGCATCGATGATTGTCGACATTGGTGGAGGCACCACCGAAGTCGCGATTATGTCCCTTGCTGATATCGCAAACTGCGAGTCCGTCCGAGTCGCGGGCGATGACATGGACGAAGCCATCATCGCGCATATGAAGCGGACCTACTCCCTCATGATCGGTGAGCAAACCGCAGAGCGCGTCAAAATCCAGATCGGGTCCGCTGCTCCAACTGGAGAAGAGACCGAGATGGAAGTCCGAGGCCGCGACATGGTGTCCGGACTCCCGCGTAAAACCACGATCACTTCAGAAGAGATCCGTGAAGCGCTCTCTGAACCGGTTACCAACATTATTGAAGCGGTCACCCGGACGCTCGAAAGAACCGAGCCCGAACTTGCTGCGGATCTTGTCGAAAACGGGATTATGCTCGCGGGTGGTGGTTCGCTGCTTGCAGGTCTTGCAATCCAGATCAACAAAGCGACCGGACTCGATGTCACCCTCGCAGAAGATCCGTTGACCTGTGTCGCTCGCGGGACAGCGATCTATCTCGAAAATATCGATGTGTGGAAAGACACCCTCGAGAACAACTCAGATATCTAAATCTTTGTAGACTGCCAATCCCCCCACTCCCCCACCACTCGCGTTGATCGTGTAGACTGGTGTGAGTTATCGAATCGTCACCCGCTGGAGCTTTCACATGCATCATCAACCCGCGATTGTTCGTTGGTCGATGCCTGTATGTGTGACGGCGATGATCTGCTTGTGCATGCTCCCCGCGCCATGGCTCGAGTGGACCGGTTGGTTCGGCGCCCAGGCGCGCTTGATCGTCTCTCCGATCTCACATCCAATCACGATGGCGAAGAACATCGTGATTCCACAGTCTGTCGGGAACCCAAACGCAACCCAGCGTGAACGCTTGCTCCAGTCTGAGCTTGATCGATACACGACTTTGCTCTATCGAGAGCAGCAAGTCAATGCCGATCTTTCTGCACTCGTTCAGCAGCTTTCATCAGGCGCTGCAGTCACCCCCGATGTCGCGGTCACGCAAATCCCTCGCCCCATCGTTGGGCTGTCGCGAGAATACCTCGTTGTTCGTTCTGGTGGTCATGAACGCGTAAGCAGATCAACAGTGGTTGTGGTCAATGCTGTTCAGCTTTGTGGCAGGGTTGTCCAAGCCGACGATCGGACCGCGCTAGTGCTCCCCATTACCGCGCTGAGCGCACAACCGATTCTCGGAAATGTATTACTCAATGAGACCGGGATTGATACCGCTCGTTGTATGCTTCGTCCGATCGGGAATGGATTGCTTGAGGGCGATGTCACCCGACCACCAGCACAGGATGAAACGAGCGAGCTGGGATCGATCGAAGTCGGCATGGAAGTCAGGCTCCTCGATGATCAGTGGCCAAGACATGCACAAATGCTGCTCATCGGAGTTGTTGAGAGCGTAGCTCCGTCTCCGAATCAACCACTGCGCCAGCGGATCACAGTGCGTCCAAGCGCGGATCTGCGGAGTGTGCCAGAAGTTTTCTTCCGGGTTCCTGATCTCGGAAACCAGAACAGCTCTGCTGGTCAGGGGAATGGGCCATGAACTGGTTTGTGCTTCTGTTTGTTGCGTGGATCTGCTTTGGGCTTGAGATGGCGCTTTTGCCGGTCTTTGATGCGGGCGCCAGCGGGGTGAGTCCGAGTGTGGTTTTGCCGCTTTTGGTGTTCGTCGCGTTGTATGCTCCGCGTAAGCACGCGCTTTGGTGCGCGGTGGTGCTGGGTATTTCGATGGACCTGCTCACCCCGATCAGTCATGACAACGGTGGTCCTGTCACGCTTCTTGGTCCCTATGCGCTCGGGTATTTGCTCGCTGCTCAGTTTATCTTTTCCGTCCGCGCAATGGTCGTTCGGCGCAATCCCCTCACGATCGCATTCCTGTCCGTGCTTGCTTCACTGATAGCCGAAATTTTGGTGGTAGCGATTATCACGATGAGATATGTCGCTGGGGATAACATTGCGTGGGATGCTGGCGATGCATTGATCGATCACACGATGTCCTCGCTCTACACCGGGATTGTTGCTCTGTTCTTATCTTTCCTCTTCTTTGCTCTTACTCCCGCTTTCGGGTTTCACACTTCGGTCGCTACGCGGTTTGCTCGTCATATCAAGTGATCTGATCTCGACTGATCTCGACTGATCTCATCATGCTGCCCGCTCGAATATCCCGGTTACCCGCCTACGATCCACTGTATGAGCGAACCACGAAAATCTATCTTATTTAACGATGCCAAGGGTATCTTGTCGCCACTCAACGATTTGCGCCCAGCACACGCGATCCGGACCGGCGCGATGACCACCGCTGAGCGATTGACCCACGCGTTTAATCTCGAACCCATTGGGATCGTGGTCCCGCACACACTCAAAGAGATCACCGAAGACCAATCAGGAGTTCCGGTCAATGAACCACCTGCGGACACCGATGAGCCAATCTTGATGATCAATGGTCGTTGCCCGCTCCCGATCCAAGCAATCGGTGATCTCAAAGTCGGTGAAGTCGCGATAGAGAAAGAGACCAGCGACATGATCGCGGTCTGTCTCAAAAGCTCCGATGTCCGCGCCCTGCTCAGCGGCGGCAACCCTGAAATGAACACCATCGAGATCGATGATACCGTCTTGATGAAATCGCCTTGGGACTGGAGAGCGTTCCGCGATCGATGTATCGAATATGACCTGAGCGCCATCATCCCCGCGATGCAGACCATCACCGAACCCCCCACCGGTGTGATGATCCTGGGAACCCACGGCGTAGCAATCCATCCAGAAGCGGTCGTGATGCCTGGGGTCATCCTCAACTCAGAGCTGGGCCCAATTGTCATCGAAGAGAACGCGACGATCCGTCCAGGAACAATTATCACCGGTCCCGCGTACATCGGGCCGGGCACAACGGTTCTCGAACAAGCGAACATCAAACCCAACACCGCGATCGG
>JBGCDI010000038.1:0-55029 GCA_045105315.1 Phycisphaerales bacterium | reverse complement strand
GACTCGAAGCGGATCAACGGCTCAACGACCACTGGAATGGCGATCTGGAAACCGCGGTCGCGATCCGTGAATACTTCGATCTGCTGGCTCATGAGCATGCACTTGTGGATCTCGGAATCCTTGATCGCCGCGTGTGGAATATCTGGCAACCGGATATCAAACGCATCGTCAACACCCAGCTCGTCTCTGAAGTATGGCACAACCGCACCCGTCACCTGCACCGCAATAGCCCAAGCTTTACAAACTATGTGGACTCAATCCTTACGCATCAGCGGGGCGCTTTCTGTGATGGACATACAGGAAACACTATCTCAGTTTCAGTGTTGACCTAGCTCTGGAATCGAAGGCGTACCAACAAGTCATCGAGTTCTTCATGGCCTCCAGGATTCTCTGGAAGCGATGATCGAGAACTTTCTAATTCGAGCAGATCAAGCAATCTTTGGAGTTCAGATTCATGAAACTCCATGTCAAGTGAAACCGCCTCCATCTTCTCGGTTCCAGCAGATTTAATAGCGACCAGTTCATCGATATAGCCCAGCTCAAATCTTTGATTAAGCTTCGAAATATTTGACTCAACAACATGCTCACTCATCAGATGAATTCCAGCAAGCACCGGCCGATATGCATAGAGTAGCTTCTTAACCGTTGGCTTATTCGCACGCTTGAAATCATCCCATTGTCCCTTTGTGAAGTTGCGGAAATGATGATGATTGAAACGAGTAATGCACTTCAGGGCGATCGCTTTGAGCTCTTCAAACTCTGGAGCAGCTTGAATCACAATGGGTGAATAAATTTGCTCGAGTACATAGCCATTCTTCTTTAATATCATCTCAAAGAACTTCTTCGCATCGTGTGTGACTAGATCCATCTCAACTTCACAATCAAGATCCATTACCTCGTATGTCTCGCGTGGAATCTTTAGGCCAACGACCGATCGAGCCGGCATGAAATGAGCACCGCGTAAGTCATAATCTGAGTCAGGAGATTCAAACCCATACAAATGGGCACCGCTTACAGTCACAAACAGCATCGGCCAAGGGTGCTGATCTAAATATGGCTTGATAATCTCATCCCGTAGCATTATGTATCCTTTCACTCTGAATCAGTGGAGAATAGCTCTATAAATGCATCAACATACTCTCTCACTCAATTCACTTCTCCGCTCAATGACACTTGTGCACCTACAATACAATGTACCCAACGGAGCTTCAGCCATGCTGGTTCAAATGGAACTCTCCAGAATCCTCATACACGAGCGGAAAGCCGAGCAGCTTATCGAGCTGCGTGAAGCTGACCCGAATCTCGAAGCTCCCCGCTCCTTCCCCATCGTCATCGGCATCGTCGAAGCCGCCGCTATCGGTCGCCGGCTCGAAGGGATGGAACTCCCGCGACCAATGACCCATGACCTGCTCGCCAATACCATCGAAGGACTCGGCGCGACCCTCGAAGCGATCACCATCATCGACCTCATCGACGGTGCCTTCATCGCCCAGCTCTCCATCGCCCGCCCCGACGGCAACCTCGTCCACATCGACGCCCGCCCGTCCGATGCGATCGCGCTTGGAGTGGCCAAGCAGGTGCCGATCTTTGCTGAGGAATCCGTGATCGAGAAAGCATGTGTGATGACACCGCCACACGAAGAAATTGACGAAGATTTCAATAACTCAAATCGTCATTGACAAGCAACGATTCAGTGGCTGCATCATAAACATTTTCTGAATAATCGTGCGACTTTATGTTTAGGACAAGAAAACCAAAGATGGATTCAGATTTTATCATTGAATTACAACGCCATTCCTGTATTATCCATCAAGGTTGGCAACTCCGCCAGTCATAACATCATTTTGAAAAGGAGAGAAAATGGAATATATTCACACATTATTCAATCGTGCGAAACTGATCCCAGCCATCGTGTGTGCGATGTCGATCGCAGGCACAGCATCAGCCAGCGTCACATTCACAAACCTCGATAGAAGAATCTCTGTCCCTGGAAGCTCAGATTCCAGCAACAACCTCTTTACGCAGTTCGAAAGCATGGTGACCTACAGCGAAGATACAGGAGGGGTCTTTGCAGGTGCTTTTTCCAGAGCCTCGCAAAGCTCCTTACTCGATAACGCAACCCAAACGCTCACTTTCGATGGTTCTGCATCTGCAGGCGGAGGAGCCACAGGTGGCTCAAGCTCGTCAAACACCCTCAATCTTGACTTCACAGTCGGAGCAAGCATGACCGCCGAGATGCTGCTGACCGGTGATATCTTCGGCCGTAACGGGGGAGGAATCGATCCCGGCTCTTCAGGAGGAATCGGAACCGCAAGGATTCAAATTTTCCAAAATGGCAACCTGTTCTATAACAACTTCTCAGGAACCGCTGGCACAACCATCGTCAACGACTTCCTCACGCTCGATACTGGAAACTACCGACTCAACATCGTCTTGAGCGCAAGCGGTTTTCCACAGACGAACTCCGGATTGGGCAGAGCAGACCTCACCGTCGAGTTCATCCCAACCCCAGGCACCGCTACCATCGCGCTTGCCTTCGGTCTCATCACAACGCGCCGTCGTCGATAAGAAAACATTCATACGGATCTAGGCTAAATGCCATGAGAGTTTCGATCAAGCTACTTATGCGATGCCGCCTTCTGAATACAGGAGGCGGCTTTTATTCACCATCAAATTACTATGGGCATCCTAGAGGTACCTGCATCGCCTACACAGCGACGATAACCTCGTCCGGCTCTCTACCTATAATCTCCTCCAATGCCCACTCCCCCACCATCCACAACCATTCCCCCGTTCGACGCTGGTGTGACCGCGCCGGTTTACCTCACCCGTGACATCCCCGGGATCAACGGCTCGATCAAAAACCGACCCGAAGACTTCCTCGTCCAAGAACTCCCGCTCTACCAACCTACAGGACACGGCGAGCACATCTATATGTACATCGAAAAACGCGGACTCTCGACGATGCAAATGTGCGAAATCGTCGCTCGTCATTTCAAGGTCAATCGGCGCTCCATCGGTCACGCGGGACTCAAAGACAAGCACGCGATTACCCAGCAGGTAATCTCTGTGCACACGCCAGGGAAAACACCGGAAGACTTCCCGAGTCTTCAGCATGAAAAACTGACCGTCCAGTGGGTCGACCTGCACACCAACAAACTCAAACGAGGGCACCTCGCAGGGAACCGATTCTCGATCCGCGTGCGTGATGTTGATCCGACCGGGGTCATCCATGCAAACCGTTCACTCCAGCAACTCTCCAAACAAGGCGTCCCCAACCGGTTCGGGCCTCAACGCTTTGGATTGATCCAGAACAATCATGAGGTCGGGCGCGCGATTATTTTGGATCAGCCCCAGCTCGCTGCGGATCTATTGTGTTCACCCCATGAGCTCGCACCGACCAATCAGCACAAGGCGCGAGAGCTGTATGCACAGGGCAACTTTGAAGCGGCGCGAGATTCGATGCCCAAAATATTCAAGATCGAACGCAGGATCTTGAATCTGCTCGCGAAGGGCTCGACCGTCGAGCAAGCGGTCCACTCGATCGATCAGACCGCAGCGGGGTTCTTTGTATCCGCGTTCCAGTCCGCGATCTTTAACGCGGTGCTCAATGACCGGGTTTCTGAGAACACGCACGACCGTTTGGTGTCTGGGGATGTTGGGTTTGTGCTCAAGTCCCGTCAGCTCTTTGAAATCGGCCCCCAGACAGCGGACGAACCTGAGACCGTCCAAAGACTCGCAACCGGCGAAATCTGTCCCTCAGGACCGATGTGGGGCACAAGCATGATGCGGGCATCTGGGGAAATTGATACGAATGAACTCCAAGCCCTTGCAAAGACCGGAGTATCGATCAAAGATTTAGAATCGTGTGAATCACGGGATCGGCTCCAGATGATTGGGGGCGATCGCAGGCCGCTCAGAATTCCGGTGATTGATCCGGAAGTTGAAGGCGGCGTTGATGATCACGGCGCGTACATCCGCTGTGCGTTCGAACTCCCGAGAGGGTCGTTCGCAACCACGGTAATGGACGAAATCATGAAGGTACCTCCGGGATTCAATGCAGGATCTTCAACCGGATCTACAACGACGGGCTACACGCAGGAGATTGAGCATGACTGATGACATCCGACATATCTGTTTCGACTGGGGCGGAGTCATACTCAAGATTTGTCGCACCTGGGAAGAGGGCTGCGCGAGTGCAGGGGTGGAAACTAGGACCAAAAAAGCTGGAGCGGCGTGCTACAAGAAGATGCGTGCGATTGAACCCCGATATCAAACCGGGCAGATGAGCGACAAAGCATTCTTCCGTTCAATCTCCAAAGCAAGCGATGAGGTCTACACAATCGAGGAAGTAGAGAAGATTCATCACGGCTGGCTCCTCGAAGAATACGATGGCGTTGACGAACTGATTGACGAGCTTAACGAGTACGCTGATCTCACGACCGGTCTCCTCTCCAACACCAACGCGCTCCACTGGGCGCGCATGGAAGAAGATTCCCCGTCAGCATTTGCGATCGAGCATAAGCATGGCAGTCACCTGTTTGGACTCGCCAAACCGGACGAGAAAACATTCGCTGCCTACGAACGGAGAGTGAACGCTTCTGGCGCACAAATCTTGTTCTTCGATGACTCTCCGGAACACATCGAATCTGCGAGAGCATTTGGGTGGAACGCGGAGCAGATCGATTACACGAAATGCACCGCGACCCAGATGCGTGGACACCTCGAAAAACTGATGATCCTGGAACCAGGCTCAGTCTGATCACAAACCGGTCTCCAGAACAACCAAACGCCACTATGAGTTCAATATCACGCTTTTGGTGTGCTTGACTTTTTATTTGTTGCAACACATAATAACTCATGCCTACGAGCAAGCCTAGCCATGAACTTCAGCAACATGGACTTCAACAAGAAGTCGGAAAGATTCACCCGTTCGAGATTCCGGAACAGGAAGCGTTCCTGAATCTATTGCGCACCACCAGCGTGCTCTCTCGCGAGTTCGCAGCACTCTTCAAAGCACACGGCATCTCTGAGCCACAGTTCAACGCGATGCGAATCATCGCGGGATCTGGCAAGAGCGGCATCCGCATGGAAGAAATTGGCCAGCGCATGGTTGCCCACGATCCAGATACAACCAGACTGATCCGACGCTTAATCGAGCAAGGGTTTGTAGAAAAAGAAAAACTCGCGGATGACCGTCGATGTTCGATCGCGCGGATAACTCCTGAGGGTAGATCACTCCTCCGCAAGCTCCGCCCGAAGGTGGAGAAACTGCATAAGGATCAGCTCGGACATCTTGACCGGAATCAACTCAAATCGTTGAACGCGCTACTCGTCCAAGCACGAAACCCAGACAACTCCGTAGATCACTAGAAGAGAGCAAAGATCGATAAAGATATGACAACACGGAACAATATGTGTTCCAACACACTTTAGCATATGAACAAACCAAGCGAATAACTTCCCCAGATCACCACGCCCCCCACTCCGGACCTGCGACCAACCCAACCAACACACCACGCACCAAACCACCACACCAGAGGCTTCACCATGACCGCCACCACTCGCACAGAATCAGCATTCCAGGTTATTCCTGCCCATTCACGAGGCCGCACAGATCTGGGCTGGCTCAAAAGTGACCACTCCTTCTCATTTGGTCAATACCAATCGCCCTCAAGAACCGCGTATCACGCACTCCGTGTCATCAACGATGATGTTGTAGAGGCGGGCAAAGGTTTCGGTGAACACCCGCACCACGAAATGGAAATCCTGACCTGGGTGCTTGAGGGCTCAGTCAAACACAAAGACAGCACAGGAAACCAAGGCGAGATCCTCCCAGGAGATCTCCAGATCATGAGCGCGGGAACCGGGATCCATCACAGCGAAATGAACGGGCAAACCGATACCAGCTCAAGATTTCTGCAGATTTGGATCCAGCCGAGCACGCGCAGGGTCGATCCTCGTTACCAGCAGCGATCATTCGAATCTTCTGAACGCACCAACCGTTGGCAACTACTCGCGAGCCCGGACCAAAGCGAAGGCTCACTTCATCTCAATGCCGACGCTCGCGTGTCCGTCACCACCCTCACCGCAAACGCATCCATCAACACCACAGTTGGAAAGGGACGCTTTGGATACCTTCAGATCGCACGCGGGAACGCCAAGATCGGCGACCTGATTCTCAGCGAAGGTGACGGCGCTGAGTTTGCTGGTGGACAACCGTTTGAAATCCAATCCGATCAAGGCGCGGAAATCCTGCTCTTTGATCTCGTATGACAGCACACACTTTCAACACACACAAGAACACACAAGGAGAATACCATGTCAACTGATAACACCAATGTCCGTCTCAATGAACTACTCGGGTACATCCGCGAAGGCCGAATCATGGACGCGATGAACGAGTTTTATGCAGACAATGTGACTATGAAAGAACCCGCTTATGGCGCCACCTATGGGCTCAAAGCGAATCTCGATAGAGAACAACAGTTTGTTGATTCTGTCGCTGAGTTCAAAAGATTTGAATCACCGAAGGTCCATATCGGAGACGACACCTCGTCATATGAAAATATCATGGAATGGACAGGCACTGATGGCCGTGATGTCCGCGTGGAACAAGTCGCTGTCCAAGAATGGAAGGACGGCAAGATTGTGCACGAGCGGTTCTATTACGCAAATGCATAATTTCTAGATATCAATAATTAGAGTCAACGCAAGAAGAAAGCCCCGACTCGCCGGGGCTTTCTTCTTGCAACTTGTATATTGATCGGCCGAAGAATGCCCGCTCAGCTCTTTAGATCGTCGTAGACCGCTGAGATCGCGCGCGGGCGAATACTCTCGAACCCAAGCCCTTTCATGAAGTCCCACTCCATCTTCATCGCGTCTTCCTTTGAGCTTCCAGTATCGATCGCAGCTTGAACATTCTCGATTAACCGTTCAATGTAGTTTATTTGATTCTCCACAATCGATCGGGTGCTTGGTTCGCCATGTCCAGGGACGATGGTGGTTGAGTCATCACACAACTTGAGAATAGAGTTCAATGACTCGACCCAGCCTCTGGGGCTCACATTGGCGCTTGGATCAAAGAACGGGTGCAAACCGTTGAATACAAGATCACCTGTATGGATGACATTGTCGTCTTCAAAGTGGACAACCAGATCGTTGTCCGTATGACCGGTCCCAAAGTGGTACATAGAAACTATCGTCTCACCAAGCATAATTTTTTTGTGCGGGGTACTGATCACATTCTTTGGTGTGATTTCTGTATTGGTCCATCCTTGGGAAGCACCAACTGCGATCTGGGCAAGAGCGACCAACTCTGCAGAATCGCTGAAACCTTTCACGCGCTCGACTGAACTCACGCCCGCTTGCTTTGCTGAGTCGAGTTGAGATTGGATCCGCGGGATTGCATTGGCGTGGGCATAGGACGCGGATGCAAACGGAATCACCATCGCGTTGCCAGCGGTGTGATCTCCGTGATGGTGGGTATTGATCAAGGTCAGATTCGGAGCATCCCGTCCCGAGACAGCGAGTGCATCAGCTCGCAACGCACCGGCAAGATGCGGATACTTGGTATCGATTAAGAGGACCTCGCCTTGTGATGCGTGAACCAGTACATTGCCCCCTGTATTGAGATCCACCATCGCGTAAAAGTTGGGTTTGAGTTTGTACCATTTGAGGATGGTGTCGGGATCATGCGCATTGCTGGAATCAAACCCGAGCACGCTCCCGAGTGCAGGGGTTGTGAGCGTGAGTGAGCCCGATGCAAGTGCCAGTGCTTTGATCGCGTCTCTGCGGGATATCTGCTGGATAGAGTCGGATGATGGATTCATATCTGGATTTCCTTCCTGATAACCCACGATCCTGAGAGAGCATGGGCGGGTTCAATGGCTGAGCACAGCGACAGGTCTAGGATAGTGCCGCTCTGTGTATGGACCTGAGCAGTGTATGAACTCCGATCGCATCGCGATCATTCCTAGGAAATAGTCTCAATGAAAGCGAATGAAATACGACCAGGAGTCGCTCTGAATCTTAACGGCAAGCTCTATGTGGTTGCCAAAATCGGCCATGTCAAACCAGGTAAAGGCCCTGCATACATCCAGGCAAAGATGCGGGCTGTAGATGGCACCGGAATGAAAGAGCAACGATTCTCTGGTTCGGATGTCGTCGATGGCGCGACCCTCGACCGGAGAGAAATGGAGTTCCTCTACGGCGACGGCGAAGGCGGGGGCACTTTCATGGACAACGAAACATACGACCAAGCTGAACTCTCCGGAGCTCTCCTTGATGACGCACTGCTCTACCTGTCACCAAACTCATCATGCTTGGTGATGTTCCACGAAGAAAACCCGGTCGCGATCGAGCTGCCTTCTTCAGTCACCCTCACGGTCACAGACACCGCACCAGGTATTAAGGGCGCTACAGCAACCAACCAGCTCAAAGAAGCTGAGTGCGATACCGGACTCAAAACCAGAGTCCCACCATTCATCGCAAACGGCGAGAAAATCCGTGTATCCACCGAAGATGGTTCGTACATGGCGCGCGTCAAAGAAGATTGATACCAAACTCGATCTGCTTTGATGATGACTCTAAAGATCACCAAGGAATCCAAATGACCAACACGAAGCCCAATCTGATTCTGATTGGGCTTCGTGCGTCTGGCAAATCAACCATCGGCGCGAAGCTGGCTCTTGAGCTGCAACTCCCATTCGTGGATCTTGACAACGCAACGGCCCAGCATCTCAACGAACCCAGCACGGGCACCGCAATAGCTAATCATGGGATGGAAGCATTTCGAGCGGGCGAGTTCCAAACCCTTCAGGCTCAGTTAATAAAAACTACTCAAGTCCTCGCACTGGGTGGAGGCACCCCCACCGCTCCGGGATGTTCCGAACTACTGTCCAGCGCCCAAGCTTCTGGTTCATCCAGAATCTTCTATCTCAAAGCTACGCCCGCAACACTCCAGCAACGACTCCAGCACACCGACAACAGCTCTCGGCCATCGCTGACTGGTGCCGATCTGATCGATGAAGTCCAAACAGTATTTGATGCACGCGATCCGTTGTATGCAGAGCTCGCAGAGTCAACCATCCATGTCGACAACATGACCGAAGATTCTCTTCTGGTCGCATTGCTCGCGTTGATTCACGCTGGGATCTGAATCCTCACCCCTCTGCGTCAGCAGCGCGAACCGCTGCACAGACCGCTGCAATCTTCGCGTGATCCTTGATCCCAGGTGATTGCTCAACTCCCGACGAAAGATCGACAGCAAACGGGCGGAGCGTCTTGATGACCTGCCCGACATTGGACGCATCCAGACCACCCGCGATGATCACTTTCTTTGGATACTCATCGAGTAGACCCGGGAGCTTGTCCCATTCAAACGACTTGCCCTCACCACCATCGGAACCATCAATGAGCACCGCATCGATCTCGTCGACCTTCGCCCAACGATCAAGCTGAGACTTGATGGTGACCTCTTCGTACTTGAATGCTTTGATGACACCAGGCCCGCACTGCTGAACCACCGACACAGGCTCTTTCCCATGGAGCTGAAAGCTGTTAGCGGGGCAAGACTGTTCGATATCGCAAAATGGATCAATCTCAAGATCCTTTACCACGCCTACTGACGAAACCATCGGGGGCAGCTCGAACATGATCCCAGCTGCTTCAACCGGATCGATATACCTCGGGGTATCTTCGACAAATATAAACCCGATCGCATCGGCTCCACAATCGACTGCTGCTTGCGCGTCTTCATGATTGGTGATGCCGCAGATCTTTACTCTTGTCCGATGGTTCATGTATGTGTGTCCTTGATCGCATCGAGTTCATCGAGCGCGAGTTGTTTCATGTCATTATCGAGGGTGTTCTCGATGAGATTGGTCAGAATTGACCTCGCCTCATCTGGATTGTTGAGATCATTCGCGTTGATTCGCGCCCGAAGAATACAGATCACATCTCGCTCTGGATCCCTCGGATACTGCTTGAGTAATGCTTGGTATGCATTGATCGCTTCAACTCTTTTTCCTGATGCATAGAGATGGTTTCCGATCTGATACTGCGCATCGCGATGCATCGTTGTTGGATACTTTGGATCGTCCCCAAAGTATTCGATCATCGCTAGATATCGATCAGCTGCATCATCAATATTGCCTTCGGTGATGCGTTCAGAAATCTGCGCTCGCCGAGCCGCGAGTTCTGCTGATTTGGGATCGTCATTCTTGGTTTCTCGGTGTGCTTGCTTGAATGCCTTTGGCGTACTGTTCTTCGATGCGTTTTTGAAGCTGCGTCTACGGTTCCGCTGTTTGAGAATCGAGAACAGGTCATAGGGCTCGCGTTCGAGCAGTTTTGTCCAAAGCAAGATCAGAGCAACGCTGATCCCGTATCCATACCCCCCCAGGTGGGCCGCGTTCGCAATCCCGTTCTCTGGTGCAAAGGTTTGAGAGAAGAGATCCATAACTATCCAAAGCCCTATGAGCCACCATGCGGGCGCCATCAGAATCTGAATAAGAATAAAGAACCATAAAATCTTGATGCGTGTGTTCGGGAAGAGCACCAAAAACGCGCCCGTCACTCCAGCAATCGCACCAGATGCCCCGATCGCGGGGTTATCAGAAAATGCGACATGAATGAGCCCGGACCCCACAGCCCCCGCGATGTAGAACAGCGTGAACCAGATGCGCCCCAGCCGATCTTCCACCGGAGGACCGAAGACATACAGCGCGAGCATGTTCCCAGCGAGGTGCCAGAAATCACCGTGCAAAAACGCTGAACTCACCGGTCCCCAAAGGGTCAGGTCATGTCGCCAGACCTGTCCGATATCAAGGAGCTGATTCTCGAGTGCTTGATCCTGAGATTGAAGAACCAGCTGAATCACAAAAACCACGATATTGATCCCGATCAAGATCGGGACAATCCGGGTCTTGCGGGCATTGGGACGGTCTGATCCGAGCGGAATAAGCATTGACGATGGTACCCACACCAAACCATCCCGAGCATGGGGGGTTCAAGATCAGCAAAGACTCGATTCTTTTGGCCTATAGTTACTTCCCGATTCTGAAGGCCCCCACGATGGACGATGTGGGTGCGAGGAACGGTTTCTGGATACTGATTCGAACTCGAAAGGATGCTATATGAGCACCGCGCAAAGTACTTATTCCAAGGGTCTTGAAGGCGTAGTTGCCGCCCAGACCGAGATGTCGTTTATCAATGGTACTGAGGGCGTCCTCGAGTATGTAGGGATCGCGATCGGTGATCTCGCATCACACAGCTCGTTCGAAGAAACGGTCTATCTCCTCTGGAATAAAAAACTCCCGACCGCAGACGAGCTTGCTGCATTCACGACCGAGCTCCGTAATCAGTACGGACTCTGTGACGCTCTTAAACAACGCATCAAAGCGTGCCCGATCGATGCTGAACCAATGCATGTCATCCGCACCATGGTCAGCTCGATGGCGATGGACGATACATCACCAAACGAGAACTCTGTCGAAGATGCACGCCAAAAGGCGCTCATGATCCTCGCGACCGCCCCAGCAGTGGTTGCAGCGTTTGATCGCCACCGCCGAGGACTTGAAATCATCGACCCAGATTCCTCACTCGGCTTTGCTGGCAACTTCCTGTACATGCTCAATGGTGAGAAGCCAACCGACGCAATGATCCGCGCATTTGACATCTGCATGATCACCCACGCAGATCACGGACTCAACAACTCAACATTCGCTGCCCGCGTCGTCATCTCCACACTCTCGGATCTCTACTCCTCAATAACCGCTGCAATCGGTTCACTCCGCGGCCCACTCCACGGCGGTGCAAACGAGGGTGTGATGAAGATGCTCAACGAAATCCCGACCATCGAAGGCGTTGAAGACCATGTCATGGGCATGATCGCTCGCAAAGAACGCATCATGGGATTCGGTCACCGCGTCTACAAAGCAAAGGATCCGCGAGCTGCTGAGCTCATGACCCTTGCCAAACAGCTCGCAGAAGACACAGGGAATATGGATCTCTATAACAAATCCCACGCGATCGAGCTGGTCATGGAGCGTGAATACGCATCCAAAGGTATCTACCCCAATGTCGACTTCTATTCCGCAACCACCTACCACTGCATCGGTCTTAAGCTCGATCTCTTCACTCCGATGTTCGTGCTTGCACGCATCGCGGGATGGGCGGGACATGTGATCGAACAGCTCGGTGACAACCGTTTGTACCGCCCGACCACAGACTATATTGGTCCACACGCGGTTAAGTATGTCCCTATCAGCGACCGCTAATCCACCTCGATTGCTCGCTGCTTAAAGTCTGAATCAGGTCTGTATTAAGAAAGCCGACTCTCTGCGAGTCGGTTTTTTCTTTGAGAACTGTTCATTGAGAACTTTGCATGAAGGCAGTCTACTGCGATAGATCTTTGAACTTCACGTCAGATCTGCAGCTGATCCAGGATCGCGTCAAGAACAAGTCTGGTTCGCGATTCTGAATCGGGATCGATATTGATCGTGACTTTGACACCGCCCGATGGCTGAGCGGAAGTACTGATATGCACTCTGGTATACGAAGAGTTTGGTTGCGAGAGCGCGAGGAGCTTTCCGCCTTGCGGGGATGCGGTCCATTCAGAGATTACATGCCCTTGTCTGAGTAGCTCAGCTTTAGCCGCGAAAAGCACCGACTCGGTCCGCACTCCTGGAGGAAGCTCTGCTTCAAGCGTGCCCCAGAGAAATGACGCGGAGATCGGGGTTTGGCCTTGCCATGCGGTTGATTTCCGCATCGCGGGGATCGACTCACACCCTTGGAATGCTGAGATCAGGACCAATGAGACCAGAATCAGTCCAATTCTGGTCATCTGAAGCGTCGAAGGAGTACAAACTAGTCGCTGAGTGATCAGGTGCATTGGGTCCCAATCGGTTATATGAACCCAATTGCTGCAGGTATTGGGGATCAATTGCGAGGTTGGAGGACTGGGAATACTTGACCGATGGGATTGGAGTGCCTTTGATAGTGGCCCTGCGGCGATTGGGCCGTGGTTGATATTCCTGATAGAGAATGGAGCCCCGATGGCAATTCGGATCAAATCCCGTGGCAATGAGAGCGCCGAGCAAATGATGCGTCGGTTTAAGAAGTTGTGCGAAAAAGAGGGGCTTGTGAAGGATATCAAGCGGAAAGAATACTACGAGAAGCCATCAGAGCGCAAACGCCGTGCATCAAAGCGTGGCCCGCAACGCGACTTCTGATCTGGACTTGAATCTGGCCTTCTAATCCGGGTCTCTGATTTTGATTTGATCATTTTGAACTACTCGAAGCTGACCAGCATTGCTTGTCAGCTTTTTTTGTGTGAATTCGATCTGAATGCCCTTTTTGATTCTAGAGCACGGGCTTTTTAGTAAGCGACCACTATAATAATGACCCCATTTTGGGGACCAGAAATCGTACACAATTTTGCTGTTAAATCCTTCCCTGTCGGTGACTCGGGTGACACACAGGGATCGCAGGAATACCACCACCCAGAGGCACGCACACTATGAGTATGCAACTCATGCCAACATTGGCTTCGATGTCGGAAATCACTCCGGCGTATTACCTTGCACCGATCGGAGGCGTCATTGCCTTGATCATGGCCAAGATGTTCCAGCTCTCAGTAATGAAAAAATCTGAAGGCGACGAAAACATGATCGAGATCGCGCAAGCGGTTCGCGATGGTGCAATGGCGTACCTGACTCGTCAGTACAAAGTTGTCGCAGGCGTGTTCGTCCTGCTGATTGCGTTCCTCGCAATCATGTACGCTCTTGGTCTCCAATCCTCATACACCCTCATCGGTGTACCGGTCGCTGGTCTGTTCTCAGGTCTCTGTGGTTGGTTCGGTATGAAGATGGCAACCAACGCATCTGCACGCACCACATGGGCAGCAAAGCAATCCCTCAACGAAGGACTCACCGTTGCGTTCCGTTCCGGTGCGGTCATGGGACTCAATGTTGTGGGCTTTGCGCTCATCGACATCTCGGTGTGGTTCTTTATCTTCAACCACTTTGAAATCGGTGGAGACATCACTCAGATCACCACCATCATGCTCTCATTCGGTATGGGTGCTTCAACCCAGGCGCTCTTCGCACGCGTTGGCGGCGGTATCTACACCAAAGCAGCGGATGTCGGTGCTGACCTCGTTGGTAAAGTCGAAGCTGGTATCCCAGAAGACGATGCTCGTAACCCAGCAACCATCGCGGACAATGTCGGTGACAATGTCGGCGATGTCGCTGGTATGGGTGCTGACCTCTACGAGTCGTACTACGGTTCAATCCTCGCGACTATGGCCCTTGGTGCTGCTGCAGCGATGACGCTTGCCAACGGTGCTGAAGCGACCGCGTTTGGTCTCAAACTCGCAGTCACCCCAATGGCGCTCGCAGGACTGGGCATCTTCTGCTCGATCCTTGGTGTCTTTACAGTTAAAGCAAAGGAGAACGCGACATTCGCTCAGCTCCTCAAAGGCCTTCACAAAGGTGTCTATGTTGCATCAGCACTCATCGTGCTTGGTGCGTTTGGTCTGCTTTGGTTCATCCTCAATGACACACCAGAACTCGCAGGCATCACCACTTGGTGGGGTCTGGGACTCTCAATCTGTTCCGGTCTGATCTCCGGTCTTGTCATCGCCCACGCAACCGAGTACTACACCTCGTACGAGCATGCACCAACACGGCGCATCGCTGAGCAAGCACTCACCGGTCCTGCGACCGTGATCATTGCGGGTATCGCTGAAGGCATGAAGTCCACATGGGCATCACTCCTGACCGTTGTTGTTGCAATCATCGCTGCGTTCTCGTTTGCTGGTGGTGGCGACTCATTCCTCATGGGTCTCTACGGCGTAGGCATCGCTGCAGTTGGCATGCTCTCGACTCTTGGTATCACACTGGCAACCGATGCATACGGACCAATCGCGGACAACGCGGGTGGTAATGCAGAAATGACCGGACAGCCTCCGATCGTTCGCGAACGCACCGACATGCTCGACTCACTCGGGAACACCACCGCAGCAACCGGTAAAGGCTTTGCGATCGGTTCAGCTGCATTGACCGCAATGGCACTCTTTGCAGCATACATCCAGATCGTTCAGGTCCAGATCGGTACGCAAGCAGAAGCATTCTTCGAGAAGGGTTCATACACCGCACCCGCTGGTTCACTCGGTGAATACGCGGTCTACCAAGGCTACGGCAAGTTCGCTGTTGTGACAGGTATCGAAGAAGACATGATCATCGACGGCGGTATGCTCCTGGATGTTCGCCAAAGCGACGGCTCACACGGCACCAAGCTCGACGACTCAGTCGCATCAGGTCAAATCTTCGCACTTACCGGTAACTACGATGCTCGCTACGAGATCGCTGGTGAAGGCTGGACCGCGACCATCGCATCATCCAAACGAGGCATGATCAAAGATGTGCTCAGCTTCTACAATGTCACCCTCGCCAACCCCAAGCTCCTTGGTGGTATCTTCATCGGTGTGCTCCTCGCATTCCTCTTCTGTGCTCTGACTATGAACGCAGTGGGCCGCGCAGCATACGCGATGATGGGCGAATGCCGTCGTCAGTTCGGATTTATCCGTCAGGCGCTCCGCAACGACGGTATGTCAGAATCAGATGTTGCTGATCCAGACAACTGGCCAATGAAGGGTGTGGACTTTGAAGGAAAGCACTACCCGGACTACGCAGAATGTGTATCGATCTCGACTTCAAGTGCCCAGAAGGAAATGGTCATCCCATCAGTTCTGGCAATCTTGGTCCCGATCGCAGTCGGTCTGACCTTGTCAGTCGCTGGTGTGATGGGCATGCTCGTTGGTGGATTGACATCGGGCTTTGCGCTCGCAGTCTTCATGGCCAACGCAGGTGGTGCTTGGGACAACGCGAAGAAACTCCTCGAGTCCTACGGCGCGACCACCGCTCAAGAAATGGTCGATGGCAAAGGCAACTCAGTCAAGGTTCCATCAAGCGTCCGTGATGCAATCATGGCTCGCGCGAAGGAAGCAGTCAACGCTGGCCGTGTAGATGAAATCGTCTACGGCAAGGGTTCAGAAGACCACAAAGCAACCGTTGTTGGTGACACCGTCGGTGATCCGTTCAAGGATACTTCCGGCCCAGCACTCAACATCTTGATCAAGCTGATCTCGATCGTATCGGTTGTATTTGCAGGACTCATCGTCGCGTACGGCGATGTCCTGCTCGGCGGGCTCTAATCCCCCTGATCTGATTCGACTACTTCAGTCGTCTCATCATGAATCATCTTCCCCCCGGCGCTCACGCGTCGGGGGTTTTTCATTGGTATTGTGTTTGCGGACTGGCGCACTAAAAAAGCCACCCCCTGGAAGGGAGGTGGCCGTAGGATGCCGTATTCTGCTTGCAGGCTGAGAGTATCAGAAGCAAGCTGGCAAGGTTCTGACATGGGCTACGCCGGAGCTTTGTTCTCCGTCGAGCAAATGCTCATCAGAGGCGTAGCCCCTTGGTACAGACTGAATCGTTCACTGAATCACCTCCTTGGCATAAAATTGGTTTGTCCAAGCCGTCGCGGATCAGTTGGCCGCCGCTCGGTGTTCTTTCCCCGCGCCGTCGCTCGGGGCTCATCGCCCGTGATCTTCAGACCACGGTCGTCGCGGAGCCTTCCAGATTCGCATTCGGCTTTTGGCCTCAGCGCTGCCCGGGGGACATCCACGATTCATTCATCATGCATATTTTCGGTTCGCTTGCAAACACGGATGCACAGAAATCATCATCCGGCCCATGAAATTCGGTATCGGAACCAAATAATTCAGGATGTAGTGGTTATCCCTCGAACTCTTCGAACGCGCCTTTTTCAGCCTGCTCGTCCAAATACGACTGGAAATCGCCCATTTTGTACGAAACAAAGCAGAAGACATGGTGAAGAGTCAACCATTCGATATCGGTTTTATCCACATCAAGATCCTGACGCAGGTTGTTGAGCTCAGCGATCATAGTTTCAGCTTTCATGATTTCCCTTTCTCGGGTGGTGCAAATACATTGGCAACGGTGCCCAATGATTGGTCGTGTTCGTGGTTTGAAACTCAAAGTCAGCGTGATCGTATCCACGATGTCAGAGCGCAGATGCTATAGATGATGCATTGGGCAAGGACAATACTTGGACCGATTGCCCAGTCAAACTCGAACCCCATCACAAACCCAAACACGACACCAAGGATCGCGCACACAACTGAATACACAAACACTGATCGAAGTTTCGATCCGATCCACAGCGCCGATGCACCCGGAAGTACAAACATCGCAGACGCAAGCACGATTCCCGATAACCCCACCGCGTTAACGACCGCGATTGCCAGCGCGACCATAAAAATACGCATCATCTGCGGAGCTGATACCCGGTAGATCTCCGCGATCGATTCATCAAACGCCCACAAAATCATCGGCCTTCTAAAGTACCACACAACTCCAAGCACAGAAACACTGAGCACCACCGTGGTCCACGCATCCTTCCAGCTTGCTGCGAGGATGTCACCAAACAACACCCCTTCCATGCTGGGGAGTGGTGAGGCTGCGATGTTGTTTCTTGCTGCATATGCATAGAACAAAAAACCAAGCGCCATTGATGCTGCGAGCACAATCCCGATCGCGGTGTCGGCGCGTCCTTTGGTCCCCTTGGAGATCGCTGCGATCCACAGCGCTGCAAGAATCGAGAACCCGATGATCGATGCATCCATCATCTGATCAGTCACCGCGACCCCGAAATACGCACCAGCTGCGAGTGAAAGCCCCACCCCACCAAACGCAGCGTGCGAGATCCCCTGACCAACAAACGCGAGCCTTTTGAGCACAACAATAATCGAAAGAATCCCAGCAAGGATCGCGATGGCAAGCGCTGCGACGATCGAAGGGTAATAGACATCACCCAGCGTGGTCAGATAGTCGATCGTCTTCATGGATTGCCCCCACTGCTCTGGTCATGGGAACAGCCAGTGTGATCGTGCTCATGAGAAGGGGCATGAGTAGAGTCATGAGAAGGGTCGTCACAATCCGCTGCTGAATGTGCATCGATATGCACCGCTCCAAACACAGCTTCAACATCGTGAGCAAATACCTGCGCCAAGACCTGCGGGGTCAGCCCTGAAGGGTCGTCATGGAAGTGAAGCGTTTGTGATAAGCACGCCACCCGGTCTGAGCTTGCAGCAACGGTACGCAAATCATGGGTCACCGTGATGACCGTAAGTCCGAGCTGAGAATGCAATCGTTGAATCATTTCAGCGAACATATGCTGACCCGCAACATCAACACCGACGGTGGGTTCATCCAGAATCAACAACTTGGGACGCGGAGCGATCGCTCGCGCGATCATGACCCGTTGAAACTGACCACCTGAGAGTGAACCTATCGAACGATCAGCAAGGTCGTGCACCCCGACGAGTTCCATGCTTGATTGGATCTCATCATGCTGCTGAGTCGACAGCTTCTGCCAGGGTTTGAGTTGAGCGAGCATCCCAAGCTCAATCACTTGTTTAGAGTTGAGTGGCCAATCTCGATCAGCGGTGTTGTGCTGAGGCAGGTACCCGATCAAACCACGCCGGCGGGCTTTCTGTGGAGATTCACCGAGCACTTTAATTGACCCCGCGGTTGGATTGAGCTGACCCAGAATCAGTTTGATAAGCGTCGACTTGCCGCCGCCGTTGGGACCGAGGATACCCAGTCGTTGTCCGTGATCAAGCGAAAGGGTAATCCCCTTGAGTGCTTCGGTTGGCTGAACACTGTGTGAGCTCAAGGGATAGACAAACGAGAGGTTGTTGATCTCGATTGCTTTGGGGACCGATGCAGCGTCCCTCTCCTTGTCTTGAGATGTAGATTGGCTGCTCATAGATCTTTAGGGTACGCGATCCGGGAGTGTTTGGATGAGCGAACTCAAGTTTGATTCCATCATCGAGACCCAGTCCCCGGTACCAAGCGGATCAAGCACACCCACCGGCACCCCGGAAAGCTCGGAGAGCTTGCGAGCAAGCGTGTCTGGATACTGTGGTTCGACAAAGACCGCATCAATGGTTCCCGATCGAAGCTGATCCGCGATGACTGCGATGGATGCTGGTGACGGGTCCAGATGCAGAGCATCATTGACCGTATCACTGATGTTAATTTCATATTGGGTCAGCAACCTTGAAAATGCATGGTGCTGGGTGATGATCGTGCTTGCGATTTTGGATTCGAGCGATTCTGCATACTGCGCATCTATGAAGTCAATACGAGCGATCAACTCTGAGACCGCATCTGTATTGACCGCGCCGGATTGTTCCGCCAGTGCGTGGACAAATGCACGAACGAGTTGAGGGTCGAGCCACAGATGCGGATCGACTTCACCGTGACCGTGAGCACAGTGTTCGCCGTGGACATGATCATGTCCGGTATGATCTTCCTCTGAATCTGGAACCACAATCCCGGTGAGATCCGCCATGGACATCACAGCTTGGGAGCTCGCATGCCGATCAATCGCGCGTGCGAGCTCAGGTGACAACCCCGCGCCAACATGAACAACCAAATCAGCGCGGGCCAAGAGTGATGCATCGGACGGTTTGAGTTGATATGAATGGGGCGACTGACCTGGCTGGATCAGAGTATGGATCTCATACCCTGCATCCAGGATCGGTTTGACAAGCCCATGAATCGGAGCGATGTCGACTACCACAATCTTGGATGTAGATTGATTCTCTACTGCTGCGCTGCTGGTGCTCTCATTCCCTGCTGGCTTGCAGGCTGAGACGATCATCATCACTACAGCTGCGAGCACAACTGCGATAGCCATGAATGCATTCTTCGTTGATGTATACATACCAGCATTGTTTGCGTACTCAATGATCAGAACAAGCGAGGAACCCAGGAACCCGACATGCAACACGAACAATCCATCAAATTTGATGGATACAAGAACTCGAATCAGTCTGAATCCAGCGCGGGTTCCGATTTGGATTGCGGATCTAGTGGTCGTTTGTTGCTTGATTCTTGCTTGGTGTATTCACCTCTGGGTTGCGGTCCTCTGTATGTTCATCATCATCAAAGACCGCTCGTAGTGCGGGTGTATCAAGATCATCAAACTGACCAGTCCGGGCTGCGTATATAAACGCTGCGATTCCGATACCAGCAAGCAACAGCGCAGCGGGAATCATGATCAGTATCACAGACATCAACTACTCGCTTTCGTGATTCGTCTTCCCGCGCGTGTACAGATCGCAACTACGGTCAGCGAACTGATGGGCATCAAGATCGCAGCCATCAGTGCGGTGACGACTCCAGTCACCGCAAGGGTTGCTGCGATGGTGTTGTACATAATCGACACAAGAAAGCACAACCGGATCGTAGACATTGTTGAACGCGAGATGTCCACCAAATCGACGATCGGTTCCATACCAGGATGAACCAGATACACATCCGCAGCTTCCAATGATGCTTCGGCGCCGCCGTGGACTGCGATTCCTACATCCGCGCTTGCCAGCCCCGCTGCATCGTTGACTCCATCACCCACCATGACCACAGGAGTTCTTGATCCCGCGTTCTGATCTTTGAGTTCGGAGACCCGCATCGCTTTCATTTCTGGAGTCACTCCGCCCTCAAATGCAGAGATCCCAACTTCGCGAGCGATCGCTTCGGCTATGCGCGGATGATCACCTGAACACACCCGTAAATCCCATCCGCGCCCCAGCAGCGCGGACGCTGATTCCTGCGCATCCTCGCGGATCTGGTCACCAATACCAATCAGCGCGAACCGATTCGATGGGTGAGCATGGACCAGGATAGGTGTAATCGCGCGATCAAGCATCCGCACCACTTTGGGCTGAAGATCATCACCAATCCCCTCCCCTGCTCGATTCGTGACATACTTGACAGCTCCAATAGTGATCGTCTCTCCGTCGACGACACCGGTGATCCCTTGCGCGGTTTCCTGCTTGATCTCGGTTGCCTCTGGGAGTTGATCACCGAAGGCGCTGCTGATCGCTCGCGCGATCGGATGATTGGAAGATTGCTCAGTGGATGCGCTGGCAATCAAGAGGTCTTGTGGCCCGAAGCTCTCGATGACCCGCGTCCCCCCTTGGGTAATGGTGCCTGTTTTATCAAGGATCATGTGACCAGACCGAGCGAGTTGCTCCAGAACCGCTGCGGATTTTATGAGCATTCCGTTTCGCGCAGATCGACCGAGCGCGACCGACATCGCCATCGGAGTCGCAAGCCCAAGCGCGCATGGGCAGGTCACAATCAACAACGCGGTTGCGTGCTCGATCCCGGTTGATACATTCTCGAGAATCGTCCACACGACCATCGTGGCTGACGCGAGAATAATCACGATGATGACGAAGTACCCCGCGATGCGATCCGCCATCCGCACAACCGGCGACCGTTCTTCTGATGCCCTCGCGACCAGCTCCATCAGTTGCCCGATCCGGGTGTGCGCCCCCACCGCTTGCACACGCACCGTGACGGGCGAGCTCAGATTCGTTGCCCCTGCTGGCGCTTGATCACCAGGACTTATCTCAACAGGAACAGACTCGCCGGTTAATAACGAGAGATCGATCGTGGTTGATCCATCGGTGACCGCTCCATCGACCGGGAACGATTCCCCCGCTCCCACGCGTACGGACATCCCCGCTTGAACAGTCTGGATAGGAACCCGAGAAGTACTCCCATCGTCACTCATCACTGTCGCGCTGCTTGGGGTTAAGGTCAACATCAGCTCAACTGAGTCAGAAGCTGCCCGCTGCTGACGATGCTGGACCCACCGTCCGACCAACAGCAGGAACACGAGCACCGCGATTGAATCAAAGTAAATCTCACCAACCCCACGGATCGTGTTGAGTGATCCCCATATCCCCGCGGTCAACAACGCCAGTGCGATCGGGATATCCAAATGCGCCGTCCGGGTCCGCAGTGCTGCGATCGCACCTTGGAAGAAAATCCTGCCGGGCCAGATCAGCACCAGAATCCCGAGCGCCATCGAGTAGTACCGAAAGGTTGTGCTCCAAGATTCTGAAATCCCTGAGAACTCACCACCATACAACGCGATCGCAAGGAGCATGATGTTCCCAGCAAGCGCCCCCGCGACCGCAACGCGGATCAAGAACTTGCGATCCTCCCTCAGTCGGATATTGCGTGCATCTTTCCCGCGAGCTGGGTGGGCTGCGTACCCAAGTGAATCCAGCGACCGAGCTATCTTTGATACCGCAATGTCTTCAGGTCTGTAGCGGATACACACTGTGCGCCTACGGATGTTGGCCCTCGCATCAATCACCCCGTCAGCAACCCGGGGCAATCGCTCAATCAACCACACGCACGCTGCACAGTGCATCCCCTCAAGAAGCAGCTCGACCTCAGCACTCCCATCTTGATTGGGAACGACCCAGGTCTCTGAAAACAAAGGATCATCAAGCTCTTCGTAACTGGCGCCGGTCGATGCTGCGGGTTCTGCATCTGGATCAACTGAATCCCGCACTCTGTAATAGCTCTGCAGACCAGCACCATGGAGGACTGCATAAACGGTCTTGCATCCCTGACAACAAAAATGCAACTCCGAGTCCGGTTCAAGTAACCCCGAGGGGACAGCCAGCCCGCAATGATCGCACTGCACAGTGGCTGATGATTGATCGTGCGGTTGCTGTGCCTGTTGAGACATCAAGGTTCGCCGCCTGTGATTTCGGTATTGGCTTGATCAGTTTCCATCGGGAGCCCAGCTTCACACAGAGGGCACGCAGCGTCTGGATTCGTTGGCACTTCGTTGCCCACCAGGTTCAGGTTGTCTCTTGACATCTCTGGCGCTTGAAGCCTGCCCATCGCGGTAAACGCCCCGACAAGCACAACCGCGCTCGCGCTGATCGCGGGGATCTTCGCGTGTAGCGGTCCTGCGAGCAACTGGATGCCCGCTCCAAGTGATGCCATCACCGGAAGAGTGCCTAACCAGAATACAGACATCGTCAATCCACCCCAAACGGGAGATCCAGTTCCCGCTGCGGTAAATGCGAATGCGTAGAGCCAGCCGCAAGGGAGGAGCGTGGTCAGGAGACCAATCATCATCGCGCGCTTGAACGGCGAGAGTGTAAATGCAAATCGCTGACCGCGCTCGACCGCTCTTTGCATGAACTTCGGGGCGCGTACATGCTTGATCCGAAGCCCCCGGATCCGCGCGAGCGCCATGAGTCCAAACGCGATCATGAATACCCCAGCGAGCACCGTGGCGCTCCGCTGGAACCCAACAAATGAACCGCCAAAGTCCAATGCTTGTCCCAGTGTCCCCGCGATGATGCCCAGCAGTGTGTAGGTGACTAAGCGCCCACCGTGGTATGCGGATTGGAGCTTGAGCTTGGTGTATTTGAGGCTGGAACGCTTTGGTGGGGCTGAGTCTGTGCTTCCATCGTTTGTCTGATCCTTGTCAAGACCATCCCCTGCTCCAAGTGCGAAGAGCATCAGCCCCCCGCACATGCCGGCGCAGTGGAGCGATCCCACGAGGGATGCGCTGAGCACTGTTCCTATGAGCACAACCATCGGGTCCATGCCTATTCCTTAAGCTCGAGTGACTTGATCACGAGTGCATCATGACCAGCGTGACGGATCGAGACCCGGAACTCCCACAGTCCTGATTGATGCATACCGCTTACGCGAGTTTGATACTGCCCCGCCCCCGCACCGGTCATACCTTGAGTGATCGGTTGGTCAGCATTGGCTTGTGAAAATCCGGTCATCTCAACCATCGCGCCCTCGATCGCGTTCTGCTCTGCATCAAGAAGCATGATCGAGACAAGTCTTGTCCCGGTTGGGTCCAGCATCGGACTCACCGATACACCAATATCCCATCCGAGACGGTCCGCAGCTTGGAGCCGTTCTTTCTCAGAATCCCAGTTGATCGACCGCGCGTAATAATCAGGCTCAACCGCACGCGATCCCTTCCCCGCACCGATGACCGCAGTCATGACCACAAACGAACCCGAAATAATAAACAGCGTTATCAAACCGACAGGCCAGTGCAAACCCTTCTCAAAGAATCCCCTCGAATCCTTGGTGCTGGAAGTACTCTTGCGTGTGTTGTTTGTTTGTTGACTGGTCATTTTCTGGGTGCCCTTTCAGGGACTCGCGCGGTGCTGATTCTATGGGGTTCCATCGAACTTGGGGCCTTTGAGCTCAAAGACCATGTCTTTGGTGAACTCTTCATTGTCGGTCACTCGGATGGTAATCTCGATCTGTGAAGATGTGAATACTTCTGGGTTCGCAATCACCGGGAACTTCGCAGTCCCCTCACTTCCAGGGTCCACCGTCACTGATGTGTACCCGTTGTTGACCATCACACCCTCTGGATCGATCACCGATAGCGTAAAGACCGTTGGTTCGCTTGATCGGTTCGTAATCCGGGTCCGGAGCTGATTGGTGATCTTCCCATCTGGGAGTGTATAAAAAGGCAATCCCGCTTCACGACCAATCCACACCCCGCTCTGCCCTTTCGATCTCAGCACCATCGTGAATCCCGCAATCAACACGAGCAGAATCAGAGGATAAATCAGCACCCTCGGACGGATCAGATGCTTCACATTCCCCTCGACCGCATTCTCAGATGAATACCGAATAAGCCCGCGAGGACGATTGATCTTGTCCATAATCGAATCACACGCATCGATGCACTGGGCGCACCCGATGCATTCGAGCTGAGTTCCCATGCGGATATCGATCCCGGTTGGGCAAGTCTGGACGCACATCGTGCAGTCAATACAATCACCAAGCACCGGAAGACTGATCCCATCTGAATCAGCCCCCGCTGCCTTTGCCCTTCGTTTCTTTCCACGAGGCTCACCGCGTTTCTCGTCGTAGGTAATCACCAGCGAGTTCTGATCCGTGAGCGCCCCTTGGAGCCTGGCATATGGACACACCACGCAACAAACCTGCTCACGAAAGAATCCAAAGTCAAAGAGCATCAACCCCGTGGTTCCCATCACGATCAAGAACGCGATCGGATGATCTAAAGGCGACTGAAAAATCCACTCATTAACCGTCGATGCACCCACAAAGTATGACAAAAAGGTCTGCGCCAAGTGCAGCGAGATCACAAAGTAAATGATGAACCGCAATACCCTGCGAAATCCTTTGAGTTTTTTGGGCTTCTTCTTGCCCGGAGTCCCCTCAAACAATCGCTCGATCGGACGGTAGACAAACTCCAGATACACCGTCTGGGGACACATCCACCCGCACCAGACCCTGCCAAACAGAGCGGTCACTAGGAAAATCGTAAAGAATACGATCATCATGAACAAACCAAGCAGCAGCGTGTCATGCGGGAAGAAGGTCTTCCCAAAGAATGTGAACTCGCGATTCATGATGTCTAAGAACACCGCGGGTTTGCCGTTGATCGGAATGAAGGGCAAGGACGCGTACAACACGATCAGTCCATAGGCAACCACGCGCCTCCAAAACAGAAACACACCAGGCGATGGACGAGGCTTGAGCCACCGCCTCGTCCCGTCGTTGTTCAGAGTGGAAAGAACGCGTTCATTTGGTTGAAGGAGTGAATCGGACATCTCTTCTCCTATTCCCAGCGCATACCTGCATTGTGCGTTGAATCGATTGTGCACTCTTTCAAGCACACAATCGGTGTTAAACTCGTTTGCGATCAGCCGTCTGAATCCGCAGCGATCGGTTCTGGGAACGGAGCGATTTCTTCGCCCTCAATCCCGCGTGGACCCGTTAGGTTCTTGCCTCGAAGCGAAGCCACATACCCCACAACCAGCGCGATCTCATTGGAATCAAGCAGGTTTTTCTGAGCAGGCATAGCCCCGTTCGCAGCGCCATTATTGAGCACATCAAGCATGCCCTCAAGATCCGTCAGGTTCTTGTAATACTCATCGGTCAGGTTCGGACCGATCAAACCCTCGCCCTCTTGACCGTGACAGAGCACACACGCACCCGCAAACACCGAAGCGCCTTGATTGAGCCAGTTCTCATCACCCATGACGGTGCGGACTTTAATGATCTCATCATCGATGAGCATCAACTGAGCAAACTGCTTTTGGATCGCAGCGTCTCTTGTGGTCTCTAAACGCGTGATCCGGTCGGGGATGATCGGGGTCATGTGCCAGACGACGACATAGATGACCGACCAGACTATGGTGCCCCAGAAAATCAGGTGCCACCAGCCTGGTGTTGGGTTGTCGTACTCTTGAATACCGTCGTAGTTATGTTCGAGGAGTTCATTCTCGCGTGAACCAGATCCAGATGGCTTTGTATTCTCATCCATGGGAAACTCCCTTGCTGTCAGCAGCGGTGCCGCTCTTGGAGCGCACCTGGGTCATGTCGTAATCTTCTTGAAGCGGGATATTCGCTTGACGATCACTCTCAGATTTGGGTGTGCGTAGAACGCCCCAGAGGATGATCCCGAATGCTGCGAGGAAAAAGATCATCGCGATGATGGGATACAGATCCAGATTCAAGTTCGAGACAATATCAGTTAGACGCATCACTCACCTCCTCTTCCGCAGCTTGAACAGGTGCTTCTTTATACAGATCGATTCCCAGACGCTGAAGATACGCGATGAGCGCAATGACTTGCTTCTCGCTAGTCTCAGCCATCGGTGGACCGCCTTGCTCTTCGAGCTCCAGTGCAATCACCTGTGCTTGGAAGCGTGCCGATTCTTCTGCTGCACCGTCCAGGACCATGTCGCCGTAGGGAACTCCAAGCATCGCATTGGCATCCACGCGTCCTTGGATCGCGGGGAAGTTGATGTCCTTGCTCAGCAGCCAAGGATACCGAGGCATGATCGAACCTGGAGACACATCAGCAGGATTCTTGAAGTGTTCGTAATGCCAGAAGTGGCTCTTGCGTCCGCCTTCTCGCGCGAGGTCTGGACCGATGCGGCGCGAGCCCCACTGGAACGGACGGTCATAGACAAACTCGCCGGGCTTGGAGTAATCGCCGTAGCGTTTGGTCTCCCAGTAGAACGGACGGATCATCTGCGAGTGACAGTTGTAACACCCCTCCGCAACATAGATATCTCTGCCCGCAAGCTCAAGCGGTGTATACGGCTGGACTGACGCGATCGACGGAATGTTCGATGAAATCATGAACATCGGGATCGCTTCAACCGCGCCACCGATCAACACCGCGACCAAGACATAGATCGTAAAGCGAATCGGTTTACGCTCCCAGTTGCGGTGCCAGTTCCCTTGAAGGAACTTGTCCCCAGCATGACCAACACCCGCGTTGGCAGTCAATCGCGACTTAGCAGGAGGATCACCCGCGTAGTTTGGAGAAAGCGGAGCAGCGTAATGCACGACTTCTTCATACTCAGACGGACGCGACTTCCATGTCATATAGAAGTTGTACAACGCGAGGACCGCGCCAAGAAGGTAGAGCAACCCGCCCACAACACGGATCCAGTAGAACGGGATCAGCACTGTCACGGTTTCAATAAACTCTGGGTACGCAAGACGACCGGTGACATCCCACGCTCTCCACATCAGCCCCTGAGTAATCCCAGCGGTGTAGATCGCGATGATATAAAGCACGATCCCGATCGTACCGATCCAGAAGTGTGTGGTCGCGAGCTTAACCGAGTGAAGCTTGGTCTGGAACAGACGAGGCATCAGCCAGTACAACATACCAAAGGTCATGAACCCATTCCATCCAAGCACACCTGAGTGCACATGCGCGATGGTCCAATCGGTGTAGTGACTGAGCGAGTTCACCGCTTTGATCGAGAGCAGTGGTCCTTCGAAGGTGGACATGCCGTAGAAGGTAATACCAACCACAAAGAACTTGAGGATTGGATCCTTTGCGACACGGTCCCACGCGCCGCGGAGGGTGAGCAGGCCGTTGATCATCCCGCCCCATGATGGCATCCAGAGCATGATGGAGAACACCATACCAAGTGTCGACGCCCATTCAGGAAGAGCGGTGTAGTGAAGGTGGTGAGGACCAGCCCAGATGTAAATGAAAACCAATGACCAGAAGTGGATAATCGAGAGTTTGTACGAGAATACAGGGCGCTCAGCCGCTTTTGGAAGATAGTAATACATCAATCCAAGGAACGGGGTGGTCAAGAAGAACGCAACCGCGTTGTGACCATACCACCACTGCATGAGCGCATCTTGCACACCTGCATACACAGGGTACGACTTCATAAGGAACACAGGGCCAGCAAACTCACCGGTCTTGATAAGGTGCACAAGACCAGCTGGGATCCAGATGTTGTTGCCAACATGAAGCATCGTCACCGTCACAATCGTCGCGATATAGAACCACAACGCAACATAGATATGACGCTCGCGGCGCTTGATCAGTGTCCCAAGGAAGTTGCCACCAAAGAAGACCAACCAAACCACAGCAATCGCAAGATCAATCGGCCATTCCAGCTCCGCATACTCCTTCCCCTGGGTGATCCCCAACGGAAGGGTGAGGGCTGCAGAGAGAATAATGAGCTGCCAACCCCAGAAGTGGAGCTTTGACAGCAGATCAGAGAACATGCGAGCTTTGCATAACCGCTGAGTCGAGTAATAGACCGCAGCGAAGATAGCATTCCCACCAAACGCAAAGATCGCTGCGTTGGTATGCAGCGGTCGCAATCGACCAAAGCTCAGATACTCAATCCCGAATCCAGCAGCAGGAAATGCGAGCTGAATCGCGATGATGACCCCAACAAGGAACGCAACGATGCCCCACATAACGGTGGCCCATGCGAACATCCGAACGATCTTGTCGTCATAGACGAAGGACTCAAGCCCCTCGGTAGACGATCCGGCGTGAACTGCGTGTTCTGTCACTTCTGTTCTCCAGATTCTGAAACGATCAAGCGGCCCGAACTCGTTGCTCGCACCCACTCAATCAGAGAGCCATTTAGAAATCTACATCTCGCACACAATTAACGATATCGCGATCTCTTTGTCATTTATTATATCGTCTAACAGTACAAATTCCAGTGTCAATACAGCGAACCGCTGTTTCTGTGTATGAATCGAAAGAAATTTACTGCGAAACAACACACGTAACACGCATGAATCTGAGCCTAGAACGCCCCAAATAGGCCAGTTCTCGGATCTATGTGACTGTTTGGTTCGAATTGTGCAAACGCACCTGCGCGGTGTTGAAAAAAAGACCCAATCATGAGGGTGCAATTTTCGATATTGCTCAAATGGATTCCCCACCATCAAACCATGAGCCTTTGAGCGACACCCACATGAGCCTGCTCAGCGCATCAGCGATGAGCGCCAAACCGGTCCGCAAAGCAGCGGGCTATGCGAGGTTGTCAGGATGGATGACACTCGGAGCCGGGGCAATCAGCACACTCTTCTCGCTGGGCTCAATCCCGGGAATGACCTTTGGAATACTGCTCAGCGCGATCGGGATGCGCGAACTCAGCCTGTCCCGCAAACTCGACCTCTTTGATCTCCGCGCACCAAGCAAGCTGGCAATCAACCAGATTCTCCTGGGATCGCTGCTCGCGGGGTATGCGGTCTTCAAGGTCATGAGCTATGACCCAGCGGACTCGGTGCTTGCAGGATCATTGGGGTCGGACCCGACCATCGCATCGATGCCCGAACTCGCAGGAACTCTCGAAGAGCTTGGCAACATCGAGTACCTACTCAATCTCGGGATAGCTGCAGTCCTTGTTGTTGTTGCAGTGGTCATACAAGGGGGCACCGCACTCTACTACTGGTCCAAAAGAAAGCGGGTGCGACAACTGCATCAGCACACCCCAACCTGGGTACTCGATGTGCATGCGGCGCTTCAAAATCCGGAACATTCGCAATCAATCAAGAGGGCAGCCTAGTTGCTTCAGTCGTCAGACCGACCACGCACGCGGACAGAACCATTGGAAGTACGGACCGCGGAAATCTCCTCGCTGCTGCCGATCTGCAACTCAAGAGCACTGTTTGAAGACTGCACAAGATTCGCGTTTGAGAGATTCTCGGTTTTGATGCGTCCATTGCTGGTGCTCACACGCAAAACCCCCTCGAATCCATGTCCAAGATCGAGTTCAACGCGTCCGTTGGTTGTTCGAATACGGACCGGTCCTGATGCATCTTTATGCGTTGAGACATAGACGCTCCCGTTGGATGTATCACCCTCGACGAGACTGGTCGCATCTGAGATAATGATGCGCCCGTTTGAAGTTCGGAAGTTGACATCGCCATCGCTTTGCTCAACGCGGATCGCGCCGTTGGAGGTATACATCCCCATCGGGCCTTGGTGATCCTCGATGTGTATTGATCCATTGGTGGTCTCAACGCGAGCTTCGCCTTGGAGACCAGAAATATGCACAGCGCCGTTGGAGGTTTTTGCGGTGATCCCGTTTGCATCGGGGGTGTAGATTTCTAGTTTGGCCCCTTCGTTGTCTTGGCGCTTCCCGCCTGGCCATTCAACCCAGACGCGGAGTGAGCCATCGCCCATCCGGTTGGTATGCACGGTCGCAAAGTCCAGCCGCTCTGCGTTTTCGCCGTAGAGCTCGACTTCGATCGCGACATCTTGTCGTGTTTCTTTGTACGCTTTGATCGAACCATTCGCGGTCACAAGATCCAGCGCCGTCCCTTGTTGATGGGGTACTTTCATGACGCGGTAGTCGTACAGTCGTTTCCCGCCGTAGGAATCACACCCTGACAAGGTGGTCATTGCTGAGAGTGCTGCGATTGAGACGAGTGAAGATATCCGGTTCATGATGCTCTCCTGTGCATGTGTTGGGTATCGCGGAATAGTCTCTGTCAGACTATGCGAAGATCTGTGACGATAGCGTACCGTATGAATTCATACAGCCTGACACTCTGTGGGATTCGGTGATGGGGGATTTTACGATTGAATCTTGAATCTGGATCGTTTTAGACGATTTCTACAATCTTGAAGCGTTTCACCCCTCGGGGAGCATTCACGCGGATGGTTTCACCAACGCGTGCTTTCATCAGCGCTTCACCCATCGGGGAGGTTGCGGTGACTTCCACGATATCGCCGTCTGATGAGCCCGAAGCTTCTCCGACGAGTCGGTAGAGCTCAAAGTCATCATCATCCTCATCTTCTTCGATGAGCTTGACGGTGGATCCGATGAAGACCACTCCGTCTGCTTGCATAGATTCATCAACGACATGCGCGGAGGTCAATCGTTCTTCGAGACGCTTGATTTCCGCTTCTTCCATTCCTTGAAGCTCACGAGCAGCGTGGTATTCCGCGTTTTCTTTGAGGTCACCCAAAGCGCGGGCCTCTGCGATCCGCTCTGTGATCACCGAACGATTAGCGATCAACGCATCGAGGCGTTGCTTGATGTTGTCGCGTTCATCTTGGGTGATGACATCCATGAGTAACTCCGTCCAAATGTGCCCATCTGATGGGGCCTTCCTGTTCGCATTTCCTATTGATCTGCGCAGATGTAAGTTTAGGGCTGAATCCGCCGGCGTGCCACCCATTTCGCATTCTCGAGCGACCTCGCAAACAGCAATAAAGCGATCCCAACCAGTCCAACCGCTGTAATGATGCGGAAATGGGCCCCAAAGACCATCGCGGGACGACCGAGTTCGTTACGGTTTGCGGTGATTTCCAGAATCCCGGTCACCGGAGAAAGCATCCATCCAAGATTCGCGTGCGCCACACTCAACGGAGCGCCTTTCAAAGTCACGAGCTCAATCACTGGGACCATAAACACCACAAGCGCTGTACCAAGCATCATCCACATCCGGGTGATGCGGTCATTGCTCGACCCTGCGATCAAGATCGAACCAATGGAAATCAACCCCGCAATCACGAGTCCCCATGCAAAGGTGTGCAGCGCCATCGCAGCGACGACATCAAGCGTCCAACCACCAAGAACCACCAGACGCTGGGGCCAGATCACTGCTTGGAGTGGGATAAGCACCACAATCATGTCTCGGATACTTGCCGCGACGATGCTGGGTCTTGCGATCTTCTGGGAGAACCGGACCATCGGCCATAGTATGCTCATCCCGAACACCACAAGCACGAGCATCTCCCGTGCTGCGGGCGACGAGACTGAGGGCGAAATCGTGTATCCGGTAGAGAGTCTTGCAAACATCATCGCGGTCGATGACAACAAAAAGATCATCCAAAGCACCGCAAACACACGAGGCTCACCCTTCCGGTGCGACCAATCAACAAGCTCTCCTGGAGGTTCTTTTCCGAATAGATCACGCTCCCGCTTTGGAGGCGGAGTCCGGGCCGAGTCGTGTTGATGACTTGACGGAGCGGGGAATGGAAAGGGACCTGGATTGACGGGTTCTTGACTCACGAATAACCCTATGCGCTGCTAGTTCTCGTGTCGTTGGGTGAGGATATCTTGACCTCGGATATCGACAATCTGAAGACCAGCATCGATGCGTCCAGTCTTATTAAACAACGAGACCAACCGCTGCATTTTGACCGACGAGGGCATTTCTGCGGGACGATCGCGTCCTGGACCACCACCCCAGACGATTTGAGCGTTCCCGTTGGTCAGGAGACTCAGGACGCCGTGGTCTCTGCCTGTTCCCAGATCAACTCCGATGACCTGCGCAAGGATGTTGTTTTCTTTGAGCTCAGTCATCAGCCGCAGCGCGTCATGGATTTCGGGTTCGTTCCATGTATTGGCCACACCGGGATTTGGAAGTGCGGGATGATGAATAACAATCTGGTTACTTTGGTCGATCGGATAATCAAGAGGCAGGACATTCGCGTCATAGTCAATGATGTAATCACGATCACCCACCCGAACCGCAGCTGCGGGCACGCGCCAGTTTGCAACGATCTCGATTGAGCCTTGCTCGGTCCATCTCGCTGTGGGTGTTTCGTTGATCCATCCGGTCGCTTGGAGCGCTTTGGTCGCTTGGTAAAGCGGGTGCCAGCTCAACGCTTTGGTTCCTGAAGTCGCAGCTTCGACGCGCGCCTGTATGCGCTCTCGCTCAGCAATCGGCATCCATATATGACCAGAGGCGCCCTGTCCCCACTGGATATGAATCTCGGGATCATCCTGAACGATCAACTCCGATGCCCGTTCATCAAGCACCTTAATACCCATCCCGGCGCTGACAAATACTCCCGCGGTCCCAAGAACCACCGCGGCAATCAGCATGATCTTCTTGTTGCGCTCGGTGGTTTCAGGGTTCGATTTTTTCTTCTTCTTTTTCTTAGCCATGAATATTCTCTTGAGATGGAGTCAATGTGTGGAAGCTCGTGATGACTTTGATTCTGTATTCTTGTCCGCGCTAGCTGCGTTCACCAAATGTGCACACAGCTCATGCATGGATAGTCCTATTGACGCAGCTGCCTTTGGGAGCAGTGATGTAGCTGTGAATCCAGGCATCGTGTTGAGTTCCAATACCCACGCCTTTCCGTCTTCATCAAGCATGAAATCTACACGCGCCAAATGACGAACTCCGATCGCGTTACAAATCGATAACGACCAATCACGAAGATCAGACTCAAGTTCATCGGTCAGATCGGGGTTCACGGTGTACACAGTGTCGTTTCGTTCGTATTTCGCTTGGTAGTCATAGGTACCCGATGCGGGAGCGATCTCGACAATGGGTAATGCTTTGAGCGACCCAGCACCGTCGTCGATCACCCCAACGGTGAGCTCTCTCCCAACGATCATGGGCTCAATCATGGACACCGGCGGACTGTCGCTCTCAGAGATTGCACTCAGCGCGCTCACCCATGCATCATGATCTGAACAAATATACAGCCCGCAACTCGAACCATCAGCGACCGGCTTGATGACCATCGGTGGTCCGATTGGGCACACTGCGTTTTCTGGATCATGCACAAGATCCTCACCAAGAATCATCGCTTCGAGTGTCGGGATTCCGAGTTTGGCTGCCCATAACTTGGTGGCTATCTTGTCCATCGCAATCCGGGCTGGGCCCGACTCGCAACCAACGAATGGAACACCCGCAGCTTCTAGTCGGCGCTGGAGCTGACCACCTTCACCAAACTTCCCATGGAGTACCGGGAACACAAGATCAGTATTCCATGATTGAATTTCTTCAACTGTGGGCTCATCGACAATCAGAAGCGTCGCATCTACACCTGCATCAAGACATCCTTGATGCACTCCGGTCGCGCTGTCGATCGAGACCTGACGCTCAGCATCTGGTCCACCTCCGAGTACGAGAACGCGCGTCGGTTTGCTCATCGCTGCTCCTTACTTTGTGACCAGATCACGACTTCAGGATCTAGTTTCACTCCAAATGTATCAAAGACCCTTTGCTCAACGAGCTCCATGAGTGTGATGACATCGCGTGCTTTGGCATCTGGGCTCGTCGTGATGAAGTTGGCATGGATTTCTGAGACCCGCGCCCCCCCGCTGCTCATCGATTTGCACCCAGCGCGATCAATCAACATACCCGCGCTCACTCGAACACCGTTCGTATCTGCTTGGTTCGTCTCTGGTATGCCATCGATAGGTTGCTTGATCGATGGATTTTTGAACGCACATCCCGCAGATTTCGCGCTCATGGGCTGAGAATCTGTCTTGTAGTGCATGCACTCCGCGAGCTCTGCTTTCAGAGAGCGCGTATCTGCATGCGGAAGCTGAAAGGTTGCTGAAGTGATGATGAGATGGTTGAGACCGCTGCGTCTGTATGAGAAATCAATCTCAGAACGCTTTATCGCGTGCATCCTCCCAGCCCGATCGAGCGCCTGCACCTCGACCAGGTGATCACTGATCGTCCCGAACCGCCCCCCTGCGTTCATGATGACCGCGCCACCAATGGTCGCGGGGAACCCTGCAAGCCCTTGCAATCCTGACAACCCTTGATTAACGGTCTGGGTGATTAATCGCGGCAGCGGTGTTCCCGCACCTGCTGTAACAATCCCGTTTGCAGCATCGATATCGACTGACTTGAACCCATCGGTTTGCATCGACACGACAAGATCAGTGAGACCGTCGTCATCAACCAGCAGATTCGCGCCTTCTCCGAGCACCTTCAAATCAGGATCGATCCCCAAGCATTCGATCAACTGTTCAACACTCTCAGGCAAAGCGAGCTGACGGGCGCGTCCACCGATCCTGAACCAGGTCGAGATCGGTGAATCATTCTCAATCTTTAGAATCTGAGCTTTGGTACTCATCGGTGCGTGCCCGCATCAAGAAACCCTTGACCGACCTGCCACACCGGACCAGCCCCCATGACCACAAGCAGATCCCCGGGCCGGCACATATTCTCAAGCTGCTCGATGATCGCTTCAAATGGATACAGATGCATCGCTTTAACGGATCGCGCCCGCAAACGATCGACCAGATCCGACGAGTTGACTTTATGACGCTCCGCTTCTGAGTCACGCACAAAGTAGATGTGAGGCACAATCACCACATCCGCGTGCTCAAAGCTGGTTGCGAACTCATCGAGCAAGAACCGCGTCCGCGAATGCTGATGGGGCTGGAACACGCAGATCAATCGTCCGCCGTGCTTTGCTGGGTCTTGCGAGGTCCGCAGCGCTCGAAGTGTCGCATCGATCTCGGTTGGATGGTGCCCGTAATCATCGATCACGCGGACCCCATCTCGTGTTCCTAGCAGCTGGAGCCTGCGATCAAGACCCGCAAACGCATTGAGAGACGCCGCAAGAGTATCTGGACACGCGCCGACGGATCGCGCAAGCGCAAAGGCAACCGCAGAGTTCATCGCATTATGCTCACCAGGGAGCGAAAGCTTCCAGGTATGCGTCATCCCATCGGGTGACTGCACCGTCGTCATCCCCGATGCGGGGTCAAACCCGACCACCCAATCAGCGCCGGGATTGAATCCGATCGTCTCAACATCACATTCAAGACCCGCGGTGACTTCCCTGCGGAACGCTCCATCGTGTCCGATGATCAGCTTGCCCCCGCAACTTGCAGGCGGCACAAGCTGAGCGAACTTCGCGAACGATTCGACAACCGCATCAAGCGATCCATATATATCAAGATGGTCCGCTTCGATCGAGCTGATCGAAGCAACCGTGGGCCGAAGGTTATGGAACGAGCGATTGAACTCACACGCTTCAGCAAGGAGTAAGCCAGGCTTGTTCTTCCAATCCCCGATTGGAATTGACCGAGATCCAACACGCGAACCAACCCGAGAGCCTGCTTCAGAGAGAGCGCCATGCTCGAGCTGCTGGCAGGTTGCCCCAACAATCACGGATGGATCAAGCTGAGCATCGGTCATCGCGCATCCAAGCATCGCGGTCGTGGTGCTTTTTCCATGCGTCCCAGCAATAGCGATCCCGGTGTGTCCGGTCATGCACGCGCCCAGCGCTTCTGGGTAGGACAGCACCGACAATCCGCGATTGGTCGCTTCCAGGATCATCGGATGGTCAGGCTTGACCGCTGCTGAGACCAAGAGCACATCGCGATCATCTGGGAGCGCAGCTGCCGATTCATCAAATCCTACTCGAAGACCAGATTCTTTCAGTGAATCGGTCACCGCTGACTCATTGGAATCGCATCCCTGCACATTGAGTCCCGCATTACTCAGCATCCGCGCCAGCGCGGACATCCCGCACCCACCTATCCCGATCATGTATGGCGATGTACCACCGATCGTGAAGGTGTTGGACGCACGGGTCTGGCCTGACTGCTGATCAGCTGAAGTGCCGGGGATTGGGGAAGAATCGCGGGTCATCATGATCAATATATCGACCCAGCACCCAATTAGACATGATGATTTGGGCGAATCATCCAAATCCAATGACTAGTCAACCAATACGCACTTGCGTGTAATCATGCTGGGGGCGTGAGGGCAGCTGGGCCTAGGGTCTGAATGGTGACCTGACCAAGTGATCTCCGCTTGAGATAGTCGTTGAACGAATCCAGATCCACATCATCAATTTGCTTGATGATCTGGGCCAGTGTTCGAGGAGCACCGCGCTTTGAGAGATCCGCTCCCAGTGCTGCGGCGCGAGCTCCGGTGGATTCACCGCTAAAGATCACCCTGCTTTTGAGACCGATCCGGGATCGGCTGAGTTCTTCTTCGGTCACATCACCCGCTTGCATCGCGCCCAGTTGTTCATACAACACATCCAATGATTCCTGCGCCCGTTCGGGTGTCGTTCCGACATAACTGGTCACCAGTCCATGCTCGCGTTCGGGTCGGTAGCTCGCAGAGACCGAGTAACACAATCCACGCTTTTCGCGGACTTCGGTGAACAACCGTCCCGACATCCCACCAGAAAGCACGCTGACTGCAAGCTGCTCATTCATCTCGTCAGCATGACCAGCTGGAGGAGCATCATTGACGATAATGATCTGGACCTGATTCGTATCATCGATCTCATGGTCGTATCCACGAGGCGCTTCATTCATGGCCACTGGTTCTTTGCCCTTTCCTGACCACCCTCCAAATTGCGACTCGATTTTCTCGATCGCGTGCAAAGGGTCGATCGCACCAGCAACAGTCAGGATCGCACCGTGCGGTTTGGCATGGTCACTCCACCAAGTCCGCACCGAAGCTGGTGTGATGATCCCAAGAGAATCAGCAGTCGCGTATGAGTTCCGGTTGTACGGATCGGGCAGGTGCCGCGCTCGCGCCCCAAGCACAGCACGCTGTTGTGGATCATCTGCGAGCGATGCGAGTGAATGCTGAGCCATCGCTTTGGCCGCTTCGTAGGACTCATCACTCATTTCTGCGCCAAGCACCATGTCAGCAACAAGCCCGATCGCTTCATCGAATCGATTGTCGAGCGTTGTCATCGACACAACGGTCCAGCGAGAAGCCGCGGACGCATCGCGCACAACACCGGCAAGATCGAAATCATCCGCCTGCTTTTGTGAACTTCGTGTTGTTGAGCCTCGCATCAGAAGCTCCGCGCAAATACCTGCAGTACCGAGTTCAGAAATTTCTTGGTGGATAACTCCAGATGGAATCATCAATTGCATCGACACCGATCGCATGGAATCGATGGGTTCAATGACGACACGCAGTTCGTTCTTGAGTGATGTGGTTGTGATTGATTGCTGAGTAGTGGTCATTGTGTGTCCGTGTTGTGATCAGTGTGTGTGCAGTGTTGACTCTCTGATTGTTCTCTCGCACACCGACAATTTCTTTGCAGGCAACAAACTAGTCGCCCGATCTTTCATGATTGTGCTCCAATTGCGCAGCGTACTGTACCGATCTTGTGTCGATCACGAATTTAAACCGAATTGCGCGAACGCTTGAGAACAACACACGCATAACGCTTTATCAAGTACCGCATCAGACTGTAACCAAACAAATGAACTCGCATACCGATGATGCGGATGAACGAATCAAATGCGCTGATCAACACACCAACACAATCAACGCGCTTGTGTTTTGCAAAATCGCACGCGCGCACAAAAGATCAAGAACAGAAAAATAATGCACAACTTTCAAAGTTGATGTATGATGTTGATGAGTGATGTGCGCAGTGTTGGCACTGTTTGCTCAAGTCGTCAACCTCTCGGCTCCGATGAGTCATGTAGGTATGTAACTCGGAATGTGGTCCCGAACTCGAACACTCGGATCCACACTTAAGCATTTGAGTTCGAAACGGAGAGCCATCATGGCCAAGAAAAAAGCAGCTGCCAAAAAGGCAACGAAGAAAAAAGCAACTCGTAAAAAGGTAGCGAAAAAGAAAGTCGTTAAAAAAGCAGCAAAGAAAAAAGCGACCAAGAAAAAAGCAACCCGTAAAAAGGTAGCCAAGAAGGCAACCAAGAAGAAAGCCACTAAGAAGAAGGCGACAAAGAAAAAAGCGACCAAAAAGAAAGCTACTAAGAAAAAAGCAGCTAAAAAAACCACTAAAAAGAAAGCGACTCGCAAAAAAGTAGCCAAGAAAAAAGCCACTAAGAAGAAGGCGACAAAGAAGAAAGCTACCAAGAAAAAAGCGACCAAGAAGAAGGCTACTAAAAAGAAAGCCACTAAGAAAAAAGCTACGAAAAAGAAAGCTACCAAGAAGAAGGCTTCAAAGCGCCCAGCCGCTAAGAAGACCACCAAGAAGAAGGCTACACGCCGTAAAGCAACACGCCGGTAATCAAACCAGCCACCCGATCAAGGCTCAATCAACGATTGAAGCACTGGATCGGGTCATTTCGGTACATACACACGGAGCTGATCGCATGATCAGCTCCGTTTTTTGTATCTTATCATCATCAACACACTACATGATTGGTAAATGATCGGTACTCGCTGGTTCATCATCTACTACGCTGCTGGAGGCCGACTCAAAAAGCGATTCATCATCGCTGAATCAACGCCTTCCATCGGGTAAATCATCGAAAGCCCAACCTCAAGAGCGTGATGATCACAGATCACAAATGAGCAAGGCTCGTCAACTCGCCAACCCACAAACCGCAGAGCTCGCGCGAGACATTCGATCGATGTCACACACACCAAGCCATCGTTGAGTCTTTCAACTGGAATAAACCCAAACTGCCATGCTTGTCTTGCTGTAATCACCGAATGAAGATCGTCATTGAACTCGATCGTGCATGGATCAATTCTTGGGGAGATTTGTGCGAACTGGACCGCCCACGCGTGTTCGATGATCCCAGGATCGACTCCGAACATTTCCTCCGCGAGCATCCCAAATGGACGGGGATTGCTGCGTTGTTCGAGTGCAACCTCTTCACATTGTTCTTGCGTAAGTACACCGTACTGGACCAGAAGGTCACCGAGCCGTAAAGCCATGATTGGATCTCCGCGAGACGCATCCCGAATGGGTGCGGTTGGAATCGAGGCCATCAATCAGACTGACGGCGAGATTCAACAGATCGACACAAAGACAGCGTGCATAGATGATGCATGTCATTTTTTGCGCTCTCAAAGATTCTTGACCCGCATCCTCAACACCCCTGCTCCAAAGCGACCTCAGCACGCAGTTCAATTGAAAAAATAACGCAATAGGTTTGCATTCGCAACAGACAAGAGTTTCCGATAACGAGCTACTTGCCCACACAGAAGGTCGCAAAGACCCGCCCGAGCACATCATCAGGCGTGATCTGACCAGTCAGCTCACCGAGCGCATCGAGTGCATCACGCAGACCCGACGCAACCAACTCGGGATCATCAATGGATCGTGCGCCAGGGGTCACCCACTGGAGACCTGCTTGGATTCCGCTGATCGCGGTAGCTATGGATCTTCGGTGTCTGGGAACAAACGCTGCGGTACCCATCGTGGTTCGATCAGTGACCGCATCAGCGATTGTTCGTTTCAGTACCGGTAGGTGATGACCATCAAGAGCGCACACCGGGATCGCGTTGCCTAGTGTTGCATCACCCACAATCAAATCGGACTTCGTGCGTACCCGAATGATTCTTTTGCCCATCGATTCGAACCCTTCGTGGTCTACGAATCTTCCCGATGGATCGCACCAGAGCAGCACATCTGCCATCTCTACGCGATGGCGCGCTAGCTGTTGCGCTTGAGCATCGATTGAACTCACCGCACGATCCGCAAGACCCGCCAGGTCGGTGATCCGAACTTCTCCGCTCCCCGGGATGTCCTGAGCAAGGTCCAGCTCTTCGGTGATCGCATCGCGTGTAGTCCCCGCTTGGTCACTGACGACTGATCGTGACTGACCCAGGATCGCGTTAAAGAGCGCGCTCTTACCCGCGTTGGGCGCTCCGCACAACACAATATCTGGAGTCGTCTGATGAACCAACGATCCCCCAGCACTCCCGAGCTCAGCAACAAGCTGATCATTGAGTGTCATGAGCCTAGTGCGAAGATCATCGGGCGCGATGGGAACCACATCGTCCTGATCTGTGAAGTCCACACCCGCTTCCACCAGCGCTAATAACAGAGCGAGCTCCTCTGACCACTTCGTGCATTGATCACCATGACTCCCATCGAGCAAGCTTGACGCAGCATCAAGAGCTTCATCCCCCACCGCAGCAATCCGCAGCGCCACGCCTTCTGCTTGAGCAAGGGTGATCCGGTCGTTGAGGTACGCGCGGGCGCTGAACTCACCGGGCTCAGCGCGCCTGACCGCGGGTAAACTCGTGATCCGTTCAATCACGCGCTCAAGAAGTGTCTGATTTCCTACTACGATGAACTCGACGATATCCTCACCGGTATAACTCGCAGGACCCTGGAACCACACCAACATGCACGAAACCGAATGATCGTCTCCGGATCGACTCCCAAGATTGATCCGTGCCTGCTGAACGCCTCGCTTGCGGGATCTAGATCCGGTGATCGAGCACACTACTGTCCACGCATCTGGACCAGACACACGGATAATCGCGCGTCTGCTCGCGCCTGCAGGTGATCCGATTGCTGCGATGGTTCCGCCTGTTGGCATTGATGAGTCCAGTCAGATTCTTTGAGCTCATGCGCTCTGAGTTTGACCGATTCAATAACCGATCAATCACTTGGGGCGCTTGGATTGACGCGATGCTGGGTTCGGAGCTTGGGGCCCTTTCTCCATAAGCTGTTTCTTTGCTTCCGCAGCATCATTCATCCTTTGCATGAAGCCCGGACCTTTCGCTGCTTTCTCCGCACGGATATTCTCGATCTCAAGCATCCCGTGCTTCTTCATATGAGCGCGGATCCACTTATTCTCAACGATACCCATTGTTGAGTTGGTGATGAAGTAGAGCGCCAAACCTGACGGGGCGGTGTACATCATGACCGGGAACATCACGACCATCATGACCTTCATCATCTTCTGCTGAGACTCTTGCTCAGGGGTCAGAGTTGCCTGCGTCGGGGGGGTGAGGTACTTCTGGTGCAAGAAGAATACCACACCAAGCGCGAGCGGGAGGACATTGATCGAACTGACCGATCCCCAAAGCGGGAACGAGAAGTGCATCGATGCGGGAAGCGGGATCGCTGCGTCGGCGCTGGACAGGTCAGCCATGAACTGCCACGCTCCACCGGTCAGGTTCTGAAATACTCCGTAGAACGCGGGTTCGTGCTTGAGCTCGACCGCAAAGAAGAGCGTCGCGTAGAGCGCGATCCAGACCGGGGACTGGAGCAGCATCGGGAGACACCCGAGCATTCCCAGCGGAGACATCCCCTCCTCGCGCCAGAGTTTGGACATTTCTTGCTGCATGCGCTTGGGATCGTCTTTGTACTTATCGCGGAGCGCTTTCTGCTTTGGTGCCATGGATTGCATCTGGACACCGAAGCGCTGCATGCGAATTTGAGACCAGCGTGTGATCGGATGGAGACACCCACGCACAAGAACCACGAGCAGCATAATCGAAACCGCCCAGTCACCGACCATCGAGTGGAAGATGCGGAGAACCGCGATCAGGATATTGGTGAGCCAATCAAATGTGCAGCCAGCACAGAACCCACCAATGTTGTACACCACCATGTCCTGCAGGTTCAGCGCCGAGAGAACCGGATCAGCAATAAAGACAGGCTTGGTCCGAGGCCCTGCATACACGCCGTTGGTCACGGATTGACTGGCCCCCGGCGCGATCGTCAGCAAAGGGCTTTTCGCGGAGAACACCATCGTGGTGTCGGGCGCGGTTTCGTATGGATTCAGGACCAAACGATCAATCGACTCGACTGATGACGCGAGCAACCGATCTTCTTGACGGGTACTTTGCGGATCAAGATCGGGGTGGAACACCAGACTGAAGTAACGGTCAGAAAGCGCGATCCAGCTCAGTCGGTCCCCTCGTTCCATGGTCGCTTGGGTTGGCCAGACCGGGAGTGATGTTTCGTATCGCTTATTCCCGTTCGCGTCTTTGGTCTTTGATCCCAGCACCTTCGAGCGGTTTGCAAGCTTGTCATCGACCCGGACCTGGATCGAAGCCCCCTGCTTTTCTGGAGAAGCCATCGTCCCGTACCGGACCCGGCGACGATCCCCAGCATATCCATTCTTCGCTTTGGGCATGTCCACCATCGCGGTGGACATAATCCGGAACTGGTGCTCATTTGGTGAGAGATTCTCGATACGCTGCTCGATGGTAAACGCATGGAATGAATCACGCATCGTGTAGGTGCGCGTCACGCGAGCGACCGGATTACCCGCTGTATCATCGATGTAGGCTTCAAAGATTCCGGTACTGATCTGGGTCCACTTCGGGTTCTCTTCGCTTCCCGCAAGATTCACAGAATATCCGTCAATCTCGACCCCGAGCATCGCAAACGGGACTGCGGAAATCCCGCGTGAATCTTCTACGCGCATCTGGATCTTGATGTGCTCTTCAAGTTTGATCGTCTCGAACTCGTCAAGCAGAATCAATCGCTCAACCCCAGCGCCGATCTTGGTAAAGTCAATCTCGATCTGTCCCAGCGGATCTATTAATGGCTCCCAGTCCACGCTTGCCTCATCGGTGAGCACGCGCGCGACATACGGAGAGACCTCAACGGACGCGGGGGTATCAGTTGACTGCTGAGCTGGAGTCGCATCGGTAGCAGCAGGACTCCCTGCTCCATCGTTCGCGAGATCCTGTCCGAATGCGGTGGATGGCGCGAGCAATACGATCAGGAGGAGAAGCTGGATCACGCAATGGATTGGGGAAATCATGGGACGCAATGGATTGCTCGCGTTTTCACTGAACTGGGTCAGCGAGGGGGAATTGAAGCTTCAGCAACTGAAACATTCATTGATTTGAGTACACATACTTTGAGTATACGGGGGTATACATGAATTCATGGCATTGCAGATGTATGGAAACAGATTCGATTCCATCTGGTCTTATCGCCCCTCAAACAAGCGATCACCCAACCAGTCGTGCAGCTGAGGGATACCTTTGATTTTGTCTGCGGTCTGCTTGATGTCATACTCCACACGCACGAACTCCACCTGACCAGGAGACAGGATCGTGTAGCACGCTCGTGGATCGTGATCGCGGGGTTGGCCTACAGAACCCACATTGACGATCGCTTTCTCGTCAGGCATGAACTTGTACACCGGATCTGTCCCGATCTCGGTTGGGGGGTAAAAGTCAGGCTCATTGGTAAACACCCCGGGTTGGTGCGTGTGACCAACAAGAGCGATCTGCTCAACGCGGTCAAAGATCGCTTCGAGCTTGTCTGGTGCATCGCTCGCATCTTCCGGGAATATATATTCGTTGATGGGTCGTCTGGGCGAAGCATGAACCGACAGGACTGCGGTTCCATCGCCCATCAGATCCTCGACCGCTCGCACGCGGAGCGATCCAAGATATTCAAACCGGCGCGTGCGTGCCGCTTCGTCCGATTCGTTATCAAACTGCTCGCGGGTCCAGTATGCTGCGGATTCCGCAGGCGCGTTGAAGTTGGTGGGTTCATAGATGACCGCGAAGTCATGGTTTCCCATCAGCGCCCAGTCGCACCGTTCTTGAACCAGATCAACACACTGGAGGGGGTCTGGCCCGTATCCGATGATGTCTCCCAGACAGACAATCTGATCGATTTCACGATTTTCGATATCGGCAAGGACAGCTTTGAGCGCGACCACATTGCCATGGATATCACTCAGAACAGCGGTTCGCACAGGATCGTCTCGTTTCGTGATCATCCTATATACATATATATAGAGGACGGGGAGGAGTGTGGGTCTATCTCGGATTACACAATCGCGATTCTAGGACGAGAACTGTAGAATCCTCGCACACACAATGCAACGCATTGCCCACATCTGGATCTTGAACAGTGCAAACCCCGGAATGCCCCTTGATATGGACATTGGAACGGGATCAGGTGGTTGATAGGGAATACTTGCTGAGTCTGGAGCATTGTTTTTCTTCGAGAATCGTGAGCGATTATCATGCTCAGACCGTCGATTCCCGATAGATAATCGGGAAAGAGCCCGCATACCGGGTGTTTGCAAGGTCCGCCGGACCTTGAGAGTACACCTTTGTCTCCTGTCAGGGAACAACTTATGGCATCAGCATCAGTAAGTTATCAACGAACCCGTGAGATGTCGATCGACGAGCTTTTGCTCGAAAATCGGATCGTCTTCCTTATCGGTGAAATTAACCAAGCCTCGGCTTCCCGCGTGATGATGCAGATGCTGTATCTGGAAAATCAGCGCCGGAACCAGGAAATCAACTTCTACATCAACTCACCAGGGGGCGCGGTCGACGACACGCTCGCTCTGTATGACACGATGCGATTCCTGAGTTCCCCCATCGCGACCTACTGCATCGGTCGCGCCTATTCAGGGGGGTCGGTCCTCCTGACTGCAGGAACCAAGGGACGACGCTTCATCCTCCCGCACGCGAAGGTCATGATCCACCAGCCCTACGGCGGGATCACCGGTCAAGCGGAGGATATCAAGCTCCAAGCAGAACAGATCATCAAAGCGAAGCAGACCATGATCGATATCCTTGCAGGGAATACCGGCCAAACCTCAGAACGGGTCCGGGAGGATTCCGAACGCGACCGGTACTTTGATGCGCAAGAAGCAAAGGACTATGGGCTGGTTGACGAAGTGCTCGTCGAACCACCCAAAGACCTCCACAACATCGCATCGGCAGGTAACTAATCAACACAATCCGTGATCTGACTTGAATACCAGTTCATGATCCAGTCCCGTGATTTGAAATCAGATCACACGCCACAAGGTGAACCCAAAATGTCAAACCCAAGCGCCACTCTGGTCCCCATCGTCATCGAACAAACCGGTCGAGGCGAACGCTCATACGACATCTTCTCGCGCCTGCTCAAAGACCGCATCGTCTTTGTCACAGGCGGAGTCATGGACGAAATGGCCAACCTTGTTGTTGCCCAGCTCTTGTTCCTTGCCAATGAAGATCCGACCGCTGATATCCACATGTATGTCAACTCACCCGGCGGTTCGGTGACTGCAGGACTGGGAATCGTCGACACGATGAACTACATCAAACCCGATGTCTGCACCTACATCATCGGGCAGGCAGCTTCGATGGGCTCGGTGATCTCTGCATCAGGGACAAAGGGCAAGCGCTACGCACTCAAGAACGCTCGTAATCTCATGCACCAGCCGTTGATCTCCGGGATCATGGAAGGGCAAGCGACCGATCTTGAAATCGAAGCTAAGGAAATGCTTCGCTTGCGTGATCGTCTGTACGCGATCTACTCTGATGCAACCGGACAAGACCAAGAAAAAGTCCACAAAGACTGCGACCGCAACCTCTGGCTCGATGACCAAGAAATGGTGAGCTACGGCTTGATCGACGAAGTGCTCGAAGCAATGCCTGTCAATCCAAGCTAAAAAAGCCGCAATAAACTGGTACAACTACCAAACTCATACCCGCGATCCGCGGGTTTTTTCATACCCACACTCGATCAACACGGTTCTGGCATACTGCAGACTCAATCACGCTCAAACTCTTTAATCACTCAGCATGTTCTCATGCACGCACACTCGCACTGGAAGGAACACACATGATCAGTATCGTTGAACTCTGGCTCCCAATTCTTGTATCCGCGGTTGCGGTCTTCTTTGCAAGCTCAATCATCTGGATGATTCTTCCATACCACAAGAAGGACATCCGCTTTATGCCCAGCGAAGATGAGTTTTCCAAAGCAATCGACCAGCTGAATATAGAACCGGGGTTGTACATGTACCCCAACTGCGCTGATCCCAAAGAAATGAAATCCGATGCATTTGTTGCGAAATGGAAATCAGGTCCTTGGGGAACAATCACGGTCATGGGAAGCCCGCCCAACTTTGCAAAGAATCTGCTCAAGACTTTCGTCTCTTACCTCGCGATCACCGCGATGTGCGGGTACCTTGCAAGCATGAGTCTTTCAGCTGGCGCTGACTCGATGATGGTGTTCCGGTTTGTAGGCACCGCTGCCATCCTTGGATTCTGTATGGGTTCGTTTGCGGGTGATTTCTTTTTGGGAAAACCAGCCCGGTTTATATTCACAAGCTTTATCGATGGATTGATCTTTGCGTTCATCACCGCGGGTGTTTTTTGCATTATGTGGCCGAACGCTGTGATCGTTTGAACACGAACTGGTCTTGCGTAATCGATGTGCAGTTACATCTGCACAAGCACACCAATCTGTTCAGGCTCGATCGATGCACGGAGTCCAGACATCACATCATCAAACTTGACGCGTTTGGTAATCAACCCCGACAGATCGATCTGCCCGGACTGCAGCGCCGAGAGTCCCTCAGAAACAAGTCCACAGCGGGAGCCATAAATCTTGAGCTCGCGCTCGATGATGAGTTGGAGCAAGCTCGCAGGTATTCCCGACTCTTGTTCATCATCAAACGCACGCACCGGATGACTCTGCAAAATGATTGATCCACGCGGACGCGCCATCGCCAGCGCCGCGCCCAGCGACCCCGGTTCTGACATCGTGTCGATGACAATATCTTGATCCGCTCGTCGTCCTACTTCACTCAGGTGACGGTGCTTGATCCCCCACTTGGCGCACAGCTCAAGACGATCTGCTCGCGTGGTCAGCATCCGCACCGATGCGTTGTGGGTACCCATGATCTGTGCACACAATAATGCAGTCAGGTCCCCGCCCAAGACGGTGACATAGGTCTTGCCCACAATCCGCTGGATCCGCGAGACATGGATTGCCGCGGCGATTTGGTTCGCAAAGACCGCTCGTTCGTTTTCGATCTCATCAGGCACAACAACGAGATTGCGTTCGGTGATGGTAAAGAGTTCACTCAAGCACCCGTCATAAGAACGGATCCCCAAAATACTCCGGTCGGGATCATGCTGACCGATGCCCCGCTTTGCGTGGGTGGATTCCGGGTCCGTGATATTCACATCCGCGACCACTCGCTTACCAATGAGCGCCGGATTACTCGCATCATGAACCAACCCAACAAACTGATGACCAAGCACAGAAGACGAGGCTGATCCCGCTGATTGACACGCCTGTACATCAGCCCGAGCGATGAGCACGAGCAAAGGCTTGACCAACGCATGCCCTGGACTCAAGACGGGGTCAGGGTATTGGCGTTCAAGGACGGGAGCGCCTTGTTGAAGGGTGAGTGCACGCATGCTTCTACTATCGGTAATCCGGGCAACCGATGCAAGGGTAGGTGAAGATCGCACCGATTCTCGGACTCTGTATCGCTGCTTGTGCACGCTGGGAAGGGAAAATCGTGGGCCTCGTTAATCGTCGATCGGATTCAGACCCACCGGTGTCGAGGTGATCTCGTTTGGCGGGGGCGGGACAAACGGGAGGTATTCCACGATCCGTTTCTTGCGATTAAAAACCGGGTAGGTGTAGACCTGAGCAGCTGCAAACAGATCGTCGGTGTTCTTGTACCAGTCGACCCACGCAGATCGATCGATCCCGAAGTCTTGACCGGTCATGGTATTGAGTGACATCTGAACACGGTTATTGACCACGAGTCTGGAATCTCGGAGCGCCGAGATTAATGACTGGACAACAAAGTCCGTGCGGTATTGACCGAGCGCATCAGCAGCAGATGCCCGGACATCAGCATCAGGCTCGTTGTCCTGATCAATAACCGCAATCAAAGGTTTGATCGCATCTGGTGTATGAACTCTTTGCAATGCGCGAGCAGCAGCAATCCGAACCTTGCGGTCTTCGTCTTTGAGTGCTTCGATCAGATACGGTGCATGGACTGGGTCCCCATGTCGACCAAGGGCGCGGATGCAGGTTGCCCGAACACCCGGATCTTCATCGTCGGTGCCGTCAATGTAGAGCTCGAGGTAGATGGTGTCTCCACCGAACGGTGCGCTGGCGAGCATCGTTGTGCCACGGTACCGATTCTCCGCGTTGTATTCGTCGGTCGCCAAAATCGCAGCGGTTGTTGGGCTGGTGCTTGGCGCGATGATGTCACGCAGACTCGCTGCCCCTCGCGGCGCGTTTCCCAGACCGCCACAACCAGATCCAAAGCATGACACTATGGACAATATTGTCGCGAGTGAGGCAGTTCTGAATACGACGGGCGATTTGGAAGCTCGGAACATCATTGCAGGATTATAACGCATCAATGGTCTTGAGTGGCATTCTGCATGGATTAGAGTCCGGGCATCGTTCCCGATTCCTGCGTGCGGAGCCCAAGCGGGGTTCCAAGCACTTCTTTGGCAATGATGGCTTGCTTAATATTCCCGCGAAGCATCTTGCGGGTGGTCTGTCTGCTTGACGATCCTGTAGCAAGATCCGCAGACCCAACAGTAATTTGCCCAGCTGCGATCCCTTGAGCAGCAACCGAGTCATCGGTCGCTGAGGAGACTCTACGAGACTGATCACGAGCCTCTGCAAGCTCAAGCTGCTTCTGAAGCGACTCCTGTTGCATCGGTGCTTGGACAGCGGGCTGGGAGGAGATCTGTGGAGTGGATCTTGAAGCTGATCGGGAGGCAGATTGTTGACCAGCTTGGATTCTGGATTTGAGGGTCGGACGCTGTTGTTGGCGAGCTTGAGGAGGTTGAGGAGGTTGGCCTGCAGTTTGTGATCCGCCTTGAGACGAACCAGCTTGAGAAGAGCCGCTTTGAGATGAACCAGCTTGAGAAGATACAGGCTGCTGATTCGCAGAGCGCTGCTGGATCTTCTTCATCTGCGCATCGCGCTTGGCGCGGAGTTCCTGGATCCGCTGTCTGCGTAGGTCCTGGCTCTTGTCCCACTGAACAGTTGAATCGTCTTGACCAGCTGACTGCCCACCAGCTGCCTGTGTAGTCTGCTGAACCGACGGGGTTGCTTTCGGTCCAGCTGATCCTTGCTGAGATCCTGTCCGGAGTGAATCACGCTGAGCATTGCGGACTTGGGTGAGTTGCTGCTTCTTGGCGCGCTGTTCCTTCGCGTTGTTGAGCAATCGACCAACAGTAGAGAAAAGTCCAAACAGGATCACAATCCCGATTGGATTGGTTATGAAGTTGAGTATGGTCTGGAAGTTCATCGGAGCTATTCTATCAAGGTTTTCGCTTCAAAGCCTGCATTTCCTGTGGGAATCATCGCGGGATGTCCATCGATCTCTCCGACCGCGAATCCGGTATCAAAGACCTTTGAGAGCTTATCAGGGACCAGCATCTCCCGTGTTGCCCCTTGTTTAAGAACCGAGCCTTGCGCGGTCATGAGCACCACGGAATCCGCGTACCGTGCTGCGAGCGTGAGATCATGAGCAACCATCGCCACCCCGATCCCGCGCCCGGCGAGTTCTTTAAACGCGTCAAGCGTATCGAGCTGATACCGGGGGTCCATCGCGCTGGTGGGTTCATCGGCGCACACATACGCATCATCAGTCCCGTCGAGCTGAGCCCAGACGCGAGCAAGCGATACCCGCTGTTGCTGACCCACCGAAATCGCGCCCATCGGGGTCGATGCCAACTCGGTAAGCCCGAACCGCTCGATCGCCCGATCCACAGCATGACGGTCCGAATCCTGAACGAGTCGGCCAAATGAAATAACCTTGCGGACATCGAAATCAAATGCAAGCGATGAACGCTGAGCAATGAACGCGAGCGAGCGAGCTCGCTGGGTGTGATTCAGATCGTTCATCGGGATGGTGTTGATTCGCACATCACCCGAACTCGGTCTTGCTAACCCAGCAAGGAGACGCAAGAGCGTCGATTTCCCCGCCCCGTTGGGGCCCACGATCGCGGTGATCTTTCCGGATTCGATCCGCGCATCAACCCCTTGGAGGACTGGTGGTCCGCTTGGATATGAGAATGCGAGTGCGGTTCCATGAATCGACATGCATGCATGATATGGACAAGATCGCGCTGAGTCGGGGCAATATGCCCTCGTGAGTCGTGATAGGTCGATAGAATTGGCTATGCCAGAAAGATACCGCGCGAGACTCATCGCACACATTTCGCACTCATCGTATGAACCCGCCCAGATCCCTATTGTCGCGCGCGACCTGAACATCGAAGATGTCAAAGAGTTCGGAGCTGCGGTCCATGAACTCGCAGCTGAGGAAATCATTGCCCTCGATGACCACGACAAGATCATGCTCCCGTTCCGTCCAGACGAGGGCGAAGCGATCGGGGTCTTCCGCTCTACCAAAAGCGGGTTCGGATTCTTCTCACCCTCACGCATCTCACACGGCGGTGATGTCTTCATCCCCGCGCACCAAACCATGGGCGCACTCGACCGAGACACCGTCAAGATCTACTACTCGCGTGATCAGCGACGCGAACGCAAACTCGGCACCCTTGAGCGCCAGTATTCGGGTGAGGTAATTGATATTGTGGCGCGCAAGCGTGCTGCGTTTACCGGTGAGATCGACAAACGCGACGGACGCTGGCTCGTGTATCCTGACGGACGCGAGCTTACTGACCCCATTATCATCCGCGATGCGGAATCCAAGAATGTAAAGCCCGGTGATAAGGTCGTTGTCGAGATCATCGACTACCCGGAAGGCGAGTACCTCGCAGAGGGTGTGATTACCAAGGTGCTTGGTGAAGCGGGCGATCCGGATGTTGAAACACAAGCGGTCATCGCAGCCTATTCCCTACCAAGCAACGAGTTCCCTGAAGTATGCGTCGAACAAGCGCGCGAAGCGACCCAGCGGTTCGATGAAGAGATGTCGCTGTTTGAGTCTGACGGGATCGAAGCACTGGACATGCGCCGCGATCTGACCAACGAGCTGATCTGCACAATTGATCCACCAGATGCGAAGGATTATGACGACGCGATCTCGATCAAGCGTCTTGACGACGGTGGATGGGAGCTTGGTATTCATATCGCGGATGTCTCGCATTACATTGATCAGGGGACCCCCCTTGATCTTGAAGCAGCGGAGCGCGGGAACTCCGTGTACCTGCCTCGATTAGTGATCCCGATGCTCCCTGAGGTGCTTTCCAACGGGATCTGCTCGCTTCAGGAAGGCGTGCTCCGGTACGCGAAGACCGCGATTATCCACTACGACAAGATGGGCAATGTCCGCTCGCGTGGTGTGTGTCAATCATTGATCAAGTCGCGCAAGCGGATGACTTATATCGAAGCACAAGCGCTGATTGATGGTGATCTTGAAGAAGCAAAGAAGCACGCGAAGACCGATACGCCTCACACGCAAGACATTATCGATTGTGTCAAGGATATGGATACGCTCGCACGATTGATCCGCGCCCGTCGCAACAAAGCAGGGATGATCCATCTCGATCTCCCAGATGTTGAGCTCGAGTTCGATGACACCGGCAAAGTAATCGATGCGCACAAAGAAGACGATGCATTCACGCACACCATCATCGAGATGTTCATGGTTGAAGCGAACGAATCGCTCGCGACTTTGTTTGAGGGGATGCGTGTTCCTGTGCTGCGAAGGACCCACCCGGAACCGACCCCAGGTGATATCGAGGATCTTAAGAAAACCGCGATGGTCGCGGGGTTCAGGATTCCCAAGAACCCCTCGCGCGAAGAACTCCAAACATTGCTCAACGCGACCGCTGGGACGGGCGCCGCTCGTGCGGTCCATACCGCGGTGCTCCGCACGATGACCAAAGCGGTCTATTCACCCGCGCTCATCGGTCACTACGCGCTCGCGTCGACCGCGTATTCGCACTTTACATCTCCGATCCGGAGATACCCAGACCTCACGCTTCACCGCGCGCTGGTCGCGTACCTCAAACGCACCAAGAACGGGATGAACTTTCCAAAGAGCGATGATGCGAAGATCACGCTTGGGAAAGAACTCCGCGAAGACCCGCTCTGTCCGCATGAGCAGCTCCTCAATGAGATCGGCAACAACTGTTCAAACACCGAAGTCAACGCAGCCAGCGCCGAGCGCGAGCTTCGTCAGTTCCTTGTGCTCCAGCTCATGGCAGAGCACATCGGGGAATCCTTCGATGGATTCGTCACGGGAGTCACACCCAAGGGTGTGTATGTCCAGATCGAAAAATACCTTGCTGATGGGATGATCCCCAAGCATGATCTCCCGGGTGACACCACACGCGACAAGCGCCCGCCAACATGGAAGATCGATGATCGCACCGGAGCACTGGTCGACATCCACTCCGGGCGCAGCTACTCGATCGGTGATAAAGTTGAAGTCACCATCGGACAAGTGGATCTGGCGCTGCGTCGCATGGATCTGCTGATCACCGATCCCAACCGACGCGCATCGGGGAAGGTCAAAGGGCTTGGATCTGGTCTCAAGATCGGAAGCGACAACCTGGGTGGTTTAGGCGAAACCGAAGGAGCTGGGTTCAAGAAGCAACCCGGCGCTCAGAGGAGAAGCAAAAAATCCAAATCACGCGATAAAGGCAAAACCGATTACCGCAGAGACGCAAAGGGCAAAGCAGGACCAGGGCAAAAGAAAAAATCAAAAGGCGGCGGGAAAGGCAAAGGCAAAAGCAACGGCAAACCCAAGGCATAAACCATGACCACATCACCAGTCCGATCTCTCAGCCCCTCACTCGTTTGCATTACGCTTGCAGCGGGATTCATACCCAGTATAAGCGGATGCGCATGGTTCCCGGAATCAGCCAAAGCGGATCAAAGCTTTGAAATCAATGAACGCCCGAGCATCGGGATGATGCGGTTTGAGCAACACCTAACCGGATCGTTCTCATCTCGGACACAGTCGATTGCTGATCCTGAGTTCTATGAGATCGTGCTCAACATGGTTCCGATCTGGGAAGACCGGGACGATGGACCTTGGCTGTATGTCGAGCAAGCAGTCGCGGAAGCTTCGGATCGTCCGTATCGCCAGCGCGTGTATCACCTGATGCAGACCGGGGACAACGAGTACATGTCAACGGTCTACAGCTTTGAGAACGCAATGGACTATGCGGGCGCGTACACAAGCCCTCAGCCGCTCGCATCGCTGACACCAGATGACCTGAGCATGCGGATCGGGTGCGCGATCACCGTTCAATGGGATCATCACGCGCAAGCCTTCATCGGATCAACCAACAGCAAAGACTGCGAGTCCAATCTGCGAGCATCAACCTACGCGACCAGCGAAGTCTACCTGCACAAAGATCGGTTGATCACTTGGGATCGTGGGTACAACGATATGGACGAGCAGGTCTGGGGCGCGGTCAAGGGCGGGTACACCTTTGATCGGGTTCAGTGATCCCATCCGAGTGATGCAGCAGAGTGTCGCTGTCCATGAGGATCGATGATGTAGGCGCCCGGCGCTTCACCACCATTGCATGCTCGGCAGACACCAATAGAGTCACTGAGCAGTTCAGGCTGCGGTGGCTGCGGGGTCAGCGTGTTGGCAAGGTCGATCTTGGAATCGATGCAGATCAGCAGCTCGTAATCTTCGCCATCGCTGACCGCTGCTCTCCAATCCTTACCCGCATCAGTGATGTGGTGGCTGATCGGGAGTTTGGTCGCATCGATCTCGATGATCAGGTTCGATGCTTTGGCGATGCGGTCGCTGTCGCGTCCGAGTCCGTCAGACAGATCCATCATCGCATGCACACCGGCTGTCGAGCTGGCCCATTGACCGGTCTGGACCCGAGGTTCAAAGAGCAGATGCCAGCCCGATTCAAAGCTCCCCCCCACTTGTCCCGTGATATACAACTCATCGCCTGGCTGAGCGCCTGAACGCAGCACAGGCTTGGTGCCCGTCGCCATCGCGCCGCCCACAGTGACGGTGAGGGTCAGCGGATGATCTTGGGATCCATGGGACGCGATGTCGCCTCCGATGATCGGGCAGTTCCAATGCTTTGCCCATGTGCTCATCGCATCAAAGAGTTGGTTCGCGTGGGAATAGTCTTTGGGGAGGACACCGGTCGCAAGCGACCAGCTCGGGACTCCCCCCATCGCAGCGATGTCTGACACCGACCGTGCGATTGCTTTGCGCGCGATCAGATCAACATCAGTCCCTGACTCGAAATGCCGGCCCTCGACAAGCTGATCGACGGTCAAGAGCGACAGATCACCCGAAGAGCTTTGAATCACCGCGCAGTCATCACCAGGCCCAATGACGATCTCGTTTCCCCAGCCGAGGGCGAGGCCCATGGACCTCTCGTAGATGTGGCTGTGGAGTGTTGACTCATTCATAGATGAACGCCAGGCAGTATGGTGGAATCGGGTATACTCGGCTGATGAATGATCACCCAATGTCTGTAGAGTATATATCACGGTTTGAGGACAGGGTGGACGCTGTGGATGCGGTCTACGACATGAAACAGTTCGAATCTTTGATCCGGAAAGCCAAACGCTGGGCCGTGATCAAGGGTTTGATTCTTATGGTACTCTGCGGAGCAACAGTCTTGGGGGTAACAAGCTGGAGCAGGGGGCGCACCCTTTCTATCACCGGATATGTGTTCATGCTCAGCCCATGTC
>JBGCDI010000037.1:0-50198 GCA_045105315.1 Phycisphaerales bacterium | reverse complement strand
CTAGAACATCAGCAATAGACAGATCACCAAGATCCGAAGCAACTTCATTAGCATCTAAACCATTCGTCATTCTATCAAAATCAATTTTGATTTCATTATAGATATGCGCATAGTTATCAAATACATATGCAGCGAAGAGTTGCTCGTAGTTTTGAGAAGCTTCCTCTCCATGCTCTTGATAAATAGCAGTTTGAATATCTGCTGCTAAATCAGGCAATATTGTATTCATCTGACCATTCAAGAATGTTGTAAATTCTTGCGCAGCGCTACTATCATACTTAAACCAAGCATCATAACCAGCATATGATCCACCATCTTCGGTAACAAAGTCACCCGTAACAGTTACATCATTACCTGCAATAACCAAGTTCACTTCTTCAACCGATAGATTGATCGCGGCAATCCCAAGTTCATCCAACGTCATCAATTCGTCAGCTTGAGAAACGGCATCACCATTACGATCCTGCCAAACTTGAAGTGTTGTCCAAATTGCATCTTCAGCATTAATGACACCGTCATTGTTATCATCAGATTGACCAAGCATCTCAAAACCACCGATTTCGTCGTTACCGAACATCTCTCCGTGGTCATTAATAGTACCATCTCCGTTCAAATCGTGAACAAGGATACCATCATCTGCACCAACCCATGCAGTTTGATCAGCAATACCATCTTCATCAATATCAAACAGTACACCATCTGCCTTAGAGATAAGCTCAATACCATCTCCATCCAGGTCTAGAACGAGAGGACATCCATCTCCTCCATCTCCATCTCCATCTCCACTAGGCGGCGGCGGTGGCGGCGGCGGCGGTGGCGGCGGTGGCGGTGGAAGCGTCAGTGGAACCACTTCCGGTGAAACACGCGTAGTCCGGATCACCCGATCATCAGGCTCGACAAACAGCCAAGTCGCCAAAACCAAAGCAGGAACCACAGTTGCTGAAGCTTCAGAATAATCCTCGCAAATTCTAACACAATCGAGTATGCTCAACAGTTGATCCGGAGACCCGTCACTCCGGATCAATTTTTACACACCAAATGCCCCGCACAGGTACCACACGCCCCTAGATTGGATCCGGATTATGAGCGATGCTGAATGCGCCTTGGAAACCACTTCTTGTTTCTCACCACCCACAATGGTCCAGTTCAGCGTCTTTTTGCCCAATAAAGTCGGCAAAATGCTTGATCTCGTAGAAAACTTCGACGAAGCATCCCAGTGTCAAATCTGCGCGATCTCAGTCCACGAAGCGTCTGATCATGCCGTCGTCCGCATCATTACCAACCACGCTCATGTCGCCCGCAGACTCCTCAAAGAGGACGGGCTGGCCTTCGCAGAGCATGAAGTTCTCGTTGTCGAGCTCTCAGAGGGCTACACACTGTCCAAGCTGTGCCTGTACCTGCTGGGTGTGGAGATGAACATCGCATTCGCGTACGCCCTGATGCTCGAGCCCAACGGGGTCCCCACGATTGCAATAGCTGTGGATGATCAGACCCTCGCAGGACAGATTCTGCGTCAAAAGGGATTCCGCCTCATCGGGGAAGCAGATCTCCCGAAATAACCGTCCATTCCAGCCCAGAAACACGATTCATGAGTCGCCACGCTGTCAACAAGCAACCGTGCTCGCTTCCCAACGGTATCTCTTATAGAGTACAATCTGGTAGCTATCAGTCCGACGCAACACCCGATCCAGCGGTCAACAAAAAACACCCGGATCACATCACGGAGCATCTATGAACCCCACCACTACCCTCATTGCAAGCATCGCAGGACTCGCGATCCTCACAGGATTTTCTACATCTGCCTTCGCAGGACCCGAATCAACGACAATGCACAAAGAGGTCAAAGCAGAAACCCTCGAAGACCTCCTCCCGGAAATGAAAAAACCGGAGCTCTGGATTGGTTCATCCGCTCCAGAACTCACCATCGCCAAGTTCATCAAAGGCGACTCGGTCGATGCATTCGAAAGCGGTCAGGTCTATGTCGTAGAGTTCTGGGCAACATGGTGCGGACCCTGCATCGCAGCATTCCCACACCTCTCAGAACTCCAAGAAAGCTACGGCGAAGATGTCCGGTTCATCGGTGTCAACATCTGGGAACGCGAGCAAGGCCAAGAACGCATGGAAAAAGTTGAAAGCTTTGTCGCCGATCAAGGCGAACGCATGAGCTACACCGTCGCAATCGAAGACGGCAAATCAATGTCCGAAAACTGGATGACCCCCGCAGGGCAGGGAGGCATCCCCGCCGCCTTCATCGTTGATGGCGATTCCAACATCGCATGGATCGGTCACCCCGCATCGATGGATGAACCACTCAAAGCAATCGTGGATGGTGACTTTGATAGCAAAGCTGCAGGAAAAGAAGCATGGGATCAGCAGGTCATGATGTCCGCGTTCCAAATGCTCGCTGGTTCATTCCAAAGCGGCCAGAACCTTGAAACCGCTCGCAAAGTTGGCGACATTCTCATCCATGACAAGTTCACCGACGAACCCGGCGGGCTCAACGCAGTCGCATGGATGATGCTCAGTTCCGAAGCAGAAGGCGTTGGCATGAAAGACTACCAAGCCGCACTCAAAGCAGCCGCCATCGCATGTGATAAAACAGATTGGAAAGAATGGGGCATCATCGACACCTACGCACTGGCAATGCACAAAACAGGCGACACCGTCTCAGCAATCAAGTGGCAGAAAAAAGCCATCGAGCTTGCAATGGTAGACGACGAGCGTGGCGGCAAACAAGCCGTCAGTGAACTCGAAGACCGCCTTGCTGAGTACGAAGGCAACTAATCCAGACTATTGACATATCTATCAAATACAAAAGCGAGGTGTCATCTGACACCTCGCTTTTTATATATACATATTTTAGCTCGATAGCTTCTGATCCAGTTTAAATCAGATCACGATCCGCAAGCCAGTGCTCCGCATCAAGCGCCGCTTGACATCCCATCCCCGCTGCAGTGATCGCTTGACGATAGTGCGAATCCGCAACATCACCCGCAGCAAACACTCCTTCAAGATTCGTTGCACTTGATCGAGTTGGCAGATCAATGTAGCCCGCGTCATCAAAGTCGATACCAGCGCCTTGGAGGAACTTGGTTGCCGGGCTGTGACCGATCGCAACAAACAATCCTTTGATCGCAAGCTCAGACTCTTCTCCCGTGACTGTGTCCTTGAGGCGCAGCGCATGTATCTTTTCATTGCCGTGCTGATCAGGTGTGCTCAAGCAGTCAATAACAGTCTTGTTCCAAAGCACCTCCGCGTTGTCCTTTGATAAGAATCGCTCTTGCATCACCTTGCTCGCGCGCAGCTCATCACGGCGATGGATCACCGAAACCTTTGAGGCAAACTTAGTCAGGAAAGTCGCCTCTTCCATCGCAGAGTCACCACCACCGACCACCGCAACATGCTGATCGCGGAACATCGGGAGCGCTCCATCACAGACCGCACACGCACTCACGCCCCCACCACTGGTCGCAAGCTTCATCTCTGACTCAAGCCCGATCCAGTTCGCGGTCGCTCCAGTTGAAATGATGACCGAATGCGCTTGAACGGTGTCCCCGCCAGAAGTATGCAGCGTGTGGAGTGATCCATCTTTCGAGAACTCGCATTTGGTAATATCTTCACCAACAACAGTCGTACCAAAGCGCCTTGCTTGCTCTTCAAACTTCATCATCATCTCTGGTCCCGCGATGCCCTCAGGGAAACCGGGATAGTTCTCAACATCCGTTGTGAGCATCAGCTGACCACCCGGAAGCACAGGTCCAGGATCCTGCTTTGCAACACCGACATAGACAACCGGGTTCAGATTCGCGCGAGCAGCATAGATCGCAGCGGTCCAGCCCGAAGGGCCAGATCCAATGATGACGACTTTATGAGGAGATGATGGTGAGTCTTGTGTCAAGTGAATGCTCCGTTTCGTGTTCGAGGAATATACAGAACCGTCCAATCCATGAACTTATTCCTAAATGATCCACCGATCGGATTCGAGTTCAAATCCTGATCGGTTAGGGCTCACATCCACCGATGTCGATGCAGGCCGTCGAGCATGGTAGTCCCTCCAAAGACACAAAAAGAAACACGGGCTTACCGCGTTGGCAAGCCCGTGGATAGACGAAGTTTTTGAGGGAATCACACGAGCATGAACTCGGGACACTCATTGTCCGTGTTCATTCGTAAGAATGAACGATTCAATCAACCCGCTGCGGTCGCAGAACCGTTGGAAGGCAGGATGGTCCCCGCACGAGCAGCTTCTTGCGGCTCTCCAAGATCCTCAAACGCATCGCTTCGGCGATAGAACTGGCTAGGCTTATCATCACTGATCCGCTCTTGCAGACGCGAGAGCGACTCTTCAATGATCTGACGCACGCGCTCACGCGATATGCTCACTTCAGCCGCGATTTCTTTGAGAGTCAGCGGCTCCGCACCATCGAGACCGAATCGCAAACGAAGGATCTGGGCTTCACGCTCATCGATGGTTTCCATCAACTTACGCAAGATTCCGAGTTCCTCTGCTTGAAGCGTCTGGCTCTCCGCAGTTCCCGAACGATGATCCGCGATGAGTTCACCGAGCCCCACCATATCGCCATCGATGCCGCGTGGCGCTTGGTTTGGAGCGCTGAACGCTTTGACCGCACGCTTGATGATCTGGATCTTCTTGACCGGGAGTTCCATTGCTTTGGCAAGGTCCTCAACACTCGGTGGATGACCAGTTTCTGACTCGATGCGGCGGGAATGCATCTTCCACTTCGCGATCAGCTCAACCATATATGCAGGGATGTGGATCGGCTGATTTGCATTAATCAACGCACGCTTGATGCCTTGCTTAATCCACCAGCTCGCATAGGTGCTGAATCGGGCACCTTGTGCAGGGTCAAACCCCTCCACCGCTCGCATCAGACCGATATTGCCTTCCTCGATGAGGTCACCGAGGGGCAATCCACGATTGTTGTAGTTTTTAGCGATCGAAACAACGAGCCGAAGATTTGAACGGATCATGGTTTCACGCGCAACAGGACATTGCTCGTTGATGATCTTCCATCCAAGCTCTTTCTCTTGTTCCGCTGATAGTAAGGGGTGACGGTTGATATCGTTCAGATAGACCTGCAACGATGACTTGACGCCAGAATTAGACGAACGCATGTTTGTACTCACTTTCCTACCCATCCTTTCCGCGGCGAGTGCCGCCGGAAACGAGATGAACTCTCACTCATCCCAATGTTCGTCATTCTACACGAAGTGTTCCATCGGACAAAAGGGTTTTTCCCTCAACTTGGGCATTTTCTTTGAATTTAACTTGTCGTAAATACTTGTGGATTATCCCATTTGGGGGGATCGGAGAGTATTTTTAAAATATGATCGGCCTTTCCAGAATTTTATTGGCATCCCCCGATAATGAGTGCATACTCCCGAATTCGGCCAAATCGATCTATACTCAAATTGATCAAGATCTTACCAAAACCGAGTCAACCAAGGATTCAGCGCGTGGAAAGAGATATCTCCAAACTCCTCGAAGAATGGCCCTTTACTCCAGGACAAATTTCTGTCCGCATGATCGAAGGGCAGGACCAGGAACCCCGAATTCAGGTTCGCCTGGACCTTGGGCTCCTCCAGATTAAGCTCGATGGACGCCCAGACGGAGCACGACCACACGATCATGATTCATACCTCGATTACCAAGAATCAAGAATCGGGCTCGATCCCCAGCCAAAGCCCGAACCAGAAAGCGAGCCCGAATCTGATTCAGAGCCCGCTTTCGACCTCGCTTCAGACGAAGAACCCGCCCAAACAAGCAGGTTCCTCAATCCTGAAGAGTGCAGACAGCTCCGTGAAGAAGCTCAACAGTATTACCACCGCTACATCGCGCTGCTGGTGCTCGAAGACTTCCAAAGCGTTATCCGAGATACTTCTCGAAACCTGCGCGTGCTTGATGTATTCCGAGACTTCGCGATCGAGGAAGATGACCAACTCGCGATGGAAGGTCACCGCCCCTATGTCATGATGATGCGCGCACGCGCGCTGGCGAGTCACGCGATCAAAAACGAAGAGAACAAAGCAGCAATCCGCGCAATCGATGAAGGGATCGAATCCCTCAAGCTCTACTACGAATCAACCGGCAATGAAGATCAGTTCGAGGAAGCCGGGGAAGTTGACATGCTTCGAGAAATGCGGGATGGGCTTATTCCCAAACTCCCGGTCAGTCAAAAAGCAGAACTCCGTCAACGACTCGAAGCTGCGATTGTCTCTGAGAACTTTGAGCTTGCCGCAATTCTCCGCGACGAACTTCGCATGCTCGGAAACTGACACGCCGGATATTCTGCAAACCAGCTTTACGATCCAGAAGGCTCACCGACTTGATCAGCATTCCGGATCTGCCTTGCTCGCTTAACAAGCACACTGAGCAGAGTCAGATCAGATGGAGTCACACCTTCAAGTCTGGATGCTTGCCCGAAAGTTGTCGGACGAAACTTGCTCAGCGATTGCCTCGCTTCATTCCGGAGCGAATCCATCGATTCATAGTCAATCCATTGCGGGATGGGCTTGTGCTCCATCTCGTTGTGTCTACGAATCTCTATCACCTGCCGCTCAACATAAGGCTCGTACCGACGCTGCGCATGGAGGGTACGGAAGATCCCTTCATTGACCTCGCCCACTGTTCCGATGAGCTGCTCACCAATCGCATTTTCAAGTTGCTCAACAGTGTACTGCGCCTCAAGTACACGATCATTGACAAACTTCTCTCCATCGACGATCGATTCCATCAATACTCGGCCAGCCCGGAGCGCCTCACTGCGCCGAGCATATTGCTCCTTGCGCTGTCTCCCGAGCTCGCTCTGATCAAGCAGGCCAAGCTCGATCGCCATCGGGGTCAACCGATCTGGCGCATTGTCTGATCTGAGCAACAAACGATACTCCGCTCTGCTCGTAAACATCCGGTACGGCTCGCGCGGAGTCTTGGTCACCAGATCATCCATGAGGACACCGATATAAGCCTGCGATCGTTCGAGCTTAAACTCGCCTTCATTGCGTGCGTGCATCGCGGCGTTGATTCCCGCGATGAGTCCCTGCGCAGCGGCTTCTTCGTACCCGCTTGTCCCGTTGATCTGGCCAGCAAGGAAGAATCCCGAAACTTTCCGGGTCTGACCAGTCACATAGATCTGATGCGGACGCACCATGTCATATTCGACCGCGTACCCATACTGCAAAATCTTCGCGTTCTCACACCCAGGCATCGACCGCACAATCGTCTCTTGAACATCTTCCGGAAGACTCGTGGAGATCCCGTTGCAGTACACCCAATCAGACTCATGAGATTCTGGTTCAAGGTACACACCATGCTGATCGCGCTCAGCGAACCGCACAACCTTGTCTTCGATGCTCGGACAGTACCGCGGGCCTGCAGAACCGATCTGGCCTGTAAAGATCGGAGCCCTGTCTAGGTTCGAGCGGATCGCATCGTGCGATCCAGGACCGGTGTATGTTTGCCTGCACGAAATCTGTTCGATCAATGGGAACTGATCACAAACCACTTCCCCAACCGCCCACCCCTCGTGAGACAGCTCTGAAAAGGGCAATGGAGCAGCATCCCCATCTTGAACCGGAAGGGATTCCCAGTCCAGTGAATCCAGTGCAAGTCTTGGAGGCGTTCCCGTTTTGAGTCGTCCAAGCTCAAACCCCAGTGCTGACAAAGAAGCAGAGATCGGATTCGCCGCCTCTTCCCCAGCCCGACCACCGGGGGTGGTATCAGTGCCTTTATGCATGATCCCCCGCATGAAAGTTCCGGTCGTGAGCACAACCGAAGGAGCGGTAAGCTCGACTTCTTCACCATCTAGTTTTCTGATCACGACACCAGTGATCTTTGCGTTCTCGCTGTCTACATCGCTATCTTCTACGAGCACACGAACAACACCACCCGACACGATGTCGATCTCCTCACGAGCACGCATAAACGACTGAACCGCTCGCGCATACGCATGTTTGTCCGCTTGACAACGAGGCCCATGAACCGCTGCCCCCTTTGAAGTATTGAGAAGCTTGAACTGGATCCCTGTCGCGTCCGCAACAAGACCCATCAGCCCCCCCATCGCATCAATCTCCCGGACGAGTTGCCCTTTGGCGAGCCCCCCAATTGCAGGGTTACAGCTCATAACCCCAATTTTATCAGGATCCAATGAGATAAGAGCGACGCTACCAGGAGTACCGAGCCTGTTCGCAGCGGCCCACGCAGCTTCAACGCCCGCGTGTCCGCCTCCAACAATGATGACTTCATACGAGTTTTTCACGAACAAACTGTAGACTTCTCGATTCTTCCCCTTGGCAAAGAAACCAATCTTTGATATAATGTTTGCAATATCTATCCGCAGATACCCTTATTTAAGAGTCCCGGAGCCCAAAGTGATCAAGAAAACAACCAAATCTCGCCGCCTTACCCGCACTGCAGCCATCATCGTCGCTGCTGGGGCGAGTCTCACTTGGATCGCTGGGCCTGCAATCGCAGACCAGGTCGTGCTCCGTGATGGAACCGTGTACAACGGCACAATCATCTCTGAAAACCGCCGAGAAGTGGTCATTGAGACTGAAATCAGGGGTATCCAGACCAGAATGACCCTCAACGCTCGCGATGTCCGCTCTACCAAGCGAACCCCCCTTGAAACAGCTCCCAGCTCCACCTCAAGCACCACAGGTGACCGGACCACACTCAGCATCCCCAAACGGGGCAGCGACGCTGAGAAAGCGGATCAGCCTCTCAAACGCGATGGATATCAACTCCTGATGGAAATCCCCCTCTCAGGCACCTTCGGACAAGATATCTACCCCCTTGCTGTCAGCAACTCGCTCGAATGGGCAATCGAAAATGGGGTTACCGACATCGTTTTCCGCATCAACTCACCAGGAGGTGAAGTCTGGGCCGCTCAGGACATGGTTGCTGTGATGGAACGCCACTCCGATGATCTGACCTACCACATGCTCATCGAGCACGCGATCAGCGCCTCGATCTGGCCCGCATTCTGGTGTGACACCATCTCCATGGCTCCAGGAGGCGATTTCGGTGGTGCCGTGGTCTACTCCCAAAACTCCACTGGCTCTGCAGAAGTTGACAAAAAAATGACCTCCATCATGGCCTCAAAGCTCGGATCCGCAGCTGAAGCCAACGGACACTCCTCATACCTCGTCAACGCGATGATGCTCTCAGAAGCTGAGGTTTACGCTCACCGTGAAAAAGGCGAGTGGGTCCTCTCAAACTCCACCCATAACCTTCCAAAGGGTTATGAGATCGTAGATGGTCCAAATACAGTGCTTACCCTCAAAACCAAGGAAGCTGCGAAATGGGGGATCGTCACTGCACTCGAATCCAAATCCCTCGAAGACTTCGCAGCTGCCCACGGGTTTGAAAAATGGGACTCCGCTGGTGAAATGGGCACCACCATCACCACCCGCGACATCAAAAAATGCAAGAGTCTCCGCAAACGACTCGACGCAACGATTCAATCCTTCCAAACAGACATCGCTCAGTATGGCAACAGCCAATACATCACATTCGCTGGTGCTGCTCTCCAGAGCGCCAAGAAGAATATTGGTCTTTACAAACGGATCATGAAGCAAGCGAACGATATGGAAATGCCTTCGATCGTCGATGCATACGACAACGCGATTGATGTCGTCTACTGGGAAACCCAGATCGAAGACTACCTCGCGGATCTCCGTCGCGTGCGTCGTCTTGGACCATAAACTGCACCGCAGCCATCTAGTTGATAGTTTGTATATGTTGATCCAGCTTTTTGATTTATCATAAGGCCAGTAACTATTTGCTCACACTGAATCCTGAGACACATGAACAACATGAAACCGCCAAGTGATTGACGGTCTTTATGTAATGATTGCTTCTTTGAAGATCTATCCTCAATCAACTCGTTGCCCTGTTAAATATTGGACGCAGCGGCTTTCAAATCACTGGCAATCTAGGGAAGCACAATCTGAACCAGGTAATCTAAAGCCAGGCATCTAAAGAAACATGAACTCTATAAATAAGAAATGCCCCACCGGTCGACCGGTGGGGCATTGTTATATCAAGATTCATAAACTGCTGAGCAGCCTACGAAGACGGAGTGCGCCCTATTGCTCTGTGCAAACCACACCACGGAGTGCTGGGTTACCACCAGTACCTACATCCTTGCCACCAAAGTCGATACCTTGGAGACCATTGCGTGTCCAACGGTAACGCTGGCAGTATGCGGTCTGATCTCCGAGTCCACCCTTAGGCAGTGGGAATGTGTCAAGAGGTACGTAAGTTTGTAACCAAGGAGCATTCGGTGCCGATGGATTCCATCCAGGGTTAGAATCTTGGCTTGACTCTTGGCGGACTGAACCGTCAAAGAATGCCAAGTTTGCTTTGGCTTCGGGGTACGCGAAGTAGAGACCAGCAGGGTCAGAGAAGCGATCAAACTCTTCAAACAACATGACCTTAGCGGATGGATGTGCAACCTGTGTCATTCTACGACGACCGAGCTGAGGAGCTCCATCAATCGGAGTGAAGAGGTGTGGAGTCGAATCAATCGGCGCATATGTGTTGGTACCGTTGATACCATCAGTGTTCCAGGCTGCTGGAACCATCTGATAGGTCGAAGCAAAGCCCCAGAGTGCTTTAATCTTATTTTGAGCCCAATCTGCGTCTGTGTCGTATCCCGCTTGATCAGGCTGACCGTTACCGTATGGGAACGAATTTCCGGGTTCTGTGTATCCGAGTGGATCTGATTGCCAATCAATCAGATTCTTATCGAATGGCGAAGCTGCGATTGGCTCTGGCTGACGATCTGTCAGGTAATCCAAAAGAACCAAGTGCGAGTAGCGACGATGCATCAGACGACCGGTTGGTGCAAGGACGCGACCTTGACCAGTGATGCGGCCAGTAGCACGCTGCAAAATGTCTTGGGCTTGCCATGCAGCAGCTTCTGTGTCACTGGTAGCTGTTCTCTGATTACCTCTGAAGAGGTTAATGTAAGTGCCGCCTTCTCTCCAGGTAAAGGAGAAGATTGCGTCATCAGAGTCACCAGCATAGTTCGCAGCACCTGTATTGAGTGAGCGTGCGTTTGCTTGAGCAACTACATTCTGAGCTGATCGACGAGCCTGTCCCAATGCTGGGAGGAGGATACCGATCAAGAGAGCGATGATCGCAATGACCACCAGAAGTTCGATAAGCGTAAACGCTTTGCTTTGTGTTATACCTCGTCTTGCCACGACGACCTCCATCTGTTCGAAGATTGGGGCTTCAAGCAATCCTGCTTTCAGGCCAATCTTGGTGTTTCTTACACGCATTAAGCGCGGTGTGTCCATTTCACTAAACTACTATTCGCACCAAAAACTGAATTGTTCCAAAGAAAAATGCCTTGGAATGATTCATAAGTTGGTGTGGGAGCAGCATAGCGCTGTGTAGTGACACGGTAATTGGGAGTTCCACACAAACTCCGTATGTCCTTGCAACTGTTATACAGATTTCATCAAAACTTCGCAACCCCCAGGGCATGTATCCGGTACAAATTCCGTCAGAATATGCATCTGTTTGGTTTTTAATAGGCATTTTTGTGCACGAACCCACGCACAACAGTCATCAATAAAATCCGCAAATCAAACAAGATGGACCAATGACGGATGTAGAAAAGATCGTATTGGACACGCTTACGGAGACTGGTGTTCCCTCGTAGTCCGTTAACCTGAGCCCAGCCGGTCATACCAGCTTTGACATGCTGACGAATCATGTACCCTCGCCAATCGTCTCTGAATCGATCGATGAGCTCCGGTCTTTCAGGACGAGGCCCCACCAATGACATCTCGCCAATAAGCACATTAAACAGCTGAGGAATCTCATCAAGGCTTGTTTTCCTGAGCCAGGCGCCAAACTTGGTCACACGCGGATCATTCTCCTGAGTCCAACCTTGTGAATCTTCAACACTCGACTCGGTCATCGTTCTGAACTTGTAGATCCAGAAAGTATCCCCACCCAAGCTGACGCGTTTTTGACGATAAATTACCTGCCCCGGTGAGCTGAGCTTGATCACAATCGCAATCAGTACCATCACAGGCATGAAGATCAAAATCGCGACACACGCACCCACGATATCAATCCATCTTTTGAGAACCCCGCCTATCCCCGAAAGCGGGCTCTCCCGATAACTCAGGATGGGCATACCTTCGAGTTCAGAAATCGCCATGGATTGCGGGAGGTACTTGAGTCGCACATCCGGGATTAAACGGACATCAAGCACGAATCGTTCGAGTCGTTGAAGCAAATGTGGCAGCTTGGCTGAGAGTGCGTTGGGGAGCGCGAGATAGATCGAATCGACTGGATGACTTTCGAGTATTTCTGCAAGATCCTTCGTCCCGCCATAGACAGGCTTACCGATGCATTCCTCGCGCCGTGCGTGTTCATGATGATCAATGAAATACTCGACCCGGATCCCGGTCCATGCATTGCGCTCAAGTGTGCGCGCAGCGATCTGCCCGAGCCGGCCAACACCCAGAATCGCGACATGCCTTGTGTTGCGTCCACGTCGCCGCATCGCACGCAGTCCGAGACGAACGATGAGTCGTTGACATGAAAGCATCGCGGGAAGCAACCACGCGAGCATGAGGATCTGGAAGCGGAATGGGCCTGTAAAAATAGTGGTCGGAACGACGGGGCCGACATTATCAACCGCAGGAGTCCGGAGCCCACCAATGAGCCAGATGAGAACAATAACCGTCACCATGGTCACGATCGAAGCACGGAAGACCTCAGATATTTCACCGCCCAGTCCCTGATCGCGTCGGGGTCTGTACAGCCCGATCGCATACATCACCACACCCAAAATCGGGACAACAAGAACAGTCAGGGAGTCTTGCAAATACGCTTCGAATCCCTCGTCGTAGGTGCCGTATTTTTGACCCCGAATCCACCACGCCAGAGCGCACGCGCCCGCAGCAGAAATCGCATCAGAACACGCAAAGAGTGTGACAAAAAGGTTATGGCGCTGCTTTAGCATTGTATAGATTCCGTGATCACATGGATCTACCAGTGCGTGAGCCCCGCAGTCACACACAGGTATTGAAGCTGAAGTAAAGGGTGCTTAGTCTTCAACAGAATCTATAATAACCGGTTCAGCCTCAGGATTCTCAGGCTCCTCAGGAGCGAGATCCAAGTGCGAAAGATGCAGGTTAAACACCAGCGTTGATCCACCAGGAATTCCTGCACGAGGATTCCCACGCTCTTTGTATCCGAGCGGACTCGGGATGATCAGTTTCCGTCGTGCATTCAAAGTGTACCCCTCCATACCAAGTCCCCAGCCTTCAATAGCGCTGCGCCCGGGTGGGTATGTAAAGACAAACGGCACGCCCCGGCTATAGCTCGTATCAAAAATAGATCCATCTGTCATGTAGCCGTAGTAATGCACATGCATTCCATCGCCTTCTTTGACTTCAGTGCTGGTAAAGGTTGCGGGATAATCGATGATTACCAGCCCCTGCTCATCGGTTTGAGCAACTGCATAAGGATCTGCACGCTCAAAGCTCAACACACCCCCATTGGTATCCCCCCAGACAATGTTGCCCTCCGCATCGTATCCACGATCAGAAGTCGACAAGATTGTCCCGTCAAAGGTCATTGAGCTGGTCATTTCGACCGCTCCATTGATTGATGTTGGATATGGGTACGGGGTTGACCCACTGAATCCGTTGGAAGTCAGGTCGAGCTCAACATCCTGGGTCGGGATGAGTTGATCCTTGGTGATTCCCACAAACTGCTCCGGAGCTGCGGTCATCCCTGAGAACAAGCCCAAAGCAGACGCGTTGATCGCCATCGTGTAGGTGCGGAGTCGTACTTTCCCCTTGTATTCATAGAGCTGGAAGATCGATTGCTTGTAAGGCTCCCACTGAGAACTCGAGAGCACACTCTCGACATACATCGTGTTCTCCATACCCTCAATCTCGACACTGGCCAGGCTCATCATCATGTACGAGTCGACCAGCTCACCATCCTCGTTGGTGGTGGTTTGATAGGGCGATGTTGTTTTCCAGGTCCCGATGAGCTGTTGAGCGACTTGATTCATTGAATCTGAGCCAGCAAACTCGGCTTCTTCAATGACCGCATCCGCGAAGCTCGGTGCTGCGCAAATCGGCAGTGCGAGCATGGCCGCAGCAGCGACAGACCAGAGCATTCCAGGCGTTTTTTTGGCATTTTGGTGGCGGATCAACATAGTGCAGGTCTCCTAGAAACATGTTTTGAGTTGCCGATCGCTATCGTCAGCACGCAATCATATTCAGCCCAGACCGTTAAGCAGGCATGCTGAGAAAGTTCCATAAAGATCAGTTTTTTTGGGGTTGCCAACATGAGACCCGCACAACGGATTCAGAACGCACTCCTGTGCGAATCGCATTGATCCCAGCTAGACAAAGACAGAAACGGGCAAGGCCGGCGTTGAATCGAAGCATTTTTTATCAATGATCAGCCCTAAATCTTCAAACTTTGCGATATTCAATATCTTTATATCCCAAATACAGAAAACATGGACCCGAAACCGATTACAGCTCTATAGAATAGATGATGATATATAAATAGTTATGTTAGTGGGGATACGAGGATGAAAGATCCTGATCGAAGAAACCGGATGGAGTTGATGCCTGATGCTGATCCTGAGATGATCAAAGCAGCACTCAGGCCAATCCATACTCCTGAACCTGAACCACAAGAAACCGAACCAGAACTGGACTTTGACCCAGATGATCCCGGCGCAGCATGGCTCGTTGGAGATGATCCTGAAGCTGATGTTCTCAGAACTTCCGACCACCGGAACTCCATCAAGCGGCAAATGCGCGGAGTGGGCGCCCAGTTTATCTATGGGGTCGTCATCCTCGCAATATCACTAGGCGCCCTTGCGCTGGCAGCAACCATCCGCACAACCCCGTATTTGATCGCTGCCGGAATCATTTGCCCGATCGGTTTCTGGATGTTCCATTCCCGATGGAGACGCTGGCTTGGGTCCGCACCATATTTCTACAAACTTCTTACATCACTCGGGGAAGACGCAGAGAATGTACTTGTTGATCACGAAGAGAAGAAACGAAAGAAATATGTTAACGCAATCGGGGATCTTTACGAGCATTCACGCCCGACTGATCAAGATTCATAAAAAACGAGCCACCTGATCAGGTGGCTCGTTCGTTTTTGCAGATTCTTAGGTCCCTGCTTCTTCGATGAGAAACAAATGAACGCCGTTCTGGTTTAATCGGTCCTGATCATGCGAGTTCTGGGAATCGCTCGATGACCACATCGACGAGTTCCTGAACATGTGATGCCGACTCATCAAAGAGTTTCTGCTCGTCTGCGGTCAGTTCAAAGTCGACGATCTTCTCAACGCCATCTTTCCCGAGCAGCGCTGGAACACCGACGAACAAACCTTTGTGACCGAAGTGGCCGTCGAGGTATGCTGCAGATGGGATGATCCGCTTTTTATCTTTGATGATTGCTTCAGCCATCTGGATCGTTCCCAGTGCTGGAGCGTAGAACGCGCTGGTGCCCATGAGCTTAACGATTTCTCCGCCGCCTACCTTTGCACGCTGAACGCATGCGTCGATTTTATCTTGCGAGAGCATGTCCGTGACGGGGATCCCGTGGACGCTGGTGAGTCGTGGGAATGGGACCATGTCGTCGCCATGCCCGCCCAAAAGCATTGCTTGTACATCTTCGACGCTGACGCCGAGTTCCCATGCGATGAACGCGCGGTAGCGTGCACAGTCCAGTGCACCCGCTTGACCAACAATGCGGTTGGTCGGGAATCCGGTCGCTTTCCATGCGGTGTACACCATCGCATCAAGCGGGTTGGAAACCAGAATCACGATCGAGTCTGGCGCGTGGACCTTGATGTTCTCAGATACAGACTTCACGATCTTCACATTGGTCTCGATCAGATCATCCCGGCTCATCCCAGGCTTGCGAGGAAGGCCTGCAGTCACGATCACCACATCTGAATCCGCGATGTCCGCGTAGTCAAATGTACCCGTCAGATTCGAGTCAAACCCATCAATCGGAGCGCAGCAACCGAGATCAATCATCTTGCCTTTGGGCATGTGCTGATCTGGCGCATCTGGACGAGGAATATCCAGGAGCACGATGTCACCGAGTTCTTTTTGGGCCGCCCAGTGGGCGCATGTCGCGCCGACATTGCCTGCGCCGATGATGGAGATCTTTGCTCGTTTTGTAGCCATGAAATCGTGTCCTTTCGGGGTGCGGGAGGTGATCCGTCGCACGCTGTGTGTGTTGCCCGGGAGTAATGCTTGATTGTGTTGCAGCAGAGCGTTCCAACCCTCGCATATTTCGTCAAAACCATCCTAGACCGGCGCTTCTGAAGGTCTACCCCAAGGACTGATCATCCTCAAGAACTCGCATGCAATTTACCCATTTGGAACCAGCCTAAGAAGAACTCAGAACCAGTCAATCATCATCGCTGGTGCTTGAATTTGTGGACTCATCCGCCTGGACAGTCGCCCATTTGACCGGGATCGGATCAAGCGGTTTCCCAGATTTAGGAGGCAGCGAGACCGAACACACTTCCCCCCCCACCACGACCGGAACCAAAAGCGGCTGACCGGAAGGCAGATCCCCGGTTACGGGGGCAACAAGATCATGACTCGGCCCCCCAGCCATGAAATCCATCTGCCTGTATACCTGATGAAGCGGACGCACAATTTCCGGATGCTCAAGCTCACCTTTGCAGGTTTCAAGGAATCCATGCACAAACTCCACGATCTGCTCGTCAGGCATCCCCCCCGATTGATCCCTGCACCACGCGACAGGGGCATCCTTGAACATCTCGATTCCCGGAGCGGAAACAAAGACCTCCCCCATAAACCCCGCTTCCCTCATCGCCAGACCGATTTCTCCAGGATGCCTGCTGATGAACCGCTCAGAACCGCATCTCCAGACCACCCCTTCATGAAGCGAATCTTCCCATGCATTTCTCGCATCAGTAAACAACTCCTGGAGTGATTCGGGCATCGGCTCCGCGTTCCAAGCTTCGTTCAGAGATTTGGCATGCTCCTTAATCCCGAGTTCCGCTTTGTCCATCGCGAGGGGACGCTCCGCGGGATCGAGCTTGTAAAGCTCAGCGAGCGCCATCGCGATCGCATGAAGCCCGATCGCGGGAGCGATCGAATCACGCCAACGATCCCCTTCTGCGTCATCTGGGAGCGCGACCGCAGACTGAGCAAACTGTATCCACCCAGACAAGAGCGATGCCCATGTGGTTGAATCGGTAGCTGGACTATTTGACGAACTGTTTGATGAACTGTTGGTTGGTTTCTTTGTATTCACGCATGGATGGTAGATCCCTCCGGTTGACGGAGTACACCCCGGAACACAACCAAGTAGACCGCGATCCCCACCGGGATGATCCGAGCGATGGTGACGACCCACCCGCTCAGCGGGGAAATGCCATTTGCAAAGAAAATATCCCACCACAGATTCATCCCAGCATGGAGCGCAATGACCACCCAAAGATTCCAAGGCGCCTTCGCGTAGATCCACGCGAAGAACAATCCACCAGCTGAAAGCATCGCAAGCCAACCGATCATCTCTCCAATTGGCATCGCCCGAACATCCGATCTCACCAGGTGCGCGAGCGCGAAAACAATCGCGGTGGTCAGTGCCGCTGCCCAAAGATTCATGCGTCCTGCTTGGATCAAGAGCCCGAAAGCGAACGCACGATAAAAAATCTCCTCAGTTACACCCGGAAGAAGCGTGCTGTAAATCAGCGTGTAATGCAGATCATTGGGTTCAGAGAACACACCAAACGCAAGCATCGCAAGCGAACATGCAAACCCGATTGCAAAGCCCTTGACCGCGAGCAATGGGGACATAAGCAGCCCCATTCTGATGTGCTCATCATTCCGAATCATCGCACGAACAATCAGCCACCCAATTAAAGCAGCGATCATCCACTGCCCCGGGCGAAGAAGGAACATGAGATCAACCGGGAGCTGGAGAAACCAACCCCTATACCATTGCTGCTTGAGGAGCAATGATGGCAGGATGGTCCCCAATGCTAAAAAACCAAGAATCACGCAGACCGCTGGATACCGGATGCCTTCTGTCTTTGGAGCGTTCATCCATTGAATGTAACCGATCAACTCCCAGAGCGCGTTGAGGAGCGCATAAAAAATCCCCGGGCCGTGGTGGGCTTGCCCGGGGATCGTAACTCAAACTGGACTGGAGGCAGGGTTCGCCCAGTTTGAGCCGAACACAGACCCAAAGGCCCGGTTCTCTTGGTGGTGCTGCACCAGTTTTTGAAACCGCATGCAAACACCGATGTCTTTGATCAAACCCAAAGGGCTTCATGAGCAAATGGCTTTATGACCAAACAGTTCAATGACCAAACAGCTTCAATAACTAAGCGATCCACACTCCGCAGCGGTCTGGCGCCGCATCAACAGCTCCGTCCGGCTTCAACTGCTCCGTGGCTCATGCGAGCCGATCGTTTGCCGGGGTGTCGAGCTCGATCTGTCCGTGACCGAAACTCGCAGCGTTCATTCCATTCGATTGCTGACCATCCCTTTTTGTGTGAACTTTGAAAACGCAATGGTGCTGTGACCGCTGCGGAATGTGGATCGCTTGTATGGGCAACGCGCCCAGAGAATATGAATCAACTAGAGCACACACATCGCTCAAGCCCTCTTCTTAGCTGCAGCCCATCGATGCACCGCAGTTGAGACACTTGTAACAAGTCCCGCTCCGAACAGTGATCGTCCCGCAAACATCACAAGGTGGTGCATCGCCCGCAGCATCAAGCGCCATCGAGAGCGTCGCGCTGCGTGCATCAACCATTGTGCCATCACTCGTGCGAGCTTTGACGGTGGTTTCAGTCAGCTTCGCATGCACCTCGGTGGTTGATGATGTTGCTTGCTGTGGTTTGTGATCATGAGGTTTTTCATCATGAGCCTTCTCATCAACAGTAATGCGCCGAACAATCGGGTCCGGTCTTGAGGGCTGTTCATTCGTGTCTGATGAAGTCCGGGCTGGGATGTTGGCTTCGCGGTACCCTTCGATGAACTCCATTCCGAGCCAGCGGAAGATGTAGTCAACGAGTGATTTCGCAAACGGGATATCCCGGTTGGTCGTCATCCCCGCTGGTTCAAACCGCTGATGAGTGAACTTGCGGACAAGCGATTCCAATGGAACACCATACTGCAGCGCCACCGAGGTCGAAGTCCCAAGTGAATCCATGAGCCCGCCAATCGTCGAACCTTCCTTAGCCATCGTGATAAACAACTCACCAGGCATCCCATCCTCATAACACCCAACGGTCAGGTACCCCTCATGACCCGCAACATTGAACTTGTGCGTCAATGAGTGACGAGTTTCAGGGAGACGACGACGCATCGGACGATGAACAATCTCAACTTCCTTCTGGATCACGACGCGGACATTCTCATCACCCGCAGCTTCAGCAAGCTCAGCAACCTCGGTTGCCACCTCATCAAGCGCCGTCGCGTGATCGATCTCATCCAAGATCGTGTCATCATCAAGCTCGTCTTCGGTATCACTCTTGGAGTTGAGCGGCTGACTCAGCTTGCACCCATCACGGTACAACGCATTTGCTTTAAGCCCAAGCTCCCACGAGAGACGGTACGAATCCTTGATATCCTCGATCGATGCATCGTGCGGGAGGTTGATGGTCTTTGAAATCGCACCCGAGATAAATGGTTGAGCAGCAGCCATCATGCGGATATGACCACCCGCGGAGATCAACCGTGTCCCGATGTTCCCGCATGTGCTCGCACAATCAAACACCGCGAGATGCTCATCCTTGAGATGGGGTGCGCCTTCGATGGTTTGCGTGCCGCAGACGAGCTGGTTGAGTTCGTTGATTTGAGCGCCGGTCATTCCAAGGAAACGCAGCGCGTTAAACGCGGGGTCCGCTTTGGCATGCTCTGGATTGGCTCCGATGCGCTCAAGGGCTTCATCACCAAGTGCCCACGCGCTGAATGCGAATCCAAGCTCAAAGACACCCGGGAGCTGATCGGTAATCTTCTGCAGATCACTCTCGTTCATCCCATGTGAGGAGAGCCAAGCAGCGAGTGAAACCCCAACGCTGTCTTCGATATCCTTCGGCAACGGGACATGAAGATTGAGCGTGCCCAGGATGTACTGGATCATTGCTCGGCGCTGCTCATCGTCATACCCCAGCGCTTGGAGCGCGGGATCGATCGATGCGTTGGCGATCTTGAAGTACCCGCCGCCCGCAAGCTTCTTGAACTTGACAAGCGCAAAGTCAGGCTCAACACCAGTCGTGTCACAATCCATGAGCAGACCGATTGTTCCCGTCGGCGCAATCACCGTCGTCTGCGCGTTGCGGAAGCCGTGCTTCTCACCGAGTTCCAGCGCTTCGTCCCATGCAACGGTTGCGTGGTGAAGCAGATCCATCGAGTTACCCAAAGGCACCCCATGATCGCGGATCAGGTCGTGATCGATGGGAACCGGTGAAATCCGGATGCCCTCATACTCACCGCTGTCGCGCGAGACACCCATCGCCGCTCTGCGATGGTTCCGGATCACGCGAAGCATGTTCTCGCGTTCGGGTTTGTATCCCGGGAACGGGCCGTGCTCGGATGCCATCATGGCGCTCATGCGGTACGAGCGTCCGGTCATGATCGCGGACAAGCAACCACAAATCGCGGTGCCTTCCTTGGAATCATACGGAATACCCGCTTGCATCAGCATCGCGCCGAGGTTCGCGTATCCAAGACCGGTCGTGCGGTACTTGTAGCTCAGTTCTGCGATGTCTTTGGATGGGAACGCAGCCATCAACACCGAGATCTCAAGAACCATCGTCCACAGATCAACACCGTGCTCGTAACCCTTGATGTCAAACTCACGCGCGACCGGGTCGTAGAACTTGAGCACATTGAGTGATGCAAGATTACACGCGGTGTTATCGAGGAACATGTATTCACTACACGGATTCGATGCGTTGATGCGTCCCGCGTTTGGACAGGTGTGCCAATCGTTGATCGTTGAATCATACTGAACACCCGGATCCGCACAACGCCACGCAGCATACGCCACATCATTCCAAAGCTCATTCGCATCATGCGTGCTCGCGACCTCACCGGTCGTGCGGTACTTGGTTTCCCACTCGCTACCCGCATCGATCGCATCAAAGAACGCATCGGGGATGCGGACGGAGTTGTTGGAGTTCTGGCCCGCGACTGTTGCGTACGCTTCGCCGTTAAAGTCGTAATCGAGCTTGAGTCCCAGGCGCGATGCGGTCTCGCCCATGGTCTCGCTGTCTTGCGGTGATGACTTCTCGCCTTGGATCGCTTTGAGTCCTTCGACCATCGCTGCGACCTTGATTTCTTCGCGGACCTTCCAGTTAACAAACTCGTGGATATCCGGGTGGTCCATATCCAGACACACCATCTTGGCTGCTCTGCGAGTCGTCCCGCCACTCTTGATCGCGCCCGCAGCGCGGTCACCGATCTTGAGCCAGCTCATGAGTCCCGATGACTTCCCCCCACCCGACAACTGCTCATCGGCAGCACGCAGATTCGAGAAGTTCGTCCCCGTCCCTGATCCATACTTAAACAACCGCGCCTCGCGCATCCACAGATCCATGATCCCGCCTTCGTTGACGAGTGAATCCCCGACCGACTGGATAAAGCATGCATGGGGTTGCGGGTGCGTGTACGCATCATCCGCGAGTTCGGGTTGACCGGTTTGAGGATTGACGATCCAGTGTCCCTGCGCCGGCCCACTGATGCCGTATGCCCAGTTGAGTCCAGTGTTGAACCACTGAGGCGAGTTGGGCGCGCACATCTGGTGCACGAGCATGTACACAAGCTCATCGTAAAACGCCTGCGCGTCGTTCGCGGAATCAAAGTAGTTGTGCGTCTCGCCCCAGTGACGCCAGCATCCCGCAAGACGATGGATCACCTGACGAGCGGACCGCTCTGGACCGGTCTTGACGGTTCCATTAGGATTCTTGAGGGTCTGGGAATCTCCCGGAAGCGCGAACTTCTCGGTCAGCTGAGGCACACCCGCTTTGCGGAAATACTTCGACACCATGATGTCGGTCGCGAGCTGCGAGAACCCAGTCGGGACCTCCGCATCAGGCATTTCAAAGACAACCGAACCGTCCGGGTTCGTGATTCGACTCGCTCGCGTGGTCCACTCGGTGGATGCAAACGGGTCGGTACCTTCCTTGGTAAATCTGCGGGTGATTTTCATGGAGATTGCTCTTTCAACAAATTGTTCATTATGAATAAACTCACGCGAAACACATTGCGTGTACGGGTTGTTCTTTTTTAGTCAACTCGAGGCAGTGTCAACCCACCCTGATCCTGATACTTCCCAGCCTTGTCCGCGTAACTCTGCGTGCACACCTCATCGCCCTTGAGGAAGATGAACTGCGCAATCCCCTCGTTCGCATACACCTTCGCAGGAAGCGGCGTCGTGTTGGAAATCTCAAGTGTCACCTTCCCGCGCCATTCCGGCTCAAGCGGGGTCACATTCACGATCAATCCACACCGCGCATAGGTCGACTTCCCGACACACAGCACCAAGATGTCACGCGGGATATCAAACCATTCAACAGTCTCGCAGAGCGCAAAGCTGTTGGGAGGGATGATCACATGGTCGGTCCCCTGCTCCGCGGTGTCGACGCGGACCATAAAGTCGTCGGTGAACGCTTTGGGATCAACGACCGCAATGCCCCCTGATGGCGGGGTCGGGGTGAAGATTTTGAACTCGGTACCGACGCGGACGTCGTAGCCGTAGGACGAGACACCGTACGAGATGGTGCCCTCGCGTTTGATGGCTTTCTCGAATGGTTTGATGTCCACAAGTTGTTCGATTTGTGAGTCGCATAGGACTGGCATAACTGACTGCTCCGTCTCTCTCGATGTCGTCGCTGATGACCAAAGCGGTGACCAGCGACGATGGGGACCTCCGATGTCCCCGGCCTCCGTGATCCGCACTGCTGATGTGTCCACACATCAAGCAAGACGGGGTGATTGCACAGCGATCCCATGCGTGACTGGGATGATCTGGATGATCGCCCAGCCGCGTCGTGCGGACTACTGGTTGAGTGAGCCCCACACATACGGGGCGGCCTCGTCGGTCGAACAGAATCAGCCCGTGGTTGCCCACCCGGACCGAAACGATTCATGCGTGATTTGAGTGATGACTATTCTTGAAAGAATGAAATCAATTCAAAACACAAACTGAACATTACCCATACATCAGTGTGTTCGAACAACATTTGTGATCGGTGCAAGAAATCAGATCAAGGATGACCGATTTGTGGTCGGTGGATATCCTGTCGGTTGATTCCAAGTCCTCTCTATTGCTCGACTTCCCACGATGGAAATCTTCAGTAATTCCTGCCAACGCGCTATATCTGGTGTCTGCAGGGCCTAGATCATAGCCGAACACAAGCTGTTGTGGAACTGTTTCACTCTGTTTCGTGAGAATTTTTTGATCATTTCTTCATTCATCCTCAAATACACCCAGCGACGAAAACGCATCGGGATCCACAGAATTGATGCGAAGCTATGAACGAGTAAACGGTTATCGCATTCTTCGCTCGAAACAGCATATTTCCAAAACTCAAACATGGACCAAACATACCATTTGCTCCATTTGTGACCCAATCCAAGTTTTCCACATCCCTGGTGACAAATTCGTGTTCAAGAGTGTTGATCTTGATTCCCCGCTCAATTTCAGAGCGCTGCATACACTCCCCCGTTGTGTGCGTACAGACTTGCACAACACACGAACCATCCGCAATTCGCCTGCCTCGGTATCCGGGGAAATGCAATGGAAAATCTTCCTAAGTCATCCATTCCCAAGGCGCTGAACACACGAGGGATCCCCGTTGATTCAACAACGACTCATTTCAACTCACCGACCATCACGCTTGTTCATACCCCGCGTGCCTGCGCGCAGGCTTTGCATGGGCACGCTGGTCTTGATGTCAACCTTCATTGCTCCAGGCTGCAAACTCCTCAATAAGAACAAAAAGCCTGCCCCCAGAGCGCAGGTCAGCTCCCCCACCATCGAGCGCGACTTGCCGTCAGAACTGCGAGGAACCATCGGCGCCGAAGCCCGCATCATCGGGAACACGCCAACACTGGTCTCTGGTATAGGTTTCATGGTCGGTCTAGAAGGCACCGGCGGGCTCACGATGCCCGAGCAGTACGCTGCTCACCTCGAACGCGTCATGGGACTCAGCGGGGTCACCATCGCAAACGACAACCCGTCTTCTCCGTTGTATTCAAAGAGTCCGCGTCAACTGCTTCAGGATCCCAATACCGCTGCGGTCATCGTCCAAGCCGCGATCCCACCGGGATCAAGTGCTGGCGATAGTTACGATGTGTATGTCCGCGCGATCAACGCAACCAGTCTCGAAGGTGGCAAGCTCTGGACTACAGAAATGCGGATCGGTCCCCCTGCATCCTACAACGATCAGCAAGCTCGAATCATCGGGAAAGCAAAGGGGCCAATCTTCCTGAACCCATTTGCTGAACCTGGAGTGGAGACTGCTGGGATTTCAAGAACGGTTGGCCGCATACTGGATGGAGGTGTTGCGACTGCGGGAACAGAGATCCAGGTCATCCTGGATAACCCTTCCCATCAACGCGTCCGCCAAATGGTCAGCGCGATCAACGCAGCCTACCCCCCCGGACCAACCGACCGCAACCAAGTCGCGCGCGGAGTGGACGAATCGCTAATCTTGATCCAAATTCCTAGCAGGTTCAAAGAACGACGCGACGACTTCCTGCAACTGATCTCGCACATGACCATCGACAACTCATTCCCCGAGGTCTACGCGCAGCGATACGCACAAACACTGGAAAACAACAGCTACCTCGCCAACGACATGTCATGGTGTTTAGAAGCACTCGGAGAGCGCGCCCTCACACGGATCCGCCCGCTTTATGACCACCCCGAAGCAGCTCCGCGCCTTGCAGCACTTCGCGCCGGAGCAGGGCTGCGAGACCCGATGACCATCGACGCACTCTCCAACATCGCAACCAACGGCCCAGAAGCACTCCGCACCGATGCAATCGCACTGCTCGCACGCATCGAAGGCTCGCTCGTCCCCGACAAAGTCCTGCGTGAACTCCTCGAATCTGACAAACTCAATATCCGCATCGAAGCCTACGAAGGATTGATGGCGCGTGCGATCAACTCCCGCAAGCGCCAGCTCGCTCGGAGTCTTGGCCAGCGAGGCAGAGTCGCAGAAAGCTCAGGACCCGTCGAACAACAGATCGATGTGCTCGCACGCGTTCAGCTCCCGCCCGATCCAGTACGAGGTGTGTCACGCAAGCTTGTCGCAGGCAAGTTCTTCCTCGACACCGTCCCATTCGGTGAACCCCTGATCTACATCACTCAACAAAAAGAACCCCGAATCGTGCTCTTCGGTTCTGACCAACTGGTCAAAACACCGATGCTCGCAACCGCGTGGTCTGACCGTCTCATGCTCGCATCGGATTCATTCAATGAACCAATCCGCTTGTACTACCGTGATGACAACAAACGCCGGACCTTCACGCACAACGATGTCCCGCGCGAGCTCCCAAAGCTTGTCGAGTTCCTCGCGATGGAACCAACTCCGGGATCAGTCAATAGGGGTCTTGGACTCTCGTATTCTAGGGTCGTTGGCGCACTCTATGAGATGTACACCGACCTCGGAATCATCGCGGGATTCACCACCGAAGAAGACCAGCTGCTTGCCGACCTGCTCGCATCAGTCGAACAACCCGACATCGAGATCCGCGCAGAAGGTCCTGAAGACTCGGTCACCATGGTTCCGATCAATGACCCCCGCGCTCCGATCGTTGATAGACAATCGCCCATCACACCGCGCCGGACGCTCCTGGTCCCGGTGAATCCTCCGAGCCAATCTGAGCAAGCTCCGGGTGGACAACCGGATCAGAGCCAATCGAGTATCCCAACTGATTCCCCATCAACCGGGCTGCGCGCGGAGTAATCGATTTTCTTGGTTCGATCAATGCTGGATTGTGCACACTGCCCAGTCCATCAACAGACCAGGTTGGTTCAAATGGATCGTGCTTATTGAATGTGATTTTTAGTTTGAGCTGCGAATCGATTGAGCGCGCTCGACAAGCTCTTCAACACGCTGCTGAATAGTCTGGATGGCCTGATCCGGACCATCCACCAGCAGGTCATCAGTGTTCATGGGCTTGCCATACACAACCGCGAGAGGCTTCGTGAAAATTCTGGGCAGTTTGCGATGTCTTGGCCAAACCTCAAACGCTCCCGCAACCCCAACAGGGATCACAACACAATGAGCCCGCTTGAGCAGCACAGAAATACCACGCTCAAAGGGTTGAACTTGCCCGTCATTGGTCCGTGATCCTTCCGGGAAGACCACCACCATTTTCTGTTCATTCAGCCGTTTAATGATCTCTTTGATCGCACCGGTATCTCCCGCGCCCTGCTTGATCGGGGTTGCATTGAGCTTTGAGATGATCCACGCGAAAGGTTTAAACTTAAACAATCCTCCACGCGCTAAGAAGTCTGTATGACGATGATGGATCAACGACCCGATCAAGGGCGGATCAATAAACGATTGATGATTCGCAACCAGCAGCACCCCCCCGGTGCGCGGAATATTCTCGACCCCCTCGCGCCTTCGGCGGTAAATGCAGATCAGCAGAACACAAAAGAAGCGCTGCCAGAGTTCGTAGAACCAGATATGAAGCAGCGATGACCCAGGGTGCTTAGATCGCAATCGATCGAAATACCCGAGACGGCGAACCTCCGCGACCGCAGTGTCATTCGAAGATTGATCTTGATCCGGTGTACTCATGAATCAATTTTTGGCAGGTCTGACTTGGGGAGATCAGCGATCCGCGCCATGGTGTGCTTGACCATGAGATCAAGCACTTGATCAATATTGATCGCAGATGTATCGATCCGGATCGCATCATCAGGACAAACCAAAGGGCCATCGCTTCGTGTCGAATCAATCCGGTCCCGCTCAACAATGCGCTCACACATCGTTTCGAGCGACATCGTGCTGGGATCGATATGAAGCTGATCGATTCTCCGCTGAGCGCGGATTTCTGGAGCAGCATCCAGATAGAACTTGACCAGTGCATCGGGGAAGACGACTGATCCCTGATCCCTACCCTCAGTCACAAGGTGCGGATGCTGAGCAAAGATGATCCGCTGTTTGCGCACCATATGATTCCGAAGCTCAGAAAGCGTTGCGATATACGACACCGTGTCGGTCACTTCCTGCGACCGGATCCGGTGATCGATGGGTGTATCCCACGCAAGAATAGTTGGTGGATCTTGTGACCAGTCAAAGTGCAGATCCGCGCCAATGACCTCGCTGACGAGCTCACCAGTCTGATCCTTAGAAAAACCCTTGTCGAGCATAATGGCCGCCGCTGCTCGGTACATGGCGCCGGTGTCTAAGAAATCCAATCCAAGCCGCTGAGCAAGCTCACGCGCCACGGTGGACTTCCCGGTCCCTGCGGGGCCGTCGATGGTGATGATGATTGGTTGATTCGAAGGCACGGGGGTGATGGTCCCTTGCGAGTTGGTTGATTGGCTCAACTGGGGATCGAACTGGGAGCAACTGACTGTCGTGCTTGACTCTAAACCCACAGCTAGCCTCGTCTTGTGCATTGACCAAGATCTGGATTATGTGCAATCCGATCCGGATCTGTGTTCACTTCATTCAAAGGGTATGACAAGCACACCCCAATATACCATAGCCGATTTAATCTTTGAGTGCTTCAAGAGCCGCTTCGATTGCTTCCTTGGCATGGATCACCCCCAGTGTACCATCCCCATCCCCCCTGTAGTCAAGAGAAATCGTGCCATCAAACCCAACTGCAGCAATCGCCCCCACCAATGGAGGCAGTTCATACCCAACATGCACCGGAACGGGATCATCCTCAAGCATCATTTCTTCAAGCTCCGCAGCCAGTGCTGCCAGCCCGCTCAGCTCTCCTGGTGCGCCAGCCCCGTCTTCTTTCGCAAGATCCGCTTCCAGCTGATCAACCGCAGCCGCGACCTCACTAACCGGCTCATCAGTAGATGGAACAGCCTTATCAACTGGCTGAGATTCTGATTCAACCGGAGCCGATTCATCAACTTCCTCAGGCTCCGGGAAATCAAATCCCAAAGTCGATGCGTTGACCACAGATGCATAGGGGGTGATCTTCTTGAGATAGGCCACCGGATCACCAGACTCTGTCGAGGTTACGAAATCGGGCATCGTGCCGATGCGAAACCCACCAATCCCTTTGAGCAGATCAGTCAATCGCTCAGGATCTTCAGTCAGCCCCTTCATCGGGGAGACAAGAACATTAATCTCGGCGCGATCCGCTTGATGCAAAATATGCTTCATGCTCTCAGTCGCTTGCTCAAACGCAGCATCAGAATCCTTGGATTTGATCGACACGGAAACCGCATTGCATCCCATCAAAGAAGCAGCCTTGAGCACGCGCGTCATCCGCTCGATGCCTTCCAGAGCTTTATCTCCCTTGACATCACCACGCTCGAGTGGTTCGGTTTGACTCACCAACAAGCAAGAGCACCCGATGCGATCCCCAGAATCACGAATGAGCTCAAGGTCTTTCGGAGTCAGACCAGCGAGTTGGTCCGTCGAGAAATTAATCGCGCGAAGCCCAAACTGATCCATCGTATATTTGGGGAGATCCATCGGAGAGATCGCACGAGCGCCCCTTCGTTTGAGTACGCTTCGGATGGAGTTGGTATTGAGTGAAAACATCATGAGAACCCACTGTAGGGGACCCATTCAAGCACGGGGTGGTTCATGCGCGGGATTCTGTAACTCAATCCAATCGGTATGTCGAGATTCAAACAGACTGCTTCAGTTCTGTTCAGACTCCACATATTCCCACACGGTCACAGGCACTTGCCGAACGCCCCACTGAAGCGCCATCTTGTGTGTTGGATACAGCAAGTCCAACCGGTTCCCCTTGATAGCCCCACCGCAGTCCAGCACCGGAACCACCTCAGATTTGGCATATCCCGGAACCGAAATCAACGACCAATATGGAAGGACTGTCGGATCAGCAGCTACCAGCTTCATCCCATTGGTCCAGACCGAGTTCATCGTCGCGGTCTTGCCATCTGCGAAGATTCCGCATGAGCGTGCATCTGGTGAATACCCCGTCACAGTCATGTACATCACGCGAGCTGGACGGATCAGCTTGCCATCAAACCAGCGATACGAAGGATCGATGGGCAACTCAGCTACAGGTTCCTCTTCAAGAATCAGTTCACCGACAGGGTGTTCAGGAGCTTGGATTTCTGCAGTAGTTTCTTGCCCAAGTACATCAGCAATGGGATCTACCGCAGAACTTTCAAGAGCAGCAGAAGTTTGCACCCGTTGATTGGATTGATCGATCCCAACGAGTGCGGGCAACGCACCAGTTTCTTTGGTCCAGATCGCGCTGGTGATCACGAGGGTGAGTGCTGCGAGCCATGCGGTCCCATCAAGCACACCCATGGCGCGAGCCCTGCTGTGGGTATTGAACATGGTGTAATCAGATGAGTTGAGGGCTGGTTTTTTCATAGAGCACAGCGCTGAAGATCAGCGAGGGTATCAAGCCAGCCTTGGCATTGAAGAATGTCTTGGGAATCTGAAGGCGCTCCGTGCCTCCCTAAGTGTATCCCCATTCCAGATATAAGACACCCCACGACCAACTTAGGGTTCATTGAATTCGACGACTCTGGTTATGGGTCGGTACAGATGGCGCAAAATTTAGCTTGTACGGATCTTGTGCGTGTAGTACACTATGGACTGAGATCTTCCAAGCATCTCTGTAATACCCATGGAGTTTCGTCATGTGCGCCCCATTCTCGTATAACAAGATAATCGTGAGTATTCGATCATTCTGGATGTCTGCAGTACTCTTGGTTTCTTTAGGAACGATGCATTCCCCAGCTGACGAAATTAGCCTGTTCGTTGTCACCGGCCAATCTAATGCGAGAGCGAACTACGCTCTTGGTATTGAATCAGGCCTGCGTGCTTCAAACCAATGGGAAAATGTCAAGATTTATCACTCTCAGCGTGGTGGCAACCCATTATCGAACTGGGTAGCAGGAGTCGACGGCGTATTCTCAGAATCAACAAACTACACGCAGGATCTTTGGGCTGCAGATGGCTCATCCGCACTACAACAAATGATCGCTGATCTTGAAAGTCAGGGGCATACGGTGACCGTAGAAGGTTTCTTCTGGTTTCAAGGCGAGAGTGACACCCTCTCGATACCAGATATCCAACAGTACCGCTCTCGAATAAACTGGATGTTCAACACACTACGCGGACACTATGGCAACTTTGATCTGGTCATGACGATCATCGATTACAACCGTGAACGCCCAGACTTTATCGAAATCCTTGGCCCACCCGCTGAGAACATAGAAGCCCTGCGTACCATTTTAGTTGAATCCGCATCAGACCTCAGCGCAGCAACGATGGATTCAAAAGGCTGGGCTCGTCTAGACCGCTGGCATGTCGGCGATGCGAATGACCCCAGAGGACAGTATGGAATATCCACCGATTTTGGTGCCGACCAAGCTGGACTGATGGTCAGCCGAGCCCAATGCCAAGCAGATATCAACGGCGATGGCAGCATCAACTTCCTCGACATATCTGCCTTCATTCAACTCATCGGCGCAGGCTGCCCATAAGCCTGTAAACCCGGCTGTCATAGTTCATACTCAATGAAATCTATTGAGATATGAGCATCTATACCTATAGCTATGATTCCGGTGCAAAACAGGCCGAGTTGAGCGTGCTTTCTCGTGGCACACTGGGATTTGAAACCAACCATGAATACAGTCATCCAATGACTAAGTTTCAGCACCAAAGCTCATCCCCAACAAGCTTCCGATCCAAACTCTCTTCCTATGTAACCGGACTTGCGATCGGTTTTTGCCTCTTGGGATTCTTCATGTACCAAAAACATCGAAGCGAGCAACGACACGCTCAGAAGAATCAACAATCTACCCAGCAACTTCTTGACCAACTCAACGATTCAGAAGGACAACAACCTTGAGCCCCGCGATATCAAAGCCCAAAGCGAGCACCGCCAAGGCCACCAAAAAAAAATCCCCCTCCCACGCACGCACCAAAAAAGATGCGCCCTCCAAAAAAGCTGTTGTTGATCAGAATAAATCAATCCGTATCCGTGGCGCCAAAGAGCACAACCTCAAATCGCTCGATATCGACATCCCCCGCGATCAACTCGTCATCATCACCGGACTCAGCGGCTCAGGCAAATCATCACTCGCATTCGACACCATCTTTGCAGAGGGTCAACGCAAGTACATGGAGTCACTCTCCGCCTACGCTCGACAGTTCCTTGATCAACTCAAAAAACCGGACATCGAAGAAATCGAGGGCATCCCCCCCACCATCGCAATCGAGCAGCGATCCGCTTCACACAACCCAAGATCAACGGTCGCCACCACCACTGAGATCTACGACTACCTCCGCTTGCTTTTCGCACGATGCGGCACCCCGCGATCATGGGCCCCCACCAAAACAAAGAAAGATGGCACCGTCACCGCGCGATCTGGTCGGCCAATCGAATCGTCATCCGCATCACAAATCGTCGATCATGTAATGAACTTCGGAGATGGCGCAAGGCTGATGGTCCTCGCCCCCGTCATCCGCGCAAAAAAAGGGTTCCACAAGGACACACTCGAAGATTTCTCTAAACAAGGGTGGATGCGTGCCAGAGTCAACGGCGAAATCGTCGACCTCCGCGAAGTCCTCAAAGAAGACAACGAGAACCCACTCAAACTCCACAGACATAAAAAACACTCGATCGATGCGGTGATTGATCGCGTGGTTGTCAAAGACGATGCCCGCCAGCGCCTCGTGGAATCAATCGAAGCTGGGCTCCGACTCTCCGAAGGCTTGATCACCATCTCAATCAACGACCCCAAGGACAAAGAGGTGTGGACCGACCACGCATTTAGTGAACACTTCGCAGACCCAGATCATCCTGAAATTTCTCTAAGCGAGCTGTCACCTCGCGTGTTCTCATTCAACTCACCATTTGGCGCATGCCCGGATTGTCATGGGCTGGGAGTGATCCTCGAGTTTGGTGAAGAGCTCGTGGTCCCCAATAAAGATGTTGCGATTCTCAATAACGCAATCCAGCCTTGGAAGAAGAACGGTCCCGGAGGGATGATCTATCCAAGGATGCTCCGCAAATTCTGCAGAGCGTTTGATATCCCGCAGTCCATGCATCTCTCCGCGATGTCCGAGGACCTCTACAACCTGCTCATGATGGGCACCGACTATGCAAACGCAAATCTTGTCGGCAAAACAAAGTACCGCAAGCAATGGGACGGGGTCTACCCGATGCTCCACGCGTGGTTCCACAAAACCGAATCATCATGGGTCAAAGACCACCTGCATCAGTACCAACAAGAAGTCACCTGCCCAAAGTGTTCAGGCGACCGTCTCAAAATCGCTTCGCTGCATGTGACTATTGAATCGAGACACAAAGCCGACATGAAAAAAGCGGGCTCAGCCAATGTGATCGGTCGCCCGCGCAACGACGGCACAATCCTGAACATCTCAGAACTCGCCCGGCTCAACATCACCGATGCGATCCGCTACATCGAGGGTCTCGAACTCTCAAAGGAACACACGCACATCGCAGAAGCGATCCTGAGAGAAATCATCAACCGCTTGCGATTCCTCGAATCCGTCGGGCTCGATTACCTCTCCCTGGATCGAAGAACCGCCACCCTCAGCGGCGGTGAAGCCCAGCGCATCAGACTCGCAACACAGGTTGGCTCAGGTCTCGTCGGCGCGTGCTATGTACTCGACGAACCAACCATCGGTCTGCACCAACGCGACAACGACCGACTGATCACCACACTCAGACACCTGACCGATATCGGTAACACAGTGCTGGTCGTCGAACACGACGAGGACACCATCCGCGCTGCAGACCACATCGTCGACATCGGTCCAGGCCCAGGTGTGCATGGGGGTACCGTCGTTGCGCAAGGTTCGATCAAGGACATCACCAACACCAAAGATTCACTAACAGGTGATTACCTGTCAGGACGCAAAAAAATCGCGATCCCTGAGACCCGCCGCAAGCTGAACTCCAAGAGAGCGATGACGGTCAAAGGCGCGAAGCACAACAACCTCAAAAATATCGATGTCGCGTTCCCGCTTGACGGGATGCTCTGCGTCACCGGAGTCTCCGGATCAGGCAAATCCACGCTTGTGAACCAGATCCTGCTCCGAGCTGCCAAACAACATGTCATGGGGAGCAAAGCAAAGCCGGGCGAACACTCCCGCGTCAACGGTCTTCAGCACATCGACCGCATCATCGAAGTCGACCAGTCCCCGATCGGTCGAACCCCGCGATCAAACCCCGCGACCTACACCGGGATCTTCGACGAGATCCGCAAGGTCTTCACCGCGACTAAAGAATCAAAGATCCGCGGATACAAGCCCGGACGATTCTCCTTCAATGTCGCGTCCAACAAAGGCGGTGGGCGATGCGAAGCATGCTCTGGCCAAGGCATGAAAAAAATCGAGATGCACTTCCTCCCCGATGTCTTCGTCGAATGCGAAGTCTGCAACGCGAAACGCTACAACCGTGAAACACTCGAAGTGTTGTACCGGGGCAAAAATATCGCTGATGTCCTCGCGATGACCGTGGAAGACGCGTGCAGCTTCTTCGAAAACCATCCAAAGATTCTCAGATTCACCGAATGCCTCCGCGATGTCGGACTCGGGTACATCACCCTCGGACAACCCTCCACCACCCTCTCAGGAGGCGAAGCACAACGCGTCAAACTCGCAACAGAACTGGGCAAAGGCACCAAACACGACGGCACCGCCAGCAGCGAGCACACCCTCTACATCCTCGACGAACCAACCACCGGTCTGCACTTCGAGGACATCAACAAACTCATCGGCGTCCTTAACCGCCTTGCCGATGCGGGCAACACCCTCATCATCATCGAGCACAACCTCGATGTCATTAAATGCGCCGACTGGGTCATCGACCTCGGCCCCGAAGGCGGCGACAAAGGCGGCACCCTCCTCGCTACAGGAACACCAGAACAAGTCGCAAAAGTCAAAGCGAGCTACACCGGTCAGTACTTGAAAGGCATGCTATGAGTGGTCCAATCTCCAACAGAGTCCAGCGCATCAAAGCCGGGAACGACCCCGAACTCATCGCGGAGATGCCCTCTGGATACGCGATCCTCGGCAAGTACCAGCCCGGCCCCATCAATGGCTGCTGCATGCTGCTTCCTAAAGTGGTTGTGCCGTCCCCCAATGATCTCAACCATGTTGACAGAGCACAGTTCTTCTCCGATCTAATCTTGCTAGGTGACGCCATCATGCAAGCGACCGGATCGACCCGAATCAACTACCTCGTCCTCTGCAACCAGGTCCCCGAACTCCACGGCCATTGCGTCCCACGATTCGACTCCGAAGACCCCGCACTCCGCATGCAAGGACCATTCGAAGCGTACGACTTTGGATCAGCAAGAGTCGCAGATGCACAAAAACAAGACCAAGAGTTACACAGCGCCCTCCAAGCCTCTTTGCTCAAACTCCTTGCTGAGCGCGACAACGCATAAAAAATCCCCGGACTGATCCGGGGATTCGATTCAAATAAGTTATCTAAAGATGCTGAATCAGCTTGTTGCGTATGCGTTACCCACCAAGCAGGTCAGCGATCTCATCGTCGACCGGATTCGAAGCACGATCGTCCTTGGGTCCTTTGGACTTCTTCTTGGACTTGCCCGCATCCGCGTTGTCCTCATCGTTCTCTGCAGAATCGATCGCTTCGTTTTGTGCAGCGACCTCCGCTTCGAGCTTCGCGAGATCTTCCTCTGCTTCCTTACCTTCTTTGGCAAGCTTCGCTTTGAACGATTCGATCTTCGCTTTATCCGGAGCCAGCACCAGGGTGATCGCGCGACCAGAGGTTCTGGGCGCCATCTCAATCTTGGCAACATCGCTCAGATCTTGGCAAATCTGGAACAAGCGTTCTTCACCAAGCTGCTTGTGCATCATTTCACGCCCGCGGAAGCGCTGCGTGATCGTCACCTTGTGACCCGCAAGCAAGAATCTGCGAGCCTGGTTCACGCGGATCTGAACATCGTGCGGGTCGATCTTGACCGATCGTCCCAACCGGATTTCTTTGAGTTCACCGCCTGAAGACTTCGACTTGCCCTCGCGTTTGGAGAGTTCGTACTTGTACTTGCCATAGTCCATGATCTTGCAAACTGGAGGGCGCGAATCCGAGACCACCTCGACCAGGTCGAGCCCAGCTTGCTGCGCCATGCGCATCGCATCGGGGGTCTCTACGACACCAAGCTGCTCGCCATCCTCTCCGATCAAACGGATCGGGGACAAGCGGATCATGTGATTAATACGAGTCCGGGTCACCGGACCTTGCTGGCGAAAAAAGCGTCTGTTAGCGATGTCAAATCTCCTGAAAACTGTGCTGAACTCGGGGTTTCAAACCAGCCGAGCGGTTGGATGCATTGAGTATTGCTCTCAACAGACCCATTCCATTCGTATTGAATCGTAGCTGCGCCTCGAAAGCAAGCCGAATCACCATAGAGATCGGATGATTCCGATATCTACTCCAGTTCCACACTCAGCCCCTGCTATTGAGCAACCATTTAGAGGGAAAAATCAAGCTGAAACTGTTTCAACTCAGACCAACCAACCCTCAGGAACTCATCAGCGTCCGGACTGAAGACCGGTTGAGGCGAATCACGCTCGGAGCCGCAGCAATCAGAGTTAGACTGATCGCAACCCCCCATGAAATCATCATTGGAACAAGCGGAGGTCTGAGATTCAGATCGATTCCCACAATGACCCGGTTGACCTGCTGACCGCCCCACGCTGCTTGGAGCCCAAGCAAGCTCCCAAGCACACACGCCGCCAGCGCGATGATCAGCGCCTGAGCACAGATCAATCGCACAAGCTGCCCCTTAGACGCCCCCACCGCCCTCAGCACACCAAGCTCGTATTTGCGTGCACTGACCTCCGCAACAATCAGATTCGCCACCCCAAAGCACGCAACGAGCATCGCGCCCAAAGCAACCGTAGAAACCACCATAAACGACGAAGCGAACACCGTCTCGATCTGCTGACGGATCCGAGCGCCAGAACCAACATTGAGGACACCCGTCCCGATCAGCGCCTTGTTGATCTGATCGATAGCTTCCTTGGGCGGGACCGAATCATCAAGATCGATCTGGATCAGCATGGGCTCGCGCACCCCGAAATATTTGATCATGTCATCGCGCGATCCAAAGACCGAGCTGATCGCTTGCTGGACCATGCTCTCACCAAGATCAAAGTACTGAGAGACAAGCTCAAGACCAGGTGTTGTAACCACTCCCACAATCTCAAAGCTGTGCTCATCCCCAGATGTATCCTTGCACACAAAGGTATCCCCGACCCCCATACCCTTAGCGACCAGAAACTCCCGCGCAACGATCACCGACCCGCCCTCTTTGAGCTTCTCAAGTGCAGTCTCTGGATCGCCTTGGATGAACTCCACATTCACCATGTCAAAGAACGCATCAGGCTCAAACCCAAAGTAGTTCGTCTTATACGACTGCAGCGCCGCAACCCCGAACGCATCAGTCTCAACCGCAAGCATGTTGATCGCACATGTTTTTTCAACAATGTCCAGCTCGTTGAGAATACTGATCGCCTCCTCGTTCATCGGGAGTCCATACGCAAACGCATCGGGGAACTGGATCTGGTTGATCCAGTCCCGCATCGCTGCAGAACCATTCGTCCAGATCGCGATGAGCAGCGCTAGACCGGTCATCAGTGCCCCCGCAGTAAACCCGTGACGGTAAGGAGTCGCGCGAACCGTGCGCACGAGCAACGAGGATGGCAAACCAAACAGTCTTGATATCCCAGGCCCAAGCGTCCGCGCAATCAACACCACGACCGCTGCAGAAGCAAGAAAGTACCCCAAAAACATCGCGGGCAAACCGATCGAGATGTAGGTCCAGAAAAAAACCTGCCCATCGAGTCCTGACAACACAATCGTCGCCATGAGCAGAATCCCCGCAAACCCAGCAACACTCACCTTTCCGATCTCTGCAGGCTTTGATGGCTGCGCCTGCTGAGTCATCGCTTGAATCGGTGAAAGCGTCGCTGCTCTCCATGCTGGCCACAGCGCTCCAGCAAGACCAGCGCCAAGAGAACCAATCAATGTCAACACCAAACCCATCGGCGGAACCACGAGCCCTGCAGACAACTGCTGCTCAAAGACCTTGGTCAACACCCACGCAACCCCGATCCCAAGAGGCACCCCAAACACCGCACCCAGCCCAGAAACCACTAGCCCAACCAATAGCTGAGAAACCCCAAGCTGCCAACGATGCGCCCCGATGCACCGAAGCACACCAAGCATCCGTTGTTGCTCCGCAACTCCGGTGGTTAATCCAGTCGTAATAATGAACGCTGCAGAAATGAGCGTGATCACCGAGATCAACATAAATCCGAGCTGAGCCGCCGCAAGGTTTTGCTCAACTCCCGCGGTAATCCGTCCAGTGGTTTGGATGATCGCGCGTCCCGGATATGCATTCTCATGCTGCTCCACAAACGCAAGCGGATCCACATCAGCCTCAAGTTTGACCTCAAGATCCGTCAGCTGCCCCTTCTTGCGAGCAATCGCATCAAGGGTCGCAACAGTCGAATACCCCATCGGACGACCACCCATCGGTGGAGCTTGCGAGATCCCGACAATTGTCAGCGCTGTGTTGTCCCGGAACAAACGAGCAATCTCGACCGTGTCCCCGATCCGCAACCCAACCCCACGATTCAGCTGATTCGCTTCCGATTCACTCTGCGCCCGCTGACCGACAAAAGGCATAGGCGACTGCAAATACCCGATCGGATTCTCAAATAAATTCGCTGCAGATTGTGCTGATTCCGAGTTGTTGTAGTTCCAGCTGAGCCGCTGAGCAACGCGAGCATCAATCATCAGCTCATTATCCGCAGATGGATACCGCCCCTCAAGCAGCGTGACGGGCCGAGCATCAAACTCCGATTCAGGCTGAATCCCGTTGATAAAAACACTCGTCAAATATCGTTGATCCTCGACGAGGTATTCCGAGCTTTGTTGATCCTCATCGACCGGTTGAGCGGTTGGGAGCGTTGCAAGAATCGAATGCGTTTGCTGGAGCCTGGGAAGAACAGACTTCACCCCGTCCCACTGCGCCACGCTGTCGGCAACCGATGCAGGCATCGTCGAACCAGAGATCGCAACCACACGCACTTCCGCAAGCCCAACCTGCGTATCAATCTGCTTGGTAAACGACGCGTTGAGCGATCCCATCACACACGCAACCGCGCTGATCAGAATAACCGACATACACACCGCTGCTGCAAGCAGGGTCAGCCGCGAGGGCCTACCCAAGCAGATGCTGCGTGCGAGTCGCAAGAGTGCCAGCATCAAGCCCTCCTTCCGCGCCGTCTTCATCAGCATCGATCACGCCCTTGACGACACCATCACCCATCACAAAGACCTTCTTGCAATAGGTTGCCGCTTCGGGTTCATGAGTCACCATAAGCACGGTCACTTCTTGTTCGTGCGCGATTTCTCTAAGCACACTCCAGACGAGCATGCTCGATGCAGAATCAAGATTCCCCGTCGGTTCATCCGCAAATACGACGGGTGGTTTGTAAAGCAGCGCCCTTGCGATAGCAACACGCTGTTGCTCACCTCCAGATAGAGCCTGTGGACGGTGCGAAGTCCGCTCCCCCAGACCCAACCGATCCAGAAGCTCCATCGCACGCGCATGCAGCGCCCCAGTCGAATCACCCGCAAGCAATCCCGGGAGCAGCGTGTTCTCCAGCGCCGACATCGTCGGGATCAAGTTAAACGCTTGGAAGATGACCCCGATCGAAGTCCTGCGGAACTGGGTTGCTTGCCGCTCAGTCAACTGATCGACGCGCTGACCAGATACGGTCACCTCCCCAGAATCAACCGTGTCCATCGCCGCAAGCACATGCAAGAGCGTGGACTTCCCGCACCCAGACCGACCCATCACCGCATAAAACCCCGGTTCGGTAATCTGCAGGTTCACCCCGCGCAGCGCATCAACGCTGCTCAACCCGGTCGAATACGACTTGCGAACATCTGTACATTGGATCATGGAGGAGTATTGGGGGTTGGGACCATCAAGTTGCGGTTAAGCTCGCAGCCCACCATATTTCTCAATCATTCCCACGCCCCACGATGCGAATTGAGCCAAATCACTCAGCTGATGGATTCAACTGATGGATTCAGCATACGCATCCGCGTCCATCGCATCACCAAGTGTCCCCTGATCACTGATCTTGATCTTGACCAGCCAGCCCGCTTCAAACGGATCAGAGTTCAGGATCTCAGGCGATGACTCAACCTCACTATTGACCTCAATAATCTCGCCCCCAGCTGGTGAATACACATCAGAGGAAGTCTTGACAGACTCAACCTCACCAATCGAATCACCCGCAGCAATCTCAGTACCCACCGGTTGCATCTCCGCAAAGGTCACATCAGTCAACTGATCGACCGCATAAGTCGTCAGCCCGATGGTCAAGATATCCCCATCGACTTTGAGCCATTCGTGGGTTTCGGAGTAGGTACGGTCGGATGGGTTGGACATGCATGGATTCCTTCTGGATGGTGAGGGTGGAGTGTAAGGTCAATCCAATCCCCAGACAACCAGCCAAGAATAACCCAACCACCCATTGGTACCGCGCTTTGAATCACTCAGATCCGCGCCCCAGATTCATGCTGAATTCCCGCGACATCCGTGCAATGGACCTCCAAATGCGATATGATCGATCCAACCGGCGGGCGGAGCCCACAACAGCCGGGGTACCATGCCAAGAGCTCCTACACTTAAGTGCTCAAATGACAACATGTTACCAGCCCACACGGAGGTTGTGCTGACCATGACAACTACGATGACCACACCCAAAGACACCGACCACAATAACGCGCAAACTCCTGCGAACACAACAGTTCCAGCAGACCAAGATCTCCTCCAAGAATCCGGACTCCCCGCCAACACCGGACTCGCGCTCACCAAGCTCACGCTCGCTGGGTTCAAAAGCTTCGCGGACAAAACCACCTTCACCTTCGACGATCCAATCACCGGGATCGTCGGACCAAACGGGTGCGGCAAATCAAATGTCGTCGACGCCATCAAATGGGTACTCGGAGAACGGTCCTCCAAATCCCTCCGCGGCAAAGAAATGATCGACTGCATCTTCGCAGGTTCATCCGTCCGTAAACCCGCCGGGATGGCTGCGGTCACACTCAGCTTTGACAACCCAAAGTCCGCTGCGATGCTCGCAACCCTCGCGGGTCAAGCAGACACCGAACCACACGAAGTGATCGTCGAAGATGTAGAGCAAACCCAAAAGCAAAATGATTCAGATGTTCAAACCGAATCAGACACTCAAGCTGAAGCTGAAACACACACCGCTCACGACGAACACATCTCCGATGAAGAAGCCGACCAAGCGGTCAGCGATGGTGAATCAGAAGCCGCGTCCATCATCACCGAGCGCCGGCGCATCGCCCGTCCGCTCCCGATCGATGCGGACCAAGTCGAAGTCCAGCGCCGCCTGTACCGCGATGGCAAAAGCCAGTATCTCATCAACGGCAAACTCGCCCGCCTCAAAGACATCCGCGACCTCTTCCTCGACACCGGAATCGGGGCTGATGCGTACTCGATCATCGAGCAAGGCAAGGTCGACCGCATGCTCCTCGCGTCCCCGATGGAACGCAGAGTCATCTTTGAAGAAGCAGCAGGAATCGCAAAGTACCGCCAGCGCCGCGTCGAAGCCCAGCGCAAGCTCGACAAAGCGGAATCGAACCTCGCCGTCACCCGCGAGCAGCTCGATTCAACCGAACGCCGTCTGCGGATGGTCAAGGGGCAAGCCGCCAAAGCAAGACGCTTCCGCGAACTCGACGACGAATACCGCGCCCAGCGCCTCGCGCTTGGATTCGAGCAGTACGACGACATCCGCAGAAGACTCGAAGGATTGACCTCCCAGATCGCATCACTCGAAGATGAACGCATCCAAACCCAGTCCATGCTAGAACAAGCGGAAGAATCGCACAACATCGCGAAAGAGCACCGCCTCATCGTCGGACGCGAACTCCGCGAAACCGAGAACGCGCTGACCAACGCAAAGCACCAAGCAGAATCCGCAAACCAGCGCCAAGAAATGACGCTCAAAGCGATCGATGACGCTGCCCACTTGGTTGAAACCGAAACCACACGGATGACCGAAGCAAGCACCAAACTACTGGAAATCGATACACTCATCGGTGACCACTCCCAGAAACTAGAAAGCCTCCGCGCCGAGCTCGCAAGCTCAGAAGCAACCCTCCAAGAAACCTCAACACAACGCGAGCAAGCTTCCCGCAAGCTCAACGAACACCGCCAACGCGTAGACGAAACCCGCTCAGTCGTCGCAAGCGTCGAACGCGAACACGCAACACTCCTGACACGCGTCGAAAGCGATGACCGTCGCATTGAGTCCATCACCGAACGCGTCAACGAACTCTCCCAAAGACTGAACGCCCTCCAAGCAGAGATCAAACACGCTCAGCACGAAAGCACCGGCGCCGTCGAAGCACTCGCACTCCTGAATCAAAAAATCGTCGAAAGCGAGTCTCAGCTCCAAGAACTCGATCAGCGCGTCGAGTCCCTCGACAGCTCACGAGGCAACCTCGCAAAGCATGTGAATCAGCTCGATGAAGACCGCGTCCGCTTGCAAACCCGTCACGCAACCCTCGATGAAATGGTCAAGAGCCGCGTCGGTCTCGATGATGCAGTCCGCGCCGTCCTTGAAATGCAAGAACAAGGGCAAGGATTCACCGGAGTCATCGGTCCACTCGCTGAACTCATCGAAGCCAAAAGCTCAGAAGCTCCGCATATCGAAGCAGCACTCGAAGACACACTCCAAGCACTCGTTGTCGAATCCATGGACGCGATGCCCACCCCCGAAGAAATCGCATCACTCCCAGGACGAGTCACCTTACTCCCATTGACCACAGATTCATCACCAATCACAAACACCATCCCGCACTGGCTCACCGACGCGACCAACGGACGCGTTGCCAGACTCCGCGACGCAGTGCACGCACGATCAACCGACTCCCGCATCGAATCACTACTCGATCGCTTGCTCGGTAACTCACTCCTCGTCACCGATGTCGATTCCGCAGCCCTACTCGGCGCTGGCCCCCTCGCCTCCATCCAGTGCCGATTCGTTACCCGCGATGGAATCGTACTCGAATCCGACGGACGCATCATCGCAGGCACCCGCTCTGGGAGCGAATCCGAAGGACTCCTGGGCCGTCAAAGCGAACTCCAATCCCTTGTCCATGAAATCGACGCGCTGCTAACCGAACTCAATACCGAAAAATCAAACCTCGCGCGCATCGACTCAGACGCAGCAGGTCTAGGCGAGCGAAGATCAGCCCTCCACTCAAAGCTCAACGCACTCCGAGACTCACGCGTCCGCACCGAACACATCCACGAAAAACACAACGCAGAAATCGAGCGACTGGGCCGCGATGTTCAACGAGGAATCGACGAGCAGCACACCCACGAAACCAGACTCGAAGAATCACGCGTCCAGCGACACAGCCTCACCACCAAAGCAGGACAACTCGAACGACTCCTCAGCGAGCAGCGATCAACCCTCACCAGTCTCCAGTCCGACCTAGGAACCTTTGAGAGCACGGTTGAGCAGGTCAATGAAACATCCAACGCCGCTCGCGTTGCCGTCTCAACCGCACACGAACAGGTCCGCTCTGAAACCCGGCACCTGTCTTCACTCACCACAAGCAAAGACGAAATCGAACGCAGCAACGCGCAGGCCCAGTCCATGATCGAGCGTTCCCGCGCCAACCTCGACGAACACAAACGCGTCGCTCAAGAAGCCCACGAAGAACAACTCAAAGCCCACGCCCTCATCGAGTCACTCGAAACCTCGATGCACGAGCAAGCAGATGTTGTCCGCATCGCAGAAGAAGCGGTCACCACCGCCCAGAACCTGATGAGCCAAGCTCGCGATCAAGCAGAAGCCTTCAACCGAGACTGGCACGCAGTCGAATCCTCACGCAGAGAAACCGAAGTCAAACGCGAAACCATCGAAGAACGAACACTCGAAGACCTCGAAGTGGATCTCCTTATCGAGTACCCCGAGTACCGCTACATGATGGATGATGGAGGCGTCGAACGCATCGATGTCACCTCCATGACCGCAAGCGTCAATGTCCTCAAAGGCGAAATCAAAAACCTTGGCAATGTCAACCTCAACTCGATCGACGAAGAGTCCAACCTGACTGAACGCAACGATTCACTCATCGCACAAGTCCGCGACATCGACGAAGCCCGCATCAAACTTGCCACACTCATCGAAAAACTCAATGTCGCTTCCCGCGCCCGCTTCTCAGAAGTCTTCGACCGCATCAAAGACGAGTTCGGTGGACGCAACGGCATGTTCCGCAGACTCTTCGGTGGTGGACGCGCCGAAGTCCGCTTGATGCCACTCGTTAAAGAAGTCGATGGCCAAAAAGTTGTGACCGATGAAATCGATGTCCTCGAATCAGGCATCGAAGTCATCGCCAAACCACCAGGGAAAGAACCACGCTCGATCAACCAACTCTCGGGCGGTGAAAAAACCATGACCGCAGTAGCGATGCTCCTCGCGATCTTCCGAAGCAAGCCCAGTTGTTTCTGTGTGCTCGACGAAGTCGATGCCGCCCTTGACGAAGCCAATGTTGGCCGCTTCTGTGCTACCCTGGATCTCTTCGCACTCCAGAGCCGCTTCATCGTCATCACCCACAACAAACGAACAATGCAAGCCACCAATAAACTCTTTGGTGTGACCATGCAAGAGCGAGGCGTCTCCAAACGCGTCGAGGTCCGCTTCGATCAAGTCGCAGAAGACGGCACCATCGACGAACAAGCCGTAAAAGACGCACCTTCTGAAGCCACTCAGCAGGAGCACACTCATCAAAAGACCAAACCCGGTAACGAATCAAGCACCAAACCATCAGGCGCTCTAAGAGCGGCCCTTGCATCAATGCGTGAAGATGATTCAACGATCGCGGTCGATTGATCATTGAATATCATATCTCAAAATGCATCTGACTCCAGAGCAAGATGTATACTGGTGCATGCGATACCTACATCTTTTTCCACTACTCTGTCTTTTGATTGCTACCAAGTCACTTTCTGCCGGTCCGATGGAGACCTATTCCTTCGTCTACATTCTGACTGGACCCGCAACCGATATCGAACCAGCAATCCAGCAAGAAGCGTTCCAAGGACACTTCTCCAACATGACCAGGATGGCTGAAGAAGGCGACCTTCTCATCGCAGGTCCATACTGGCAACCCCAGACCTGGGACGACATGCGCGGGATGTGGATCTTCAATACCCGCGACCTCGACAAAGCCAGCACGCTCGCAGCAACTGACCCTCCCGGCAAACTCGGGATCTTTGTATTCGACATCTTGCACTTTAAAACCGACGACCCCATTGACCAACTACCACGACTCGAGAAAGAAGATGAAGAACGCCGCCTGAGTGATCCAAATATCCCCGACGAATGGGCTGGACGAGGCTACTTCTGGGCAACCGCCAAGGCCACTGAGATCGACGAACCCGATCGAGTAGAAGGTATCGCATTACTCGGAACACTCATCGGTCATGCAGATTCGCGCATCGAATCTGACCATTGGCTCGTTCTACTGGATGCGACTACAAATGAAGATGCTGCCAAGATATTAACCTCCGCTGGATGTGACCCCGAGCAATGGAGTATGGACGAATGGTACGGGAGCGCTATGCCCGCCAAACTCCCATCGCTTCGAGATTAACCACTCTCGTTGTCACCGAGGGCATACGATCAACCGATGCACTCTCAGCAAACACCATTTGAAGTCGTCAGCGATTTTCAGCCCGCTGGTGATCAACCCGAAGCGATCGATGCGCTCGTTGATTCAATCAACAATGGAGATCCGCGGAGCTGCCTCCTCGGCGCGACTGGAACAGGCAAAACTTTTACGATGGCCAATGTCATCGCAAAAACCAACAAACCCACCCTCATCCTCTCGCACAACAAAACACTCGCAGCACAGCTCTACGAAGAGTTCAAAGCGTTCTTCCCGCACAACTCCGTCAACTACTTCGTCTCCTACTACGACTACTACCAGCCCGAAGCTTACATCCCGGGACGAGACATCTACATCGAAAAAGACAGCTCGCGAAACGATGATCTTGATCAACTCAGACTCGCAGCGACCAGTAACCTGCTTCAGCGCCGAGACTGCGTCGTTGTCGCCTCAGTCTCGTGCATCTTTGGACTCGGATCACCCAGCGCCTATTCCGAACGCGTATACACCCTCGTCCGAGGCATGGACCTCCCTCGCAGAGAACTCTTCCTCGCCCTCAACGCGATGCGCTACGAACGAGCCGAGATCGACTTTAAGCGAGGCACCTATCGAGTCCGAGGTGACGCGATCGAAGTCTGGCCAGCATACGAGAAATTCGCGGTCCGCATCGAACTCTTCGGAGACGAAATCGAACGAATCGAACTCATCAACCCCACCAGCGGCGAACTCCTCGCAGACGAATCACGCTACTTCCTCTTCCCTGCGGTCCACTATGTCATGCCCGAAGACCGCCTCAACGCAGTCCTCGACAACATCCGCGTAGAAATGGACTCGCGCGTGATGGAACTCCGCCATGAAGGCAAACTCCTCGAAGCCCAGCGGCTCCTCGCAAGAACAAAATACGATCTCGAAATGATCGAAGAAGTTGGCTACTGCCAAGGTGTCGAGAACTACTCCCGCTACATGGACGGTCGTCTCCCAGGTGAACGCCCCTTCACACTCCTGGACTACTTCGACTACGCGCCAGGAAATCCAGACGGCGCAATCGACCCCGAATCTCCGCTCGCACACGAAATTGAAGACGACGGACGCGACCACGCGCTCGATACTCAGCGCTTCGGAGTCACCCGCACCAACCTCAAAGACTGGCTCATCATCGTCGATGAATCCCATGTCACCCTCCCCCAAATCAAAGCAATGTTCAACGGCGACAAAGCTCGCAAAAATGTACTCGTCGAACACGGCTTCAGACTCCCTTCCTGCCTCGATAACCGCCCGCTCAGATTCGAAGAGTTCGAGCAACTCGTCCCCCAAATGATGTTTGTCAGCGCCACCCCAGGCCCGTACGAACTCGAACAAACACAAGGTGAGATCATCGAGCAAGTCATCCGCCCCACCGGACTCGTCGACCCAGAAGTCGAAGTCCGGCCCGCAACCGGACAAGTCCCAGACCTCATGGACCAATGCTCTAAAGTCATCGAACAAGGCGGACGAGTCCTGGTCACCGCACTCACCAAGCGCCTCTGCGAAGACCTCACCACTTACCTGAGCGACCAAGGACTCCGCGTTCGTTACCTCCACTCAGAAATCGAAACCCTCGACAGACTCGAAATCCTCACCGCCCTCAGAGCTGGCGAGTTTGATATCCTTGTCGGGGTCAATCTGCTCCGCGAAGGATTGGACCTGCCCGAAGTGCGTTTGGTGTGTATTCTCGATGCCGACAAAGAAGGCTTCCTCCGCTCCGCAACCTCACTCATCCAGCAAATGGGACGCGCCGCTCGCAACAGCGAATCAAGGGTCATCCTCTACGCCGACAGCGTCACCAAAGCGATGGACCAAGCAATGTCCGAAACCGCGCGACGGCGAGAAAAACAACTCGCACACAACAAAGAACACAACATCACCCCCACCACTATCATCAAAGCGATCCGGACCGGGATCGATACCGAGCTCAAAGCCCGGCGCTCCGCCAAGCACGCCGCCGATGCGACCGACTCGCTCATCGACGCCAAAGAACTGGTCGAGATGCTCCGCGAAGACATGCTCACTGCAGCCCAGTCAACACAGTTCGAGCAAGCCGCTTCACTCCGCGATCAAATGTTCCATGTCCAAGCAATGATCGACGAAAACGCAACGATGTTCGGAAATGATGAGCCGCTCATGATCCAGCGCAGCGAACTCGAAGCGGTCATGGGATCCAAGAAAAAATCAGGAACCCCTGGCACCAGAGGACGCGGGCGAAGGATGTGAACGCGAACTCAAAGTAATCGCATACTCGCTACTTCATGACCATCCGCACAGAGGCCACCGCAAGAATAAACGCGATCGTCAGCTTCAAGTGAGGCAGCTTAATCTTGTGCGCAAGCCACGCCCCCAAATACGCACCCGCAAGCGCTCCCGCCCCAATAGGTAACGCAAACGCCATCGCATCACCGACCGCCAAATGCGTCCCATCAGCCCGCTCGATTGTTGGAAGCGTATACAACTTCAGTGATGCCCCGATGATCGAACTCATCCACATCACCCCCGCGCTCCCCGCGATCGCGTGACGAAGCGGCAAGCCCGCAATCTGTAACAATGGCACCAACAAAATCCCCCCACCAATCCCAAGATACCCTGATACCGTCCCGACAAACACACCAACACAAATCATCTTCCACGCTTTGGGAGATGCAGAATCGATAGGGTGATCCGGTATCTTCCTGATGGTCGTCACGATGTTGTATATGCAGTACATCCAGATGAAACACGCGAACGCGATCAGCGACCATCGCCCCGGGGATTCTCCAGACATCAACACCCCTGCAATCATCCCCGCGGTCATCGAGGGCACAAGCGACATCAGCACATCCTTGCGAGCCGCATTCTTCTTCGCGTGCATCAAGGTCGACGAAAGCGCCACGATGACATTGACGCACATCGCTGCCGCCATATACACATGGTGCTCGGTCTTCTTCTCGTCGGAGTATCCCCAGATCATCGCCATCGCAGGGAGCATGATGATCGAACCGCCTAATCCCGCGAGCCCCCCCACAACACCCGCAACAACACCCAGCAATGTGCGGATAACAATTTCAGTCGGGTCCATGCCAGCTCCAGAAAATCAGTTCAATCCCAGACTGTAGGCCCCTTGATCTCCAACACAAAAACCCACTGCGTCCGCCCCCACCGACATCAATCCCGATCTCACCATACATGCCCAATCAGTATGCAAAAACAATGTACAAAAAATACGCCCCACATTGGATGATGTGGGGCGTACTGCACTTTCGCATCGACGGGTCAGGTCGAGCCGAGCTAAGTTCGAGTTGTGATATCAACAAGATACAACATCAGCTCCGCGTGTACCAATAGATTCGAAAATTATCGGATCTAAATCGCTATACCAAATGCAAAACGCCCATAAGGGCTCAAAAACAAACGGCTCAAAAGCGCATCTGGCACTTTCTTTCTCTTACCGGCGGCGTCGTGACCCCGCAAGCGCGCCAAACCCAAGCAGAGCAACACTGCCCGGAGCTGGGATAGTTGTGCTGGTAAAGTAACGGAATGAGCCATCTTCAAGGATTATCGTCCCGTCAGTGCGCAAGAAGTTCCCGTTGGACCAGAGCACCTCACCATTGCCAAGATCAATCGCTGCGCGAGGACCGAAGTCCAGACCCGCTGCGATACCAATAAAGTTCCCATCTGCGTCGTACTCATAGACGCCTGATGGCGGCGAGAACCCACCGACATAAATGTTTCCATTATCACGCTCAAAGATCTGCTGACCAAAGTCCAGCCCGGTCACCCCGTCGGAACTCACAAAGTTACCCAGATAAGTCATCCCATCAAGCGAGTACCGCTCGATGCCATCATTGCCTGTATCGATATTGGTTACATACAGCTCATCGCCAACTTGTAAAATATCAAAGTAACTCGTATCCGCGTTCTCACGGCCATTCGTGGACCCTTCGATCGCGCCAGTCGATGCGTTGATCCGCACCAAACCCTCGCCGTAAAGAGCACTGTCATTCCCGAGCGCTGCAAAGACGGTATTCCCGACCTGATGCATACCGCGGATGTTATTGAGATTCCCAGTCATCCCGTCCCCGCCGATGTCACCCAGGAACCCGCCGCTATGATCGAATCTCCAGATCCGGTCCGCAAGTTGATCGCTCACCCAGAACTCGTTACCGACTTCAAGCACTTCAATTGCGGTCGATGATGTCAATCCAGCCGAAGCAGCCGCAGCACCGATATCAAGGAAGTTATCGTTGACAACCGATCCATCAAACGCATTGAGCAGGAGAACCCGATCCACGCTCGTATCAGCCACCATAATAAAATCAGCGTGTGCACTGCCAGCAAGCAATGCGATGCCCCCAACAAGCAGCCCAGTAGTTTTGCGTGCTTTGTTCATGTCTATCTCCTCATGTTGCAAGATGTATGGACCAGCAAAGTGCACAAACAAGCACATCGCCAGCAAGCAATCGATAACCCGATTGCCATCTAACATGATACAGAAATACCGGACCCAAGCAAGTCACACGCACACAAACCAAACAGTAATTAAAATAGGCACCCTGCTGAGTAACTCGCACAGGAATCAGCTTTGGAATCAGCAGCCGATTATTGACGCACAAGCCGTTCAAACTCAGGGATAGCGCGGCGCATCGACGACACATCAAACTTCCCAGGAAGTTCATCAACCCCCATCGCTCTTGCCGCGATCTCAGCCACCTGCTCAGCGAGCTGACTCGGGGGAACAGACCCACCAGTCAACTGGTCATGATCGACCCAGCTCAGGGTGATCTCATGCTCGGTCACCCCCCGGGACTTCCAAGAAATACGCACCTGATACCCCCACCCACGATCCGTGTCACACTCAGAATCAATCTCAATGCTCAAAAGCGGATGTGTCGGGTTGGATGATGGATGTTCGCTATGCATCGATCGATCATCGGATGGATTCAGGTCCGAGTTCACTCAGATCACTCGACCCGCGTATGCAGGTTCCCCTGCTCGCTCTCAAGATGCCCGCCCATCGCCATGATGTCATCGATCACACCCTTATACTGCCCATCAGGCATCGGTGGCTCTTTCCCATCCATCACCTTCCGGAACAACTCGTCATCAATCCCAAGATACAAACGCATCGCATAGTCATACGCTGCGTCATGATCATCCCGGGAAAGATCAAGCCGAAGCTCATTAATCACTTTGGTTCCCATCGCGATCCACTC
>JBGCDI010000036.1:0-60305 GCA_045105315.1 Phycisphaerales bacterium | reverse complement strand
GCTTCCTCAACAATCCGGTCTTCAGGCTTGGACCGCATCTTCCCGCGAATCGAAGGGATCGTGCAGAACGCGCAGTTCTGGTTACACCCCTCAGAAATCCGGAGATACGCATAGTGACGAGGGGTCAATCGCAATCGAGCGTTGTCAGACTCGAAGTACCCGATCCCTTTGCCATCCTTACCCGCAACCGTGAGCCCGACAGTCTGCATCCCCTTGTCTTTGGCGCTCGAAATCGCGTTGGCGCTGATCCAGTACTTTGGTGCTTTGTCTTGAACATCTTGATCGGACTCGCGTGCAACGGTTTCGCCGCGCACCGCGCCGATGATGTGCTCGCGGTCAAACACCCCCACCATCGAATCAATCCCAGGCTCCCACTCCAGCATCTTCGCGCGATGCCTTTGAACCAGACACCCCGCGACCACCACACGCTTCACTTGCCCCGCTTCTTTGAGCGCGACCGCTTCTTTGATCACTCCGAGGGATTCGTCTTTGGACGCTTCGAGGAAGCCGCAGGTATTGATCACGACCGCGTCTGCGGGAGTGACGCGCCCAGAGACCGCGGAAGTATCTTGCTCAGACCCCGAGATCGAGAGATCATCGTGCTCCGCGTCATCGACCGCTTCTGCTGAGACAGGCAGCAACCCATCAGCGGCAAGCAGCCCCAGCATCTTCTCCGAATCCACAAGGTTCTTGGGACACCCAAGAGACACAAATGAAATAGTCTCAATGGTTTGCGGCTCGGTTTTTTCAGCAGTCGTAGTCATAGGGACAATCGTAGCCCTATCACAGGACATATCATCAAGCCAATGCCCGACCACAGCAACAACACACCAGAAACCGCACCCGAAGGTGTTCTTTGGGAAATCGATTTTTTCGATGCTGACGAAGAACACGTCCAAAGCATTCGACTTGATGGCACCCAAGTAGCCGAACTCCGTGATGGGTGTGGATTCGAAAAAAACAACACCATGTATGGCGAACTCGAGTTAGATTGCAACCCAGACTCTTGGTTCGCTCAACATTACAAACTACCTACCAAAACAAACTCCGCATTCATCGGCGCAAGAGCCACCAAACCCGGTGTCCAGTATGCAGGAATGTACCCATGCCCTATTGATGACCCGCTCATTGATGACCTTTCAAAATCTCAACCTAAGACACCAAACGATCATTAGAAAATCAACAACCCCACCGCCATCCACGCTCCCGCAACCACCATCACCACCGCTGTGTACCCCACAATCTCCCGCGCCTTCACCCGAGTAATCGCAAGCAAAGGCAGCGCCCAGAATGGCTGCAGCATATTGGTCAGCTGATCTCCATACGCGACCGCCATGATCATCTTCCCGGGTCGCACCCCGACCTCGTTTCCAATACTCAGCGCGATCGGTCCTTGGATTCCCCATTGACCGCCTCCGCTGGGAACGAAGAGGTTGACGACTCCGGCGCTGACAAAGGTCACGAGCGGAGCGGTGGTCTGGGTCGCAAACGATCCGATCCAGTTTGAGAAATCTTCGACGAGCCCGCTGCTGACTCCCATCCCCATGATCCCAGCATACAACGGGAACTGCAGGATGATCCCGCAACATCCACGCGCCCCATCTTCCGCTGCATCAACATACGAACGCACCGAACCATGCAAAATCAACACCAGCGCCAGCATCACCATATTGATCTCGTTGGGTCCCATACTCAGCACGCCCGATTGATTTGCGAACCGCCAATACGCTGCGATCAACATTGCAGCAAGCACCCACACGACAATCGGAGAGCGCTCGATCCAATCCGGGAATCCTGATAAGCGACCATCATCGATGTCCGCCATCACCGGATCATCCACGATGGGCATCTCAACGATTTCTTGCTGACCGATCTCACCCTTTGGTGTAAGCAAATACAGCACCAGAGGCACAATCACCAAGAGTCCACCACACACAAAGAAGTTCATCGGAGAGAACACGGTCTGAGACAACGACACCCCATCGAACACACCATCAACCGTGAGTGACTCCACCACATTGGCGGGGAGTACACTTTCCGCTTCTTCTTTGGATGTCATCTTGAGTGGGGCGCTTCCTGACAGTCCTCCGTGCCATGCAAGCAACCCCATGTATCCCGCTGCAGCGAGCAGTCCGCCGTGTGCTCTGATCCCACGCGTCCTGAGCGACCGCGCAACCTCGCGCGCGAGCAACGCTCCGACAATCAAACCCAGCCCCCAGTTCAATAATCCAAGGACCATCGCGACGCACCCGATCATCGCAGCGGCGCTTGCTGCGGACTTTGGCTTTGATGCGAGCGTGTTGATCAGACTGCGCACTGGTTTACTCGCAGCCAGCGCATGACCGGTCACCAGAATCAGACACATCTGCATCGCAAAGGGCAGGAACTTCCACAGCCCATCGCCCCCGCGCCACGCATCGAGCATCGCTTTGGATCTATCAACGATCGATCCCTGATCCTCATACCCAATCGTGACCGCAAGGATCGCGGTCAGCGCGGTCAGCCCCACTGCGATCACAAACGGGTCAGGCGCGGTCTTTGAAAATAATCTGGATAACGAAGCGCCAAGCTTTGCGATCATCGGTCACCCTTTCTTGCGATCTCTCTGGTTACATCACTCAAGACTCAGCACTGCCCAAGCACATGCCGAACCTGCTGAGCAGATCAAACTCTAGTATGACACGAATCTCTGCGTCTTGCAGGAACTTGAGGTTATTGCGGTGCTTATCCACCTACCATCGCCCCTCATGACTCCAAAGACTCAAGACCAACTCGACCGCAAGCAGGGCTACTTGTTTGCAGCGGGCGCGTTTGGGTGGTGGGCATTTATTGTCCCCACTTATTTCCGCTTGCTCTCTCAGCATAATGCACTCCCGCTCGAAGTCCTCGCCCAGCGTGTCGTCTTCGGACTCCCATTGTTGATCGCGATCCTGTTGATGGCCAAACGGATTCCTGAACTCATCAAAGCGTTTACGAGCTGGTCATCACTCAAGGTCTTGATACCCTCGACGGGTCTGATCGCGATTAACTGGTTCTTTTTTATCTACGCTGTAAGCACCGAACGGCTCAATCATGCGTCGTTGGGCTATTACATCAATCCACTCTTCTCGATCCTGCTTGGATATCTTTTTCTGGGAGAGAAGCTCAGCAAGCTCCAGAAAATCGCGATCTTGATTGCTGCCAGCGCTGTGGTGATGATGACGATCGCGGAGCTCGATGCTGGGGGTGGTTGGCCTTGGATTTCGATCTTGCTTCCTGCAAGCTTTGGGCTGTATGGATTGCTTCGCAAACAAGCCAATGTGACTGGTACTGTGGGCATCAGCTTTGAAATGATCGTGCTTCTCCCTGCATGTATCGGTCTGATGATCTGGCTTGAACAATCAGAGAACGGGATATTTTTCGCACAAGCAACACCCGAATGGATCTCCTGGTTCATGTTCCTAGGCGGAATTGTGACAATCATTCCCTTGATCTGTTTCACCAACGCGGTGCGCCTGCTCCCGCTGAGCACAGTCGGGCTGTTGCAGTTCACCGCCCCGACTGGGCAGCTCCTGCTTGCGGTGGTGTTCTTTGACGAGCAGTTCACCCCGCTCAAGCTCGGCGCGTTCGTGCTGATCTGGATTGCGATCGGGGTGTTTGTCCGAGACCTGATCGTGACGAACCGAGAACGACAAGCAGCGATGGATGTCGAGCTGCTTGAGTAGTCAGGGCTGCTTTGTACTCTTAGCGCACACCGAATCGTGTGTTGGGTAGATCCAGCATGTCATACACGCGCAGCGCCCGGAGTCTGGGTTTCCATTTGTTGACAAAGTCGACATGCTGAGAGTGCGCCACATAGATGTTGAGATCTTGCTCGTTTTTGAATCCAAGATATATCGCCAGGTCGTAATCGTTCCGCACCGATGCTCGACCAGTCTCGAGATGCTTGCCCGCAGCATACACCTCCACCGTCGGGATCGTACCAAGCATCCAATCCGCATCACGAAGCAGATTGAAATAGTCGTCTGGATTATTCAGCTCAACAAACACGATGTGCCCAATATTCGCTGGTGGATTCGCCGGTGGCGGGACCGGCAATCGCGCGGTGCGCGCGCCGGAAGAACACGCACTGAGCAGCAGTAATGAGGCTGAGAGGGTGAATATGGCTATCAGGGTGATATTTGTGTGACTTCTCATTGGATCATGGTATCCGTTTTTGTCAGCGATGCGTATGGATGATCGGTTATGCTATGAAGAGTCAGCGAATGTGCACTGTGAACTCTGCACCGGCCCGTGAATCGAACAACAGGATGGAACTTGGAATGGATGAATCTCACACAACCAGAATCGATACACATCAGAACCCTACCGAAGAACTCAATGCCCGGATCGCGCGGGTGCAGCAGACAAACGCTCGACTCCGGATCGGGGTCGTCGCGATGGGCGCGTTGATCGCAGGCGTGCTCCTTGGTGGGTTCACCCAACCCAGAAACTCGGTCGTTGCCTATACCGCAACGGATGAAACAATGTACCGGATCTATGAATCGGGCAAGATTGAATACCTACGACTCGATGAAGACCCACCCCGCACAGCAGACGGCATCTTCAACTGGGGAATCGTGAAGATCGACGACCGGTACGACTTGCGGGATCGGCCCTAATCCCGTAGCCTGATCTCACAGACGGTGCGATGCTCGCACCGGGAGATCTTGATGCGGATAGTTCTATGGATAGGTATTGCAGGCGCGATGATTCTGCTACTCGGTGGATGCGCAACGATTCGCAATGAGAAGCACAAAGATGTTTCCTTTACGACCGAACCAAGCGGCGCGAGCGTTTCGATCAATGATGAGGTATTGGGATCGACTCCATGCGTGGTGCCGGTGCAGCGGAAGGGGCGAGACAAGCAGATCCTCATCGAGCTTGATGGATACACATCCGTGATGCTGAGGCTGAACCGATCCGTCGAAGGGAAGACCGTGTTCGGCGGACTCGTCGGGATCAGCGTTGATGCGATCTCAGGAAAAGCAGGCACCTACACAGACAGCGTGCATGTCATCCTTGAAGAAGGCGACGGAGTCATCGAAGTGGATTCTAAGCTGCTTGACAATGCACGCAAAGAGGAAGCTGAAATCACTGAAGTCATCGAGTGAGGTTTAGAGATTACGAATCTGTGATACGAACCCCGAGCGCTTGAGCAAGTGCCGGCGCTTGAGCTCGTGAGATGGTGATGTGATTGAGCTGAGATTGGGAGATGACGATATCTTCGATGAGGGAGTCTCGGAGATCAAGGTGATCGATCTTGGCTCCTGATAGGAGGAGAGATCGTGCGTCTGAGTTGTTGATGGCGAGGGATTTGATTTGCGCGCCGGCGAGGTCAAGTTTGGTGAGTTGGCATTGATCGAAGCGGACTCGGTCGAAGGTTGATTCCGACAAGAGCATGTCGGGGGCTTTGCATTCTTTGAAGTGTACATCGCGGAGGGTAGAGCCGCGGGCGTCGAAGCCGGTGAGTTTGGTGTTGGTGATTTGTACTCGGATGAGGCGGGCGTCGATCCATGTCGCGCCCGAGAGATCGGCGGCTTGGATGATGCAATCGGTCCAGCGGGTGGACGGGAGCGTTGATGCTGTCAGTGCGGTGTTGGTGAGCTTGGATTGATCGAAGGTGACGGAGCGGGAGGAGAATAAATGGCTGTAGGGAGTCCTGAGGTGGATGCGATCAAAGGCGGCGCTGTCTTTGAGTGTTGATGGAGCATCACCCCACTCAACGGCGTCGAGGTCTGGGGATTCTGGGGTGATGGGGGTGTGCTTTGACATCGTTATTGGATCATTACAATGTAAATAATCTAGCTTCTGTTCCCACATTCTGGGCAACGATTACACGGGAGACAATTCAAGTTGTATCCACAGTGGACACAGATATTCGAGTGTTCCAAGGCAAGCAGCTTTCTATGGTGAAGCACCATCACCCATACAGCAACTGCAAGTGGAATAATATATTGAACCACGAACAGAGATACACGGATCTGCAATGCGTATGGACTCTTTGACCGACCAGTCAAGCTGAGAAACTGCTGGATCTCTAAATCAACTTCGTTCTCTATCGCGCTGTCTAGGTTGGGCGGTTTCTTAATTTTGATCTGAAGTATTTGCGATTGGCTGTTGTACTCCAAGAATCCGAACCAGGCTTCCGTAATTTGCAGCTGTACTGGATACTGTGCAGTTGGATTCGATGGGATGGATACAGAAACACCGGTCACAATGACTCTGGATTCGCTAACCGCATTCGTTACGATCAATGCCCCAACAAATGTAATGAATCCGATGATCAATATTCTTAGATTGATTCGAGCCCGAACCATCAGTGCGCGAGTGGGTATTGCTTGCAGAGGTTGGTGACTTCGGTGCGGACGGTTGCGATGGTGGATTCGTCGCCGTTGGATTCGATGATTTGGTTGATCCAGTTTGCGATTTGGGTCATCTCTGGTTCTTTGAATCCTCGGGTGCTGGTTGCAGGTGTACCTAATCTCAGTCCTGAGGTGATCATTGGTGGTCGGGGGTCGTCGGGGATGCCGTTCTTGTTGGTGATGAGCCCAGCGTCTTCGAGCCATTTTTCGGCTTCTTTGCCCGTGAGTTCGGGGGCTTTTTCGACGAGGGAGACGAGCATGAGATGGTTGTCGGTGCCTCCGGAGGTGATGCGGAAGCCGTGGTCAGTCAGTGCTCCGGCGAGTGCTTGTGCGTTTTTAATGACTTGTTGTTGGTAGGCTTTGAACTCGGGTTGGAGTGCTTCGCCGAAGGCGATTGCTTTGGCGGTGATGATGTGCATGAGGGGTCCGCCTTGGACTCCTGGGAAGACATTTCGGTTGATGAGTTTGTTGAGTTCTTCGTCGTTGGTCATGATGAGGCCGCCGCGCGGGCCTCGGAGTGATTTGTGTGTGGTGGTGGTGACGACATGCGCGTGCGGGAATGGGGATGGGTGCTCGCCGGCGGCGATGAGTCCTGCGATGTGGGAGACATCGGCCATGAGGGTTGCGCCGACTTCGTCTGCGATTTCGCGGAAGCGTTTGAAGTCGATCACGCGCGGGTAGGCGGAGTAGCCGCAGAGGATCATTTTGGGTTTGTGTTCTTTGGCAGCGGCGAGGACGGAGTCGTAGTCGATCTGTTCGTGCTGAGGATGATCCGCGTCGTAATGGAGCGCGTAGTGGACGGGGTTGTAGTAGATTCCGGAGAAGTTGAGGAACATGCCGTGGGAGAGGTGGCCGCCGTCTTTGAGGACGAGGGAGAGGAAGGGGTCTCCGGGTTCCATCATGGCCATGAACGCAGCGGTGTTTGCTTGTGCTCCCGAGTGCGGCTGGACATTGGCGAACTTGCATCCGAAGAGTTCTTTGGCGCGGTCGCGGGCGAGTTGTTCGACGGTGTCGTGGTGGGCGCATCCGCCGTAGTAGCGGCGACCGGGGTAGCCCTCAGCGTATTTGTTGGTCATGCAGGTTCCCGCAGCAACGGTGACGGCGGGTGATGCGTGGTTTTCTGAAGCGATGAGCTCGATGGTGTGTTCTTGGCGGTCGCGCTCAGCAGAGATGATCTCCGCGACAGCTGGATCGGCAGCAGCAATGGTGTCGAGGATGGACTGATCGATTGAGGTTGATGTGGTGGTCATGAAGAATGATAGCTTGGGAACCTCGTGCGAGTTTCTAGGAATTACAGGAGGTCTGGGAGGATGAAGATTGTGATGTTCAGGAGTAATCCAAACAAGATTGCTGCTGTTGATCCAAGTGCGATGAGAAGCTTCGATTTCTGAATCTTCCACCCGATATGGATGACTACTGGCCAGTACACAAGCTGCCAAATAACCAGAATCTGAAGCGCTGGTCGATACCCCAGGAGTGTGATATGCGTCCTCCAGTAGTATGAACGCATGCCAAGATTGAATCGAGCGGCTTGGAACACAACCATCGCTGCGATCATGCTCAGTAAGAAAGCCCTGAGGACATGGGCAGTCCGAATCTTTGCAAGCCTCCGTGTGGTGGGGATCAGCAATAACACCGCTAACCACATCATGTTGATCCCAACGCTGAGACTCACAGGTCTGGCGATGATACTCAAGAAGCTCACGCCCCAATCGAACCAGATTTTAATCTCACCCGGTCCACTGGGAGTACCCTGATACCTCATCTCAAAAACATGTTCAAAGAGTCTGTTGAATGCGAGCTCAGGATATGCATACACGCCTTTGGAATTGAACTGATTCAACCAATACCCTTGGCGCGATTGAAGACGAGAGTAGTAACCGACAGTACCCGGGACAGTCACTACAACATGCATCGCGATACCCAATACGAATACCCAGAGCATGAGAACGCGGAGACGAATCGCGCTCAGCGGAGTCAGCGCTCCCCAGAATCGAAAGGGATTTAGCAACCTCAATAGAGTTGATGGAGTCCGTGTGATGAACTGATGTTTGTGATTGATATGCTCGATATACCACGGCAGATTCGACCGTTGTGCATCAAAAATGTCTGACCACAAGAATACGAAACCGCATTCTGAACAGGTCCCTTGAACAGGGCATTGTGTTTTCCAGGCAGCGATCTCACCGGTTTGGTCATAGCCGCATTTGGGACAAATGTGGGATTGCTGCACACCAGGCATATATCTCTGTACAGATCACGAAGAACTTGGATTCACTCTTGGTGATTTTTTCGTTTCTGGTATACTGGTCGTTCGTCTGAAAACCACAGGAGTATGTTATGTTGTATGTAAATCGTCGGAGTCTGGGTGTATTTGCGGGAATAGCTGTCGGGATGACCGTCGGATTGATGAGCGCACAAGCTCACGCAGCACCGATCTCTTATCAGGGAACGCTTGAAGACAACCAAGCCCCAGCTGAAGGGATGTACGACATGGTCTTCACACTCGCTGACTCATCGTTTTTAGGGTTAGCATTACAAATCATCACAATCGATGATGTCGAGGTCAGCGATGGGCTCTTTGAAGTTGAACTCAACTTCGACGATGAGTTCTTCGATGGATCGGACCGGTGGATTGCCGTCCGGGTAGAAGGCACAAGTTTATCTCCACGCCAAGAGATCAAGTACACCCCGTATGCGATCAGAGCGACGAGCAGTCAGCAAGCGAACTTGGCGCTGGACCTGCGTGTGCCTTGGGTAGTGATCGACGATATGGATATCGTGGATGCGACTTCTTCGCGCGGCATACCAATCCGTGGATACATGTCCAACTCGTCCTTAAGCAATCCAGGAGTGATCGGCGAGACCGAGTCTCGCGCATCTGGTGCTGCTGGCGTGCTCGGACGAGCAAACTCCCGATCAGATGCATCCCCCGCGGTGGGTGTGCTTGGTGTATCAGAATCCACAGGCTTCCAAGGCGCAGGCGTACAAGGCATCCACAACGGAAACGGCGTGGGCGTTGTCGGTCAAAACAACGGACTCGGCAATGGCGTGATTGGACTCTCGGTCTCTGGGACAGGTGTGTTTGGCAGTGCACCCAATGGCGATGGAATCGTCGGTTCATCAATCAGCGGGTTCGGCGTCAGCGCCAACTCCTCAACCCAAAGCGGCATCCGAAGCACCACCAACACCGGTGATGCAGCAGTCGAAGGATCCCACTCCAGTGGAGGAACCTCGTTCCTCGGCGCAACCGATGAGTTCGGACTCGAAGCATTCAACATCGGCACCCCCGGAGAAGGCACCGCAATCGAAGGCGTCGGCGGACGCGTAGGTGTCCGAGGGGTTGCACGCCCCGACGGGTTTGGATCGGATCTCACCCGAATCGGTGTTGACGGATTTGCAGGCGGATTCAACACCGGCGCAAATATGACTTATGGAGTACGCGGCTTTGCACAGAATCCCGCCAATGGCGGTGGGCGCACAGCGTATGGCGTGTATGGCGGGGCGCAGGTTGGGAGCACTGCCAGCACAGCGTACGGGGTTTTTGGTGAGATCGTTGGTCCTGTGGGCGGCGTGCGATTCGCTGGGTTCTTCCAGGGTGATGTGCATGTCGCGGGAACGCTCTCAAAGTCATCAGGCACCTTTAAGATTGACCACCCGATGGACCCAGAGAACAAGTACCTGTCGCACTCATTTGTTGAATCACCCGAGATGCTCAATGTGTATTCGGGTGTAGTGACATTGGACGATTCGGGACGCGGGATCGTTGAGCTCCCCCATTATTTTGATTCACTGAACAGTGATTACCGTTATCAGTTGACTGCGATCGGGGCAGCGATGCCATCCTTGCATGTTGCGGAGCTGATTGAGGGGAACTCGTTTGTAGTTGGGGGCGGCGCGAGCGGCAAGCAAGTCAGCTGGGAAGTCACAGGGGTGCGGATTGATGCATCAGCAACCTACCGCCCGATCGTTGTTGAGCAAGACAAAGCGGAACAGCATCGCGGTTTGTATCTTGATCCAGAAGCCCACGGGTTTGGGATCGAGCGCGCGATCCATTCATCTGAGCGTACTGATCAACCTGAAAACTAAAACATTTCTAGTGGTTCAAGACAGCTCGTGATATGAAAGCTCATCTAGTGTTCTTGTGAGATGTGGATCAGGTTTGTTGCTGCTTGCGAGATCGAAGGCTCATGGTCAAGGTCGATCGGGAGGTAGACCCCTTTGTCATGATCGGTGTTGAGCACAATTGCGTTGGGTTCAACAATCGCGTAACCATTGTCAGCATGCTCATGACCCAAGATGAACAGATTGACCCCCCACGATTCAGTAAGATCCTCGAGTTGCTCTGCGTCGTAACCCCGTCCCCAGGTCATGAGGTGCGCGGAACCAACTCGGGGTTCGTAGTCTTGATCGGTAAGGTCTCTGCTGAGGATCGAGGTATCAAAACGCTCCATCATTCCGGGTCCAGGGAGGGAATGAGCACACAAAATATCCCCTTGCGGGCAGGATGCTCTGAGAGCGATGGGCATCGAAAGCACAAACTCCTTGACCGCTTCACGCACATCCTCAGCCCCGATCGCATCATGTGCGAACTCTTGATCGATCCCCGCATTAAACGCCTCCACACAACGCACACCGTTCTTGACGATCAGTGAATCAATCGCTTGGGCAAGCTCGTGATTCGCAAGCAAGAAGTGTACGAACTCCGGGTACTGCGTTTTGAGTTTGGCAACGCGTGTCAGTCCCTGATAACTCGTATCGACCGGTGCGGGCTCGCCTGGTAAGGACTGTTTCATATCAGGATGGATGATCTCATGGAGCGTGAGATGCTTGGGCTCAGATCCAAACTCACCATCAAGACCCGCCGCTGCGACAATCGCGCGAAAGTTCTTTGGATGGTCATGGGTATCACCCGTTGCGATCAGATGACCCGGCGCATGGATATGGTCGATAGACCCCTGCCTGCACGATGCGGTGAGGTTCGCTTGCGCCCCTTCTCGGAGAACCTGCGCGACTTCAGCAGCATTGGACATGTCGATGGTGTACATCGGTGTACTCGCACAAGGGAATAGGACGGCTTGATCACAAGGATAGGCAAGCAGCCAAGATATGGTCAGTGGAGCTTTGAGCAGAGCCAGAACCGCAGGAGACACGCAAAGTGGCGGCGGTTTACGACTCTTCACCGACAGGAGTTGACCGGAGTATCCCCAAAATCAGATCCAGCTTCTTGGCAACTGTGGTCATCGAGTCTGGGCGCTTGTCCGGATCCACCTCAAAGCACTCCATCACCAGAGCCGAGAGTCGATCAGGGAGATCGTCTCGGAGTTCAGTGATCGGTGTCGCTTTTTGGATCATTGAATCGTCTACAGATCCAACGAGCGAATCTGATTTGGCGCCCATCGCGGTGGGGATATTCTTTCCGGTCAGCACCCAGTACATCATCGCGCCAAAGTTGTAGATGTCTGTCTTTGGAGTGATCTCGCGCCGGTGGACTTGTTCAGGCGCGATGTAATCGGGGGTGCCTTGGATTCGTTTTTTGATGGTCCCGATTTTGCAGGACTGCCCGAGGTCGATGACCTTGGCGCTCAGGTTCCCATCGATATCGGATCCGATGATGACATTGTGGGGTTTCATGTCCGCGTGGACATACCCATGGTTGTGCATCTCTGCGAGTCCCGACGCGGTCTGGTGGAAAAGATCAACAATGACCGTGAGATCGGTCGGGGTCTCATCGAACATGGAGATCCCGTCAACGAGTTCCATGACCAGGTAGAGGTCTTTGCACTTGAGGAGCGAGCCCTTCTTGATGAGCTTCTCGATGCGCCGGACTGCTGGGTGCTTAATCTGGTTGGCGATTTTGTATTCGATCTCTGCTTGATCGAGGAATCGCTGTGCTTTTGGGTCGGTTTTCTCGACATGCTTGAGAGCCCAGATCTGTTTGGACTTGATGTCTTGGACGAGATAAATGATGGATGCAGCGCCGCGCCCGATCTCGGACATGATGCGGTATCCCTCGACTGTGTCGCCCGCTTTAAATGCCGTGAGTTCGGAGGTCATGAATCGTGGTCCGGTGCGTGTTACTGTGGTCAACTATGCTTTCGTCGTCGTGCTCAGTGTATCTTGAGAAGTCCTGCGAGCGGCGGTGAACAAGAACTTTCATACCACAACAACCTGTGATCATGAGTAGTTCGGCTCAGAGCCTTTGAGATTGCACCCAGAATCAGATTTCTGACATTATCGGGTACCAGATGGTAGACCTGAACCAGCAATATGGCGGCAACTCACATCAAGGAGAATCATTCATCCAAACCAAGCTACTCATCTCGAGCCCGTTCAGTCATCAGAGAAAGATTCCAGTAATGCAGTTCTCAGCATCGATGGTGGGTCACTGCTCCAAAGAGTCTCAGATGAGTCTCAATAGAAACAGGTCAAAGCACAGACTGGTTGTGTCGGGAGTCCTGTACGAATCAAATACCCAGCGAGAAGGGTAACGAGCCCAGCTCCACGCATCGTGGAGGGACAATAAGTATATGGATGATCCGGGCCTGCGGTTCCGCTCGGTCGGTATTGATATGAAAAAACCTCTGCATGAGCAGAGGCGGAATTCACTGAAACTGTTTCATTGAAGATCTCTAGCTCGGGCTTAGCCCTTGCTTAGCCTTAGCTTAGACCGTGCTTAGCCCTTACCCAGCAACTCATTGAACGATGCTCGAGGGAAGAAACGCCCCGGACTCGTCGTGGGAGCAAGATCATCATGAAGCAGAATTTTGTCTGATGGGATATCCAGTTTTTCTGACAACGAAGTGACGACCTGAGCAAGATACCGGATTTGTTCATCAGTGAAGGGCTTGCGGTCGCCGTTACCAACGAGACAGATCTCGATTGATCTCGCAGTCTGGGCAGGCTCAAGACCTGGAAGCTGAGCTCCCGATGCTTGGGTGAGCCAGCGGTTACCGAGATGAATCTCGCCGTCTCCCATACCAGTCCCATTGCCGATGACAAAGTGATAGCTCAGACCGTCATACCCAACCGCTTTGTGCTGAGCGCCGATGGACTCAGCTGAGCCAGCAGGTGAACCGGAGTGCACGATGATGATCGAATCCCAGTTCTCCGGTGAGAGCTCTGCTTTGGTGTTGTAGATCGCGTCTACCCCTCGACCTGCAGTGATGCTGGCAAGCGGCGAGAGCGAGACGCCTTGAGCGCTGAGAGACTCATGACCCGAATCCAGAACCGAAAGCACACCCGCGAGTCCAGTCATCGAAGCGACAAGAGCAGCCCACACAACCTTTGTGCGGACGCTTGCGTTTGTGCGGACTGTGACTTTTGCAGGCATGGATGAAGCACCGAGCTAGAAGTTTGCGAATATCGGAACACAACTCTTGAGTCATCAGAACTGATGTACCAGAGTATCATATTCGATCGGGCAAAGGGAGAAACTTTCTTGCAGATTGGATTGTAATTTTGGCATGTTTTCGCGCACTTTTATGAGTGTGCGAATTAATACACTTACCGGCCCCGAACAAAGCTATGAATTCATGCGCGTTGCAAACAAATCCGCGATTCATTCTTCGGTTTGCACAAGTCTGTTACGGAGATTCGGTGTGCGCCTTCCGAACTCATCTTCAAGAAATGGCTGAGCGTGTTGTGCACGAGTTTGGTTATAACGATCGAACGGAGAACGCGGGTCATCTTTCTTGAGCAGCGTCTTCTGGCAACCACCAAAAACGCACACAACCAAAGCCGCGCTGCACAGCAAAACAGGTGTACGAAGCTTAAAAAGAACGGATTTTGTTTGGGTATCCATAGTCTGCATTCAGCGCCTTCGAACAATCTCGGAATAGTCAAAAGAGTCAACAGTAAAAAAACAGTGTACCGCGTTTGACCACGGCACACTGTTCTGGAGAGAGGAGAGAACTCTATTTTGCCAAGTTTCGTCCCTTGGCAGTGCTTGGATCTCGCATGATCCAAACACATCACTGCAACACATAAAATACGAATGAAAGTATGTTTAGGTTCGGTAAGTTTATTGAGAATCATTCAAAATAATACACAATCTCTGTTTGTTAGGGTTATATTCAGGAACCAATGTCAACCCTGCTGACCCTGCACCAGTCTCCCCCCACTATCGGTGGTGAGCGCCGACTGGGCCATCAACGATTGGATGACTGCATAAATCGTCACCGCACACGCAGTCGAGAGATTCAGCGACCGCTCATCAGGCACGATCGGGATCGACACACACCGATCTGGATGCTGATCCAGCAGGTCCTTGGGGAGCCCGACACTCTCTCTGCCAAACACAAAGTGATCGCCTTTGGTGATCGGGATCTCATAGATCGATTTAGAAGCGCGAGCGGTCAGATACCAGGTCGTGTTGGTCTGGTCAAGATTCTGCCTCTGATAGCTCTCATAGTCACCCAGCGAATCATGATTGGTCAGGTTGAGTCTCGGCCAGTAGTCCAGCCCAGCTCGCCTGCACGCTTTCTCATCGATATCAAACGCGAGCGGATGGATCAGGTGCAGCGCAGCCCCTGTAGTAACACAGGTGCGCCCAATTGACCCGGTATTGTTGGGGATCTCAGGGTTGAGCAGCACGATGTGAGCGATCGGATCTGAAGTGGGAGCCTGATCGGTGATGGGAGTCGGATTGGTCATGTGTATTTATAGATGCGATCAGTTCTGAATAGTTCATACTCAACTCAGACACCAAAAAACCCCAACCGAACTGGTTGGGGTTCATGGTGAAATCTGGATATATTCAGCCGCTCAATCCTGAGTGCTGAATGTTGATCAGTTGTCCCCAGCAAGCATCGGATCTGCTGCGATGGTCATCGCGACCGCTTGCTTGAAGTCTGGGCTGAGTGGGTTGCCTTGCCAGCGGATGACGCCATCGGTCGAGAGAACGACGACATGCGGGATCGCGTTGACACCCATCGCGCGGTAAAGGGTTTGGCGTTTATCAAAGAGCTGGGTGTAGTTGCCTTGTTTTTTCTTGACATACTTCACGAAGACATCTTTGCCCTCGTTGTTTCCACCGATACCCACGATTTCGAGTCGTCCGCCGTAGGAGTCCTGCATTTCTTCCAGGATCGGCGCCGCTGCTCTACATGGCGGGCACCATGTTGCCCAGAAGTCCAGAACAAGGACCTTGCCTTCAAGGTCTTTCTTTTCAGTCACCCACTGCTCTTTACCCATCGGAACGGGCAAGGGCTGACCTTGGTAGTTGATCGCTGTTAGTCGGCCGCCGTTATGGTTTGGCCATGGAGCGTTGTCATACTCAAGCTTATCGATACCAGCGGCGACGGCAGTCGCCTCTACCGGATCGAGTCCTTGCGACTGGAGTTCTGCGTTGGTGATCGCAGTTTCGGTGCTTTCGCTGGTCAGCTGCTTGACCGCTGCTTTGAGTGAACGCTCATCGACATCCGCAAAGCGGACCTGTCCGGCGCGATCAATCACATAAATATCCGGGAAGTCATCCGTATGCATCGCAGCTGCAAAGACACCGTCTTGATCACGCGCGACCGGGACGGTGATGCGTCCTTCTGCGAGCTTCGCCTGCATCGCGTCCCATCCCGCGTCGGGGTGGATCGCAGCAACCACAACTTCGTTTTCTCCGAAGTCACGCTGCATGCGTGTGAGTTTGGAGAGGGTCATGTATGACTTTGGTTCACCGGTCGAAATCATTGCGACGATGACCACTTTCCCATCGATGTTCGCGTCGCTGAGAGTCCCGGGATGGGTCCAATCGGTAAGGGACGCGAACGCTGCTGTATCAACCGATTTGGTTTCCATCGCATCTAGTGCGTCGCGCTGGGCGCTGACTTCGCGTTTGATCTCCGGCGCTGATGCAAAGGCAAGCGCCGGGAGAATCGACGCAGCTGCGGCGAGGGTAATAAGTACTTTTGCTGAATGACGCGTGTCCATGTCGGTCTCCTGCGAGTTGCAAATGGTGACTTTGACGAGTTCGTGAATCGCCAAGTATTCAATCATGTTTTCCAGAACATAACTACCTGAATAGGCATGGCCTAAGTCTACACGATTTAATGGCCAGCTCATGTTCAATTAACGATTCCGGGACCGAAAACTGCTCTTTCTGCACAAAAACAGCACCCCAGTATCCAAAATACAATCTTAAAAAGCAAACACCCGCCCATTAATATGGCGGGTGTTTGAGGGAGCTATGAGAGCCATCGCGTGGTTCACAATGGTGTATACCAAGATCTTCTCGTGAGGTTGCACCTGATTCATAGCTTCAGATGCGTACCCCGTTGGAATCAATCAGCTCTGATGGCACCGACTGATCCCAGGCGTGCTCAGCCATCAATGACTTCGACAATCCTTGACTGCACAGCGGGATCGACCGAAAGAGTTTGCTTGACAGCTGGGAGGAATCCTTCTTCGTGCGGGTTACCCATCCAACGGATCATGCCGTCGGTGGACATAACAACAACCAGGGGAATGCCCCGTGATTCAAACTCTTTGTAAACAGACTGGTTTGCATCAAAGAGATGGGCGTACGCGACTTCGTTGTCCGCGACATAGCTCTTGACATCATCAATCTCTTCGCGCTGACCGGAGATCGCAAGGACCGCTAGCGTGTCTGCGTTCTCTTTTTGGAGCTCATCAAGGATCGGGGACGCTGCGCGACAAGGCGGGCACCATGTTGCCCAGAAGTCAAGGACAACGACCTTGCCTTGGGTTTGGACTGATTCTGAGAGCCAGGTCTCGTTTCCAAGAGCGACAGGGAGTGTCTTTCCTTGGAGATTGTTTGCGTAGAGGTCGTCGTTATGGGCGGGCCAAGCTGCGTTGGTGTATGCGTCTGGGCTGATGGTGGTCATCGCGACGGTGTGTGCGGTCGCTTCCATCGATCCATCAGCGGTCTTCTCCATTGAGCATGCCATTTTTTCTGATGAACACGCCATCTTCTCAGCGGAGTCACAAGTGGATGACTTTGCTGCTTCGAGAGGGCAATCCTTCTTAGCTGAGCAGTCTGCAGGACCAGCGTTGAGGGCGATGCCTGTAGAGGCGACGAGCATGGCGATGATGTGGGACATTGTGTTCTCCTACGAATCTAAAAAAGTGTGTGTGAACAGGTATTGTGATTGACTAGAACTTTGCGTACAAGAGCACGCACAGACGGTGCCCCTCCAACTGTCGACTGAATTGCCCCAAGAATCTACTGGTGGCCCTCCGGATAGTGCTCTATCAGAGGGCTGTGTTCCATAGGCGGGATCAATCTGTGGAGAGCAACCGCTGCCGAGACTGAAATATTCAGAGAATCTGCAGAACTTACCAGAGGAATTTTCACCCTTTGATGTGCAATGTCCATTGCCATCTCGCTCAATCCAGGTCCCTCTGCACCAAACAAGAGGGCAAATTTCGTCGTTTTTGAGCTTTTAAGGACGATTTGATCAATATCGGACGCCTCTGAGGCCGGTGTCAGCGCGAGAAGCTCAAACCCCGCTTCTTTGATGGTTGTGAGGGCTGAGGGCCAATTATTCATCACCGCATACGGGATCGTCAATGCATGCCCCATCGATACGCGGAGGGACTTCCGGTACAGCGGATCACAACACCTGGGGCTCAACAGCACCGGCACCCCCGCTCCTGCCAGCGCAGCGACCGACCGGAAGACCGATCCCAGATTATCATGATTCGAAAGGTCTTCGAGAATCACCAGCGCTCGCGAAGCTTCAATCAGTTCCTCGAACTCGGTTTGAGTTGGTTGCGGGAGTCGATAGCCGCACGCCAAGAGCCCTCGGTGGATGGGATATCCGGTGATCGCATCTAAAATCAGTCGCGGCGCGGTGTAGATCGGGACATCTGATGGGATGGTCTTGAGCAGATCCCCCAACGATTCAACCCGATTCTCCGCGATCAGCACAGAGTGAAGCGGGTACCGAGAACTGATGTGATGCTCAAGAACCAGCGATCCCTCGGAAATGAAAAGCCCCTCTGAGACTGAATCAGCCTCCGTGTCATCGCTCGCAATCGCATCCGGGTTATGGGCCGCTTTGAGCCACGCGTCTTTTTGATCCCGGTAAGGCTCGATGCGCGGATCATTGGGGTCATGGATTGGGGTGAATCGGTCGATCATTGGTGTTGAGACTTTATGCAGAACCCTAGACTCTGTTTTGAATCATGCTCTGCCACGATGACCCTGGATACATTGGATAGAAATAGATGCAAAGTGAAACAATGAATGTGATCCAAGCCGCGATCCTTGGTCTTGTGGAAGGGATCACAGAATACCTCCCGATCTCCTCAACCGGGCACCTGATCCTGGTCTCCGAACTCATGGGGCTGGGTGAAAATCCAGATCAGCGCGCCGCGGTCGACACATTCAATATTGTGATCCAGGGAGGCGCGATTCTTGCGGTCCTTGGATTGTACTTCCCGCGCGTGATGCAGATGTGCAAAGGGTTGATCGGGAAAGACACGCAGGGGCTGGCGCTGGCCCTGCGGATCATCATCGCGTTTCTCCCCGCAGCGGTCCTTGGGGTTCTGCTCAATGACTGGATCGAGAGCAAGCTCTTTAACACACCAGCTGTGCTCAGCGCGCTTGCCCTCGGCGGTGTGTTCATGATCGCGATCGACAAATGGAAGTTCAAGAAACACAAAGCATCAGACAACACCCAGATCGAACAAGGCAAAGAACTCCATGAAATCACGATCGCACAAGCGCTCGCGATCGGTTTTCTACAGTGCATCGCGATGTGGCCCGGCACTTCCAGATCGATGATGACCATCGCGGGCGGTGTACTCGTTGGGCTGAGTCCCAAGCGCGCCGCTGAGTTCAGCTTCTTGCTCGGACTCCCAACCCTCGGTGGTGCGACCGTCTACTCGCTTTACAAAACAATGAACGGGGACGGCCCAAACATGTTCGAGGTCATCGGATGGACTCCGATTATTGTGGGACTCGTCGTCGCAACCATCAGCGCTGCCCTTGCTGTACGCTGGCTGGTCTCGTTCCTAACCAAACACGGGCTCGCGGTGTTCGGATATTACCGGCTGGTGCTGACCGCAGTGCTTGGTAGCGCGATCGCGATGGGCTATGTGACTCTGCATAGAGACAGCGATGGCGCTGTGAATCCGAGTGCTGCAGAGCAACTGATTGATCAAGTAGATGGGGTGCTGCCATGACCAGCGAGCGAACCACTTCATTTCCGAAAGACAAAATCGAGGTTGTGCTGCTCGAGGGCACCCACCCATCGGGAACTACACTCATAGAGAACGCAGGATTTGATGTCCGCACCCATGCTGGAGCCCTTGAGGGCGAAGCACTGACCAGCGCAATCGCGCGGGCTCATGTCGTTGGTGTGCGTTCCAAGACCCAACTGACCAGCGAGGTACTGAGTCAGTGCGATCGACTTTTGGCGGTAGGCTGCTTCTGCGCCGGGACGAATCAGGTCGACCTTGATGTCGCGTCGTCCATGGGAATTCCGGTATTCAACTCACCATTTAGTAACACGCGATCGGTTGCAGAGCTCACTATCAGCGAGATCATCGCGCTCCACAGAAGACTCTCGCATCGATCATCGCTCCTCCATTCTGGTGACTGGGACAAGAGCGCCGAGGGATCCCACGAGGTGCGTGGTCGCACGCTTGGGATTGTTGGGTATGGGCATATCGGCTCGCAGGTTTCGGTGCTCGCAGAGTCCCTTGGGATGCGGGTTGTGTTCTTTGATGCGGACAGCAAGCTACCACTCGGAAATGCCAACAGTGCGGGATCACTCGAAGAGTTGCTCAGGATTGCCGATGTGGTGACGCTTCATGTTCCTGAAAATGAATCGACCATGACGCTCATGAACAAGGAACGCATCGGGATGATGAAACCCGGCGCGTACCTGATCAACAACGCGCGTGGATCGGTGGTCGATCTGCAAGCACTCCGAGCAGCGATCGACAGCGGTCACATCGCGGGCGCGGCGCTTGATGTCTTCCCTGACGAGCCCGCAAAGCGCGGCCATCGATTCGAGAATGTGATGCAAGGGGCTGCCAATGTGATCCTGACTCCGCATGTCGGGGGCTCGACGATGGAAGCACAGGAAGCCATCAGCGTTGATGCTGCGGAAAAACTGGTCAAGTTTATCAATCGTGGAACAACCACCGGCGCGGTCAATGTCCCCAATGTGGACCTCCCATCGCAGGTCGTTGATGGCCAGCGATCACACAGAATCCTCGATTTCCATCGCAATGTCCCTGGTGTGCTGGGCAAGTTCCACGAAGCAGCAAGCTCGCTTGGGGTCAATATCAGCGGCCAGTATCTACGCACAATGGGCGACATCGGATATGTTGTTCTAGACGCTGACCCAGCGGGCGCCGCGGCGCTCAAAGAGCGAATGCAAGAGATTGAGGAGTCGATCACGACCCGGATGCTGTGGTAATCTGATCGCGGCGCGCGAACAATCTTCCATGAACACCTTTGCACGATCCTCTGATGCTCTTGAACACACCGCGACGATTGCCAAAGACTTCGCGTCGGTGCTCAAACCCGGAGATCTGGTGCGCCTCGTCGGGGAAATGGGCGCTGGAAAGACAACCTTCGTCCGTGAGATCGCGCTCGCACTGGGTGCGGATGTGTCGCTCGTCAGCTCCCCTACCTTTGTGCTCATGAACAACTATCCATATTCCCTCGGCCAGCAACAAGGCAGTATCGCACACCTGGACTGCTACCGGTTCGGAGACGAATCCGAACTCGAAGCACTCGGATGGGACCGCGTCAGCAGCGATGGTTCAATCAGACTCGTCGAATGGCCCCAGCGCATTGACTCGGTCATCGACGAAGAATCATGCACCATTACTATTTCACATGTTGATGAAGAATCCCGCAGCTTCCTGTTCGAGGTCCCCGAAACTTGGATGGATCGGGTCTCGATTCTGGCGCTCAAACCGCGCGACCGGGTCCGGTGTCCGGTGACCAAAGAAGAAGTCCATCCAGAATCCGCGAGCTGGCCGTTTGCGAGTGAACGGGCTCGGCTCAGTGACCTCCATGGTTGGATGAGCGAGAGCTACTCGATCACGCGACCGGTTGAACAAGCGGATATGGATCAGGAGTGATGCACGACGGGTCTTGGGGTGGTATTGTGTGGGTATGAATGAAGAAGCCGGGAGTGGTGTAGAAACCAGCGTGTGGTCGTTATTCAGCGAGAGCTTTGATGTGTTCTCGGTGATCTTGTTAATTGGATCGATGATCGCGGTCACGCTGATAATCAGATTGGTGCTCGATGCGCGCCGGTCTGTGATCGCGCCTGATGAGATTGTTGAGAATCTCGAAACACTCTTAGAAAAGAAAGACACCGCATCATTCCTCTCAAAAGCCCAGAGCGATGACGGGATCGTTGCCAGCGCCTGCGTCGCGGCGCACGGCGCACGCAAGAGCGGATCCGCAGCGATGCGCGAAGCTGCGGAAATCGGAGCGAGCAACGCGTGCGGGAGATGGACCAGACCGCTTGATCTCATTCGCGTAATCGGAGAGATTGGCCCGTTGATCGGTCTTGCTGGTACCGTGTGGGGGATGATCCTCGCATTTGTTCGGTTGGGACAAGCGGGAGGGACCGCGGGACCGACCGATTTATCGATGGGGATCTCCAAAGCGTTGTTTCATACATTGCTTGGGTTGATGCTTGCGGTGCCTTGCTTGCTCATATACGGATGGTACCGAAGCGTGATTGAGAAGCACTGCAACACCGCCTTTGAGCAGGCTGGCGGATTGGTTGATCAGCTTGCTGTGATTGAATCTGCACAATCGACAGACAAACCGATTTCTGACAAAAACAAATAATGCGCACACGATCTGTACTATCACAAAACAGCAATGGTCCGGGTGTCAATGTCACCCCGATGATTGATGTGGTGATGTGTTTGATCGTCTTTTACCTTATGGTCGGTCAGCTCGCGCTGGACAGACGATCGACAATTGTGGTCTCTGAAACCGAGACAGGCATCGATCAAGTCGAGATAGAAGGATCAATCGAGGTAGGCATCTTTCGTGAGGGCGCTGTGACGATCAACGGCGACCCCATCGAAGTCAACCGTCTTGAGGGCGAAGTGACCGGGATGCTCGCGCGAAACCCCGGAGCTCGCATCAGGGTGCGAGCAGACGAAGATGCAGATTATGGTTCGGTCCGACCTGTGCTGAGTATGCTCCAGAAAGCGGGCGCGATCGGTATCGAGTTTGTCACCACGCGAAGCGCCGGAACTACCAATGCTGGGGGTGGAGGATGATCCAAACCAGCAAAGGTTTACGCAAGCGAAGTGTCTTTGATCGAAGCAATCAACGCACCGGACTGATGATGACCCCAATGGTTGATGTTGTCCTGGTCATACTCATCTTTTTCATGGCCAGCACCACCATCGCAGGATACGAATGGTTCTTGCAAGCTTCCATTGAAAGTCAGGACGAGGTCAGCACGGAACCTGATCAGGCGCGGTTCGATCTCCCCGCTGCGATCATTGATGTTGACCTCGTGCGAAGCTCAGACGGGATTACCGTCGTCTATGGAATCAAAGGAGAGCAAGGCATCGCAATCGATCAAGCGGTTGATCTCATTGAATCAATGGAACTCGGCCCCACCGACGCGCTGCAGGTCGGAATCGGCGCGAACGACCTTGTATCAATGCGCGATCTGATGCGTATCCATGACGCGTGGAACGGACGCGGGGTGCGTGTGATCATGCGCACTTCACGGTAAATACATCGCACCAGTTGAGTGTGCTTGACGAAAATCTGGGTGAATATCACCAGACGAAGATCATGTGTATCAAGAATCGTTTTCGATTTACAGAATCGCGGTCGGGATTCTGTGGTATATTGGATTCATGAGTCCCCATACCACGAATCACTTTTGTTCTGCAATGTTATCCGCTTCGGTATTGGCAGCGATATCTGCTGGACACGCTGCTGGGGAACTGATTGTCTTTGAGAACACGAATCCCGCGATGGATCTGGTGGAATACTACGAGGTCGGCCCAGGATACTCTGTGCTTGGTCGCGGGATCGATGTCACCCGAAGCGCCTTTGACCAACCAACCAACGGTGAACTCCCAACAGGCTCATTCATGATTGCTCGATTTGAGAGCGCATTCCCGGTTGAGGGAGACTGGACCCTATTGGGCACCGGGCTCAACACGAATATCGCTCGCGCTGATGAACTGATCGATGTGATTGATCCCTATACCAACTCACCTGTTGGAGCAATCGCACCCGCTGACTTTGATGATGGCCGATCTGTTGGCGCTGATACGAACTGGACACTCGGATGGGTCAACATGCATGTCGACATCGGCACCGCCCCCACTGCTGAAGGCATCTACTTCACAGATGAATCATTCATGATCGGTGTACGGTTCACTATGGACGACGGCGTGCATTACGGATTCGCAGAGATGACCCGCACGCAGTACATTCCGGGTGAACCGCTCAGCATCGGGTACCGCGCAATCCGGTGGGGATACGAAACCATCGCAGGGGCACCGGTCCCGGCTCCGGGTTCAATAAGCTTGCTGAGCTTTGGATTGCTCCACGCTGGACGACGGAAACGGGCTTGAGTGTTCAACTGTTTGTTTGAATTTTTTTCTGTTTCAAGCTCTATTTTTGAGAAACAAAGATCTGCAGCTTGTGGGCTTGTGCTTTGAGCCCATGAGCAACGCATATTTTCTCGCGGAGTTCGATCAACTCAGGAACATCGGTGGAGATCACCTGACCGGTATCGACATCGATCAATAGCGTATTGCCTGTTTGACCGATAGCGAGCTGATAGTGCGACTGCTCGCGTCCGAGCAGTACATGCTGAATAATCCCCGCGGATTCGAGCAGCTTGAGCGTCCGGTAGACCGTAGCTTTGGAAACTGAATGTCCTTGTTTCTTGTGCGTGTCGAGGAGTTGGTCCGCTTCAAAAAGCCCATCGAACGCGATAATCGTATCCAGTATCTGCGCTCGTTCGGGGGTGTATTTGAGCCCTTCGGATTTGAGCGCTCTGCGGAAAATCGCGCAAAGTGGTTCAATCAGCTCAGGCTGATCGGTGCTGGCGGTCGAGTTCGTATGTTTGATGGGCTCCAATGACATGCTGGATTGTATGCGATTTGTATCGATGGAATCGGTGATACAATGTCAGCAGAGTCTGATTCGATCAGCTTCACAATGAGTATTCATCTATTGGGTCGGCATTCATCTCGTGTGCATGCCCCCTAGATTTGAACTCAACACGCGACACGGAGACCCAGATGGGTAGTCAAGATGGCAAATCTGAGCGTTCAGCACTCCGGGTCGTCATTCAGCTCATCGGATTCGTTGCCTCCATCGGCGCCCTCGCTTGGGCAGTCCGCATGGCGCTCAAAGAAGAAAACCGTACCCAGCTCGAACGACTCCAGAACGCGACCGCTGGTGAGATTATGGCCATCGTCGGATTGTCATTTGCATCCGTCGCCCTCAACGGGTTGATCTTCTGGGTCGTGATCAGACCGGTTCACCAGATCCGAGCAACCGATGTCATCTCAACAAACGCGATTGCCACGCTCCTCGCGTATCTGCCGTTCAAGCTCTCGCTCATCGCGCGTGTCGCAATCCACCGCAAGCGCGACGGGGTTCCAGTGCTCACGATCGGCGCGTGGTTTGGAGCTGTCGGATTCCTGATGCTCGCGGTGCTTGGACCCATGGCGCTGATCTCATATCTACTCAAAGAAATCAACATGATGTGGTGGCTGGGAGTGATTGGATCGGTAACGCTCAGCGTCGGGGTGATGATTGCTACGGCGCGGGTGTTTTATGGACCGCGCGGGATCTCACGGATTGCCTCAGTGGGAGCTCTTGAAGGGCTCACCCATCGAGAGGCATTCATACGAATGCATGCGGGATTCGACATGGTGGCTTCACCCGCATCCTCGATCTGGGCGGGGATTTTCCGTGTTGTTGATGTGCTCGCGTTCGCTGGACGGTTTGTTGTAGCCGCGTGGATTCTGGGGCTCCCGATCAGTGGCGCCGATGCGTTATTGCTCGGAAGTGTGTACTTTCTGATCGGTGTATTCTCTCCATTTGGAATGCTGGGGACACGAGAAGCCGGGACCATCGGAGCGGCGGCACTCTTTGGTGTCAGCGCCACCGCAATTGGAGACGGGGAAGGCGGCGCAAGCCCAATCGCTGCAGCGGTGGTCTTTGTGACCGCGATTGAAGCGGTCGTGAATCTGGGATGTGCTGCGTTCGGTGTCGCATGGCTGCGCATCAAACCCGGACATGCAGGCACGGTCCTGGGATCTGTTACCAGCGAAGAAACAGGGTGATCCGCTACAAGCGAGCTACGATCCCGCATGAAGATTGCACTCGCTCAACTCAATCCCGTGGTCGGTGATATCGACGGGAACTCTAAAAAAATACTGCATGCGATCCAGTCGGCAAAAGACGACGGAGCTGAGCTCATCGTCTTTTCTGAGTTGATCATCTCTGGTTACCCCCCCCGCGACTTACTCCTTGTGAATGGATTTGTTGAGCAATGTGTGGATGCAACAGAGCAAATCGGACTCAACCATACCCAAGGGATCACCGCAGTAATCGGTACCCCGATGCTTGCAACAACTCCAGATGAAGCTTCGTCAACCACCGGCATCACCAACTCGGTTATCGTCTATCAGAACAACAAACATATCGCATCACACGCCAAGCGATTGCTCCCGACCTATGACGTCTTTGATGAAGACCGGTACTTTCAAGCAGGTAACGAAGCGGTGGTGGTGAACATCGGCGGACGCATGGTCGGTCTCGCGATCTGCGAGGACCTCTGGCGCGGTGACGATTCTGGATTTAGCAACAAATACAACAACGAACCAGATCATGTTGGCCAACTGATCACGCACGGCGCGGAGATCATCGTTACCCCATCCGCCTCGCCCTTTGTTGTGGGCAAAGCGGACAAACACCGCGGCATATTGCGTGGTCACGCATCGCGCTATGCTGTTCCTGTCGTATCCGTGAATCAGATCGGCGCCAATGACGACCTGATCTTTGCTGGTCAATCGTGTGTCATCAGCGCCGACGGGAACACACTCCACGAATCAATCGCGTTTGAAGAATCGATATCAGTCGTAGACCTATCCACCACATCCACGCACGCGTACCAAGCACTCGATGACGAACGAGCAATCATCGAAGCGCTCACACTCGGCGTGCGTGATTATGTCACCAAGTGCGGTTTCAGTTCCGTCTGTTTAGGTCTCAGCGGCGGGATCGACTCCGCGCTTGTTGCTGCCCTGGGGGTGCGTGCGCTGGGACCAGAGAATGTGCTCGGGGTATCAATGCCCGGTCAGTTTTCCAGTGAGGGCAGCAAAACCGATGCGTATGAACTAGCAAACAACATGGGCATCGAATGCATCACGATGCCCATCGAGACTGGTTTTCAAGGGGTTTGTGAAACACTGAACCACTCGTTTGAAAAAATCGACGAGCGAAAGCTCGGAGAATCACTCCCCGATCTGACACAAGAAAACCTCCAATCAAGAATCCGTGGGACCATGATGATGGCCCTCTCGAACCGAACCGGCGCACTCGTGCTCACCACCGGTAACAAAAGTGAAATCGCGGTAGGCTACTGCACACTCTACGGCGACATGAACGGCGGTCTCGCCGTCATCGCTGATGTCCCCAAAACGATGGTCTTTAGAGTCTGCCGGTACTTGAACCAACACCATCACGAGTTTGGATTCGCGGTCCCACCCATCCCGGTCAACACCATCGACAAACCGCCAAGCGCCGAACTCGCGCCCGATCAGCTCGATTCGGACTCCTTACCTGATTATCAAGTGCTTGACGAAATCGTGCGACTACACATCGAAGCCAACATGAGCGCGGATGCAATCATCAACGCGACCGGGTTTGATCCTGCGGAGGTTGCGCGAATCTGCAAGCTCATCGATCGAAACGAGTATAAGCGCCAGCAGATGGCGGTCGGTCTCAAACTCACGACGACCGCGTTTGGTCAGGGTCGCCGGATGCCGATTGCTCAGCGCTGGACACGGTAGTCGATTCCGCGATGCCCCATTGTTCTGAGGTGTCTATCGCTCGTCCACACTCGGGACAAGCATCGGAATCCAGTTGATACAGCAGGTACCCGCATAAACACCGAGGCTCTTGAATTTCCACGCGAACCTTGAGTTTGCACTTGCCGCAACGGGATTCTTTGTTGGATAGTGCATGGATCTCGGTTTGGCACCGCGGGCATGTAAACTCCAGGGGAACAGAACTTGCAAGTATCCCTTGTTCGTTTTCTCCCGCCCTTGGCGCGAAGAATGCAAGTGCACCAGCTGCGATGGTCGAACCCGCGGTAAAGATCGCGCTGATCGCAAGGATACGAAACATCAGCTCGTCGTAGAACCCGAACCCCTCGGTCAGAAACGCAGCAACAACAATGCTTCCTGTGAGAGCTCCAGTAATCAATGCGGTATATTTGCACACTCGAAAGATCGTGAGTTCAGATCGAAGCGGTAGCATCACAAGACGATGAACGAAAGTGATCCCAACGGTCAGCGAGATTGCAGCGGATTTCATAAAGTGCTGATCAATCCGCCAGCTGACCCAGACCATCGTGATGAACAATGCCATCGAGATCAGAAGCGCTGCGGTACTGATCCCTAATGTCCACCGTTGTCTCCGTCCGTCGTGCCCCCTGATCCCACCAAGAACAACGACGATAAGCCCGCCGAGTGAATAACACCCGACGAGTAGAATCGTGATCATCACTTCTTCGTCAACCCATCCGCTTGGAAGCACAGCTGCTGCGATTCCAGTCAACATAGCCAGACCTACGCACGACAAGAATAACCAAAGGATTGCTTTTTTAAGATTCATACTAGAATCAGCTTAGCTTGAGCCTGCCCGCATACGGTCAAGCCCAGCTGGGAATGGATAGCTCGGGAAAACCCCGACATCAGCACGATCCCACATCTGAGGCGATGGATACACATCACCCCGATACCCCGCACTGTACATCGTCCTTAGCACCGTTTCAAAGCTGGGCTCACCCGGCGAATCGTTATCTATCACAAGCCTGTTTGACTTGGCACCCAAGAATGACACTGAGCACACCGGTCGACGATCAGGCCTCCCTTGGAGCATCTTGTTGATCGTGGAAAATCCGCGTGCGAGATCAGTTAATGAGAAGTAATCCTGGGATTTGGGACGCAAAATTCCAAGAATGAGTACGGAATCCAGATCAAACTTCAAAATGTAAGGCTCACGGTCAGACGCTGCATGAACACTCACCGAATCTTGGAACATCCGTGCATAGTTGGTAACCGATCCCGCGGACCATTGTGAAGCAGTCACAAGCGAAACGAGCTGAGCAATCACACCTGATTCATTCGAAGTGTCATTGACCCCGCAGACGACCGCGCGATATCGACCATCAAGCACATCTGAAAGCATGTTTTGACCCCACATAATGCGGAGCCGATCCCCTGGAGTCGGGGTCGAATGTTCAATCGGGAGCAGCGACACGCGGTCTGGATATGAAGATGGAGCAAGTAAAGCACCCGCGTCTTCGTCATAAATCTTGACGGATGTAGATGTGGACATAGTGTGCCTCCAGTGGGTTTATACGAGATATGAAATCTGAGCATCGAATGAAGAGCTCTTGTATCTATTTCGGATAATTGATATCAAACGCGTGACTCCCAACACAGATTGGAAGCAGAATCGCATGGTCCTACTGACCCAATATACAAAAGATGAATCAGATCGTATTCATATTCAAGGAATTGAATTGCTCGTGATCAAAAAATGAATCAATCAAAAGCATCACTGTGTCAACATACCCATGGTAAGTTTGCAACCCTGATGATCATCTAGATGAAACTTGTGGATGAATCAGCGAGATCAATCTGAGACTCTAACTCATCCGCAGTCTAACAATGGTAAATATGAGGGGTATAAATGAAAGTTGGGACCTAGATGAAAAATCGGATGACCATGCAATCAAGACATCGTGTAGATATAGGATGTGAAAAGATAGAATGAAAAAGTATGTGTAAAAAGAAACAGCCCTCCAATGCTTTAGGCATGGAGGGCTGTAAAGTCGGCGATAACCTACTTTCCCGCTGAACAGTATCATCGGCGAGTTAGGCTTAACTGCTGTGTTCGGGATGGGAACAGGTGTGACCCTAACTCTATGGTCACCGACAAACATCATTGATCTGGTTTCCCAGAGCACGATGCTCGACGAAGAAGGACGACGAGCAGAACTGAGTAACCGGATAGGTGACTCAGATGAGAATATGTATGTTAACGAGATTCTTATGACACGCAATGTACAGCTGTACATGTGTCAAGAGTATCAAATATGCACTGATCGGTATGACCGATCGTGATGTACTTGTGCAGTGTAGTAAATACATTGCCCAATGATGTACATCGGCGATTGGTCGGGAGATCAAACCTTCGACCGTTAGTACCGCTCAGCTGAGGACATCTCAATCCTTACACTCGCGGCCTATCAACCTGGTAGTCTTCCAGGGGTCTTTCGTCATAGACTAGCAAACCTGATCTCGAGGGGGGCTTCCTGCTTAGATGCTTTCAGCTGTTATCCCTGCCCGACGTAGCTACTCTGCGGTGCTCCTAGCGGAACAACAGAATCACCAGGGGTCAGTCCAACCCAATCCTCTCGTACTAAGGTTGACTCCTCTCAAGTTTGCAACGCCCACAGCAGATAGGGACCGACCTGGCTCACGCCGGTCTGAACCCAGCTCGCGTACCACTTTAATAGGCGAACAGCCTAACCCTTGGGACCGCCTTCAGCCCCAGGATGTGATGAGCCGACATCGAGGTGCCAAACCGCTCCGCCGCTATGGACGCTCGGGAGCGATAAGCCTGTTATCCCCGGAGTACCTTTTATCCGATGAGCTACGACGCTTCCACACGCGATCGCAGGATCACTAGAGCCCTCTTTCGAGACTGCTCGTCCTGTCGGACTCGCAGTAAATCTGGCTTATGCTCTTACACTCTAACACACGGTTTCCATCCGTGCTGAGCCAAACTTTGCGCTCCTCCGTTACTCTTTAGGAGGAGACCGCCCCAGTCAAACTACCCAGCACACACTGTCCCTCGCCCGGTTTCACGGGAATCGAGGTTAGGCCACACACTCACGAAGGGTGGTATCTCACCAACGGCTCCACCAATGCCTAAGCACCAGCTTCAAAGCCTCCCACCTATCCTGCGCATCATGTGCACATGACCAATATAAGCCTGCAGTAAAGGTTCACGGGGTCTTTCCGTCTTGCTGCGGGTAGGCGGCATCTTCACCGCCACTACTATTTCACCGAGTTGGTCGTGGAGACAGTGCCCCAGTCATTACGCTATTCATGCGCGTCGGAACTTACCCGACAAGGAACTTCGCTACCTTAGGACCGTCATAGTTACGGCCGCCATTGACCCGTGCTTAGGTTACAAGCTTCGCATAAAGCTAACCTGCTTCCGTGACATTCGGGCATTGGGCAAGCGTCACACTGTATACATCCTCTTGCGAGTTAGCACAGTGCTGTGTTTTTGATAAACAGTTGCCAGGGCCTTTTCTCTGCGCCCCGAAGGGCCTCCTTATCGCGAACTTACGGAGTAAATTTGCCTAATTCCTTCACGACCATTCTCTCGAGCGCCTGAGGCTATTCGCCTCGTCTACCTGTGTCAGTTTTAGTACGGGACATACATCGCCCACATAGCTTTTCTAGGAACCCGATCCCCCACCAGCGGCCCGAGGGCCTAGACATCTAACAGTCTTGGTGAGCTCACAGATCCGCACTATGCTTTGATCTTTGTATGTGCGCAGGAATATTAACCTGCTATCCATCGACTACGCCTTTCGGCCTCGCCTTAGGACCCGGCTAACCCTGGGCGGATTTACCTTCCCCAGGAAACCTTAGACTTACGGCGTGCAGGATTCTCACCTGCATTATCGTTACTCAAGCCCGCATATTCACTTCCATACGCTCCAGCATTCGTTACCGAACACCTTCGCCGCCTATGGAACGCTCACCTACCACTTCTTACGAAGTCCGCAGTTTCGGTATTATACTTATCCCCGATCATTATCGGCGCCAGATTCCTCGACCAGTGAGCTATTACGCACTCTTTAAATGGTGGCTGCTTCTAAGCCAACATCCTGGCTGTCACTGCAATCTGACTTCCTTAAAAACTAAGTATAATTTAGGGACCTTAACTGGCGATCTGGATTATTCTCCTTTTGACCGCGGATATTATCACTCGCGGTCTATCTCCCAAGTCTTGGCTATTGGTATTCGGAGTTTGGTTGCATGGGGTACCCAGGAAGGGCCCACCACGCATCCAGTAGCTCTACCCCCAATAGTTGCTTCTTGAGGCTAACCCTAAAGTTATTTCGGTGAGAACAAGCTATCTCCCGGTTTGATTGGACTTTGACCCCTCCCCACAGTTCATCCCACAACTTTTCAACGTTGACGGGTTCGGGCCTCCAGCAGGTTTTACCCCACCTTCACCCTGACCATGGGTAGATCACACGGGTTTCGTGTCTAGTCCCAGCGACTATACGCCCTATTCAGACTCGCTTTCGCTCCGCCTCCGGCCCGGTAGGCCTTAAGCTCGCCACTGAGACTAACTCGCGGGCTCATTATGCAAAAAGCACGCCGTCACCCCGGAGGGCTCCGACCGCTTGTAGGCACACGGTTTCAGGAACTCTTTCATCCCCCTAATAGGGGTGCTTTTCAACTTTCAATCACTTTACTTCTTCGCTATCGGTCGTCAAGGAGTACTTAGCCTTGGAAGGTGGACCTCCCATGTTCAACCCGGGTTCCACGAGCCCGAGCCTAATCGAGGGCTATGATGCTACACCCTACTACCGGACTTTCACCGTCTTTGGTCACGCATTCCTTCGTGTTCGTAGGTTCACATCTATCCGCTTTCGCTCGCCGCTACTTACGGAGTCGCTGTTGCTTTCCTTTCCTCCGGGTACTTAGATGTTTCAGTTCCCCGGGTTTGCCTCTGCACCCTATGCATTCAGATACAGATACCCTTGCGGGTGGGTTTCCCCATTCAGAGATCTACAGATCACAGCCTGGTTACCGGCTCCCTGTAGCTTTTCGCAGGTTCCAACGTCTTTCATCGCCTCTTGACGCCAAGTCATTCGCCGTGTGCCCTTTGTGGTTTGATCAACCCGACCAAGCGCCGATCCATGCATTCATGCCGAAGCAATCATGACACCAATCAACATTCAACCGAATCTTCCAATGCCTGCCCCCCTCTGCCGAGGATACAGGACAAGCAACCAGTCACTCCCAACTTTTGGACCTTGGAAACGCTGGCACCGCTCAGACGCATATATGAGTTTATTCTCGTTAGTTAGTATTAATTCTCAACACAATCTACATCCAAGCCTGTGGACTTGGTGCATTTGTGTCTGCTCGTCGTCATTCATTTGTCAAAGATGCAGAGTCTCAGGGACCAGCCCGTCGATTCTTGTTTGCCCCATTTAAGTGGCGAGGAGATGCTAGGCGTTCATTTTCTTGGATCAAATTTGGAAGCCCACAATTCTGCAATTGAGTTCACAATTCTTTAGATTTCCATCCTCATGGTTCACGCCAATAGTGCGCCATCGTCAACACCAACTCCATTTAACCCTTAAATTACACACCAAAGCATGAAAAAGCCCCGCTCATGGGCGGGGCTGAGAAAATTTAAGAATCTTGATTGAGTCACAGCAATTCATCACTCTCAAGCGAGCAATTCATGCACAACACTCACGATCACGGCTCAACAGGCTGAAACAGTGCAGCAGCCCCTGACATCGCTGGCGCACCAGTCTCCCGGAGCTTGGCACGGGAAGCTTGAACTGCGGATGCTTGGGCTTGCTCGTATATCGTAGAAAGATCATCAGAAACCGAGTTCCTGAACTCCAGGGAGCCATCAGACAACCGGAAGATCAACTGATAGCTCTGTTGATCGCTGTAGATTGCTGCGACGGGATCGTTGAGGATCTGGACTAGATACGCCCCCATGTTGATCCCGAACCGGTCTGGGCCTTTGGTGAGCCCCTCAGGGATCTCTGACGCTGTATTCGTGTCGACATTACCAGCATTGAGGTCCTGGATGAACTTCGCAGCGTCCTCAGCTTGGATCGTTTGGGTATCAACCAGCATCAACTCATCTGAGAGACGCAAGCTCGCAAGTAATGGTTGACCAGGCTCTAGCGTAATGCTGGATCGGCGGTAGTAGCCGTAGTACATTGAGTACAGCTCGACCTTCGCGCTTGGAAGCGCTGATCCTGAGACTGGTTGGGTCGCTTCAGTCACAAAGAAGAACTCCTTCGCACCGACTGTGACTGGATCTGACCATTCTGACCAATCGCCTCGCGCAAATGGGTCAACGGTCAATGCTTGTTGTTCGCTGTCGGTCTCATCAAGGTATGGCCCTTTGCGGAAGTACGGGTTGTTGAGCACTGCGCGCGTGCGGTAGCGGTAGGTCGCGCCGGGTTTGACACCCATGTCGTGGACCCACATTTGAACCAGTTCTTGATTAATAAGCTCACCGGTGCCGGGCTCATTCTCTTCGACCGTAACTCCGAGTCGTTCAAGATCTTCTTTGATGTCATTGATCAGATCATCGAGACGCTCGATCCGGTCAGTGTTTGCATCGTTGCCACCCGGTCGGTTGCTTGGTTGATTGCGGCCCGGGTCGCGCGTGGACTTCCCGCCTCCTGTGCGGGGATCATTTGCTGGACGAGGACGCTGAGGGTTTCTGAGGCGTTCGACCTCCGCGGTGTACTGAGTAAGACGACGCTCGAGACGCTGAGTTTCACTCAGACCGAGCTTGTCTGCATCAACAGAGTCCGATGGAGCTTCCCACAATGGTCCTGAAATGGTTGGGGGGAACATCGGACGGATTACCTGCGGAGAGACTTCTTGAGCGCTGGCAATGATCTCGTTGAGTCTGACCAAGCCATCATCCTTAGATACCGCACTCGTTGGAAGAGGCGTTCCCGGAGGGGTGGTGATCGGAGTTGGTTCTGACCATGAACCGTCTGCCATGAGCTCTTGACGATGTGCTTCGAGCCCCATCACAGCCATCCCGGTCGATACCCAGAACAGATTGGGAACTCCTGGGTACCCGTCATTGCCTTGGAGGACATCGCGGAGACTGGTGCCTGGGAAATCAGCTTCAATAGAAACACTTGCAAAGTCATACGGCTGAGCAACCGGAACAAAATCTGCATACGCCGGGACTTCCACGACCGCATACGGATCAAGCGTACCCCAGTTGGAGCTCGCGAGGGGCTTGGTGGTCTTGGGAACAGTCATCGCTTCGATGGTGTTGACCGCAGTCTGTGTCGGCCCACTCCAACCAGTGATGTTGAGGAGCTCTGTGACATCGGTTGATTTACCGAGCGCGATCGGAAGGCTGGCTGACCCGCTGCTCTGCTCGAGCGCATCATCCATGACCTTGGTCATGTTGATCGCAGAGACATCTGGGAGCGCCGGTGAGGTGTCGGTGATCTGACTCTGGAGCGCGGTCGCGGTGGACGCGAGCTCGTTGTAGATCTGGTCCGGAGCGACCTCGCGTGAACCTGCTTGGACCAGGTTTGGCTGAGTCACAAACTGCATTGAAATCACCGCGAGGAAGATCAGCACGGTGATCCCGAGCACGATCTTCTCGATGTGTTGAACGATTGGATTGACGCCTTTGAGTTTCATGAATGGTCTCGATTGGCTAATGGTTTGTGAATGTGCGTATCTATTTAGATTTGTGTATTACTGAGAATAAATTTGTGTATTACTGAGAACTGCGTATGGGATTGACTGATCACCCGTCTGAATCATCAGGGTTGTCAGACCGGATCCCAAGCGCTGTCCGGACCGCTTCAGGCATGAACTCTTTGGTCCATGAACGGAGCCACACGGTTTCGATTTTCAGGTTTGCTTGAACGACATGGTCATCGCCGTAGTAGTACCCTTTGGTCAATGACCCGGGAACATCTACCTGCTCGATTTCCATATCAATCACGGTCATGTAGTTGGTCTTGGCGAGTGCTTCAAAGAACACCGGAAGATCTTTAGACGACGCGATGATCTTCATATCCACATACCGAATGTCGTACGAGTCACTGGGTTGGTCTGCTCCACCACGGTTGGTGTAGGATTTTACCACAGATGCATCGTCGTCATTGCTCGATGAACCGCTGGCAGAGTTGCGTCCGCCGCGACTGCTGCCTCCAAAGTTATCTGGGTCAGCGTCCGCGTCCCCATCAGCAACGACAAACTCGCTGACATTGACACTCAGCACATGCTTCACCGGCGCGTCTGGCACCGAAAGCGAGATACCCGATGGATCAGTGTTGGCAAGGGAAACAGCACTCAGGACATCAGAGACCACCCAGTAATCCCAGACCCAGGTGTACACCGCGGAACTCGTGATCGAGTCGTACCCCGGGAGAACCGCAGGAATATGGGAGAACCCATCAATCGGTTTCTCAGCTTGGATAGCGTCAAGCGGACAGTAGAACGCGATGGACTGGGCGCGTCCGCCGTATTCACCCAGACGACGCTTGACCAGATCCATGTCCAGCTGATCGGACTGGGTTTGCGATATGCGTCCGTCTGGACTGGTCGCTGCGTATTCGTCTTGCTTCTGTTTTTTGAACTGTGCAAGTGATGCGCCAAGCGCTTCAGCATCCGGAGCATCACCCGCGTTGAGTTTGCGGAGGAGCCTGGTGTAGAGCGATGGGGTTTCTGGTGTTCCCGCAACAAGCTCTCCCAAACGGAATCCCTTCTTGCGTAGCTCACTGTCTGAACCCGCGTCTGGAAGGAGTCCATCAACCGGGACTGCGTGGTCTGCTTGATTAAATGCAGTCCCTCGATTGACCACATCAGCAACCTGCACTTCGCGGATCGCTTTTTGTTCCTTGTAGAAACGGGTCACGATCGCGTTCGGGGAACGGGATTCGGAGATGGACTGCTCGCCTTGGAGGACTGCGGGAAGCGAGTACTCGATGTTGCTGGCGCTGCTCAGTCGACGCTTCTCATCGTTGTATGCCTGCGTTGCTTCTTCTTTGATCGATGAGTTCCATCCGTTGGAGAAGATGTACCCAACCGGGAGCAGGATCAGGATCAGCGCAGAGGAGATCACGATGAGCAGGTTGGCTTTGACCCACTGGATAATTCCGGACATTACTCGTCTCCTTCAGGTGCATTGAGATCAAGCACAGCGAACCAAGTGATGGTCACGCGGGTGGTTTCTGTTGGACTGGCTTCTGGGGTTACAAACTCAAAGGGAGCAATAGATTTGAGATCCGAGTTGTCGGAGCTCCCGCCTCTTGTGCTGCCTGTGTTTACCGGACGATTCGGACGCGTTGGACGCCCCGTGGTGGTCCTCGCAGAACCCCCAGCTTCCCAGTATGCGTTTGGATCATACTTGATGCTGTAGAGCTCTTGGTTTGCTGGGAGGGTTTCTTTGAGGATCGGTTCGATAATGTCATCACGGAACCCACCGAGGGTTGATGCAGGGAGCGGGATATCGACAACAGTCGTCACTTTGACGCGCCGCAGATTTCCGATGCTCTGCTGGAAATTTGATCCATCACCGTCGTCGTCTGCTGAGCCTCCTCCACCACGACCGCCGCCACGGCCACCACCAAAGTTATCGTTGCTGCCCCCTTCTGGAGCATCAAGATATTCGGTGTCCATTGATACAAGCGTGAACGGGTCCGCTTCACCGAGTTGTCGTCCGATCGGGGTCTGGTTCTCGACCTGAGCTTTGCCCGCGCTTTGCACAAGCGAGATCATCGATGCGGTGTCCGCGAGGATCGCGCCGTACACCGCTCGGTTCTCAACAAGACCGACGATCTCCGCAGCTTCCATTGATCCACGAGCATCGGAAGTGACTCCCGCATCAGAAGCTGCTGATGCCAAACTGTTCGCTTCGTTGACCACATTAGAAATAACCGGCGGACGCTCAGCGCCTTGGAACGCGCTTGAGTCCAAGAGCGGACGGATAAACATCGCCCCCGCTGCTGCAGCTGCGAGTCCAGCCCCGACAGCAAAGTACGGGACCTTGCGTTTCCACATCGCTTCCTTGAGTACCGGGATGGGCATCAGGTTGGCGCGGAGGGGCGCTTTGTTGAACGCTTGGTTCACGCATCCGTATGCGGTCGCCATGTTGACGCTTGTTGCTTGGAACTCACCAGCACGAGGGCCTTCTAGTGATAGCTTTTTGAACTGCTCAAGACGGTAGACATCGAGCTGGAGCTGTTGCTTGAGGTATTTACGCAGACCGGGCAAGCGGAAGGTCGAACCGAGACCGATCAAACGCTTGAGGTCCGCATCCGCGTGCACCGACTGGTAGAACCCAATAGAACGCTGAATCTCTCCGACAATATCGGAGAAGACCGGTCGCATTGCTTGGAACACATGACGCGCGTGCTTGGATTGATCGCTCTCGCGTTTGAGTTTCTCTGCTTTGGAATACGAAAGCTTGAACGCGCTCACGAGCGCTTCGGTAAACTGGTGTCCACCGATCGGGAACGAGCGAACCCAGACCCGCCCAGCTTCTGCGATGATCATGTCCGTTGCGACGGTACCGATATCAAGGATGATGGTCCCTGGGGTGTCTTCAGTGAACCCGAGATCCACCGCAAGCGCGTTGTACGCAGCGACCGGTGAAAGAGTCGCAAGCTCAGGGGTCAGACCAACATCATTAAGCATCGCGAGTTGTTCCGCGATTTTCTGACGGGTGACCGCGAAGATACCGACTTCAATATCGGGGGAATCAGGCGATACAAAAGTTTGGTAGTCCCACTCGACTTCTTCAAGCGGGAACGGGATCTGCTGAACCGCTTCAAACTTGACAATGTCGGGGACTTTTTTAGGCTCAACCGGTGGGAGCGTCGCAAACCGCGCGAACGACTGGTGTCCCGGGATCGATACCGCGATCCGAGCATTGGTCAGATCGTGCTTGGAAACCAGAGTTCCGAGCGCGACGCGCATCGCGTCGCCTTGATCGAGTTCTGGGGTTGAGAGGACTCTGGGGTGATTGATGACTGCAAAGTCCAGAACCTTGAGGTTGCCCCCATCATTCTCGACTTTGAGGGCTTTGATTGCCCCGTAGCCCATTTCTATTCCCCAGCAGATGTTTGATGAAGCCATGACTTCTCCGTTTTGGATCCAGGTCGGTTCAGATCCCTATCAAATGATGCACACTGGCGCACAGGCCATTGCGTGGACTCGATGGTATTCGTTGGTCGCGCCGTTGCCCAGCATCCGCTGAACATTGACAACCCCAACTCCGCAACCATACGAAGAAAAAAACCCCGAGATGCGGGGTTGTGGGTGGTTGTGACAGGGGCGTGACATTTGCAGATCTGCTGTGCATCAGCTGGCAGATCAGAAAAATACCCCATCGAGTTGATCACTGGAAGTCGATTCAGAACATCGCGAGTGCTGCGGTGGACACAAAAGTGGTCCCGTTTGGATCCATCGCAGCGGCATAGTTGAGCAGTTCAACCTTTTCGGGCTTCGTCAAACGCATCGCAGCAGCCATGTTCCCGATCGAGCACCAGCGCGTCGGGTTCTGCTGCCAGCTGATGGAACCGATCAGATCATCGATCTTCTGCTCAGTAAAGAGCTTGAGCATCTCATGATCATGGGTCGCAACCTTCTGGCGGAAGGCTTTGGCAGGCTCTTCTTCACCCGCGAGGGCTTGGTTATCACCAAATGCAGGACCGACATGCGAAAGGTCCGCACTCGAGATAATCAGCGTTTTTCCGGGAAGATTCGCGATTGTGGAGTCCAATGCTTCGACGAAGGGGTCCAGATCAAGACCAGATCCGTCGTACGACGCTCCGGAGTTGACGATTGGATCGTGGATCAGAGCGCCGAAGATCTTTGGGTAGTTCCCCGCATCATCAGCACCGAAAATATGCTGAATCCAAGGCATGTGCAACTCGATCGAGTGCTCATTCTCATGGTCGTACCGATTCGCAAAGAGCTTGGCAGCATTATCTTCTCCAAGATTCGCTTTCAGCGCGTCAACGAGATCCGTATCCAGGTTACAGACTCCCAGCGGGGATTCGTATCCTTTATTGCATCCACACACACCAGTCGATTGACCGAAGTGGTTGGTACCAAGGATGATAACGCGATCTGGGCGATCCGCGACTCGGAGACGACCATAGATATTGGCGTAGTTGACCCATCCACGCGCGTAGTCGATATGGGGAGCAACGATTGCTTTGGGAAGTGAGTCGTATGCTGGGTTCTCGACATCTTTGAGTGATGCGTCGATCCATTTGTCCATGATTTCGCGGAGTTTGGCGGGGCCTTCCGCGATTTTCTGCTCTTCGGTCGCGTCTTCTCCCATTTCCTGCATGACCAGCATGTCCGCAAACTGAGCGGTTGATCCAGGAGGGAGGAGGTCTGCATTGTCGAAATCGGCGTGCATTTTGGTGATCATGCCGTCGAAGACTGGTCCATACAGGAATCCTGCTTCATCGAGTTGAGCGATCAGATTCTCGAGCATTGGACGCTCAAGCCCGTTTCCGACCTGGGAGACGATCTCATCGATGGTGCGTGAGCCGTCCATTTGTCCGATAACTTGCTGGAATGCGGGGTGGGTGACGACCATTTTTGGTGAGATCTGCTGCGCATCGGTGAGTCCGAGCATGACCGCTTGATTCCCGTCCGGTCCTTTGACCGGAAGAGGGACACCACGGACCCGGCGGATGCTTGGGCTTTGTTGGTGATTTGCTGATGGGTCAAATACTGGTTGGGAAGGTTGTGCTGGCTGATCAGTCATCGTTTAATCGCTCCATACGGGAGGGCATTCTGTGGATATGGTCACACTGGTGAGGGTCCAAAGTGTGAGTCGGTAAGACTCTAGGGGTATATGAATTGGATTCCTTGGGATACGCGGCTAAACTTCTCATCCCGCTCAGATTGGGCGGGTTAGACAGCAAGATCAACCGCGACCCCACCGGGTCCGAAGAGTGCAAGGATACGGGAAATGATCGACACACTAAACGCAGGCGACAAGATCTCATTGACTATTGACAAAGTCCCAGCGAACAAAGCGGCATGCGATACCATCGTCCGCATGATGCGTCGTGATCCTGATATCAAACGCTCGCTCGCACGCGCCCAGCGCATGCGTCGTCAGCGTATGCACTCCTACATCCGTGGTGGACGCATGTGGTACTCACGCGAGAAGGCTGCGAAAATCGCGGTCTGCGAAGCGGGCAACACATGGAGCATGGTCTTCACTCACGACATCACCCCGGATCTTGGATCCGTTGAGAAATATCTCAAGATCTCCAAGTCATAATCGACTTGCTGATTAATAGGTAGATACTTGTGACAGATCGTTTCGGGTGGATCATTCAATGACCACTTCACATATGTACATCTAGTTTTTGGAGCTCGGCATGAAGACTGTTCACGACTCTTTACTCGGCGCTGTGCGTGTATCTTTCTTGAGCGCAGCGGTTGTTGTGCTTGGTGGATGCTCAGATCTTTCGAGCTCACCTGATGTGGCTTCTGCAGATCAAACTGCTGCAGATCATGCTCAACACAGTGATTCATCACACGATCATTCACATGATCATGGTGACCACGCGGGACACGACCACGATCATGGAGATCACGCAGCAACCACTCCAGCTGATTCTGGAGTCCGCACCGATATCTATGAAGATGTCATGGGTGAGCTGACCTTCATCCCCACTGCTGACCAAGCGAAAATGCATCCAAAGGTTCGCCATGTACAGATCCCGACATTCAAGCGCCAAGACGGGACCGTCGCGGTGACTCCGGACGGGATTCCAGGCATGCGTTCGATGACGATGGACTTCCCGCTCGCAGAGGGGATGAGCTTGGATGGATACTCAGCTGGCGATAAGATTAAGTTCAGCTTCCGCGTGAACTGGGGCGGACGAGTTGCATGGGAGATGACCTCCATCGAGAAGATCGATCCAGCGACTGAGCTAGATTACTCGAATGTCACGGTCGATGCGATTGAAGCATCAGAAGACCAAGAGCCTTGAAAAACTGAGCGGACGGCGTTCACTCCGTGTTGAAAAAATGTATCAGTTCCAAAGCCACGCACGCGTGGTTTTTTTCTTGCATGATCGGAACTCAATCTGAAAATAATATCAGGTTTGTCTAGGAGTCGACATAAAAAAACCCGGCGTCCAGCTCGAAGGCCAAACGCCGAGTCTCGTGGGGGTCGGGAAGGAGCAGCGTCGGTTTACAGGTATAAATCAGGACAAATAATCGTCAATACCTATATGTTCGAGCTGGTTTAAGTCATGAATATGAGAACCATATCCAAGTGCGAGAGCACATCAGACTATCCGCATGGTGCGCGGGGCGGTTTCCATTGATCCGAAAATAATTCAAAATCCTGTAACACCTATTTTTGCAGTAACTGTTTCATTGAACGGCTCTGCACAAACCGATCTACGAAAGCCCAAGTCCTTGCATGACCTGCGTGAGATCGGACCATACCTTTCGGCGGTTATCCTCGGTGTATGCACGAAGCAAATACGCTGGGTGATAGGTTGGCATCACCGGAATCGAGGGCAGATCAATACCAGAATCCCGCGCTGGGAAATCATGAAAGCTGCCACGCATGGATTTCATCGGTTGGGTTGAATCAAGCAAGAGATGTGTCGCGGGAAGGCCAAGCGTAACAATGTACTTTGGATTGACGATCCGGATCTGCTCATAGAGATACGGCGCACACGCGAGTGATTCTTCACGCGTTGGCGTTGCGTTGTTGGGGGGACGCGTCTTGAGGACATTGGCGATGTAGACAAGCTCTCTGCTGAGCCCCATCGCAACAATCATTTTTTCGAGCAGTTCCCCGGCCCGCCCCACAAACGGACGACCGGTCTCGTCCTCGTGCTCACCAGGCGCTTCACCGATGAACATGAGATCCGCATTGGCATCCCCTTCACCAAACACGATATTGGTAAACGAGGTGTTGAAGAACTGGTGCGGCGCATCGGACTCGTACTTTGCTTGCAGAGCGTGGAGCTGAGATGCTTGATCGGATGCGGATTGATAGCTTGCTTTGATCGATTCGATATCTGGATCTGGGATCGGTCCCAAGGCTGCCGATCCAGAAGGCGCTGGCCGCACGGAAGTGCCCGCTTGCTCAGCTGGGGGCGTGGGCGCGAAGTTTGGCAAAGGCTTGGACTCGACCATCGAATCCGCATGCGCAGCTGATCGAGAGGGCGGTCTGTGATCTTGACGCTCTTGGACGGACAGATCCTCTGCTATCTTTTCGATACCTGAGTGTATCTGTGCGGGCGGAGTTCCCAATGGAAGAAAGTCCACCCCAAGCAGCTCGGTGGTCTTTGCATGCTGAGCGAGGAGTGTTCTTGCGGATATGTTGTGAGAATCAGGCATATGCCTGATGTTATGGCGAGGACGGGAGATTGTTCTTCGCGTCGTCGATCAGATCACCCGCAGCGTCTTCAACTTCGTCCACAAGATCGCCCGCAGCGTCTTGGGTATCTTCGATTGTTTGATCGATGACATTGCCCGCTTCATCCAGAAGCTCTTCGGTGTCTGTGCCCATTTCTCCATCACGCTCGGTCCCATGCGAGGAGTTGTGTGAGCTTCCCGAGCTCGCAGATGGGACATTGAGCTTGTTGGTGCTCATGAGATCGGGAACAAATGCGCCCGCAACAGCTCCGACGATGAGGCCGAGGATGAGACCTGGGAGGAATGCGTGTGCAAATGAGGGGTTTTTTTGTTCGCTCATGGGAGAGTTCATTTCTGTACTTGGGGATTTTGGACTGTGTGAGACCCGCGAAAGCGGTGTGGCCAGACGCTGATGCGCCGCGTTCGCAGATGTATATATTGGCTACATCGGTAAGTCCGTCCCAATAATTTAGCGCAATCGTCGAATTCTGTGCGCCCAGCGGGCATATTCGAGTGCGAATCGGATGAACCCTGCTCGTCGACCCGGGACTCGGTTGTTTGGGAATGCGGTTGATTGTCGCCACATCCAGTAGGGAGATCGGAAGTTGAACTTGGAACGAACCGCAAGGGTGATGAGGACCCAGATTCCACCAAGCAGATCTATGAGATTGGAGAAGAACCGGGACATTTGAAGGGTGTATACCGATCTGTCTTTGATGCGCTATTGCATCGATTTATGCGAGCGTGTGCTGATCTTTGTACCACTTGGTGGTCTGCGCGAGCCCTTGGTGGAAATCAGTCACCGGGGTGTACCCGAGTGCTTGTTGTGCGTTTGAAATATCCGCGACCGAATCACGGACCTCTCCGATGCGCTCTGGCGCATAGGTCGGCTCGATCGACGCGATTTGAGGATCATCTGTCAGCTCAGCTTTGAGTGCAGCCGCGAGTTCATTCACCGAAGTCTGCGTCCCGGCTCCAATGTTAAAAGTATTCCCTTTGAGCGGGCTTTCACTCGCAGCTGCGAGCAAGTTGGCGAGCACCGCATTGGAGACATGGGTGAAATCTCTGGTCTGCTCACCATTCCCGAAGATGGTCGGGGATTCATGATTCAGGTAGCATCTGAGAAAAGCGGGGATGACCGCAGCATACGCAGAATCTGCAGCTTGGCGCGATCCAAAGATATTGAAATAGCGGAGTGCGACGGTGTCGAGCCCATAACACGATGCCCAGCTTCTGCAGAGTGATTCTCCCGCGAGTTTGGCAGCAGCGTACGGAGATTCTGGCTCAGATGCCATGGATTCGTGTTTGGGGAGCGCGGGGTTGTCGCCGTATGCTGAGGAGGACGCGGAATACACGACGCGATCAGCACCCGCTTTGCGAGCAGCAAGAAGCACGCGCATAGTCCCGGTCGCGTTGACGACCCAGGTGCGAGCGGGATCTTCGACTGACTTGGGGACGGACCCCAGCGCCGCGAGGTGGAAGACATACCGAGCCCCCTCAACCGCGGTGTCCAGAGAGATCGGATCGAGGATTGAGCCTTGGATAAAGCGGATATGCTCTGGGTGTGAATCGACCTTGGTTGCGATATGCGAAGCGTCTGAGTTGGAGAGATTATCAATCACAGTGACGCGCGCTCCGAGATGGAGCAGTGCGTCGATCAGGTGTCCACCGATGAACCCCGCTCCTCCGGTGACGCAGACAACGGTGTTGTTGAGTTTGCTGCGAAGAGACGATGTGTGTTGATCATTGAGCAGAGTCATGAGTGGATGATTGTACGGGCGAGAAACCATCGAAACTGGGTTGGTCGTCATGTGGATGAGCCAAAATTATCTCATCGGATCAGATCGGGCCGATTGTTTCTCCATGACACCCACACAACTCCACAACCCGTCGGCATCCCAAAGCACTCCAGAAGCTCAAAAAGCTCCTCAATCTGCAACACTCCCCCTTGCGGAGAGGCTCCGAGGGGCTTTGCACCCACACAATCCGTACACCGGATTTGATGCTGAGGGACGAACCCCGACACCACCAGCGACCAATCGAGATGTCTTTTTGCCGGTGATTGAGAAACTTCGTCCGGCGCTTGCTGTGGAAGTTGGGGCGTGGAAGGGCGCGAGCTCGATCGTGTTTGCTCAAGCGATGCGGAAAGCGAACACCGATTCGTGTTTGGTGTGCGTCGATACTTGGCTTGGATCCATCGAGCACTTTACCAATCCACCAAGCGAAGCGTGGGATCTGCGTCCGACCATGAAAAATGGGTTCCCGCGACTATATGAGTTCTGGCTCACCAGCGTTCTGGCTGCGGGTGTTGAGGATCAGGTGGTCCCTCTTGCCAATACAAGCACAACCGCAGCCAAATGGTTTGGACGCGTGGGTCTTCGTCCCGGTTTTGTGTTCATCGATGCAGGTCATGATGAAGACGATGTCACCACCGACATCAACGCCTGGTGGCCGCTCCTGATGAACGGCGGCGTGATGGCGGGAGACGACTGGTCACCGATGTGGCCTGGTGTGGAAGCTGCGGTCACAAAGTTCTGTCAAGCGACGGGACTCTCCCCTCAGATTTCTGGTCCGAACTGGATCATCCAAAAACCCGGCGGTTGATTGCTCGATCCGGTTGATCAGTTATGGACAGCCTTGCCCGAACTGACTCAAGAACTCGCTGACATCCAGGAAGTTGAAGTTGCCGTCGTTGGTAAAGTCAGCGATTGGATCGCTGCTGCCAAATGCGGTCAGGAATGCGGAGACATCCAAGAAGTTCAGGTTCCCGTCAGCGGTGAGATCTGCTGGGCAGTTGATGGTGGTGGTTAGCGATAAGCACGCACCCAAGACCACACCTGCGTCGGTGATGGATTCATCGCTGATGATCAAGACCCATTGACCAGCAGCGGGCTCTGCGATCAAAGTCCCCAATGGTTGATCCGGGATCACCATTCCGGTGATGACCGGGACCGCGGTGGTTGAGCAGAGTGATTCAGCTGCAACGGCTGCTTGATCCGAAAAGGTCGCGTCGATGTTTTGACCGCCGCATCCGAATGGTCCTGGGAATCCGGTTGATGGGATACCAGATGATGGAATTCCGGGACGATTCATGAGCGTGATTTCTGTTCCAGACGGAGCGCGAAGACGGATCACGAGATCGCCAACCCAGTCGTGAGCTATATCAAGACTCACCTCAAGAGAGGCGACGGACTCTGAAGGTGAGACATCAACCTGTATCGGTATCATGATCCCAGCAGGAGTGTTATCGATGATCGATGCGTTTGGGGTTACGCAGAAGTCCTGCGCGAGCGATTGCGATTGAGCAGCAATGACAGCGAAGAGCGAAGCAGCAATTGTGGTGGCTGAGTGGTTCATCGTTTGGCCTCCTGGTTCATCACGGTGTTTCTCGAAAGATCTGTACACTGCGCCGGGTCGCGCATCCCTTCGGTATGACACCAGCCTTCGAGGTGTCCCATGTTGTTGGCGTTTGGGAGCTGACCTGCGGATCGTTCGATCACTCCGTCGTCTGGGTCGCTGAGCAGCAGATCGGTGACCAGGTTGCAATAGTCGAAGAAGAATCCGTCTTCGAAGGAGGTGGTGTAGTAGTACACGCTTTGTCTTGGCGCTGAGGGGATGGTTGAGAGCCAGTTTGCTGAACCTGCGTAGGTCATGTTGTCGTTTGATCCGCATCCGAAACCGAAGACATCACCAAGCACCGCTGCGTTTCCTGCCAGCGCGGTCCCTTGGTACGGGGCCCCCACTGTTTGGATGAGTCGGTTTCCATTGCGCGCCCAGTCAAGCCCGCTCCAGTAGAAGGTGAACAGATGCAGTGCACCCATCCCAGCTTGTGAATGGCCAACTACGCCGAAGGATTTCATGGGCGCTGATTGGGAAAGGATTTGGAGCGCGAACTCATCGTGGGACCGTGATTGATTGGGATCAGCAAAGATCGCGGTGTCCCCACTGAAGTGCGAAGTGGTGAATGGGTTTCCGCTTGAGCAGTACCCATGGATGAGCATGAGACGGTGACCGGGTCCCGCGCCTCGTTGGTTTGATACGGGGAGCTGAGCTTGGACATATGAATCGCGCTGACCGGTCAGCATGTCTGGGGTGATCTTGGTCGTTTTTTGCGTGACAACCTGAGGATCGACCGGGACCGATATGCGATCAACGATTTCTACAGGAACGAACGATTCGAGATCATGGATCCTGAGCTCTCGGAGTTCGAGTGTTGATGGATCAGCATCTGCGAGCGTGATCCAGCGGTGATCAAGTGTGAGGGCGCGGTCTTGATCTACGATTGTTGATATCCACGCGACTGGTGCATGCGGAGCATTCTGCTGATCGTTTGGTCTCGCCCACACCTCAGCTGCGAGGATGGCTCTTTGGTTGACCGTCCCGGGACTGAAGCGGAACTTGGTCTGCGATTCGGTTGATTGGATCGCTGGTGCGTTGAGCAATGGCGCTTGGGGCGCAGCGTGGATTAGGTTTTGGGTTGTGCGCACGATTGTGTTGCCTTGCGCATCGATCGCATTGGCGGTGATGTGAACTGCATATGGCCCGGCTTCCTGTGGAAAAATCGTAATCGATGAAGATCCTTTGTCAGCTGTTTCGGTACTCTTGATTCCAGATGGAGATGTGATCTGCGCGCTGACGGTTGTGATCGTGAATCCGTTATCAATAGTGGATTCAAGGGTGATGGGCTGATCTTGGAGTGTGGAGAGCTGTGTCGCGTAGGTAGAGAGTGTGGATTCTGGTCCGTCTTGGATGAGCACGAAACCAGATGCATTATGATCTGCTGTGATGGTCAGGCTCCATTGACCGGATTGGTTTGGGTGGATGGAGATGTGCTCAAACTGACGATCGGGCGCGACCCAAGCGAGTGAGTCGGTCCCAGCGGTCAGACTGAGATTCCCGCGAGCAACTTGCTTTGGATTGATTGCTGAGCGTTCTGGCGCGTGGAGGACTGATTCCCAAGTGTCGGGTTGCGCCGAGAGCAGCGCTACGCGTGCTCCTTGATCCCGAACATCTAAGGTAGTGCTCCAGGTCCATGTGCCATTGATAAGCGCTGGGGTGACCGGGATGAGCGCGGACTTTGATCGAACCGCGAGCGACTCTGGGTCTGGGAGTTTGAGTAATCCTGAAACAATATCTGAGGGCGGAGCGCTGACTTGCTTGACGGGCACAGCACTTTGCTGAGCGCTGAGGGTTGATGCGATCATCATGATTGCAAGCGAGAGTTTTTTGTGTCGCATTGGGTGCTCCTGGCAGGACCTACATAAATACTCGGCACTCTCTCACTGGAGATCCAATGAGAGAGCACCGAGAGTACTTGATTTGAACGAATGAATCAAGGCACTTTGTTCATCTGGAAGTCAAACGCGCCGGACGCACTCGTTATGGACACCCAGCTCCAAACGCTGACAAGAACGCGCTGACATCGAGGAAGTTGAAACTGCCCTCACCGGTAAAGTCAGCGATGGGGTCCATCGAACCAAACGCGGTCAAGAACGCGCTGACATCGAGGAAGTTCAGATCACCCTCACCCGTCAGGTCAGCAAGGCAAGGCTCAACAGTTGGTTGAAACTCGTACGCACCAGCGTCGACGATTGGTGCGGTGCCTACTCCTGTGTCGACGGTGTTGGGGTCGTCGTACTGACGGAGCAATCCGGCGTAGTCGACTGGGAGGAGTTCGGAAGTATCCGTGTCGTTATCAAGATCGAGGAAGTCCATTGGGAGTGCGGTGTTGTCGCCCATGTCGATCGCGGGGGAGCCTGGCAACAAGCTGTAGTCGAATCCGGAGGGGTCTGCGAAGAGGGGATCGACTCCCGATGAGTTGACACCCGGTACGGTGATGTCCCACTGATCGATGATGGAGTTGTTTGCGAATCGGCCTGAGTTGAGACCACCTGAAGAGAGCTGACCGTCTCGTGTCACCGCACCTCCTGCGGAGTTATTCCAGACGATTGAGTTGATGAGCGTGCCAATGCATCGATTAAAGTTGACGCCTGAGTTTTGGGTTGTGAAGGCATTGGGCGCGGAGTTGTTGGCGATGGTGGAGTTGATGATTTTGAGATCATCGGTGAGGATGGCCAGAATGCCAGAGTTTGAGAAGATGCTGTAACCGATGTTGTCGGTGATGAGGTTGTTGGCGAAGAGGGGGCTTCCGCCTGCGATGTAGACACCTGATGTTGACGCGTTGGCTTCGTTGAACTGGACTCTGTTGTTGATGAACTGGTTTTCTTCACCGACCAGGCGGCCGTTGAGGTGGACAGTTCCGACGCCTTCATATATTGATTGACCGGAGGCGGTCGCGACAACAACATCCACAGCTTTATTGTGATGGAAGTTATTATTGAATACCCGTGCTTTGGTGAAGTTAGAGATGGTGAGGGCGGACCCGATCGCTCCTGTATTCTCGGTGAACTCGCAGTTGGTGATGATCACATCAGCTTGGAAAGCGACCATACCGCCGCCGGTGAAGATGAATCCGCCGCAGTTAACTTCGAGGTCGGCGGCGCCGCCCGTGATGGTGAAGCGGTCGATGGTGACTTGGTCTGGTTCACGGTTTGCGAAGAGGACATGAAGCGTGTTGTCTTCGCGATTCATTCCGCCGGGGAGGTCGTTACCGAATGTATCACCGGAGAGGATGGTTTGTGCGCCGGTTTCTGGGCGCTGGGAAGGATCGCTTTCGGTGCCGGTGAAACCACCGAGGAGGGAGGTGCCGCCGTGGAGGTCGAAGTATCGGGCGCGTTGACCGTCGAAGGAGGGCTTGTAGGTGCCTTGGGCGACCCAGATTTCACTCACATCGTCAGATGCACGCGCGAGGGCGAGGGCGTCTTGGAGATTGGTCTTTGCGTTGGTCCAGTCGAGGCCTGTTCCGGTGCCGGTTGCGCCGTGGTTGACGCGGATGATGGAGGACTCAGCTTCGTCGGGGACGCCGTCGAGGTCGAGGTCCAGGCTTATGGCGCTTGCGATGTCGCAGTCATCGGGGATGCCGTTGCGGTTGAAGTCTTGTTCGTATTGATCGGGATAGCCATTGGCGTTGCAATCCGCGAGGGTCATGGCGACGATTTCGTCGGTGTCCAGAACACCATTGGCGTTCATGTCGCGGTCGCGGAACTTGGCGACGAGGGGCGCAGCGAGTTCTGCGTTCATTGCGTTGTCAGCTTGTTGGTCCATACCAATGGGAACCCCGGTGGTTTGGCCCATGAAATCGATGTCTGGGTTTGAGAAGTGACCGACGCGCGGAAATCCTGAGGAGCCCATGATGGTTTGGAATGATTCATCGGGCGCGGTGTATCCCTTGGCAAAGGGCTGACCGCCGTTGGCGCAGGGGGTATCGATCCAGTCGTGCATCATCCCGAGGTTGTGGCCGATTTCGTGGGCGAAGATATAGCTCCCATTCCCGAGGCTGGATTTAGTGATCACAGAGAACCCGAGTTCTGGCTTGGGGGTGTTGGCTTCGTATCCGAAGTTGGCGATGCCCAGCACATCGATGCTGTTGGTAACAAGAGAGACGAGGTCGGCTTTGTGAAGATCGCGGAGATCGTGGACTTCGTCCATCACACCGTCATCGGTTTCGCGGAGTCTGGTGAGCTGGGTGCTCAAGCTTCCGGACTCGGTGTAGACGAGTTCTTCGGTGTGGACGAGGCGGAACTGGGTGGCGAGACCCGATGCGGTCATCGCGTCGTTGAGGTTGTCCATCGCGATGTTGATGCGGTCGAGCATGACAGCAGTGCCACCAAGGCTCATCGCGGCGGCGGGCGTGTAGACAACCATGATGTCGATGAGCGATCCGTCTTCGAGTGATCCCGCGCCTCGGCTAAAAGTCTCGGGTCGCTGGAAGGCGCGGTCGAGGGGGCGTGTAGATGAACTTGAATCGACGAAACTATGTTCTGCTGTCGTCCCGCAGCTCATTGAATGTGCATGCTGGGCGCTGGCGCTACCTGCAATGAGTGCGAGTGGAGCTACAAAGTGTATGAGTTTTGGTGACCTTAAATTCATAACGAACGCTTCCTTAAGAGTGTGTTTCAAAGCTGCCCATCCTGTGGTTTTTCTCAAAGCGGGCTCTCTACACAAACACAAGCGATAATCAGATTCGAAGCGCGTGATCAAAAACAGAAAAACCCATAAAAATGGGTTTTTCTAGGAATGAGCCTTTTTTTATCGGGCTGTTGTGCACCGAGCTCTATTTTGCGAACTGTTGCTCAAATAAAGTACGGTGCAAATTCAGTTACGGACACCCAGCTGAGAATGCTGAGAGGAACGCGCTGACATCAAGGAAGTTGAAGCTTCCGTCTGGTACAAAGTCTGCGGATGCGTCTTGATTACCAAATGCTGCGAGGAATGCGGAGACATCAAGGAAGTTGAGGTCGCCCTCTCCGGTCAGATCCGCAGCACACCCCGCTTCGACGAGCGCCACGACCCTGTTGGCGCTCACACCATCGACGGTGCTGAATCCACCACCGATGATCAGCGAGTTGCCTTCACCCGTATCGTAGACGATTCCTCCAAATATGCTGCCATCAACGCTTGTGGTGATGGCTTCCCATGCCGAGCCGTTCCATTTGGCAACGCCGTCGATCACGGTTGCTCCCGAGTTATTGAAGTTCCCGAGTGCATACAGCGCTTCGCCCGAACCGTCATCAAATGCGACCAGTTCATGGACATCGCCATCAAGACCGTCACCCATTGAAGACCACGCACTGCCATCCCATTTGGCGACATTGGTTGATACCGTAGCTCCGCCAGCAAGGTTGAAGCGTCCACCAACATAGAGCGCTGGTCCGGTGCCGTCGTCCCATGCGGTCATGTGCAGGACCTGGGCAAACCCCGAGGTGCGCGAGAGCCCTTGGTCCATCGCGGCCCATGTTGCTCCGTCCCATACCGCGACATTGAGAGCGGCGTTGCCTCCGATGGTCAAAAAGCGACCACCAGCATACAGATGATTTCCCGATCCCAGATCCGCTTGATGCAGGTCAAGGACGATGAGGGGGACCGCGCCACCAATGGTCCCACCGACCTCGGTGTAAGTTGCCCCATCCCATTTAGCGATGTGATCGAGCGGGGCTTGACCGTTGAGGTCTCCGTAGTTGCCTGCGATGTAGAGTTGCTCTCCGGTGATGCCATCGTCGTAGACTTCGAGATCCCAGAACGAGTTGAGGAAGATTTCAGACTGGGCATCCATCGAGTTCCATGCGGAACCATCCCATCGCGCGAGCTTTGCAGAACCCGCAACGCCAGCTGCGGTGTCAAAGTAACCCGCTGCGATCAGGTCTCCTTGAAAGCTTTTGATCGCGTTGGTGTATCCGCCTTGAAGCCCGCCACCGACGGGTTGCCACATGGTGCCGTCCCAGCGCGCGATACGTGCGCCATCGGTACCCACTCCTGAGATGTTGTTTGAACCCACCGCAAAGAGTGATTCTCCTGAACCATCGTCGTGGATTCCGAATGCTGCGACATAGGAGCCAGTGAATCCGGGATCGCCGAGCGTCCCGGAAAGTTCCTGGGCACCGGCAAAGCCAGCAGCAAGTGAGAGAGCGAGGGCAGCGGATGGAGTGAACATGTTCATTGGGTATCTCCTGTGTGCGTTTTGATTGTGGTGTCCATTCATACTTTACAGGATCTGGACGCTGGTTGGCGTAAAAAAACACCCTGAATTCATGGAATTCAGGGTGTAGTGTATATTTTGCGTATTGGAGACAGCTTGGGTCTTAGCCGTTCCAGCCGGACTTGAAGTTGTTGAGTGCGTCTTCGAGTTTGGTGGCCAGTTCGTCGTTGATTGACATGTCGTTGCTGAGCTGATCCCAGATTGCTTTGCCGCTGGTCTGGAAGTACTCGTGCATTGCCTTCTCGAACTCTGCGACTTTGGTCAGCTCGACATTGTCAAGGAAGCCCTTGGTGCCGGCGTAGATCGAGATGGTTTGGTCGACGACATTGAACGGAACATACTGAGGTTGCTTGAGGAGTTCAACCATGCGTGCACCACGGTCGAGCTGTGCTTTGGTTGCTTTGTCAAGATCGGTACCGAGCTGAGCGAATGCTTCAAGCTCGCGGTATGCCGCGAGGTCAAGACGGAGTGAACCCGCGATCTTCTTCATCGCTTTGATCTGTGCAGCACCACCTACGCGGGAAACCGAGATACCCACATTAATCGCGGGGCGAACACCTGAGAAGAAGAGTTCTGGTTCGAGGTAGATCTGGCCGTCGGTGATCGAGATCACGTTGGTCGGGATGTACGCGGAAACATCGCCTTCTTGGGTCTCGATGATCGGGAGTGCGGTGAGTGAACCCGCGCCGTTTTCATCGGAGAGTTTGGTCGAGCGCTCGAGCAGGCGTGAGTGCAGGTAGAACACATCACCCGGGAATGCTTCGCGTCCTGGAGGACGGCGGAGGAGCAGTGAAAGCTGACGGTACGCAACCGCTTGCTTGGAGAGGTCGTCGTAGACACAGAGGACGTGCTTGGGGTAAGGCGAGCCATTGGACATGGTCTTGCCTTCTTCTTTACCTGACCACATGAAGTGCTCGCCCATCGCGGTACCGGAGTATGGCGCGATGTACTGGAGCGGAGCGGGATCTGATGAACCCGCGTTGACGACGATGGTGTAATCCATGGCGCCTGCGTCGCGAAGTGTTTGGACCACGCCTGCAACGGTTGATTCTTTTTGACCGACAGCGACATAGACACAGACGACTGCGTCTTTGGTGCCCCAGTATTGCTTCTGGTTGATGATCGCGTCGATCGCGACCGCGGTCTTCCCGGTCTTGCGGTCACCAATGATGAGCTCGCGCTGACCACGACCAACAGGGATCATCGCGTCGATCGCTTTGATACCGGTCTGAAGTGGTTCGTGAACTGGTTGACGAGCAGCGATACCCGGCGCGATGATGTCGACCATCGCGGTTTCGGTTGCGTTGATTTCTGCACCGTCATCAAGGGGGACACCAAGCGGATTGACAACGCGACCAAGCATTGCTTCACCGACTGGTACCGACAGGAGGTTTCCTGTTGCTTTGACGGTGTCGCCTTCCTTTACAGAAAGGTAGTCGCCGAAGATCACAGCACCGACGGTGTCTTCTTCGAGGTTCATGACCTGACCCATGACTGAGCCTGTGGAAGTTTGGAACTCGATGAGTTCGGAAGCTTTGGCTTTGGAGAGCCCGTAGATGCGGGCGATCCCGTCACCAACCTCAACGACTCGTCCGACTTCGGAGATCTCGAGTTGTGAGGAGAAGCTTTCGATTTCTTGTTTGATGACGCTGACGATTTCGTCGGTCTTGATCTTCACGGGTGGCTCCCTGATCGCCCTGAATGTTGTTTGGGCGGCTGAATCGTGGAAGTGAGTGGTCACCAATCGTCAACTCCGTTGCTGACAATGGGGGAGTGAAGGGTAGGTCTCTACATGCTCGAAGTCATTGAATTGGAAGCGATTCAAGCGTCCTGATGACGCAATTCTTGGTTCACTCCCCAGCGCCTAGACGATCCGGGTTATGGACCAGAGGGGTCAGTCTGGAAGGCCTCGGGTTTCCGGGAGATCTGGAAGCCAATTTCAGGCAAAATCGAGGTCAGTTCAACCTGTGCTGGGAGTCCCAATATGGTGATATTCTTGGAGGTGATCCCCCGTTCGAGCTCCTCGTACGAGAGCGAAAGCACTGCAGTGGGAACGATTTCGCCCTCGCTGATCGCGGTTAAGGTGTCTGTAGGGCCTGAAATTTGGACCGATACGAGGTCTTCTGAACCTGGATTGAGGATGACATCCCATCGCCCGACCTCGCCGGGAGCCATCAGGACCTGGATGGGGAGCCGATCGATGGTGATGGTCTGGGTCAATGAGCGGATGGTGAGTCTGACATCAGCGCGAGCAGGGGTCAGCACGGGTTCCCATCCCGGGCTGGAGATATCTTGTTGATTGATCGGGAGGGTGACCGCAACGCTTGGGATGCTTTCGAGCCTTCCTGGGACCAGAGGTGATATCGAGTTTGGGGGAGGGGATGCGAAGGCTTCGCGTCCTCTGAGTCTTTCTATAAATGATTCGGGTGCCCGCACTGTAATAGTTTGGGGGATCGCTCGCGCCGGTCCATCAAGAGCGACTTGAGGGGGAAGGTCGACCCTGATCGGTAAGTCATACGAGACGAGCTCTTCAACTTGGACTTGCGCTGAATCAAGGGAGAGCGACCGAATTGATACGCCGTTGGTCTGGAGCGTGGGCAAAGTTCGCAGGATCGATCGAAAATCCAGGTCGTGGGTACCCGATCGTGAAGGGATCTGATCCCCCACCACCATTGGAACGCGTCCTTTGAGCGCTCTTGAGACCGCATCGAGCGATGCGAGTGATCCTTCGAGCTCAACATCTATAGATGATGACCACTCGTCGATGCGCGCGGGGCGCACGACATATTCGTGTTCGATATCTTGGGTGCTTCCAACCAGCACGAGCTGAAGCTCGATGGTGCGGGTCTGGATCATGCGTGATTCAGCGAGGAGCCAGATCACGATGGTCAAGAATGAAACCAGAGCGATGGTTCGGATTTTTGCGAACTTGCTTGGGGATTTGGATTTCTTTTTTGATTTTTTTACTGAGCTGGGGCTGGTGGGGCTGGTCATGACGATCCCTCCCGTTTGTCATCTGCCTGTGCTTTGTCGCTCTCTGAAGGGACAGGTGGAGGCGGGGTTTCGACAAATCCTGATTCGAGATCATCGGGTTGATCATCGCGGATGGGTTCAGCCTGCTCCTCTTCATCATGATGACCGAGTAGATCTCGGAGTGTTGATTCGAGTTCTTTGATTTTGACGGGGGTGCTGAGCTTGCCTCGTTGGGCGATGCGGATTTTGCCTGATTCTTCTGAGACAACGATGACCATCGCGTCTGAGTCTTTGGTCACCCCGATCGCGGCGCGGTGCCGTGAACCGAAGGATTGATCGGTGATCTCGGTGGCGCTGGCCATGGGAAGCTGAACACCTGCGGAGTGGATCCGGTCTCCTTTGATGACAACCGCAAGATCATGGAGAGCTGACCCTGGATGGAAAATCGTTTGGATCAGCGAGGATGAAAGCTTCGCGTCAAGATCCGTCCCTCCCTCGGTGAGGGCTTTGAGGCCAACCCGGCGCTCGATCACGATGATCGCACCAAAGCGGGCTTTGGACAGGAATACACACGCGGGCGCTAGTTGAGCGGAGATCGCTGCGGCGCCTTGTTCGGTGCTGCTAAAGAACCGTGTCTCACCCAGACGGATGAGCGCTCTTCTGAGTTCGGGCTGAAAGATGACGACCAGCGCCAACGCAAAGCCAGCAAGCACACGGTCATAGAGGTATGCGAGACGAGCAAGGGTGTCATCACCCAGCACACGAACGATCAGGGTTCCGACGATGAGAACGAAGATCAAGCCTTGGATCGCGCGAGCGGCGCGGGTTCCTCGCAGGAAGCGGAGGATCGCGTAGACCATCAACCAGATAATCACCAGCTCAACAAGCACCTCCCACGCGGCGTACGCGTTGAGTCTGTTAAACAAGTCTTCGAGTCTGGTAAACAATCCCACGGGCTACCCTTTGTGGGTCAGGTGTGTATGAATATGATCAGAATGGCGCTGGGCGCTGTGGCCATTCTAACCGATCGGCGGCCCTCATGCTTGGATTCGTATCATTCAAGTGCATCGAATCTAGAGATTCGATCGATCCGACTCCACCAACACCATTGAATACTGTTCTCATCAACCAAAGGAACACTGATTTGGGATACAGCATTTTGAAAGTCGAATCCACACCCAACCCCCAAGCAAAAAAGCTGGTGGTTGACCCAGCGCCTGGAAGGATTGTTTCGGTATTTGATGCTTCAAAGGGATCAGACGACCCGCTCGCAGCTGCGATTCTTGCATGCAAGGGCGTCACCAATGTGCTCGTGCACACCGAGTTCATTTCAGTCTGCTTTGATCCATCGATCAAATGGGCATCACTCAAATCTCAACTCGCTCTCGCGCTGGGTCAAGTCGATGAGTGAGCAGAAGCAAGCACAAGACCTAGAACTTCATGACATTGACGATGTGTCTGTGACTCGATCTCTTGAATCGTGGTTCGCTGGCGCGGCGCGGGATCTGCCTTGGAGGGTTGAACCGAGGGATCCGTATCGGTGTTTAGTCAGTGAGTTCATGCTTCAGCAAACGCAGGTTTCCCGGGTGCTTGAGAAGTTCGAGCCCTTTCTTGATGAGTTCCCGACGGTGTTTGAACTTGCGGACGCGACGGAGGAACGCGTGCTTGGCGCGTGGTCTGGTCTTGGGTATTACCGCAGGGCGCGGATGCTTCATGCGTGCGCTCAAGCAATCGTTGAGCAACATGATGGCGTAGTCCCTCGCAGCGTAGATGAACTCGTTGCCCTCCCAGGGATCGGACGCTACACAGCTGGCGCGATTGCTTCGATTGTGTTTCGAGAGCGCGAGCCTTTGGTTGATGGGAATGTGGTCCGGGTCCTTCAGAGATTGCACAACAACCCAGCACCCCAGACGAGCAAGACAACCATTCAATGGGCATGGGAACGAGCGATTTCGCTAGTCCAAGCGTCGACCAAGCCTGGGGTTTTGAATGAGTCATTGATGGAGCTGGGGGCAACGGTGTGCACTCCCAAGAATATCAAATGCGGGCAGTGTCCAGTCCGCGAACATTGCGGCTCGTTTGCACATGGAACAACCGAATCTGTACCACCTCCCAAAGAACGCGCGAAGCGCAAGGAGCTCTTTTGTGCTTCGATCCTGGTGACGGACAAGAAAGACCGCGTGCTTATGGAGCAGCGACCAAGCACCGGTCTCTGGGGGAATATGTGGCAAGTCCCCACCATCGAACGCGACGATCGACCAACAACACTTGACGAACTTCCAGAAGGGTCAGAACTGATTGAGTCGTTTGAGCATCAGACGACCCACCGGATCGTCCGGTTCGAGGTGTACCGCAACCCAAAGGTTCAAAAAATCGATGGATGCGACTTTCTGGATCGAGACCATATACAAACTCTTGGCATCTCCAATGCTCAGCGGAGAATACTGAACTCCGCCGGAACGCTCTGGGATTAGAGACTGATCAACCTACGATGCGGGTGAAGTGTTCGAGCTGGGCATCGAGCTCTGCGTCAGTCGGCGCGTTGAGATTGATGTGACCGATCTTTCGGCCGTGCCTTGGTTCTTTGCCGTAGAGATGCACTTTGGCTTGGGGCATCGCGTCAAGGGCGCCGGGTCTGGGCTCGTGACCGATCAAGTTCACCATCGCACTGGACCCGATCGGATCTGTCGGACCAAGCGGCATCCCAAGGACCGCACGCATGTGATTTTCAAACTGGCTGGTTGTGCACCCGCCTTGGGTCCAGTGACCGGTATTGTGAACGCGGGGAGCGATCTCGTTTGCGAGGAGCGTCGCGCTTGGACCTGATCCAACCTGAAAGAACTCGACTGCGAGTGTGCCGACATAGTCAAAGCGTTCAAGTACTTTGCGGGCTGCACGCTGAGCCTGATTGACGAGTGCATCAGACACATCACGCGCGGGCGCTTTGGAGAGGCGCAGGATTCCTCCTCGATGGATGTTTTCAGAAAGCGGGTAGTAGACAATGTCGCCCTCAGCTGAACGGGTCGCGATGATCGAAAGCTCTCGGGAAAACTCGATGAACTTATCAAGGATCATCGGAACATGCCCAAGCGTTTTCAATGCCTCCTTTGCATTCTCGACCGAGGAAATCAGTACCTGCCCTTTGCCGTCGTATCCCAGAGCACGCGCTTTGAGGATCGATGGTGTTCCTAACTCGTTTAGTGCTTTGTGAAGATCATCGATAGTGTCAACAGGTTGATATTCTGGAATGCTGATACCCAGATCAGCAAACATCTGTCGCTCGAGATGGCGATCCTGCGCAAAGCTCAGTGCTGCGGGGTTGGGATGGATCGATGAGTGCTCTTTGATCAATGAAGCTGCAGCGGCGGGGACATTCTCGAACTCGTAGGTCACCACACTCGTCGATTGCGCCAGTGTTTTGAGCGCTTCTTTGTCATCGTATTGCGCCTGGATGTGATCACAGACGGACCTGGCGCAGCAATCAGGGTCAGGGTCCAAAACCGTGCACTTGATTCCCATCGTGATCACCGAGTGCGCAAGCATCTGCGCGAGCTGACCGCCTCCGATGATTCCGACAGACTGGGTTGCTGGATCTTGTGTGGAGGTCATGTCGTGCTCTGTGTTGACTGGATTGGTTTCAGTTGTCGTGGACTGATGATTTGAACAAGCTGTGATTAGAGCCGGGGATCAGGGGAGCTGAGTACATCTTGTGATTGACGATCTCGGAATGCTTCCAGTGATTCTTGTATGGATGCGTGTTTGATGCTCAGTATGGAAGCAGCGAGCAGACCCGCGTTGACCGCCCCCGCTTTCCCGATCGCGACCGTTGCAACTGGTACACCAGCGGGCATCTGCACAATCGACAACAACGAATCCATCCCCTTGAGCGCTTTGCTCATCACGGGAACCCCAATGACGGGGAGTGATGTCATCGATGCCACCATCCCCGGAAGATGCGCCGCTCCACCCGCGCCAGCAATCACAACCTCGATCCCACGATTGCGGGCTTCCTTCGCGTGGGCGACGAGCAGATCCGGGGTGCGGTGCGCGGAAACGACTTTGACTTCATGGGGGATGTTGAGCTGGGTCAGCATATCGCTGGCGTGCTCCATGACATCGGGCCAATCCGACTGGGAACCCATGATAACGCTGACGAGGGGTGATTGATTGGTCATGTGAGATAGTACCCGTTGGTACAGGGCTGGGAACGGGTGATTGATTAGGGTTGTTGCGAGGCGGGTTCGATGAGGAGTTTGTATGTGGATTCGATGAGTTCGAAGCCGGGATCGGTGAGGCTGGTGGAGGATTCGGCTTGGTATTTTTTGATCCCGAGGACTCGGCCGTCTTCAAGGGGGACGAAGATCGCCCAGAAATCATGAACACCGGTGAGTGGTTCCCAGATCTTTCCTTTGGCACCTACGCCGTTGAATCCAAGCCAGTTGTTCATTGGAGTATGCGAGATCATCTGGTCTTTATGTCTGCCAAAGTTGAGTAAAGTATCGAACTCTTTCTGTGGAGTGCTGTAGCCTCCTCCGCCGTTGGAGCGGTCATAGACAACGAACTTTATAGAGGTGACTCCGAAGGCAAGCCTCTCAACCGCTACAAACTGCTCGTGTAAATCACCACCGCCGGCCCAGTTGCTTGGTGATTTGAAAGCAAACAACTCGTTAGTGATGGTGATTGGATCGGAGACGAGAGCGGCTTGATCATCACCGCTTTTAATGACGAGAGAATCGATGATCTGCATCCCAACTCTCATCGAAGCGTTCCAGTATCGCGGAGTGGTGAGGATGCGGATCAGGATGCCGTTCTCTGAATCAAATCCTGCAACGAGATGGATCATCTTGTAGGTTCTTTGATCCTTTCTGAGTTCATATTCCTCGCTGTAGCACTTGAGCACACCGAGCCGGGCATCGGGACGGACGGTTTTGTTC
>JBGCDI010000035.1:0-48242 GCA_045105315.1 Phycisphaerales bacterium | reverse complement strand
GATTGTGCCGTCCGGATCTGCGAGAACCATCACACAGATGAAGCGAGCGGCGCGATCCTCAGGATCGACTTCGTCGAGCTCAGCGAGGATGCGGTCGATATTGCTTGAATCACGCTGGGCGCGAGTCATTTCCGCTGCTTTACCCTCAGTTTCCCCGTCAAATGCGTAATGAGACGAGATCACGCCGGGACGCCCTCCCAGCGCGTCTATTTCTAAACCTGAATCATCCGCGAGACAGAGCATTCCTGTTGCCTGCGCGTACGCGAGGGCTTTGATGGTTGCATTCTCGATAAAATCCTGCCCGTTCTCTTCAGGTTCTGGAAAGGACTGATCGAGATCAGAAAGACCGATAACACTCACTCCTGACCCATCGAGCAGGGTCTGAAGTTCTTGGACTTTCCCGGGATTTTGTGTTGCTAGGACGATTGTGCTCATGCTTCATTGTATGTGCTGACCGCATCCCCGAGCGCGTCCGGATTGATCCAAAGCAGACAGATATTCGGGTGAAATTGGGTCTATGCTGGGTCTATGAGCAGCACAGCAGATACACGCAATCAGCTCGCGATCCAGGCCGCCGATGCGATCGAGCGGGTTGGAGATGAGGGCATTTCCAACATCAAAGCACTGGTGGGATTCGACGGGTTCGTTGATTCCATTATCCATATTGTGGACAAGCGCCATTCGATGAAACCTGATGACTTTGACCGCATCAAAACCATCCCCGAGTTCGCAGCTCGGTGCGGCGCTGCGGCAAACAAGAGCGCCAATCTTGAGATGGTCGTGCAAGATGTCCGGTTCGGGGGTAACGGCCCGCTGCTCAGCAGCGCTCTGGGATCGCTCGGTGCTTCGGTCACCTACATTGGTGCGGTGGGTCTCGAAGATGATTGGAAGACACTCGATCCTATTTATCAACCATTTGCAGAGCGTTGCTCGACGGTCTATCCAATCTGCCCACCTGGTCGAACTGATGCACTTGAGTTTGAAGACGGCAAGATCATGCTGGGCAAACCCGAGAATGTTCAGCGCGTGACCTGGGAGCATATCAAAGACTCGATCGGTCTAGACACACTGATCGATCTGTTTGATCAGGTGAGTTTGATCTCGGTCGTCAACTGGACGCTAGTAGCGGGAGTCGAAGGGATCTGGGAAGGTCTCTGCACTGACATCTTCCCGCTCCTTGCAGAGAATCCTGATCGGCGTATGTTCCTGGATTTATCCGATCCTGCAAAGCGAACCGATGAAGATATCGCGCGTGCGATGAAGCTCATCCAGCAGCTCGGAGAACATGTCCCCGTGACGCTTGGACTCAATCTTGCTGAGAGCGGACGCGTTGCCAGCGTGATCGGAGTCGAGGTCTACAACGATCAGCACAACCAAACCCTCGCATCAATGGTTCCCCAAGCAGCAACGCGCATCCGTGAAAAACTCGGACTCGCATGCGTCGTGATCCATCAGCACACCGGGGCTGGCGGCGCTGATGACCAAGGCAACGCGCACTGGTTTGCAGGCCCCTATACAAGACGCCCAAGCATCTCAACAGGTGCGGGCGATCACTTTGGTGGCGGATTCAGCTTCGCTCAAAGCTGTGGGCTCGATCTGGGGCAGTGCTTAGCAGCTGCGTGCGGAGTCGCGGGGGCGTATGTGCGTGATGCCCATTCCCCGACCCGAACCCGGCTGATAGAGTTCCTGCGGGATCTTCCCGCGCCCGAGTAACACGCCTACCGTCCATGCATGGCCGCAAAAACACCCACAGCACTGTACAAAGAAGCACAAGCACTCGAAGAGAGCGGAGATGTCCGCGGCGCGATCAAGCTGTATAAGAGCTTCCTCTCCAAGTTCAGAACCCATCCAAATGCCCTTAAGATGCGCGTGCGCACTGCGCAACTCTGCGTGATGTCCGCGCAGCATGAAGAAGCGGTTAAACTCATCGAAAACTGCGGCGGGCTCGGTGAACGAAACCTGTTGATGATGTACACACTTGCCCAGGCCAATGCATACCTCGGGAAGCTTGAAGATGCACAAAGCGCTTTGGAAAAAGTCCTTGATATCGACCCCGATTACCCCCCCGGCATCGCCCGGCTCTCAACCATTCTCCAGTACGAAGGACGCTCGGACGAAGCGCTTGAAGTCCTCAACAAAGCAATGGATCGCGGAGTTGATGCGTGGGACCTTGATCACACGCTTGGAGAACTCGCGAAGAAAGCAGGACGAGTCGATGAAGCGGTCGACCGGATCGAGCGCCGTCTGACAACAGATTCCAAACTCAAGAACACTCCACGCATTGAGCTGGAGTTCATGCTCGCATCATTGAAAGAAAGTCAAAAGGACTACCGCGGCGCCTGGGAAGCAGCGACCCGGGGCAATAGTCTCAAGACCACTTCTGGACTCGGCGGATACACCCTCCAGAAAGGCAAGAAGCTTGTCATCAATATGGACAAGCATCGTCAACGACTCGAAACTGTCAAAAGCATCTACAACCCGGAGTTCCTCCGCTCTCTGGAACCCACTGAATCCGGTCCCGATTCAAGACACCAATCCTTGATGATTTCGGGGATGCCTCGGTCAGGGACGACGCTTCTTGAGCAAATCCTCTCGGCCCATCCCGATGCGGAGAGTGCTGCTGAAGCGTCGTGCTTGTACCGCATTGCTGTTGAACTCAAACTGTACCCAGATCCCGTTGACCGGTTGATCACTCGATCAAGCGTGAACAAACGAACCAAGTTTGGCAAGCGTCTGCTTGACGAACTCCGAGTCATCACCAAGGGCAGCGAGTATACCGTCGATAAAAACCCGGGCAATGACGAGATGATCGGGCTGCTTGCTGCGATCGCGCCGGGATCGAAAATGATCCTGACTCGCCGTGACCCGCGCGATGTGGCGCTCTCGTGCTACTTCCGTAACTTTGCATCTGGTCATGAATGGACGACCAACTTTGGAACCATCGCGGAGATGTGCGAGATGCGCCAAGAGCTCCACGAGTATTGGCTTGATGTCATACCTGAGCACGCGCCTTGGATCGGGCTGACGGTTGGTGATTACCAGAAGATTGTTGAGAACCCCGAATCCGAAACAAGAAGGATCGTGGAGTTTGCAGGACTCAGCTGGGACGATGCGTGTTTGAACTTCTCCAAGCGCAAACGGATTATCCCAACACTCCAGCCTCACCAAGCGGCGCAGGGTGTCTACAAAGGATCACTCGCCAAATGGGCGCCGTATGCAGAGTTTATGGGGGACGCGCTCGATCATCTGAATCGAATCTGCGAGCGGTTTGACTATCCAGTCTAAATATCCTGCAGTGCCGTGCGTGTTCTGAAGTGTCTATTAGGACAGTTCGGGACGATCGAGTCGCTCAATGGAGCCGTCTTCATGCTCGATGAGGATGGTGTCCGCTTCGTCGATGAACAAGCCGTGATCGATGACACCCGGGATGTCGTTGAGCTGCATTGCCAGCTCAACCAGATCTTCGTGACCCAGAAGTGTCACATCAAGAACCAGGTTCCCGTTGTCGGTCAAGAATAACCGTCCGTTGCTGTCTTGGCGGATGACACCGTTGATCCCGATATGGCGGAGTGCTTTGCGAGTTGATGCGACGCCGTAAGCCATGACCGCGATTGGGAGGGTGGTCTTTGTGCCGACCTGCGTTTCTGATATCTTTGAATGGCTGACCATGAAGATGGTGTGCTTGGCTGCCCAGCACAGGATGCGTTCTCGGGTCATCGCGCCGCGTGAACCTTTGATTACGACCATTGATCGGTCGACCTCATCAGCGCCATCGATCAAGATGTCGATTTCTTCGAGCATCGCAAAGTCGATGATCTTGAGACCGAGTGATCGCGCCAGATCCTCTGCTCGCTCTGATGCAGCGACGCAGTTGATGTCGAGATGTTCATCGTTGACCCGCTGAGCCAGCGCGTGGATCCCTCTCGCTGCGGTCAGGCCTGCGCCCAGCCCGACAATCATGCCGCTGGTTACTTGCGAAACAACCATCGTGGAGATCGCGTCGGATGTAGCTTGGGGCTTATTCAAAGCGGATCCCCTGTGCAAGAGTCAGTTCGTCACCATAGTTAATTGTGCAGGTTTGGCGGCGCATGTACACTTTCCATGCATCAGATCCTGATTCGCGCCCGCCTCCGGTATCTTTCTCACCACCGAATGCTCCGCCAATCTCTGCACCTGAAGTTCCGAGATTCACATTCGCGATCCCGCAATCTGACCCAGCTCCGGTCGGTGCGAGGAAGCGATGTGCTGTGTTTGATGAACCGGTGAAGATCGCGCTGCTGAGCCCTTGGTCGACCCCGTTCTGCATATCAATCGCTTCTTGCAGTGTTTTGTAGGTGTAGACATACATGATTGGTGCGAATGTTTCATCGAGCGCCATGGGCAGTTCGTTGGAATCTGGGACGCGGATGATGGTTGGTTTGACGAAGTGGCCGCCGCTCAGGTCTCCGGGGAGATCAGTGACGCGGGCCCCACCTGTGAGAAGAGTGCCCCCTTGCTTCACCGCTTCGCTCACAGCGTGTTCGTATTGCTGCACTGAGGTCTCGGTGATGAGCGGGCCCATCAATACTGATTCATCAAGCGGATCACCGATGTTGACGGTTTCATACGCACGAACCAGCTTTGCGGTGAACTCGTCGGCAATCGACTCATGGATGATCAGGCGGCGAGTTGATGTGCATCGTTGTCCAGCGGTGCCCACAGCCCCAAACACCGTTGACTTGAGTGCTAGATCCAGATCCGCATCAGGCTCAATGATCACCGCGTTGTTACCACCAAGCTCGAGCAAGCATTTGCCCAATCGGCCCGCAACCACGGCACCAACCCTTCGTCCCATCCTGCACGACCCGGTCGCGCTGATGAGTGGGTACCGGCGATCCGCGATCATGGTCTCGCCCACAACATCATCGGTACCGATTACAAGCTGGAAGATATTCTCGAAGCCCATGTCATCTGCAACGCGCTCTGCAATCATGTTGGTTGCGATCGCGGTCAGCGGCGTGAGCAGTGATGGCTTCCAGACGGTCGTGTCTCCCGCGATCGCAGCGAGCATCGCGTTCCAACCCCAGACCGCGTTGGGAAAGTTGAACGCGGTAATCACACCGACGGGACCAAGCGGGAGCCATTGCTCTTTCATCGCATGCTCGGGACGCTCAGAGGGCATCGTGATCCCTGCGAGTTGACGCGACATACCGACCGCGAAGTCTGCGATGTCGATGGTTTCTTGAACCTCACCGATTCCCTCCGCTTTGATCTTGCCCATCTCAAGTGAGAGAAGCGAACCGAGTTCTTCAAGCACCAAACGGTACTGCTCACCGATTCTTCGGACCATCTCGCCCCGCTTTGGTGCGGGAACTGTGCGGAATGATTTGAATGCTTCGGCAGCTTTGGCAGTTGTTGATTCGTAGGACGCAGCGTCGTCGAGCTTGACTCCAGCGAGCGGGAGACCGGTCGCGGGGTTGTGGACGACAATGATGCCATCTTTCTCGGGGGTCTCATCGCCGCGGATGCTGGTGAGCACGCGCGGGTGATCGGTCAGACCGAGCTTGGCAAGGAGAGGATGGACGGCGATTTCGCTTGTGGTTGCAGAGTGTGTCATCGGTCAACAATACGCAGTAAAGCTAGAGCGGGCTTGATTCTGACGCATGTCAGATGGTGGATCAGATGAACTGCATATGCTGTTGCGTGACCAGCCCAGACCCACAGTCCTCGCAGACCAAACGACGCCCAATCATCGCGCTGCCCGTCGCGCATTTGCTTGCGCTTGCTCCCCTGGATGTTTGGTTTCGGATGCTTTGGTCTGGTCGAGGTCAACATGTCCATCCCCGATACATGATCAGGCTCGCTGGGATTGGATTCACGAGTCTGGCAGGGACGATGTGCTCGACTCCAGAACGGTTTGTGTTCTGGGTATGGAACCGATTCAGCACCGCATTCCTTAGAAGAAATCCCGAAAAACTCGATCATCCACCTGGGGTATTGATCATTGTCGGATACTACCGATCGGGCACAACCCACGCTCATAATCTGATCGCGTGTGACCCTGCTTCGGTGACTCCTCGATGGTACCAGGCGCTGCTGGGTCAAGGTTTTGTGCTGAGCTGGACGATTGCACGCTTTTTGTTGGTTCCGTTCTTGGGATCATCGCGTCCACAAGACAGCGTCGGTTTTGGTCCGCTCTGGCCCGCAGAAGATGACTTTGCGCTCGCGGGATGGGGCGCGTGCTCGACGCTTCCCGGGAGACTCATCTTCCCGCAACGATGGTCGTCGTGGGAGCACTGGAATGATCTTGATCGCTGCAGCGAATCTCAGCGTCAACGATGGCGCCGGACTGTTGCTGGGTTCGCATGGAAGGTCACACGGGGCAACACAGACAAAATGCTTGTTCTCAAAACACCACACCATGGTGCGCATATTGCGGAACTCATCAAAGTGTTTGGAGAACATGCACGCTTCATCCATATCACCCGTGATCCGGTGAAAGTGATCGAGTCCAATATTCGCATGCACGACGCGCTGAGCGCGCACCTGCTGGAAGATCCGATCAGCGCAACAGAACTCCGATCACGGATTGTCCAAGAATACCTCTGGATCGAGCAATCAACCGCAGAACAGATTCAAACCATTCCTGATCATCAATCTACGCACATCACCCACGAGCGCTTGATTGCAAACCCAATCGGGGAACTTCGAAACGCGTATACAAACCTTGGATGGACACTCAGCGCTGAGCATGTTGAATCGATGGAGACATACTTATCTGAACTTGGTGCGTACACCCCTGGATCTCGTGCAAAGATCGATCTAGGAACACCAAGCCCGCAAGAACCTGACGCGATTCAAGCGATTCAGGACATATCGCCAGCTACCCAGCCAGCACCATTTGAAGAGCGTTCGCCAGTTCTGCTACCAGAGCCAGCTCGATCCATACCAATCCTGCGTGCGTTGACGGCGACCGTTGGTGCTGCGTTGATATGGGGAGCGTTTTGGATCGGAATCATCTGGCTCATTCAGCAGGTTGACCCAAGCATTAAGCCACGACTCGACCAACTCGTCTGGATCGGGGGATCGGTGATCGGGATGACCGCATTTAAAGTGGCGGGGTCGGGCTCTCGGATGATGTCCATCGTTGCCTGCTTGCTCACGCTGATTGTGTTTCTTGCGATCTCATTTCCGATCACGGTCATCAACTGGAACTTTGCAGCAGACAGCACCCGCGACCAGTTTATCTACCACAATACCAAGGGTGCACTGCACGGAGTGCTCTCCGTTTCGTCAATAATCTTCACCGCTCTTGGCATGATGACCGCATGGAAGCACGCGGGCTCGACAGGCCCGCGCCCTCCGGGATCAGGCTGACCTCAATATTGACAAACGCTTGGAATCAACCGCACACCTAGAATCGCATGATTCGATGCACGCGAGGGAAGCTATGGACAAACTCATCTTTGTTTTTATAGGGGGCGGGATCGGATCAGCTGCACGCTTTGGGATCGGTCAGTTGATCGCATCGCGTTCAGGTCAGCGCGTGAATGCTGCTGCTCAGGGTCAGGATCTTGCATCATCGCATTGGTTGACGACTTTTCCCGTTGCTACTCTAATTGTGAATCTGGTTGGGTGCGTATTGATCGGTTTCATCTGGTCGTGGGCGATCGCGCGTGATCAAGGGCAATCGACGATGATGTATTTTTTAGTCGTAGGCGTGCTTGGTGGGTTCACGACCTTCTCCTCATTTGGATGGGAGACCTTCTCGCTGATTCAGGAACATCGGTTTGGCGCAGCGGGAATCTATGTCTCGGCGAGCCTTCTTTTCGGATTACTTGGTGTGCTGGCGGGGTATGCCACAGGATCACAGTTCTTTGGGACCGCGATCCAGCCATAAACACAGCACGAGGTTTTGAGCATGATTCTGTACATCATCAGACACGGGCAAGCGGAGATTCACTCAGCTTCTGGCCATGATGCTGACCGTGAACTTGTCGAACATGGGCATCTACAAGCTGCGGCAATCGCAGAGTTTCTTCTTGATCGTGATGAACAATGCCCTTCACGCATCATTGCATCTCCGTATGCACGCGCTCAGCAGACCGCTGGTTCCATCTGGTCTTCGCTGGGAATCGATCATGAAACCGATGACCGACTCGCAGCTGACAGATCAGCATCAGACATTATGAATCTTCTTGCTGATCAACCAACTACAGAATCCATCGGGATCGTCGGACACAATCCCACAGTCAGCAGACTTGCTGATATCCTGATCAGTGGAACAACCGCTAAATCACAGTTCTCGATGCGTACTGGTGAGTTGATCTGTATGCGGATCAATCCACAGTCACCCGCAGCATCAGCACAGCTAATCGCACAGTTCAGGCTCGGGGATTCACATATCTGAGTTGGATATGTATGACATGCGATCACAATCAATCTGAAAATCAATATCCGAAGTCAATCAACTATCCGCTCGCGCATCCATGATTCGATTTTAGACATCTGCATTGGGAGCGCGACAAAGATCAGCTCATGCCCCACCGGGAAGGTCCATCGGTCGGGTTCTCCGAGCGCTTTGTGTAATGCATCTCCAGTTGATGCGGGGACCGCTTTGTCCGCGCTCGCATGAAGCATGAGGACCGGCATATCAACCATATTCTTTGCGGTATGGAGCGCATCGAGCTTGGATTCTTGCAAGTACAGATCCCAGAGCAGCTCGAGCTGGCCTTGTGATGGTTTTTGTACCTCATGATCACTCGGGTCCGCATCAAGCTCCATTGCGTCGATCCAGGATTTGTACTCTGAGCGCGTGTTGATCTCAAGAAAGTTTCCGCCACCAGCAACCAACACCGCAGCATCGTATTGATTGGGATCAAACGAGTACACCGCCGGGAGCACCATGGCCCCCCCCGACATCCCCATGAGCGCTGTCGGGAGTTCCGCAGCTTCAGGATACCGACTCTCCACAAAGCGCAGCGCAGATGAAACCGCGTACGCGCACTCAGCAACACGCGTGTCTGAGATCGTTGCGATCTTGCTGGCCATCGTCTGCTCAAAGCCCGGAGGAACACCGACCTGCAGCCGTTGAGTGAATCGCGCAGGATGGGCGAGCATGCGAAGCACCCCCCACCCCTTTGACCGCATATACCGCTCGGTCGCATCAATGATCGGTTCAGGAGTTCCAAACATCCCTGGCATCAGGACCAATGTGCCCACCTGATCGGCTTTGGCTTTGGGAGTTCGGTAGGTGAACCAGGTCCGCTCGATCTCCACCATTTCCTGTGGTTGTTCTGAACTGACTGTTGTCCGTCCTGCGATTGTGCCGCTGATAAACTTGAACGCAAGTTCAACATCATCTTGGCTATCCAGAACTTTCTGTGCACCAATCTGATTATCCAGCTGGTCATCGAGTTGGCCATTGAGTGCTTTATCAACAGGCTCATGCACGAACAAGTAACTCCCGGGACCCTCGGGCTTGAACCGGTACTCGTGATCGATTCCCAGCGCCGTTGCCAATGCTGCGGTATCGCGGTATTCAGCATCACCCGTCCTGAGTTGATGGAAGCGTGAGAGACGAGCGGGGACAAGTTCATCGCTTGGATGACCGAGCTCAATGATGACTCCGGTTTGCTGCCCTTGATCGACCGTCGCGTGCCCCCATCGAGCAGGCCAAAGCGGACGCTGGTTTGATGCGCTGAGTTGAGTTGATTTGCTAGTGAGATTGGTGAGGGCTGTACCAGAATTTGCCATCTGTTCAGACGAAGATGCGGGGAACTGGTCGTTGGTCTGGGATTGGAGCGATCGTGTATGCACACTTCGGCAACCTGTAGAACACAGCAGCGCTGAGCCAGCACAGAATCCGGCTACATGGAAAGCTATACGAAGGACAACATTGTTCTTGACTACTGCACACATAGAGAATCCCTTATTCATTTTCGCTCCACCCCACCGATCATACGAGAATCTGAGCCCAGCAGGTCCACATTCGTGCTATTGTTCACGCACAATCATGACTGACCAACCATCATCGAATCTTGAATCTGCCCCAGTAAACCCACCAAACGCAAAGGTGCCGTACATTCGGTGCTTGCTTGGAGGGATGCTGATGGGGCTCGCAAACCTCGTCCCAGGCATCTCCGGGGGCACCATGCTCGTCGCGTGCGGGATCTACACCCGCTTCATCGATGCCATATCAAACATCACACGATTCAAGTTTACCAAGCATGATGTCATCATCCTCGGATGCGTGATTGTCGGAGCGGTGTTCGCAATCGGGGCGCTTGCTTCGCTGATCTACTGGTCGCTTGTCAATCACCGATGGATCATGTTCTCGCTTTTCATCGGGCTTACCCTTGGCGGGATCCCGGTGCTTCATGCGATCGCCAAACCGCTGTCAAAGTCATCCGCTATTGGGATCGGGCTTGGTGTATTCATCATGTCGATGCTTGTGCTTGCTCAGGAAACCGGCGCTGGATCGGCAGGCCTATCGGGACCGGTCGGGCTGGTCATCGGAGGGGCAGCAGCGGCCAGTGCGATGATTCTTCCCGGAGTGTCGGGCGCGTTCTTGCTTTTGCTGCTGGGACTCTACGAAACAATTATTGGCGCCATCAAGAACACCATCAGCGCGATCAAAGATGCTGATGTGCAGGCGCTCATCGATCAGATGAGCATCGTGATCCCGGTCGGGATCGGGGTGGTTCTTGGGGTTGCGGTGGTCAGCAATGCGCTCCGCTGGGTCCTGCACCGGTACGAGCGACTTACCCTTGGTGTATTGCTTGGTCTAATCCTTGCAGCGCCCCTTGGTCTTTACCCGTTTCGTGAGGGCACCGTCCCTCAAATCGGCGACACGATCAAAGGCGAGCTGGTGACCCAAGAAAACCTTGATGACATGCAAGCCCCTGATAACGCCAAGGACTGGGACCAGAAAACCTATGCCCCAGCACCCGGACAAATTGCGGGCTCACTCGGGATCATCTTGGTCGGATTCGGCGCGACCATGGGAATTGCACGACTTGGTCGCGAACGCAAATCTTGAGAACCGCGCTGTTCACGCGTCGACTTCTGATTCCTGCTCTGATTTCTGTTCTGATTCCTTCGCTGAATCATTCTTGTTCATCCATCCACCCATGATTGGTCGCTTTGTGCGATGCACAATGATCAGCACGACCACCCCCGCGATGAGCATCATCAACGAATAGCCTTGGCCTCGTGTCAATCCGCCGAACTGAGAAATACCCGCGTCTGGAAGCCGGAAAAAATCCATCGGTATGCGACCAAGTGCATACACAATCAGCATCCAAGACCCAACCACACCCACTCTTCGAGGCTTTCTTGCAATGAACCAGACAACCACGAACACAAGCAACCCATCAAAGAACGCCTGCATGAGCTGGGTCGGGTACCGCGCTGAAATCAATGGCGCGAGCTGACCCTTGAGCTGATCATCACCCTTCTGGATCAGATCGAGCATCCGGACATACCCTGCATACCAGTCGTTTTCACCCGGGAGCACATACTTATACGAAAGCGCGATGATCTCGTTGAGCTGTTCTGGAGTCTGTGAAAGCGTATCCAGCGGGCGCTCAAGTATCTCTTGTGGATACCGCACCCCGTACCAAGGGGAGGGCGAGCCGGGGCCTGCAACGATCTTTCCGAGGAGCTCGCCGTTGATGAAGTTGGCGAGTCGTCCGAGCATCAATCCGATCGGTGCGATCATTGCGCAGATATCCATTACATGCAATGGAGGACAGGCGCCGACACGATTCCCATGCTCGTCTTTGAATCCCCGCGCGATCATGAAACTCGCAATGATGACCCCAGCGAAACCACCATGCGATGACATCCCCCCATTGCTCAGCTGCAAAACTCCCCACCAGGGTGCTGATGAACCAAACTGCGTGAGCAGCGCCGGGTCATACAAGATCACATATCCCAGTCTGCCACCGATCATCACCCCTGCAACCAAGAACATCATCGCATCAAATACACGATCATGCGGGATCGGGGTCACGCCCCGCTTGGATAACCAGCGGAGCATGAGATACGCGAGTGCAAACGCGAGCATGTACGAGAGACCATACCACCTGAGCCCGAAGTCTCCAGATATCCGCACCAGAAATGGAGAGAGATCGTGGAACCATCCCGAAGAAGCAACAACCGCAAGATTCATAACACATCCTCTAGCACACCATCACTCGGCGAGACCGGCTGAATCCCAAAGAACCGCTCGGTATTGGCATCAATCTGCGCATGAAACTCTCGGAAACTGACGCCACGAATTTTGGCAATGTACTCCGCGGTGTATCTCGCAAACCCAGGCAGACACGGACGCACCCCTCGCTTTGGATCAGGCGACAAAAACGGCGCATCGGTTTCAACCAAGATCCGATCAGACGGGACCAGCTTGGCAGCATCCGCGACATACGACGCGTTCTTGTAGGTCACTACGCCTGTAAACGAAATCGACGCACCAAAGTCCAGCACCTTGCGTGCATCATCCGGGGTTCCCGTAAAGCAATGAAAGACGAACCGATCCGCATCAATCTCTGAAGCGCTCAGGATCGGGATCAGATCGTCAAACGCTTCCCGGCAATGAATCACGACCGGCAGCTTTGATCCCTCAGACCAACACGATTCAATCACCGCAAGCTGCTCCGCGAGCACGGTGTGCTGAACTGCTTTGGGCGGACGATCGTAATGGTTGTCAAGACCCAGCTCACCAAACGCGACACACTTCGGATCTTTCGCATGCTCACGAAGCACCGACCAATCGTGCGGGCCTTTATCCGCGTACAACGGATGAACCCCCACGCTGCACCAGACCTGCTCAAACTGATGCGCGAGTCTGAGCGTGTCCGCAGAATCCTGAGTGGTCGTTGCGATGCTGATCATCCCCATCACACCGAGCCCTGCTGCGTGCTCAATCACCTCATCAAGACGATCAGCATACTCAGAAAAAGTAAGATGGCAATGTGTATCAATCACAGAGCAATATAGGAGCAAGCGGTTTGTTTGTTGATGCGCAACCGATGAGAATGCTTAGAAACAGAGAACGCACTCGATCATCCAGACCAAAAAGAAACGGATCGAGAGGGATTCGAACCCTCGATACAGGTTTACCCTGTATACCGGATTAGCAATCCGGCCCCTTCAGCCTCTCGGGCACCGATCCAGAGCAAGCACGCCATGTACTTGCAGCCGAAGAGCGTAGCCACGGGAACTTTGATGAACAAGCATCAACACCCACTCATCGCGGATTCCGGTCGGATTCTGACTAAAAATTCAGAACAGTTCAACTCAAAAAAGAACCAGACACCCCGCTACCCACCGGCGGGGTGCCTGATTTAAGCTCGGCACAACCTGATCAAACAGGCTCATATACGCATGTACAGTCGTCACTGGGACAAGCGAGCATAGTGATGCCCGCGATTCATTCAGTCGGCACCCTCGTTATGCCCGTTTCCGTCGGTTTCGAGCATGTTGCGGAGGTATTTGTTTTCACGACGGGTCGCTTCTAGATCAAACACGAGGTACTTGACGCTTAAACGGAGATGATCGAGCGAATCTTGGAGTTCGGAGATGGTCTTCTTCATGCGCTGGTGACGCCCCTGGGTTTCAGCAGCGAGCTTGGCAAGCTTGGGACGCTGGTCTTCCGGGAGTGAATCGATTTGTCCGAGGAGGGTCGCGAGGCGTGATTGGAACTCGTTTTCAGTCATGATCTGTCCTTTCGTCTTTGTGATTATGCCGATCAGCTCGGCACATCACTCCTTGCACACGCTCGGCCAACGACTGATGCCGGGCGTGCCAATAGAGACGAACGCGCAGTGCGTCCGAAAAAATCCCCTCCTGGGATCAATTCAATCCATTTTTGTTCATCCATGGTGATTCTGGGGCTGGTCGCGTCCTTCGCGGCCAAGAAGTCAGGGGGTCCGGCTGTGCCGGGTGTTGCCCAGAATCAACGCGAGCGGTGGAGCCGCTGCAACGCTTGTTGCCCCTCGAGAGGGGCTGAATCCCGGATCTGTACCAGTTCATTTACTGGGACATCACGGGCTTCACGAACCATCTTACCAAGATGCTTCCAAAGATTCTTCTCAAAGAACCCAAAGAAATCTTCGAGCTCATGACGGGTGAACTTTGAGAGCGGGTCCGATAATCCGCTTTGCATCACCGACCAATCAATTAATGATCCACCCGTATTCTTGAAACGGTAGAGCGAGAGCGTCGATTTGAGCCGCTGCGCGGGTGATGCGAACGGATCGCGTGCTGGCTCGGGGATGCTGGTCATGATCTGCTGGATCTCTCTAGGATCTGCGTTCAGGATCGGATTGCTGAGTGTTTCAACCAGCACATCCATCCCTTCTTTCTCAGGAACCACCCCAACCCGGCTCCCCGCGAGCTCGATGGATGCGAATGCTGTAGAAACCGTTTTAAGTCCAGCACGATCAAAGCGAATCACCAAACGCTGACACGGGACTCCCTCGTGGTCACCCATCGAGCTTGTCGAGACGATCCCGATCCCCCACTCTGGTTTAGAGCTATGGACGACGCGATCACCCATTTGGAATCGTTGAGATTGTGTTGAGCCTGTCATGGAGTCTGGATTCCTTGGGTACACTTGGATGCATCTGAAAGCAATGTCAGCGGTTCTGGATCAGTAATCTGGTCGAAAGCAGTGCTGAATCAGCTCGATATCCATGGATTCAGCGAGGAATACAGCACCTTGAGCGTCTTGATCACACAAGATGACCGAAAATGAGACCCCCACTGACCCAACCGATTGTAGTCTAAGCGGTTGCAAAGGCCTAAACTCTCCCCTGCAACGCTTTATGGGTATGATGACCCGATCGAGGCAGTTGTCAACGCCCATCCCATCCACAGAAACGACTGTGGCTTCCCAAAGGATAGCAGATGATCGAAGCCTTTAAAAGTGATGAAATCATTGAAAAAGTTGGTGGCAAGTTCAAGCTCTGTGCATTGATCCAGCGCCGTCTCCAGCAACTCCTTGACGGCGCACGCCCGCTCGTCGCGCGTGACGGACGCAGCGACCTTGAGCTGGTGGTCGAAGAAATCTTGCAAGATAAAATCACCTTCGAGTATGTCCAAGACCAAGAGACTTCGGACACCGCTGCTCCGGCAGCTGCGACTGAAGCACTTTTGTAATCATCGACACACGATTTAACAACGACATTCACGGACAGGGACACGACGCTCAATGAACTCGATCCCAAATCACTCCGGCATGAACTCATCCCAAGATTGGCTTGATCCAAAGAAACTCGCATCCATCTTTGGTCCTCGAGGGGATACAGAAGTTGGCGCCAGGATCTTTGTTGGGATTACGGGTGGTATCGCTGTGTACAAAATGTGCACTGTGGTTTCTCGTTTAGCACAAGCGGGCGCTCAGGTGACTGTTGGAATGAGCGAGAATGCTACAAAGTTCGTATCACCGATCACCTTCCAAGCGCTTTCAGGTAACCCGGTCTACACCTCAGCGTGGGACCATATCGAATCTTCAGACCCTCAACACATCTCGCTCGCAGATCGGTGCGACGCTGCGTTGATCGCTCCGTGCACAATGAACTCGCTCGCTTCGATTGTCCACGGGCACACCGACTCGGTGGTGACGCTGATTCTGAGTGCGATTAAGCGTTCAAAGACCCCAGTGCTGATCGCTCCCGCGATGAATGACTCGATGTGGCAACAGCCCTCAAACCTCCGTAATGTCGAGCAAGCACGGGAAGACGGCAACATCATCGTCGGACCCGGCAGCGGCTGGCAAGCATGCCGACACGATGGGACTGGACGCATGAGCGAACCAGAAGATCTGATCCAAGCACTGGCTGAAGCATTGATAGGACGCTGATACGCGATATGACTGATATACCAGCGAGTTGGCCCAGCGGCCTCCATCGCCTACACTTCCCGTCCGAACCGCAGCTCAGGAGTTTGCTGAGCTGAATCGAATCTTGGAGAGATGGCTGAGCGGTTGAAGGCGCACGATTGGAATTCGTGTGGAGGAGTAATCCTCTCGGGGGTTCGAATCCCCCTCTCTCCGTTTCATAGATATAAGCCTCGATTTCTCAACAGAATCGAGGCTTATTCTTTTTTATGCATCAAGCGATCAATGTCTCAGCTGAATCAACCGCTTGTACACTGTCGATCTTGCCCACCGGTTTCATCACCAGTTGATCCGCGCGGCTATTCTTGCTGAACTTTTGCAAATACATAGAGCTCGAAATACACCTCACAGCTGAGCATGATTCCCAGCACATAAGCAGAGACAACTCGAGATTCTGTTTGCAAACCGCAGTATGCCACTTTCATGGCATACTGCATGTTATAAAAACATAATAATAATAAATACAAAGTACAAATCCGATCACACTGACGCAGAGCCTCTGCTTCTCAATGTAATCGAGCTGGCGACGGGTCCACCTCGACATGAACCGATGAATCACCATCGATCGCTATGCTGAGAGGCTCGGAGTGATCAAAAAAGCTGATCCAGTGATGTGCTGCAATCAAATCTGCACCACAGTTCTCAAGTCAGCAGAGTCGATCGCAACAGCCTCTCACATGAAAAACGCAAGATTCCCTGGACAAGGCGCAGTCAAATATTTAAATTGAGATGTTTTTTTCTACTTAAGACCAAGCTGGTTTAGTCTGTTTCGAGAGAGACGAGACCATGGGTGATCGGCGCCAAGCAAAGCGATCAGATCTTTATCTGATTCGAGTATCAGCTCCGAACCAGCTGCAGTATCACCCGCTAAAGCCAATGCATACCCATAAGCATTCTGTACTAAAATCCTCAGTTTATTAAAGCTGGTGCCATCTTGGCCTGATACCTGATCGGTGAGAACTTGTAGCCGTTCTAATGCCAGCTCTGTATCGCCGGTTTCTAAATCTATACACGCTAACAACAAACCAACCTCTGAAAGCGGTATCACCCAGCCATTGGGATTGATCTGCCAAACCGCTTGCGCTTGCTCGATAAGCTGCTTTGATTCTGAATACCGGCCTTGATGAAAGCTGTTCATCGCTAGATTTCTTATCAGCCTGGCTACTACTGGATTCGTTGGCTCAGTGTACTCGATCGCTCTGTTCAACCCTTGCGTCAGATACTGTTCTGCTTCATCAAACTTGTTTTGATCGCGTAGGATGACTCCTAGGGATGATTCTTTTTCAGCAAGCAACTGCTGTTCATCGACCCTCTGTTTTTCTGGTGGCGACTCTATAGCCTGCCTCATCAGTTCTTCGGCTCGGGGTAAATCACCTTGGAGCCAATGGAATCCAGCATAACCGCTGAGGATCGTACACCAAATGTTCCAAGGCAATGTCCCAAACGCTTCGTGCTCAACTATTTGGATATAGATATCAGAAGCTTGGCCATACCGGCCTCCCGTTTGGAGCCCATGAGCAATATTGAACATGTTATGTGCAAATGCTATATCCCACTTTTTTTGAGACGAAATGAGCTCATATGCCTGCATATATTTTTGTGCTGATATTTCATACTTGCGTAGCCTGCTATATGTATGACCTTGGTTAATATAAATATTTGAACGCTGCTCTATGTTCAAGTTCTCGATTCTTCCCAATCGAGCAACCAGTTCGTCAAGAATACCGATTGCCCTTTCGGGTTGCCCTGCCCTGGTGAAGCTGTAGGCGAGCTGAGTATTAGAATTGATTATTTTTGATAGCTCAGCTTCATCCACTTCCGCAACATTGAAATCTGCCAGTGCAGAGTTCATCCCTCCCAATCTTGAGAAGACACTCTTGCTCAACTCCGCCCCGGCAAGCGATGCATCACGAGCGGCTATCTCTTGACTCTGAAACACTGAGCGATCCTGCTGAGTAATGCTTGAAGGTATACTGGTGAGCACCGATACCCAGAATGCAAAGGCAATCGCCTTCCTCGTCGTGTATCGATTCGAGCGATCACTATGATTCCGATCATCCCAGTACACACCTTTCATCAAATCAGCAACGGCAATCGCTGATTGAGGCCTGTTCTCTCTTTCGGGATCAATCATCTTCGTGATGACCTTGCTGATACCAGACAATGCACCTTGATCATGATTCTCTGAATCTGCTTCAGTCATTGAAGAATACCCGACTGAGAGCAACGGCCCTGACCTCATTAGTGGGATTCCAAACACTTCAGCAGCAACGATTCCGAGTGAATACACATCACCGGCTACATCACCACCGTTGGATTCACCCGCTAATCGCTCGGGGCTCATGTACCGGGTAGTACCAAGCCGTATCGAGTCTCCGGTGACCAGGTCCAATGTATTCTCGGGATCGATCAGCTTCGCAATCCCAAAGTCGATGACCTTGAGCGAGTAGGAATCCGCATCCTCATTACACTCAACGAGGATATTTGTTGGCTTAATGTCTCGGTGATACACCCCGTGCGAATGGGCATTATCAATTGCATCACAAAGCTGTTCCATGAGTGACAACTTCTGTTGAATTGTCAAAGTTCTAGATTCTGTGAATGAAAGTATGGATTCCCCGGACACATACTCCATGACGATGTATGGATAAACAGACAACGGCCCTTGCAATACACCGATTTCATACACTTCTGTTATTGACGGATGCTTGAGTCTCGCTAATAAACGAGCTTCTTGACGCATTCGCTCGATGCTCTCAGGTGAACAGCTTGATGGCCTCAAGACTTTAATCGCTACCTTCCGATTCAAACTCGTTTGAAACGCAAGGTAGACCACGCTGCTGGCGCCTTGACCGAGCAACTCGATCACATTGAAATCTGGAATCTTCGGAAACGGATCATTCTCGAGATGATAATGGCGCTCTACCAAATCTCCAACTTGCACGACGGGTTGCTCGATCCAGTTGGTCAAGTCGCTGGAGCTGGCCAGCAGCGACTTGAGCTCAACAATGAGCTGAGGATCATCTTTGTATGTGGATTCAACATACTCGAGCTGCTGGTGCGTTGGCACACTCAGCGTCTCTTCGAGCGCCGTTGTCACTCGTTTGTGAAACTCTGCATCATTCATGCTCAAGCTCGCGTTTGAGCCAAATCTTCGCGTGCTTCCACTCGACCTGGACTGTTCTCTGGGACAACTCTAGAACGGTGGCAATATCGTCTGTGCCAAGTCCCCCGAAGTATTTCATCTCAACGATTCGGGCCTGTCGCCAGCTCAATGATTCGAGCTTGCTGAGTGCCTCATGAATCGCGAGAAACTCGACCACTTTCAATGCCGGCAAACTGATGTGATCGAGCCCGATACGAATAGCGTCTCTGTTGCCTTTTCGTTTGAGTGCATTTCGCTGGTGTATATAGTTGACTAAAACCCGGCGCATCATCAACGAGCAAATAGAAATGAAATAGGCCTTGTCTTTAAATGACCGATTCTTCTGTTTCAGAATCCTGTGAACCGCTTCGTGCAAAATATCCGTCGCGTCAAGCGTAATCGAGTCGTTTGCTTGTGAGAGATGCCACGCTGATAAAGCCCGTAAGTCACGATAGACATCCGCAAATGCATCGTGACCGATCACTTCAGACAGAGCCAAGCTAGGCTCCAGGTTTTCATCAACTAGATCATTCATGTTCAGAGTCCATCAGTACAAAAAATGATGCAGAACTTGTTCACGCACTTTAAATAGTATGAAGATTGCTTGGCATATTCTGGCCAAAAAAACTAATCACAGATTCAGCTCATTGGCTGTCTGAGAAACCCAACATGCTCACTACGCGTGTACACCAAGCTCAGTGATCATCAAGTATACTCGATGTTGTTTTTTTTGCAATACTAATCTGATTCTCGATGAAGAACGCTGTTTCGAGCAGGCTGAGAAGGGCAGAGCATTGTATGAAACGCTGACTCAGCTGTGAGTAGCGATCGGTAAACGAGCTGTGCATGATTCTATTGTTTTTTCCTCGATTGGTGGAACCGCTTGATAACCGACTTGGACCACCGCTGAGTCTCGCACAGCATGTACATCTAAACATCGTCAACAACAGTTCGATCGCATCAAGTGAACATGAAACTCGGGAATCATAACCAGTTCTTGACCCAAGTGTCTGCTTTTAGAAGAGCATTGAGAACAGCGCAAGAATCGACGGTTTATTGCGGTGCAGTAGATTCTGTTTGCTTAACTGTTGAGGATAAATGGCCGATCCTTGCTTGATAACCTGGAAGTACAACCAACGAGTCATGTTTTCTACACATGGATCGACATCGAGTTTGGGAACACGATATGAAGTTCAAGAATCTGAATCTGGCAACAAAAATCGGTCTCGGCTCGGGCATCCCTTTAGCACTTCTTGTGCTTCTCGCAGTCGTGAGCGTTACCAGCTCACAATCTATGCAGAAATCTACCGAAAAGGTGATCTTCACATATGAAGCGATCCAGAAAGCCAAAGCTATCGAAGCAGCAGCGGTTGATATGGAAACTGGTATGCGTGGATATTTACTCGCTGGCAAGGAAGATTTCCTCGCCCCTTACAATGCTGGTAAAGAATCTTTTGCATCAACTACTGAAGAACTCAAAGTCAAGCTCAATGACACCCCGGAGCAGGTACAACTTCTCGAGGAGATACAAGCCAACATCGATGATTGGCAAACCAATGTCACTGAGCATGCAATCGCTTTACGCCGCGAAATTGGCGATGCCCCAACCATGAATGACATGGCTGATCTTGTCGGTCAAGCCAAAGGCAAGACTTACTTCGACAAGTTCCGTAGCCAGGTCGCCCTGTTCATTGGCCGCGAGCAGCAGTTGATGCAAGACCGAGTTGAAGCAAACGACGCAGCCATGGTTGTGCATACTTACGAAGTTATGTCAGGCGCGAACGAGATCCTCGCCGCTGCGGTGGACATGGAAACGGGCATGCGAGGATACCTGCTTGCAGGTAAAGAAGACTTCCTCGAACCATACAACCAAGGCAAGGATCGATTCGCTCAACTTCATGCATCGCTCGTGGAAATGGTGGATGACAACCCTGATCAAGTCACTCTGCTCAATGACATGCAGTCCACTATCAGCCAATGGGTCGCGAATGTAACCGAGCCCACCATCAATCTTCGAAGAGAAATTGGTGACGCAAAGAACATGGATGATATGGCGGACCTCGTTGCCCAGGCAGCAGGAAAAACCTACTTCGATAAGTTCCGCGGACAAATCGAGACCTTCGTAGGACGAGAAGCAGAGTTCATGAAGGCGCGTCAGGAGGCTGCGAATCAAAAAGCTGCGTTTGCAAGAATGGCTGTGATAGGCGGCACATGCATTGCCCTTTTCATCGGGAGTGTATTGGCCTGGATAATCGCACGAAGCATCACCAAGCCCGTGATGAATCTTGTCTCAACCTTCAAGCAGATCGCAAGCGGCGATCTTACCAGCGAGAATATCAACACCACTTCAAAGGACGAAATCGGTCAGCTATCAAACGCTGCCGACACCATGAAGGACTCGCTATTCAAACTTGTTTCTGAGGTCAAGAGCACCGCAGGGGAAGTCGCGAGTTCTGCAACTGAACTCTTTGCAACCTCAGAACAGCTCAGCGCCGGTATGGATATGCAGAGCGACAAAACCATCCAAGTAGCTTCAGCTGTTGAAGAAATGAGTATGACGGTACTCGAAGTTGCGAGAAAATCCTCTGAAGCCACAGACACCGCAGGCGCCGCAGGTGACCAAGCAAACGAAGGCGGCGAGATTGTCCGCGAAACCGTTGAAGCGATCAACACCATCGCCGATGTTGTCAATGAATCCGCTTCCGCGATCAGCGAGCTTGGTAAGCGGAGCGAAGAAATCGGCGAAGTCATCAGTGTTATCAATGATATTGCTGATCAAACCAACCTCCTTGCACTCAACGCAGCAATCGAAGCGGCGCGTGCAGGAGAACACGGACGAGGGTTTGCAGTGGTCGCTGATGAAGTACGCAAACTTGCAGAACGAACCACCATTGCTACTCAGCAAGTCAGCATCTCAATCAACGGCATCCAAGAAGAAACCAGCAACGCTGTCAAACGGATGGAAGTCGGAACAGAAAGCGTCAATGTTGGAGTGCAGCTCGCTGGACGATCCGGCGAGTCACTCAACGAGATCGTCAATGGTGCGGACGAGGTATCGTCGATGATCTCGTCGATTGCCGCTGCATCTGAGCAACAATCGACTGCATCAAAGATCATCGCAGAGAATGTTGAAGAGATCAGCGAGATCACTCGCGAATCATCGATCGCATCAAAGGAGACTTCCGCAGCAGCATCGCAGCTGAGTGAAAAATCTGAAGCACTCGGTCAGCTTGTTGGACAGTTTAAAATCGCTTAACACATAACCGAGTATGCGGTTCTCAGCAGGATCATTCTGCGATCTCCGCTGATGATGAGTCCTGAACTGGAGCATGAGGATTCCCGCACTCAGTACAAATCTCATTGGATCCCGCATCGAACCCGCATTGTACGCAGTGGCCCTTCCAACCCCGAACCAATCGAATACCAACTCGTATAGCCACCGGGAACACGCACAGCACGACCCACATCGGTATACCAACAACCAGTGGGTTGAGCACCACCCCCAAAGGCACTAGTAACGGGCGTGGGTCAGGCTCAGGCCCCGAGAGCGCGGGGTCATCCCAATTCCACCACATCTGCTTTACCTCAACTGCGGGAAACGGCCACCCTAACCTTTGAACTTGCATTGAAAAACCGTTCAGTTCTGGGTCAGAACTCGGAGCCACAACATTATAATCACGATATCCAAACTCCCAGTACTTGACCCATTGTTTAGGATCAGGCCACTGCACATCATGCGGAGTAGCTGATGGCCAGCCCTGCTTCGCAGCGTCAACACCAAACAAGTTCAAAGTCATTTGCGGTTGCGCACCTGTCCGTGAGCGCATCTTTGTGATCGCGAACGGCACATTTACAGCTGCGAGTAAAGATATGATCACAATAATCGACACGATCAACCAACGCATTTCTGCGACCGATAAAAGCTTGACAATTTTCATATATCACTACCGTATCATGATTCGATTGCTGACACAAATCGGATGAATTATCATGAATAGCCTACATCCCATCCCGCAATCATCCGGCCTTCAGAATCGCGGTTAAGGATCAGGCGAGTTGAATGTATCACCTTTGCTCAGATCCCCAGTTTCGTATCCCAGCGTGAACCACTTGATGCGTTGGTCTGAGGTGCCGTGGGTGAAGGATTCGGGAACGACATATCCTTGCATTCTCTTTTGAATAGTGTCATCACCGATGGAGGAGGCTGCTCGGAGGGCTTCCTGGATATCCCCGGATTCGAGAATGTTCTTTGTACGCTGAGCATGATGCGCCCAGACTCCAGCCAGAAAGTCGGCTTGGAGTTCGAGACGCACCGACAACGCGTTGTATTCTTCTTGACTGATCTGCCTGCGCATTGAATGCACACGACCAGTGATTCCCATGAGATGCTGAACATGATGCCCAACTTCATGCGCGATGACATACGCTTGCGCGAAATCACCTGGCGCCTGAAACTTGCGTGCGAGCTCATCGAAGAACGAAAGATCTAGGTAGACCTTTTGGTCAGCTGGACAGTAAAACGGGCCGGAGGCTGAGCTCGCAAACCCGCACGCGGACTGAACCTGATCACGAAACAAAACAAGCGTGGGCTCAGCATACCGGGTGCCCTGCTGAGCGAGCAACGAGTTCCAGACATCTTCTGTATCTGCAAGCACAGTCGCAACAAACGCTGCTTGCTGCTGATCTTCTGCAGTCAGCTCAGCAGTTTGAGTGGTGCTGTTCCCGAAACCACCGCTTTGATTCCCGCGCTGATTCCCGCTTTGACTGCTTCCTTGTTGAGGAGCGGGCAAACTCTGGATGAGCTGCTGAGGGTTTCCACCGAGCAAAATCACAATGATGATAATCGCGATCGTCCCAAGTCCACCACCAGCGACGACCTTCTTGCCGCCCCCGCGCTGGAGTCTTCGGTCTTCGATGTTCCGGCTCTGCCGTCTACCTTGCCAGCGCATTATGCTGCCTTCTTAAAGAAGGAAACAACCGCAAGGAGCACAATCGCGCCGATTGTCGCGGTCCCCACCGCACCAAGTGTTCCACCCCACACGATCCCGAGTACCTCAAAGAGATACCCCCCAAGAACCGCGCCGATGACGCCAGCGATTAGATTCCCGATCAATCCAAACCCCCGCCCCTTCATGATCAGACCTGCGAGCCAACCCGCCAGTACACCAACCAATAAGAAAAAGACTATGTTCATAGCGACCCTCCTGAGATACTTTGAGTAGCTAAGTATAGAGCGCGTGGATGCTCAGTGCTCATAAGCTGTTCTCATCTGCTGAGAATCAAAGCCGCAGACGCACACTAAAACTCAAGATCTACCCTACCATTCAACAGTAAAATCCGGCACCCACTCACGCTTGATCATGAAACACCATGAATACCACGCAACCATCATCGGACACACCTCAACCCATTATCGCTGGGTGGAGAGAGCGTGCCAATCTACCTGACTGGCGCATACGCAATGTCAGGGCCAAGCTCGATACCGGAGCCAAAACCAGCGCGATTGATGTTGCGCAGTACGAGTTTATCGATGACACCCATGTGCGATTCGAGATCGTGTATCGAGAAAAACCAACACGAAAGACAAAATGGGTCACCGCGGAATACCTGCGTACCAGCAAAGTCAAACCAAGCAGTGGTGAGACCCAAGAACGAGTCGTCTGCTTAACAACTATCGAGCTCGGGGGTCAAAGCTTCAAGATCGAGGTCAGCCTGGTGTGCAGAAAGGGAATGCTCTGCCGGATGCTCATTGGTCGCTCCGCACTCCGAAATCGATTCTTGGTTGATTCAGCGCATAAGTATCTACAAAAAAACCCTCGCCTCTAACGACCACACCAAAGCATCACCACAGCTTACAAGAAAGCAGCACCATGAAACTCGGAATTCTCTCGACCGCCCCCAACTGCTACAGCACGCGCCGGTTCAAGCAAGCTGCACTCGAACGCGGCCACACCGTACGCGTGCTCAACACCCTCCGATTCACGCTCGAACTCGAAGAGGGCGAACCAGATCTCTACTTCCGATCCAAAGCACTCAGTGAATACGACGCAATCCTCCCCCGCATCGGCGCATCGATTACATACTTTGGTACTGCAGTTGTACGCCAGTTCGAGCAGATGGATGTCTACACCCCCATCACCGCCAACGGCATTACCAACTCACGCGACAAGCTCCGATCGATGCAGATCCTCAGCCGACACGCGATCGGTATCCCGCACACCACCTTCGTTCGTGACCGCGCCGATGTGCTTCCCGCGATTGATCGATTGGGCGGAGCGCCGGTCGTAATCAAAATTCTTGAAGGCACCCAAGGAGTCGGGGTCATCCTCGCAGAAACAACCAAGGTTGCAGAAGGCATTATCGAAACACTCCAGAACGCAAAGCAGAATGTTCTAGTGCAGCGCTTCATCGAAGAAAGTAAGGGCAAAGACATCCGCGCATTTGTCGTCGGAGATACCGTCGTTGCTGCGATGCGCCGGGTCGCCCAAGGCGATGAGTTCCGCAGCAATGTCCATCGAGGCGGAAAGACCGAACGCGTGCACCTCTCCCCCGAGTTTGAAGAGACCGCGGTACGCGCCGCTCAGATCATGGGCCTCCGTGTCGCAGGTGTAGACATGCTTGAAGGCAACGACGGCCCTCAGGTCATGGAAGTCAACTCCTCGCCTGGACTTGAAGGCATCGAAGGCGCAACCGGTCTCGATATCGCGGGCTCCGTCGTTGATTACATGGCAAGCCAAGTCAACTTCCCTGAAATCGATGTGCGCCAACGACTCACAGTATCCAAAGGAGTCGGTGTCGCAGAAATCATGATCCCGGAAGGTTCAGACTATGTCGGTAAAACCATTGCCGATTCTGTGCTCCGTGAACGCGACTTCACAGTCCTGAATGTTCACCAAGGCACAACCGTTATATCCAACCCCAAAAGCACTCGGGTGCTCGAAGCCGACGATCGACTATTGTGTTACGGAAAGCTTGATGCGATGCGCGACCTGATTCCTGAGAAGAAACAGAAAAAACGAAAAGCCAAAGCAAAGAAGCTCAACCCTCAACTCATCGAAGAACTCGAAGCTCAACAATGAAAAAAGCACACACCGAATCCTGGTTTGGACAAACAGTCGAACCCGGCGCAACCGCTTCACTCTCGATGGCAATCTCCGAAGGATATTCGGGCGCCGATGTAACCATCCCAGTGTTTATTTGGAAGGGCAAACTCCCCGGACCAACAGTCGCCATCACCGCTGCAGTCCACGGCGATGAAATCAACGGAACAGGAACCATTCGCCACATTATTCGCCAGCGTCCATTTGAGCTTCTCGCGGGAACCCTTGTCATGGTCCCCGTGATCAATATGCTGGGCTTTGAGCGCCACTCACGATACCTCCCAGACCGGCGAGATCTCAACCGAAGCTTCCCTGGTTCTAAAGATGGCAGCCTAGCGAGCAGACTCGCAAGATCATTCTTTGACCAAGTAACAACTCGCTGCGATTACGGCATCGATCTACATACCGCAGCTGTCCGCCGCACCAACTTCCCCAATGTTCGAGCGGATCTATCAGATGACCCCCTCGCTCTGTTCGCCCGCGCCTTTGGCGCTGAGCTCATGGTTGACGGGAAAGGTCCCAAAGGATCGCTCCGTGAAAGCGCTTGTAAGCACGGCTGCAAAACACTGATTCTTGAAGCGGGTGAAATATGGAAAGTCGAATCCGGTGTAGTCGAATACGCGACCCGGGGGATTATGAACTGCCTTCGGTATCTGAAGATGATTGAAGGCACACCGAAGGATCCCCCCTACCGGATCGAGACCAAAACCACAAAGTGGGTCCGAGCAGCGCAAGGGGGCTTCTTAGAATTCCATGTCTCCCCAGGTGATCTTGTTTCCCAAGACCAACCAATCGCAACCAATACAAACTTGATGGGCGACGCGCAAAATGTAATCCAAGCTCCGAGTGATGGGATTGTCCTCGGAATGACCACCCTCCCATCGGTTGCTCCGGGTGATCCAATCTGCCATCTCGCGTTCCCGCGCAAGGGTGCTTTGAAGAAGGTCGAGAAGGCAGTAAACAAACTCCACGACGACTCACTTCATAAGCGCGTGCATGACGAACTCGCAAGCGGAATGAGAATCACCGATTCGGATCAGGATGCTCACTGATCTACCCACTGAAGGCAAGGCTAACAGTCTGTGCAAATCAATCGGGTCCCTTCTACAGAACCCGGAAATCTACCCGCGCTAGATTCCGAAAACTCACTGGTCAGCCCTATGATCAAACATGAAAAATCCCCTTTCAATAAGTGGCTGCCCATCTCCACGCCACACCCTCTTCCAAATCATCATACTCTTTGCCTCCGCGTCCTGGGCATATGCAATTCAAGACAGCACTCCGTCTCCGACGCTCACGCAAGCCCAGGCCAAAATCGAGCAAACCCAAGCTCTGCAATCGACCGATGATGACATCAAATCAAATGCAGTAAACTTCTACAAAAAAGCAGTTGATCTGATCTCACAATCCCAAGTCTTTCGCGAGCGTGCCGAGCAATTCCGCCAGCTCGCATCCGATGCCCCAACTCAACTGGCATCGATCCGCGCCGAGCTTTCAACACCGCCTTCAGAACCAGCCCTCGATGTTGCGAGTGGCACACCGCTGAATATCGTCGAACAAGAACTCACCCAATCCACAACCCAGCTCCAAGCTGCTCGTGTGTACGCGGCTGATCTTTCAAACGAGGTTACCAAACGCAACCAGCAGCGCAGCGCCCTCACGAATCGTCTCATCCAGGTCCGTCAAGATCTCGAAGAAGCTCAGTCTTTAACATCAACCGACATAACCGTCGATGTCCCCTCGGTCATCCTGGATGCACAGAACTTTCTCGAGCGCACCCGAGTGATGCTGCTTCGTCAGGAGATCGATGCAATCGAAGCAGAGCTCGCGAGCTATGACGCCCGTCAAGAACTGCTACCCGCTCGCAGAGACCGTGCGCAACGTCGAGTTATTGAATCTGAAAAATTAGTCGCTGCGTGGCAGCGCGTGGTGACGAGTACACGACAAGCAGAAGCACAGAAATCCGCAGATGAAGCCCTCCGTCTCCGGCGCGAAGCAGCAAGGCAGCATCCGGTACTCAAAGAATTTGCTGAACAAACCCTTGCTCGCGCAAACGCGCTGGTGCAAGCACAAAATGAAAACGAAGCATCTGGAAGCACCACAGAGCGCCTCGAACGCTCCCGAGCAGAGCTCGCAGCACTCGAATCAAAGTTTGACTCTGTCAAAGCAAGACTAAACGCATCAGGTCTCAACCGAGCAACCGGACTCCTCCTCAGAAACCAATACGATTCAATCCCAAATATTGCTGCTCTTGATCAACAACTTCGGATCACGAAAAAATCACTTGACGAAATCGACTACGCGCTGATCGAACTGCAAGAAGAACGCGATCTCGCTGGCGATATTGATCTTGTTGCCCAATCACTCTTGTTCCAAATTCAGCGCAGCTCAATCCCGGTTGGCGAAAACAACTCCCAAAACGATCTGCTGCAAGTCGCACAAGAACTGGCAACCGCTCGCAGGGACCAGCTTGATCAGCTGATTAGTGTCGCAACCAAACAGTATGTCGATCTTGATTCATTGGACTCAGTGCTCACTGACACACTCTCAACCGCACGGTCATACGAAGATTACATCGAACAGCGAATCTTGTGGGTCCGGAGCATCAGCAGCGGACGATTCCCGAGTATGAATCAGCTGCAAAACGACACCACCTGGCTGGTCAACCCATCGAGCTGGAAAGCAGTATGGAACAATACCCAGCGCTATATCCAGTCTCATTGGAAAATCGCTTCCATGATATTGGGACTATACATCATCGGTGTGGCTCTCACTTTCAAGTGCAAATTAATACTCAAAAATCTCAGCGAAAGAGTTTCACGGTTCGCAACAGATTCTTTCAAATACTCAATCGCTGCACTCACACTGTCTCTGCTCATCACCGCCCCGCTACCCGCTGCGATGTTGATCCTGGGATGGCTACTCAAAGCACCCGACACCCAACCTCAAGTCGCCCTCTCGATAGGCAACAGCTTAATAGGCACCGCAGCGCTCGCCCACGCCTTGCTGTTCTTGCGCCGCATTTTGCGTGCACAAGGATTAGGACTCGCACACTTCCGCTGGACAAAGGACCGCACTCAACCAATCCGCACCAATATCCGCTGGTTCCTCCCAGCTTTCATCCCGCTTGCGATTCTTGTCTCTGCAATTGATTCTGGAGGAACCGAATCCCTCAATGCTTCTCTTGGGAGAACGCTCTTTACAGCAGAAATGATTTTGCTCTTGGTTTTTTTGCAACGCATACTCAGACCATCAGGCAAAGTACTATGTAAATACCTTGAAGAAAACAAAAGCGGCTGGATCCACCGATTGCGATACATCTGGTACATGCTGGTCCTGCTCTTGCCCATCACCTTTGGTGTGTTAAGCTGGCTCGGCTTCCACTACACCGCGATTCAACTCGAATCCAGATTCGAAAGCTCACTCATTCTTGTACTTGCCCTCGTTGTAGCGAGCAGCATGATGAACCGCTGGCTGTATGTCGCCCGCCGGCGCGTTGCAGTTGAAGACGCCAAGCGACGCAGAGCTCAAGCTGAGCAAGCTCAAAACGCTGGCCAAGGCACAGGTCAGAGTGCTGGTCAAAGTGCTGGTCAACCGCAGAGCACTCAAACCGGACAACCGCCAATCCAATCACTCTCTGAAGTCCCCGCGAGCCCAGCTACTCTGGCAGAAGAAGGAAAGATTGACCTCCCAGCACTAAGCGAACAAACAAAGCAACTCATCAAGAGCGCCGTCACCGTCACCATGATCGTCGGTATGTTCATCATCTGGGCCCAGGCCCTCCCGGCGCTCCGGATGTTTGATCAGGTCCAGGTTTGGCCAACTATCAAAATCCTCGAGTCCAACCAAGCAATACAAGAAACTGCGTCCCAGTCTGTTTCATCCTCATCACCAAACACCACAACCAGCTCCGCAAGCCCCCTTGGGTTGCTCGCAAGCAGCAATGAATCCGATTCACAAGAGCAACCCGCCCAAGCTGATACAACGGCCACACTCTCCATAACCGTCGCTGACATCGGAGTGTCTTTCATCACACTCCTCGCAACCTGGATCGCATTTAGAAACATCCCAGGCCTTATAGAAATAGTTGTCCTTCAACGACTCCCGCTTGATTCAGGGAGCCGGTACGCATTGAGCACTGTCCTCAGATACCTCATCGCAATCATCGGCATCCTCATCGCGTTCCAAGCGATCGGGATCTCATGGTCCAATGTACAATGGCTCGCCGCAGCACTCACATTCGGACTCGCATTTGGGCTACAAGAAATCTTCGCCAACTTCGTCTCAGGCCTCATTATCCTCGGAGAACGCCCCATCCGAATCGGTGACACAGTTACAGTCGGAAACACAACCGGGACCGTCATGCGCATCCGCATGCGCGCAACCACCATTACCGATTGGGATCGAAAGGAACTGGTCATTCCAAACAAGACATTCATCACCAACGATGTCATCAACTGGTCACTGACCGATCCAATGCTAAGGGTCAAAATACCAATCGGGGTGAGCTATTCATCGAACGCAGATCATGTCGAAAGAACACTCTATCAAATCACCGCAGACCAATCATTGGTGCTCCAAGACCCTTCACCACAAGTCATCTTCCTAGGCTTTGGAGACAGCACACTCAACTACGAAATCCGTGTCTTTATCTCAAGCATTGAATCATTCATCCCTGTTCGACACGCGATCAATAGTGAGATCTTCAGAGTCTTCCAGGACGAAGGTATAGAAATCGCATTCCCTCAGCGAGATCTGCATCTCAGATCAATCGGAGACCTCTCCGAAATCGTCGACCGCATCCCTCGACCAAAGCCAGAATGACTCAACCTCCTCTAGAGCCATTTACACATACGAACCACCAAGTATCCCGCGAGCCCCATAAGAACCAACACGAAACAAACAATCCAGAATCCATACCCGGAACCAGCAAACGGGACCCCGCCCACATTTACCCCAAGCAGACCCGTCAAGATCGACATAGGGAGCAGGATCGTGGCCACCATCGTCACCGCATACATCCGTGAATTGAGTCGCTCCGCGTACTGATTCGAGAGCTCGTCTTGAATCAGCATCGTTCTTCCCCTCGCTGCTTCGAGATCTTCAACGAACCGAGTCAACAAATTAATAATCTCTTTGAGCACAGGCGCGTGTTGATCATCAAACATCTCATGCTTGGTTTCATACAAGTCGAACACAACATCCCGCTGAGGTTTGATATACCGATGCAGCATGATCGCGTCCTGACGAAGATCAAGCAGATCAGTCCGGTCAAGCACACGATTGGGATCGATGAGGTGTTCCTCCATGACATCGAGCCGATCATTAATCTCATCGATAATCGGGCCCGCACGAAGCGTGAGCCCCTTGAGGATCACAACACACAACTCGGAAATACTCATCGGGGCAGTCTGCCCGATGACCTTCTCATGCGCTGAGTCAATCGCCCGCAACCGCTCTCGATACACCGTGATGAGCCTATTAGGATCGACCCACATTCGTAGCGAGATCATGTCCGCAGGGTCTGCATTCTCATTGAGATTCACCCCGCGCAGAGTCAAAAGGATTCCAGTATCAAAGTATTCAACCCGTGGGCGCGTAGTCTGTGCCAGCAGCGCCCCGACGGTGTGGGAATCCAGACCAGATCCATTGGCAAGCCAGTCTGCCGACTCTTCACTCGTGCGATCAATATGAATCCAGAGTTTCCCGCCTTCAGTCTTTCCGCCATCAGATGTATGCTCATCAATCTGCGCCCTGCTGAGCTCAAGAGCAGGCACTTTCGTGAAATCGATCGCCCGTATCGTGTTTGACTCTGTGTCCATACCTGAGTTTAGGGGATATCTGAACCCAACGCATCACCTACACTCCCTCTCCAACCAGATACGACCACCACGAAAGCCCCCAAATCAAACATGTCACAACTTGACCCCACAAAGAAACGGCTCACCAGAATCACCTGCGCCGAGCATATCACCCCGTACCTCAAAGCAGAGGTTGAAGCACTCGGATACGAGATCCAAGAAGAAGATCATGTCGCGGTCCATATCGGCGCGAATCTTGAAGACTGCCTACGACTCAACCTCCATCTCCGCACAGCCCATCACACATTCTGGCTGCTCTCAAGATTCCGCTGCCCCTCCCTCGATGCCCTCGCAAAGCAAGCAAGCGCCTTCCCGTGGGAAGACCTCATCGAAAACGATTCATACTTCACCATCACTTCCAACATCGAGCACCGGACAGTCGACAACTCGATGTACCCGAACCTGCTCCTCAAAGACATGATCGTCGATCGCATCAAAGCCAAAACCGGCGCTCGCCCCGACACCGGACCAGACCGATCCGCAGTTGTCATCCACCTCGTCTGGAAAAACGACCGCGCCTGGATCTACCTCAACACCAACGGCATCCGCCTCTCCGAACGCGGGTACCGCAAAATGCCCCACGAAGCGCCCATGCGAGAAACACTCGCATCAGCAGTACTCATGGCTGCGGGATACGACGGCACCACCCCCTTCATCAACCCGATGTGCGGCTCAGGAACACTCGCGATCGAAGCCGCCCTCATTGCTGCTGGTCGTGCGCCCGGACTCCTCAGATCAGATGCAAGCTGCCTGCATACCTCGCTAGACATCGACGACGCATACATCCAAATGCGCAAGGAAGCTCGTAAATCAAATCCAGTATGCCCAGAGCCCATGCCGATCATCGCGACCGATCACGATCCAGACGCGATCTATGCTGCGCGTAAGAACGCATTGACCGCAGGTGTCGAGCACCTCATCGACTTTGAAGTCTGCGACTTTGCCAATACGCCTGTTCCAAAGCTCCAAGAGCACGAAACCGGTCATGTCATCCTCAACCCAGAGTACGGCTTACGACTCGGAGACACCGACGAACTCAGACAAACCTACGCATCGATCGGGGATTTCTTCAAAACAGAATGCCAAGGCTATTCAGGTCATGTGTTCACCGGAAGCCGATCACTGTCCCACGAAATAAGACTCAAAACCTCCGCACGACACATCTTCTTTAACGCGCAAATCGAGTGCAGACTCCTGAGCTACGAAATGTATCAAGGATCAAAGAAGAGTGGTCACGACACGAACCCACATCATTCCGATTCGTAAATCATTCATGAATAACTCAACACGCTATGAAATCTTGGTCGGACTCCATGTGAACGATCCCGAGGGCTATCAGCGCTACCGCGCCGGAATGACCCCCATACTTCAAAACCACAACGGGTTCTTCCGATACGACTACACTGTCGAGACCATGCTTCAGGGAGAAGCTGAGCCCCCGCACAATCGTGTATTCGTCCTTTCATTCCCAGACCAAAGCACCATGGATCGTTTTTTCAACAACGCAGACTACAAAGCTGTCCGCGCACAACACTTCGATACTGCTGTGACCTCGGGTGGAATCCTCTCAGCATACACCCACCAACCCCCACTCCCCCCTACCGATTCATGACCCCTTTGGTTCATCGCTCGTTCGTGCCTACCGTAAGACATGAGTGATCCAGCGAATATCCTTCCAGGTCTGACCGAAGACCCCGCAAATGCAGCCCTCCCATACAAGCTTGCCTGCCTCTGTGATCTCCGCGACAAAGACGGCCGCATCCTGCTCCTACACCGAATCAAGTCCCCCAACAAAGGACTCTGCTCTCCAATCGGTGGCAAACTCGAAATGCACCTCGGGGAATCCCCAAACCAATGCGCCCAGCGCGAGATCATGGAAGAAGCAGGAATCCATGTCGACATCGATGACATCCGACTCGTCGGACTCATCGCAGAAACCGCATTCGAAGGCAAAACCCACTGGCTGCTGTTCTACTACCGCGTCATGGTCCCCGTCGAAGTCGTTGATGGACACATGAACGAAGGAGAACTGGTCTGGCACGACATCGAAGAACTCGAAACACTCCCTGTCCCAAACACCGATCGAGAAATCATCTGGCCAATGGTCAACAAGCACGAACACACCGGCGCCGATGGAGGCCCCGGATTCTTCGCGATCCATATCGACTGCAGAGGCGATGAGCTCAGCTGGACAATCGAGCAAGAATCCGCCCCGCCAAAGTAACCCACCCAAAGCAACCCCCCACTTCAGGCTGCCCCAACTCTCTGCATACACCTCAACTACTAGCTCATCAAAAAACACCTAAAAACACTGAAAAACACGATAGAAACCGACGAATCCAGCTATACCGACCTGCACGCTTCACACCCGCGCAGCTCTGGAGCATGGCATGGATCACTGTATCGTCTCTATCAGCGAAGCAACAGAACTCCTCAACCGCAAACGCCTCATCGAATTGGCAACCGTATCCAACGCGAAGAACGCACCAGCCAACCTCACCGGAATGCTCCTGTACTCAGGCGGCAACTTCTTCCAAGTCCTCGAAGGCAAAGAACGAACCCTCGATATCCTCTACAACAAAATACTCATCGACCCAAGACACACCAAAATCGAACGCTTGATGTACTGCCCGATCCGAGAACGCACTTTCCGCAAATGGCATATGGGCGCCCTGGATCTCACCGGTAAAAAACCGTGCGATCGAGATCAGTTCCGCTTCATCACTGATCAAGCATCCTGTGATCCCGCAGCTGCAAGTCGAGCCGCGATGACCGTGCTCAAAATGTTCCGCAAAGCACTCCCAGATCCGAACATGTCAGACTAAAAAAACACCCGCCGAAGCGGGTGTTCTGATTTAGATCTTTGTGGAACTAGTTGTTAGCCAGCAGCAGCTGCGGACTTCTCAGCTTTCGCGCGAGCGTCATCCAAAGTACCGACATACATAAATGCGGATTCTGGAAGATCGTCGCCTTCGCCGTCACACAGACGCTCGAACGAATCGATGGATTCTTCGAGTGAAGTGTAAATACCTGGGAAGCCGGTGAACACTTCAGCAACATAGAACGGCTGGGACAAGAAGCGCTCGATGCGACGGGCCCGGCCCACGATCTGCTTATCCTCATCCGAAAGCTCGTCAACACCAAGAATCGCGATGATGTCCTGGAGGTCTTTGTAACGCTGAAGAATCTTCTGCACGCGCTGAGCAACCGCGTAGTGACGCTCACCGATGATACCCGGATCAAGAATACGGGAGGTCGATGACAACGGGTCAACCGCAGGGAAGATACCCTTTTCCGCGATTGAACGCTCGAGAACCACGAACGCATCAAGGTGAGCAAACGCGGTCGCTGGAGCTGGGTCAGTCAGGTCGTCCGCAGGAACATAGATCGCCTGCACAGAGGTGATCGCACCCTTCGCAGTTGAAGTAATGCGTTCTTGGAGCTGACCCATTTCTGTAGACAGAGTCGGCTGGTAACCCACCGCAGATGGCATACGACCCAGAAGCGCAGACACTTCTGAACCTGCTTGCGTAAAGCGGAAGATGTTATCAACAAACATCATGGTTTCTTTACCGGATTCATCGCGGAACTCTTCTGCCATGGTCAGGCCTGAGAGTGCAACACGCAGACGCGATCCGGGAGGCTCGTTCATCTGACCAAAGACCATCGCTACCTTGTCGATAACATATGCAGTCTTGCCTGATTCTTCGGTGAACTCTGCTTCTGACATTTCACGCCAGAGGTCGTTTCCTTCGCGTGTGCGTTCGCCCACACCACAGAACACGGAGTAACCACCGAACTCGCGAGCAACACGAGCAATCATCTCTTGGATAATAACAGTCTTGCCCACACCCGCACCACCGAAGAGGCCGATCTTACCACCACGAACAAACGGGCAGAGGAGGTCGACAACCTTGATACCGGTCGGAAGAATTTCAGTGCGTGGGTTCAACGATGAGAACTCAGGCGGATCACGGTGGATCGGCATGCGTTTCACACCCTCGAGTGCTGGCTTGTTATCGATCGGATCACCAAGCAGGTTAAACACGCGACCAAGCACGCCTTCACCAACTGGAACCGAAACAGGTGCACCCATGTCGGTGATGGTCATCCCACGGGACAAACCGTCGGTTGTACCAAGCGCGACCGCACGAACACGGCCACCACCAAGGTGCTGCTGAACTTCACCGGTGAGCTTAACGGTGTTCCCGCTCAGCTCGAACTCGATGGAGATCGCATTGTAGATGTCGGGCAAATCGCCCTCGGGGAACTGAGCGTCGAATGTAGATCCGATCACCTGCGTGATGGTGCCTTTTGTACCAGCTGCCATAGCGCTTTCCTTTCGGTAAAATCGCGTTATCCCAGGAACGCTCCACGCGCCCCAAGTAGGGCCTCAACGATAGGGCACCCGATCGTCTCACGCCTAGCATCAGAGCGACATGACCCAAAAAACCCACCCAAATCGTACCTCCGCAAACCCCCTCATCAGCGGATCTGCCCGCACCGCCCGGATAGTGCTGCTCACGCTCGCATTCCTCGCTCTTCCGCTCCCAAATACCGCGATTGCCCAGACCACCCTTGACACCTCCCCCCCCACGACCACAAACGACGCTCAAGATCAACCACCGAACCAGCCTACCGAAGAACTCACCCCAGAAAGCGGGCTTGAATCCCCCCAAAGCACGCTCAGGACATTCCTGACCGGGATGACCCAACAGCAAAGTGTCGGATCCGGGATCGACCAAGCAATCAAATCCATCGATTTCCCCCAAGGATTGCTCCAGTCGACCAAGGTCGTCACCGCAAACGAGCTCTACCAGTTCCTCAACCGCTTGGAGTACATCGACTACTCCGATCACCCGAACCAAGCATCCGCCCCCACTGACGCGTACACCGTCTACCCAAACACCACTCGCTCGCTCAAGCACCTCGCATGGTCAAAGAAATATCCCGGAGCCCGCGTCACGATGACGGTTGACGAGCGAGGATCGTGGCGCTTCTCACGCGAAACCGCAGAAACAATCCATGCGCTCTGGATCGCGACCGAAGAAGAACGCTCAATCGTCCAATCCGATGTAGACAGCCCCCTCATCCAAGACATCCGCGCCCAGGTCCCCACCACCGTCAAAGGCACCCTCTATCTCGGACTCGAGCTTTGGCAATGGATCGGGATACTCCTCGTCATCTTCATCGGGATGCTTGCCGATCTGATCGTGCGGACAGTGCTCCGCAAAGCATGGCACCGGTTTGAAATCAAACGCAACAGAGAAGCCAGCAAAGAAGTGCTCAAACGAGCGGTCCGCCCATTCGGACTCCTCGCGGCAAGCGGAATCTGGTACAGCGCACTGGACCTCGGACTTCTCCCCCCCACCCCCGCAAGCATCCTGCTGGTCGCAGTGCGGTTGTTCTTCATGTTCTCGATGGTCTGGGCTGCGTTCCGCGTAACAGATCTCTTGGGAGATTGGCTCGCAGGTCAAGCTGAAAAAACCGAGACCAAATACGACGATCTCCTGATCCCAATGATCGTCCGCACCGCCAAAATCTTCATCGCTGCGATCGGACTCATCTACACCGCAAGCGCCTTTAGCATCGAGATCCTCCCCCTCCTGACCGGGCTCGGGATAGGTGGTCTCGCGTTTGCATTTGCAGCAAAGGACACCATCGAGAATATCTTCGGATCGATCGCAGTCATCCTCGATCGCCCGTTTGAAATCGGGGACTGGGTCGTCATCGATGATGTCGAAGGCACAGTCGAAGACCTCGGATTCCGCTCAACACGCGTCCGCACCTTCTATAACTCGGTCGTCACCGTGCCCAACGCAACACTCGTCCGCGCCACCGTCGACAACTACGGCCGGCGCCAATACCGACGCTACCGAACACTCCTCAATCTCACCTACGACACACACCCCGACAAAATCGAAGCATTCTGTGCCGGTGTTCGCGAAATCGTCAAGCTCCACCCATACACCCGCAAAGACTATTACCATGTCTGGCTCAGCAACTTTGGACCCCACTCACTTGATGTGCTTGTCTACATGTTCTTCGAGTGCCCAGACTGGTCCATCGAACTCCGCGAAAAGCACCGCTTCATGCTCGACATCGTTAGACTCGCAGACCGACTCGGAGTCGAGTTCGCATTCCCGACCCAAACGCTGCACCTACAGCGCGATGAATCGAACCCTGAGCATACACCATCAGCAATACCCGATGAATCAAGCGAGCGCAGATCAGTCCTTGAAGGGCGAAAGATCGCGCGTGAACTCACAAGCAACCAACCCTGGAAAGATGAACTCCCGGGACCGGTCAGGTTTGCAGAAGAATTTGATTCAGATCACGAAGCACGCGGAAATAGCGAATAAACACACCATTCCTATCCAAAACTCGCTTCCACCTGACAACTAGCCACTCAAAAAAATGACCCCCGCAATGCGGAGGTCATTTTGAGAATCAAGTGTCTGATTCAGATCTAATCAACAGATCAAACTGATATCAGCGGCGGCGACGGGTCGCAACCAATCCACCAAGACCGAGCAAAGCAACTGAGCTTGGTGCAGGGACCTTGGTAGCGGTGAAGATCCAGTCGCGGGTACCGCCCAAAGGGTCAGTGCCGTCTGTTTCTTCAGTCATCCATCCGCGACCTACAAAAGTGCTGTCATCACCATCAAGACGGTGACCGTCAGGCAGGAATGCGAATGCAGTACCATCACCGATGGTGGTGGTGTTGAGTGTAAAGACTTCGTTGGTGTCCAGGTTTGTTACTGTGCCTGTGTTCGCAGCGTCAACGCCGTTGACTGCCCAGCCACCACCGAAGTTGTTGACGAGTGCGCCGTAGTTGAAATCAACCGCGTAGCTGGTTGCTGAGACATAACCGCCCATGCCATCAACAACGCCACCAAACATGGTGCCTGAGATGTTGATTGAAAGATCGCCACCGTTGTCGGTAACGGTCAGCAAGCTGTCGCCGTGGAAATCAAAGCTAAGTGTTGCTGCACCAGCGCCGATGACATTGTCAAGACGCATGCCGTAGGGTGGTGGGTTCAGATTCGCATCTGGGTGATCGCTGAGTTCGTACTGAGCGATGACCAGACCACCAGCGGATGCTGAAAGGGTCGCAGCCGAAAGGCCCAAAAGTGTTAAAGCTGTCTTCATTTCTCTCTCTCCAAAGGAAATATACAAATGATGTTCAGTACACACGCTCTGTGTGTCACAACCTGATTATAAGAGTATTTTTAAGAATTCAATGGTAAAAGTACTCATTTTTCATTTTTTGACTGGTATTGTCCATTTTTGTACATATACCAAACAAGTTTCGTTCTGTGGGCAATTTTCACCACACGAAACCCAAACGCCCCGTTTTTACTCAAATTTCAGGCGATACCTGAGAACGCATCTTGTTGGATACTGGCGCAATATTCTACAAAAAATTATTGAGCAAACATCGCTTCAACGAAACGCTCTGGATCGAACGCTTCGATATCTTCCGGGGTTTCCCCCAGCCCGATGAACTTCACCGGGATGTTGGTTGCTTCTCGGATCGCAACCACGATCCCCCCGCGTGCGGTGCCGTCGAGTTTGCTTAGGAAAATACCCGTCACCCCTGCTGAAGCATTGAACTCTTCAGCTTGGCGCAATGCATTTTGCCCACTCGTCGCGTCAAGCACCAGCAAAGTTTCGTGGGGACCACCAGGAATTTGTTTGTCAATCACCCTGTAGATCTTGGACAACTGGTCCATGAGCCCGGTCTGGGTATGCAGCCTACCCGCAGTATCTAGGATCAGAACATCGACCCCGCGAGCAACCGCAGCTGCGCACGCATCAAACGCGACCGCTGCGGGATCTCCTCCCTGTTGACCCTTCACAACATCAACCCCAAGACGCTCCCCCCAGATCTCCAGTTGACGCACAGCACCAGCACGGAATGTATCACACGCACCAAGCAGCACAGAGTGCCCATCTGATGTGAGCTGATTACACAGCTTGGATATCGAGGTCGTTTTCCCGACCCCATTGACCCCCGTCATGAGGATGACCGTGGGCTTGCTCGGACTCATGTTGAGTGTCCGGTCATGGGCCGGCCACATTTGTTTGAGTTCTCGCTTGAGGTATTCGATGACATCTTCACCCTTGGTGAGAGTCCCAGATTTGTAATCTGCTTTGATCCCTTGGATCAGAATGCGTGTCGCGTTGACACCCACATCGGATTCAATCAATCGTTTTTCGATCTCAACGATGAGCTGATCATCAAGCTGCTTACCAGTAAGCACTGACCGTAAAGACGCGACGAAGGATTGGCGGGTCTTCCCGAGCCCAGATTTGAGTTTCTCGATGGTTTTCCGGAAGATTGCCAACCTCAGCCCTCCGCGATCTCTGGTTCTGATGCAGGGACGCGATCAGAAACGGGCGAATCCTTGAGCACTCTTTTGAGCACTTTATCAAGCAACCCGTTGACAAACCCCGGAGACTCTGCGGTTGAGAACTGCTTCGCGAGTTCGATCGCTTCGTTCACGCTTGCTTTGGGTTTGGGATCTTCTGATTTGGTCATTTCAAAGTGCGCCAGTCTGAGAATCGCACGATCTACCGCAGGCATGCGATGGACCGCCCACTCTGCAGAAAGCTCATTGAGTTCTGCATCAGCAACCTCTGCATTGCTGAATGCTCTGCTCGCGATCTGGAACGCACGGTCACGATCCTTCTCACTGAGTACAGACGAAGGATCTGCAAAGCTCAACCCCTCACTCAAGAAGGTATCCGTATCATCAAGCGAGCTCCGGATCAGCTCCGCATCAACCGGACCACGCGCATCGAGCTGATACAGCGCCATCAACGCTAAACGACGGATATCTCTGGGTGAACCCATGAATCACACACCCTTGCCGACATGCGCGGCTTTATCAGGAACATCAAACCCAGGAGCATACCGAATTCCTGGCGCTTTGATCGCTTTCGCAGACTCAATCGCAGCGATCGCGCCCGCAGCCCCAAGGACCGCGTTCATTGCTTCAGCGCCTTTATTACCAACATCACCGCCTGCACGAGCCATCGCTTGTTCGATGGTGTTGGTCGTCAGCACTCCGAAAGCGACGGGGACTCCGGTCTGAATCGTGATATCGCTCAGCCCGTGCGCAACTGCAGAAGCGATGTGGGCATCGTGGGTGGTCTCACCCTTAATGACACACCCCAAACACACAACACTCGAGTACAAAGCACTCCGGGCAGCAGCATTTGCTACTGCGATCAGTTCATACGCGCCGGGCGCTTCGAGCACTGCGAGTTCTTTGGACAAGCCGTGCGCCTGGTGGTATGCATCGATTGCCCCATCAAGCATCACCGAAGTAATCGTGTCGTTATACCGAGAAACGATGATGGCACAAGCCCCGGGGCGGTTTGTCCCAGAATGATCCGATTGGATCGAAGAATCTACTGATTGTGGAGATGAATCATCGGTCATGAGCAGAGATGGTAGACCATCGATCGAGCACACAAGCATGAGCGAGAGCTTTGGAATTGCTACCATGTAGGAATGCTCCGCTGGATACACAAAGCCGCCCCCATGCTCAAGCTCACCAGAGTCACCACAGGCTTTGGAGCGGTGGGTAATCTTTGGTTCGTCATCCTTTGGTCCCGGTCCACTCAAGACGAATACCTCCCCAGCGCCCTGACCAATCAGCCCCTCTGGATGGTCCTTCTGGGGGGTCTACTCGCTGGACTCGGTCTCTACGCGTTTGGTGCAGCCCTCAATGACCTGCTGGATCTGCACAAGGACCGGGCACTTGGGAATCCGGGACATCCAATCGTTGACGGCACCGCATCAGTCGAACTCGCTGTCTGTGCAGTTGCAGGATCATTGATGTGCGCGATCTTGGGAGCGACTTTTTTCGGTACCAGCGCGATCCTCCTCACCCTAGTCCTCGCGGTTGCAATTCTGATCTTCAACGCTCTGGGAAAGTATGTACCGGGTTTAGGGATGGTCCTGCTCGCTCTCATTTATGCAGGACACATGCTGATCCCCAATGTCTGGATGCGGTTCATGCTCCCAGCATGGCTCGTAATGACCCACGCGATGGTGGTGCTTGCACTTGCCCAGTTCCTCGGAAGACGATCCCCACCACTCTCTCGCAGAGCGGGGCTCTTTGCGCTGACCGGATGGGGGATCGGTTCGCTGATGCTCCTCGCCCTTGCGTGGGACCGATCGGGAACCGATGGACTCTGGCCCGATGCCGTCCCCTTGTCTGCGCTCATCTACCCAGCAAGCTGTGTCCTGCTGTTTGTGATCTTTCTGATCAGAAGAACCAAAAGACACGGTACCGGCCCCAAACTCGGAGAACGCATCTCCCGGTATGGAGCAATCTGGCCAACCCTCTATGGATGCGCATGGTTACTCGGAGCAGGGCATCTTCAAGAAGCATTGCTCATGGGCGCACTGAGCACGCTGGGATTTATATCGATGACGGTCTTGCGGGAGCTGTACGACCTGATCGAACAACCAGTCGGATACCGGCTCTAGCATCTATCACACAAGTTGGATCAGAACACAAGCTGGATCAGAAGAGCTCGAGTGCAAAGAAGATCGCTGTGAATACCAGGTCAGCAACCACGATCGCAACAATGCACTCAACAACGGTATAGGTCGTCGCCCGACCCACACCCGCAGCACCACCAGTCACACGCAACCCGTTGGTGCACGCGATAATCCCGATCAAAGTCCCAAAGACTCCACCCTTCGCGACCCCGGTCCAGAAGTCGACCATCTTCGCTTGCTGAAGCATGTTGTCCATGTAGGTCTGGTACGGGATATCAAGCACAATCACCGAGATCACCATCGCGGACACAATCGCAGCAAAGCTCGACATAACCCCAAGCATGGTCATGGAAATCGTCGACGCAATCACGCGCGGGACCACCAAGAACCGGATGGGATTCAGAGCATGTGCTTCCAGCGCTTCAATCTCTTCAGAAACAACCATCGTCCCGATCTCCGCAGCGATCGAAGCGCCCGCAAACCCGGTGAGCACAATCGCGCCGATCAATGGACCAAGCTCTCGAAGTACCGCGACCGAAATAATATTGGCGACCCGATCCTTTGAACCAAACTCATCAAGAGGCGGCGCAAGCTGAAGCGCCAAGATCAGCCCCACCGCGCCCGAAACAATCACCACGATGAAAATGGAACGAACACCGATACGGACGACCTGCGAAATAATCGCGTTCTTTCCGAGACGATACCGACGATTGGTCAATCCACGCCAGATCCACAGACATGCGGTCAAGAACATCTGGAAGACTTCGCCGGTGTGATGAACAATCCCAAGGACGCGCCGCCCGAGTACCGCAACCGGATACAAAATCACCAGCAATGGCAATGGCAGCTTGGATTCGGGTTGTTCAGGCTCGATGTTCATGTCCTCTAGTGTCGCATGCCCACAAGCATTTGTCCAATCACTGTCCAGCGGTCATCAAAAAGCTATACGCAGCTTTCGCTTGCATACCTATCGGTAGATCAGTCGACCAGATACATTAAACTTCGAGCGCTTCTTCTCGTGTGTCAACAATGCTGAAGAACGCGTCAAGACGAGCGATCTCAAAGATGGCCCGGACCTTTGCGGTCATCGCAGCGAGATGGAGAGGGATTGATTCGTTTTTGGCAATACGCATCGCTTCAACAAGTGTTGCGAGTCCAGAAGAGTCCATGTACTGAACCTCAGACAGATCAATGACCAGCCGATCGATCCCAGGCTTGAGCGCCTGCTTGATCTCGGTCCGGAGGATCGGTGATCGGCTCATATCCACATCCTCAGTCGGGGTAATGACCACGACACCAGTCTGCGGCGTTTCAGTGCGTACGAAATCATTCTCGGAAGATGCCATTCTGTCCCTTCTGTAACCCATCAATGCATGGACTTGTGGTCCGCTGCATCCTCGATAGGAGCTCAGGGCATGGTATCAGGAAACTTGTCGCTGAGTGTGGTTTGATGAAGATGTTCTTTGCCCGATCCGGGGAGCTTCATCCGGCCTCGGAGCGGATTTGGACAGGGTCAGACGCATCCCTTTGGTTTCACGCATCTCAAAGACCACTTCATCCATGACCTCTCGCATGATGTGCACGCCCAGACCGCCGGGTTTGATATCGGTCAGATCGCGCCCTTTGACCGTGTCAGGATTGATCTGTTTCGCTTCATCTTCGATGACAATCCTGATCCCACCAAAGCTCGTCATGTTCGGTTTTTGAGGATAGATCGTGAGCCAGATCGGTCGATCGGTCGCTTTGTCATAGCCGTGACGGATGATGTTGCACAATGCTTCGTCGAGCGCGAGCGCGATCTTTGAACATTCCATATCCCCAAATCCGACCCGGTGGGCGATGCACGATACCAGCTCACGCGCTCCGCATAAATACATCGGATCCGAGACCAGCTCGATTTTGATGGGCAATACATCGTGTTGTTGATCGGTGGTGTTCATGTCGTGCCTGAGTGCGTGTTCCTTGAGCGTCTTGTTGTCCGTCTTGCTTGTCCGTCTTGCGATAGAGCGACCATTGTGTGTGTAGTGTATTGGGGTTCTCAAGGTTCCGTATTCATCGGCGATCCATCAGAATCGTCTGTATTGTCCGATAAACCGATGCGCGTGCGCCATTCCTGTATTGCTTCGAGTCGTTCCCAGTCGGGAGCAGCATGGTCGTATCCAAGAGTTGTGCCCTCACGCTTCTCTAGAGCCCGGATCGCGAGCATCCGCTCTGATGGGTCCTCGGATCCAAGTTTTTCAACAAGCATTCTCCTCGATGCTTCGTCCGTCTGATCTGCAGCTTGCGCGATCGCATCCATCCGCTTAGTCGGAGCGGGAGAATCGAACCCAACCTTTGGATTCGGACACCCACCCATGATCAGCAGCGATACGAGGAGTGTGCCTACCAGACCTGTTTGATGCAACCTGTGTTCATTTCTCAACATGCACCAAGCATATACCAGTGGTTGCACACATGATCCAAACACCCTATACGGACCATTCAGGTTCCGGGTGCGACACAGGCGATCAGAATGCGTGATATGGAGTTTGGGTTGATGCCTACACTCATCCCTAGCTTTTGATTGAAGCTATGCGTGCCCATTATCGGACCAACACCCACCGAACTTCCGTTCCACAACCAAACGGATTCCCACCATGCACATCCACGACGAAATCGTTCCCGTGCTCGACTTTGGATCCCAGACCGCGCAGCTCATCTGCCGGCGCGTCCGCGATGCTGGGGTGTATTCGGTGCTGGTCTCCCCCAAAATCACCGCGCAAGAACTCAAAGCGATGAACCCCAAAGGGATCATCCTTTCGGGAGGCCCCTCGTCAGTCACCGATGACGGCGCCCCGACCATGGATCCAGAGATTCTCGAACTCGGGATCCCGGTCTTCGGGATCTGCTACGGGATGCAGCTGAGCTGTCACCTGCTTGGCGCGGATCTGAGCAAAGCGGATCACCGAGAGTTCGGACGCGCGATGCTTAACATCAATCAAACCACAGAAGGCATCTTCAGCGCCGTCCCAGAATCAACCCAGGTCTGGATGTCACACGGCGACCAGATCACCAACCTCGGGAACGCGGATCTCGAATCCATCGCATCGACTGAGACCTGCCCCTGTGCTGGGGTCCGATCGACGAACTCCAAACACAACTTCATCGGTGTTCAGTTCCACCCCGAAGTCACCCACACCCTCCACGGCCCAGACCTCTTCCGCAACTTCCTCTACGAAATCTGTGGATGCTCAGGACTTTGGAAAATGGCGGACTACGCGCACGAACAAGCACGCATCATCAAAGAACGCGTCGGTGACAAACGCGTCATCTGCGGATTATCAGGCGGTGTGGATTCTTCAGTCGTCGCGGCACTCCTCCACAAAGCAATCGGTGATCAACTGACCTGTGTTTTCGTGGACAACGGTTTGCTCCGCAAAAAAGAACGCGATCTTGTTGAGCACACTTTCAAGGACCATTTCAATATCGACCTCCGTGTTGTTGATGCATCCAAAGAGTTCTTGGGTGATCTTGCTGGGATTGATGACCCACAAGAAAAACGACGACTGATCGGTCACCGGTTCATCGATGTGTTCAAAGAAGCAGCGAAGGATATTCCCGATGCTGACTTCCTCGCGCAAGGAACCCTGTATCCAGATGTCATCGAATCCGGACACGGCCACTCCGGAAACAGCGCCAACATCAAACTCCACCACAATGTCGGAGGACTCCCAGAAGAACTGGGGTTTGACCTGATCGAGCCGGTACGCGAGCTGTTCAAAGATGAAGTCCGTGCGCTGGGGACTGTGCTTGGTGTTCCTGACGCCATCGTTTGGCGCCACCCGTTCCCGGGACCGGGACTCGCGGTGCGTGTGCTTGGTGATATCACTGAAGACAAACTCGATATCGTGCGCAACGCAGACGAGATCTTGCTTGAAGAAATTGTCGCAGCAGGTTTGTACCGAAAGACCAGCCAGGTCTTTGCGGTCCTGCTCCCGATCCAGTCCGTCGGGGTCATGGGTGATGGACGGACCTATGAACGCGTGATCGCTCTGCGAGCGGTTGAGACGCAAGACTTCATGACCGCCGACTGGGCGCGGATCCCGTTTGATGTGCTGGCGCGGATCTCGACCCGCATCATCAACGAAGTGCGAGGCATCAACCGTGTGGTCTACGATATTTCGAGCAAACCCCCGGCGACGATTGAGTGGGAGTGACTCAGTCGCCGTTCAACAATCCGCAGAAAATAATTTGCATTCATTGTAAATATGAACGCGGAGTCCATGATGGAATTGATGTCTGCCCAGAGTGTGGTCGAACTGGTCTCGTTCGCGAGCACCATCTTGTCCCAAGGTTACGCCGCCTCCGCTTTTATGTTTGGGGGGAGTTGATAATGGTTTTCGCGCTCGTTGGCTTTACAATCGCCCTTGTATTTTCGAACAGACTCAACGGATATCCAACAATAGTTCCAGTCTTATATGTTGCTGCAACGATCCAAGGATTCGTTGGGATCTTCGTCGTCGGCGCATCATTTGATCGGCGAGGATTAGCTCAGCATTCTTCGTTGCGAAGATATACATGGCTCGGTGCTTTTTTGTCACTCATATTACTTTGTTCAACAGGCATCGCCGTCATCATGGGGATCCTGATTGCAGTCATAACAATATAACTTGATAACTCAGCGAGTTACTGTCATCGCCCACCGTTCATGATCTTCCCACTCGCCTTGGATCTGCAGATACTTCTCCGAGTACCCCTCTTTCACAAACCCTACTTTTTCTAACACGCGCCGCGATGCTGCGTTCGTAGGGACAATGTTCGCGCACACGCGATGCAAACCCAAGCCCCCGCTACTCACTGAAGTAAACGCGTGCATCACGGCGAGCGACAGTGCTTCGCTCATCAATCCTCTGCCTGCAAACTCCGCCCCGATCCAGTAGCCGAATCGTCCGTTCTGGAATGGTCCCCGCTCGATGTTGCCCAGCGTTATGCGTCCTGCGATTGCGCCCGAGTCTTTCATGCAGATCAACCATCGCTGCGTGGACGCGGTGTTGCAGGATTCGAGTTCTTGACCGAATGCTTCGTAGCTGTAGAGATCCAGACCAGACGGCGGAATCGGCTCCCAGCGCTCAAGGTGGTCCCTCGATGAACGGCGCAGGGATACAAACTCCTCGCAATCACTCGCAACCGGATACCGAAGCACCACACGCTCACCGATCGCGGTCACCACATGATTCATTGAACCTAAATCCATGATGGACTGTAGCGGAGCAACCCAGAGCGTGTTTCTCTTCGGGGATCGGTTTCGGAGATCGCTTTCGGAGATCGCTTTCGGAGATCGTTTAATAATCCGCGTACGGGTCGTACTCGCCATCTTGTGAGGTTGGGTTCTCCACAAGATCATGCTCGTGATACGCCAGCACGCCCGCACCCGCAAGCATCAACACAGCGATCGTCAGACGAACGATGATGTACCGCACCCCTGACATTTTCTCGATGTGAAGCAACCCTGAACACACAGCCCCAACAAGGAACACCGCGGGGATCAACGACCGCAGCTCTGCATGCACGCTTGACCCGATCATCATGATCAGCACCGCGCCAAACAAAACCGTGATCGCCCCTCGATGAAGCGTCAGCGGTTTGCATAAGAGCCCCACCGCTGCTGCGGGCCCGAGCACCGCGAGGAGTCCCGGGAGTACTGTTGCTCCTGTTGCGTATCCGTTAAAGAACAGCGTGGGCATCATCCCCC
>JBGCDI010000034.1:0-12923 GCA_045105315.1 Phycisphaerales bacterium | reverse complement strand
AGGATGCAATGCTCAACGCGGAAGCTGCGGGCAAAGCGTTGTTCAGCGGGGATATCGCATCGCTCGATGAAGCGACCATGCTCGAGGTCTTCGCAAGTGTGCCCACGACTGAGCACAACAAGGGGGAACTCGCGGGCGGTCTGGACATGGTCGAGATGCTCAAGTCCACCAAACTTGCATCGTCAAATCGTGAAGCACGAGATTTCCTCAATGAGGGCTCGGTCTCAATCAACGGCGAGAAGATCAACGCCGACACCACCATCGACGAATCCTCTTTGCTTCACAACTCGATCATCGCGATCCGCCGGGGCAAGAAAAAATGGCACATGACCCTCTGGAAGTAGAGTGATCATGAGCCAGTATTTCATGGTGCGGTGAACCGTTCGGGAGCAGCGTTACGGGCAACCCGCTGCGAATGCCGCGAGGAATGCACTGACATCCAAGAAGTTGAAATCGCTGTCTGCAGTAAAGTCGGCAACAGGATCCATGCTTCCAAACGCAGCGAGGAACGCGGAAACATCGAGGAAGTTCAGATCACCCTCTCCGGTTAAATCCGCTGCACATGAGCTGGTTCCAAGGGAGCCGTCTGCATTGAGATTGTGGGTCTCGATATCCGCGACCCCAAAGTCCCCAATCTGCCAACCCGCGATGATGAATCCTTCGGTGCTGACCGCGCTGCGGAGTCTGCTGCGTTGAGCAAAGTTCGATGCGATGTTGACCGTGCCGGCGCTCCAGACTGGGAGACCTGCGGGATCCAGTGCGCTTGCTTGGATCTGATCGGAAGTCAGAGATCCATTATTCTGTATCCACATGGTGACCAAGTTGCCTTCGAGCATTTGCACATTGACAGTGCCTGAGCTATTGGAGTTGATGGGTGAGAGTTCAACCCCCGAGTCAGTCCACTGGCGAGCACCCGTCGAATCCAGTCGCTGAGCATAGATCCCTGAGCTTCCCTGATTGTTGGCGAGCTCGACCCATCCGATGAGCGCGGAGTCGGTCGCGGGGTCATAGGCAGCTTCAGGAGCAACGCGATCACGAGGAGCGGTCGAGACCACGACCCCGTTGTGCGGGAACATTTCGCTGCCATCACTCGCGAGTCTTTGGGCGAACACATTGAGCGGACCTGCGGTGTCGTACCACGAGAAGACCGCTCCGCCTGAGGTGTCTGGAGTGAACTCGGGGAAGTTTCCGAACTGGAGCGAGCCCCCATCAAAGACCGCGACGCGCGAGGGCCAAGCTTCGGTCCCGTCTGATGAGATCTTTTGAGCATACAGATTCTTTGGTCCAAAGAATGTCCCGAACTGGACCCACGACATGATGATCGTGTTTTCATCTGATCGATGCATGGATGCGAGGTTGATGGATTCCCCGCCAGGATCAGCGATGGTGGTGGTCCACATGGTCATCCCCGCGTCACTGATTTTGGCAAGACGCGTTTCGGATTCATTGATCCATCCAATGACCGACGAACCATCATCGGTCGATGCGATGTCCGGAGAGGCAACAAAGTCGGTCCCGTTCCCGAACTGGAACCCGTCAGGTCCCCAAGGCGTTGAACCATCGGGCGCGATCCGTTGTGCGGTGATCCGCGTACCGCCAAACCGATCATCACGGAAGACGAGCACCGCGTGATCACTGGTGTCGATAGCGAGGCCGTATTCTTGTGTTGAAGAGAAGTTGCGATCAGCAACGAGGACACCGCTGGATGCCCACAGTGGATTGCCTTGTGAATCGAGACGCTGAATGCGTACATCGTATCCGGAATCGCTTGAGAACCAGCTGATGTAGCATCCGCCGTCTGTGGTTGCGACGATTTTGGGTTGGACCTGCTCGCCCGGGCCATCGGCGACGATTTGGTGCATGGTTGAATCGTCAGACCATTGGGCATTTGACAAAGGACTCAAAGCAGCGAGTATGGTAATGGTGCTGGTGCAGAGCTGTGGGCGTCTCATGTGATCTCCTGTGGGTGGTATGTATCTATAGAGTACCAGAAAGCGTCAGGCTATCAAGACGATTCTGTGGAGTCTGCGAGCGTATAATCGTTTATGAGCACCGCTTCACAATCTACCGAGAACTCGACCGACCAATCATCAACTATTGGGCAGGAGTTCGTGGATGCAGCGCGTCTTGCCTCTGCGTTTGCTGCCGATGAGCATAACGCGATCAAGGTCGCGCATTTAGCCAGCGTGATCTCGCAAGGAATCCGCGCTGGTGGCAAAGTACTCGCGATAGGGAACGGCGGGTCTTGCGCCGATGCAATCCATTTTTGCGAAGAACTGACCGGGCGCTATCGCAAAGATCGCCCATCAATCCCCGCGATCGTGTGTGCTGATCCCGGTCACATCACCTGCACTGCAAACGATTATGGATTCGATCAGATTTTTAGTCGGTGGGTTGAAGGACTTGGAGGAAAGAACGATGTCCTGATCGCGATGTCAACTTCTGGAAACTCCGAGAACATCATCAACGCGGTCGAAGTTGCCCGGTCCCGAGGCATGCACATCGCGTTGTTCCTTGGTAAAGACGGTGGCAAGCTCCGCACCAAAGGTGATACCCGATTCGTCGTTCCGGGGGAAACGGCAGACCGGATCCAAGAACTTCACATGCTCACGCTCCACGCACTCGTAGGAGCGGTGGAGCGGGCATTGGGGTATTGAGATTCAGACACAGTTGACTTGATTAGTTGTCGTAAATCGGAGCGGCGCAGGTGCCGCCGTTCTTTGAGTAGTAGTCCTGGTGGTACTCCTCAGCATCATAGAACTTCGCACTGTCCGCGCTGCGGAGCTCGGTGGTGATGGTTCTCTTAGACCAGCGTCCTTCAGCTTGCTGAGCTTTGATGAACGCGGTCGCATGTGCCATCTGCTCATCTGAAGTGGTGTAGATCGCGGAGCGGTACTGGGAGCCAACATCGGGTCCTTGGCGGTTGCCTTGGGTCGGGTCATGGATTCGGAAGAACCATCTCAGCAGATCGTCGTAGCTGACCACTGCAGGATCAAAGACGACTTTGACGGATTCTGCGTGCCCAGTCGTTCCTGAGCAGACTTCGCGGTAAGTTGGGGTTGATGAGTCATCGCCGCCTTGGTATCCGGAGATTGCATCATGGACGCCTTCCATTTTCTCGAAGCGTTGTTCGATCCCCCAGAAGCATCCACCCGCAAAGTACGCGGTTTCGAGCTTAGTCGGAAGTCCCATCGCGGGGATCTCGTCGCCGGTTTCAAAGAACTCAAGTGATGCGGAGTTCACGCAGAAACGGAGACCGGTTGGCTGAGGTCCATCGGGGAAGACATGGCCAAGGTGTCCATTGCACCGGGCGCACTCGATCTCGATGCGTGTCATCCCAAACGAGTTGTCTTCGTGTGTTGCGACATGCGCCTCATCTACCGGAGTGAAGAAGCTTGGCCAGCCTGTCCCTGATTTGAACTTTGAATCACTCCCGAACAATGGAAGCTTGCACAGACGGCAGTGGTAGACGCCTTCTTTCTTGTTGTCCAAAAGATTACCGCAGAATGAAGGCTCGGTCCCATCATTGAGAATGATCTTCCGTTCTTCATCGGTCAAGTCTTGAGCAAGAAACTCGATCCGCTCATCTGTCAGAGGCGTGATGTTGTGTCCAGATACAGAAAATTTCGTGGTCATGGTGTCTTTCATATGTGGTGTGGGAGCACCCGCATTGGCATCGGTCGCGACGGTCATCAGCGCGTAGAAGGACAGCGGGATCGCGAGTCCAAAGAGTCCGAGAGCGATGTTTCGTATTAGCCTTTGGCTCAGCATGAGGAATGTTCCTTTGGTCAATGAATCGGGGAATCATACAATACAACGCCCGAATGTGCCGTTCTATTCCAAGATTTCGACCAATGAGTACGCCCGGATGCGGCCGAACTCTCACAAGACGATGTTCGGCCCTGATTATGATTGATTCTCGGGTGTTGCTGAGAGTTTGGATCGGACCAATGAATCAAACAGACCATCCGGGGCAGCTTGCCCGGTCCAGAGCTCAAACTGAGCCTCGGCTTGCTTGACAAACATCTGGACGCCGTCGATCGTGCGGTAGCCTCGTTCTTTCGCCGCCTTGAGCATCGGGGTCTCGATGGGGTTGTAGACGGTGTCGAAGAAGACGGTTTCGGGAGGGAGCGGTGGCATGTCGGGGATGGGGATGGAGAGGCCATCGGGGTCCGGGCCGCCGGTCATACCGACGGGAGTGCAGTTGATGTAAGTGCAAGCGGATGTGTTCGGCGCATCACTCAGTTTGGCGGTGGTGATCGAGCCTTGGAGTGATTGTAGATCTTCGGCGATCCGTTCTGCAGGTTGAGCAGAGCGATATCTTAGATCTATATCAGCACCTCTTGCACAAAGTGAGAACGCGGCTGCTCTTGCTACTCCACCCGAACCATAAATACTCACCGATGTTCCGGAGAACTGCGATTCGATACCACCCAGAAGCGAAAGAATCGCTGTGACATCGGTGTTGAAAAGTGCATACTCGTACACATCCGTTTCGCCGTACACGAGTGAACGAGAGAAGGTGTTTGAGCTGCCGCAAAGCTCTACAGTCTCGTCAGCCCACCACAGTTCGCTTTCACTTTCGGCGGAGTACAGTTGGTGCATGTGTTCTTTGTGAGGAATTGTTACACTCGCGCCTGCGAAATGCAGATCGGAATCAATCATCGCGAGCATTGTCGCTTTGAACGATTCATAACTTCCCTCGACCGGCATCGGCACATACACTCCGTCCCGTCCGATCTTCTCGAACCCAGCGTTGTGTACCAACGGCGACATGGATTGGGTGACTGGGTAGCCGATGATGCCGTAGACCTTGGTGGTGGGGGTGATGGAGCGGAAACGGTAGAGGTTGAGCAGTTCGTCGATGGTGGGTTGGCCCGGAGCCGTGGTTTCTTCGCTTCGGAGCGTTGCGAAGGTGAGCAAGCCTCCAAACTTGGGCGCCAGCACCCGGCTCATCAACCCAAACTCACCCATGCACAGCGCGATCATCGGCTTCTGGCGATCTCGCAAGATCTCAAAGAGTTCGAGATTGTCACGGATGGATCGAGCGCGGTATGCGATCTTGACCACCGCGCAAGCAGGCTCGTCGTTCATCGCGATGATCTTTCGCGTCAGGTCCGAAGGACGGCCCTCGAAATCATGCGAGGAAAGAATCAGGCGCGTAGTGACCTTGCGTTGCTGCTTTGGATGATCGACCGCGAGGTTGACCTTCTGGCGGATGTTTGCTGAGCGCGTGTAGGTCGCGAGCTCGACATCGATATACGCGGGTGGATGATCACTTGTGCCGAGTGCTTCGTAGAGGGAGATGCGTTCGTCGTCATCGCCGTGGTAGTCGCCGCCTTCCCAGTGGGGGCGGCAGGTCACGATGCATGGGAGAGGGCTCTCCTTGACCAGATCAAGCACCCGATCCATGCGGTCATCAAGCGACTCTTCGTCATGCTGCTCGAATAAGAGATCGACACGGAACTCGACGAGATCCGCCCCCTTTGCTTGAGCGAGTGAAGCATCAAGCAAGGCGCTTTGCGGTTCTTCAACCATGATTGGAACACAGATCATGCTCATGCTGACGATCCTGCATGCAGACCTGCGGTGGTCGGTCTCAAAGTGATCCGGCCAGAACATGCGACCTGTAGATCAGCAGCATCTGATGACGGGGAGTCGGTGGGCTCGATGAGCCTGACATCTCCTTTGAAATCGACCGAGCCATCATCGTTGTGTTTGTGGAGGTTGATGGTGATGCGGATGGTCGCGCCGGGTCGAACGAACGCGCCGTATTTGAGGGCTTTCGCTTGACACAGCACCCAAGGCCGTTCTGAATCGTTGTGCTCATCGATCAACAGCCGCGAAGCTTGGGTCATCGCTTCGAGCATCATGACTCCGGGAAGGACCGGGAATCCCGGGAAGTGATCCTGCAGATATTCCTCAGCAGAACTGACATGCTTAATGGCAACCAGTGAAGTTTCTGTCCGGTCAAGAACCCGATCAATAAGCGTAAAATGCATCACATACCTTAGGCGATTGGGTGATTCTTCAGTATCGGTTCATGGAATTCAGCGCATAAAAAACCCCTCAGCGAGGGGCTTGAAGAATCGAATGGAGTCAGGGTTTTATGGGCAGCCATTCCCGAATGCGGTCAGGAATGCTGACACATCGAGGAAGTTGAAATCGCCTTCGCCCGTAAAGTCTGCGATTGCATCCTGGTTCCCGAATGCGGTGAGGAATGCGGAGACATCGAGGAAGTTGAGGTCGCCCTCACCTGTGAAGTCTGCTGGGCATTCATCGGGGACATCAAGAGTGGCAAACAGGACTGTTAGGTTCCAGAGCTGGATGTTGTTGGTGTTATTGCTGTCGATGACGATGTAGTACTGACCCGGTTCTGGGAGTTCAACTGACGCAAACTCTGAAAATCCCGCTGCGGTGTTATCCACATTGACGATCACATTGTTGTTCGCATCGCGGACACTGAACTCGAGATCGAGTACCGCGTTGGCGTTAAAGAATGCGCCTCCGCCACCGCCGTTTTCACCGGTGAACTGGTAGCTCCCGCCTGCTGGGTCCAGTGATACGGTCATGGTGACTGGTTCTGCTGTTGGTACTGAGTAGAAATCAACATCAGAGTTGTCATCGATAGAGCGGAAGTTGATGATTTTAAAGTTGCCGCCTACGAAACCACTTCCACCGAGCGCGAGACCTGCGAGATCCGAAGCTGTTGCGATCGAGTTGTTGTTTTCATCAACATCACCATAACCACGCTGGGCACCGCGGACATCATCGATTTGTGGGCCTGTGAAGCTGGTGTTGATGAATGGTTCCATCAGAAAGTTGTTGGAATCGGATTCAACATGTGAAAGCCCAATCCCGTGTCCTGCTTCGTGGGTGACAACATTGCGGAGACGGATGAAGTTTCCGGATCCATTTCCGTAGAAGTTGCCATCACCGGTGTCGATGACCATATCTCCACCGTTGGGGAAGAAGTTGAATGCGAGTACGCCGCTGTTTCCATCAAGGAAGTTTCCCCCGATGCGGACATCGCCTCGAACACCGAGTACACCAGCTGAACCACCGCCGCTGATGGTGCGGGCGTCATCATTTGGTTCGAAGACATAGGTGAGTCCAGCATTGAGCGACCACGCATCGAGCGCCGTCTGGAACAGTGGTTGCCAAGTTCCATCTCCAATCTGGTTGTTCATAAAGCTGATAAGATTGGAAGCACCTTCGCCCTGAATGTTGGTCCCGTCTGGAGCGAACGAATAGGTCAAGGTTGTTGGATCGCCTTGTGAGAGGCCAGAACCGTTGGTTGCAGTATTAGTCCATCGTGTTGAGAGAATAAAGGCGTTTGGGTTATTTGCAAACCAGAGGTCGTTCAGGAAAATTTCAAAGGCTTCAGCGACCTTGGGATCTGTATCTGGGTGCAGACAAACATGAGGCGCGATGTTGCCTTTGTAGACTTCACGCTCAAAGTTCAGAAGCATTTCTTTTTGATAGATATTGAGGGCAGCGATATGCTCGTCGGTCAATCGATATTCCAGTGCATCCGCGACCAGAATACCGGCACCCGAGAGTTCTCGGGGTTGAGCGACCGCGTCGGTTCCACATGTTGAGAAGATGTCGCCGTGATCGCCGGCAACCGCGATGCCTGATGTCATCACGAGAGTAGCAGTGAGTAGTGAGCGCGTATTCATCGCCATGATTTCATCCTCCTGGATTCGGATCTTTTGTAAGCGGGCGAAATCACCCGTTCCGTTCTATTGATAACCGTCGTACAAATGATGGAACTGCACCATCGCCCGAGTGGGCATTGATCTAATACTATCTAAATCTACACCCGAACACAAGTGAAACCACTTATATAGGAGTTTTTACACTGATTTGATATGGATGATGTTTGGGTTTCTGCGATCATGTGCTTATCGCCCTATCCTCGTGGTTATGCCGCTGATTGAAGACAGTGCTGTGTGTGTTCGGGTGTGGGATTGGTCAGAGACCTCTCAGACCGCGGTCTTGATGACCCGTGAGCACGGGATGGTTCGCGTGCTGGCAAAGGGATCTAAGCGAGAAAGATCAGCATTTTCTGGTGGACTTGAACTCTGCACACAAGGGCAATTCGCTGCAATCGTCAAACCCAATGCAGACCTGGCGCTGCTCACGATCTGGGATCTCGAGCAGCCCATGCTTGGTATCCGTCAGAATTTAAGCGCGTATCACTCCGCAATGCTTGGGGTGGATCTGATTCCCAGACTTATCCAAGACCATGACCCCCATCCTGCGGTCTTTGACTCATTGATGCATCTGCTCGATCATTGTCAGCGGGCGCATCAGATTGATCCCGGCCAATCCAAACATCAAACACTCAGCATACTTGCATGGTACCAATGGGCAGTTCTGGTCGCTATTGGAGCGATGCCAGTGGTGGGGTACGATGTCATGACTGGGGAACTGCTCCAAGACGCTGATGTCTATGGCTTCTCAGCGCAGCTTGGCGGTGTGACCCAGGATCCGATAACCATGAGTTCCAACCAAGGTCAGAGTCGAACAATGACCAACGGCGTATGGCGCGTGCGAGCTGAAACAATACAGATCATGCATTCCCTCGGTGAAGATCCTGAGATTTCAAAGTTCATGGACTGCAGTCCCGATCAAATCACCCGAGTTGCGTCACTTTTGGGCGCCTATATCCGAGAGCGGACGGGCACCGATATCCCTGCAATGAACTGGTTAATCTCCCCCAGCTTCGATGCGTGACTGGATCATACCCCCATAAGGAGTTACCCCTGATTCAGTATCGCGAGGCCAGAATTGAGCTTTGCGTCAAGAGGACTGCGCTTTCGGTCGATGGGTTTGATGACGCTTGACGGATCGAGCACGAACCAACCTAAGAGATCGATCGAGTAATGGACACCGATCTATTAACTGACATCCTGAACTGTCCCAGCTTGCCATCGCTCCCCGCGGTCGCTGCGAAGGTGCTGGAGCTGACTTCGGATCCCGATGTCAAGATGGCGGAACTGGCTAGCCAGATCACGATGGATCAGGCGCTGTCCGCGAAGGTTCTCCGGACCGTCAACTCGAGCTTCTACGGGCTCCGCAAACGCTGCTCATCAATCGAAACTGCACTCATCATGCTTGGGCTTGGTCCAGTCAAATCCTTGGTCCTTGGATTCTCTTTGGTATCTGCCTTTGAGAGTAAAGAAGGCGACACCTTTGACTACATGTCATACTGGCAACGCGGTCTGAACACCGCAATCGCTTCGAAGATCATCGCGGATGTTAAAGGGTTTAAAGACGAAGCGGATGAGTGTTTCCTCGCGGGCTTGCTTCAAGACATCGGGATGATCGCGATGTATCGCGCGATGGGACCACGGTATGTAACATTGGTCTCCTCCATAGGACCGGATCATACAAAGCTCGCACGCGCTGAACTCAAAGAATACGAGCTTCAGCACGCTGGCGTGGGCGCTTCGATTGCTGAGAAATGGAAGCTGCCAGCAGAGATTACGAATCCGATCAACTACCACGAACGACCCACAGCCTGTCCATCTGAACACTCCAAGGTTGCTCGGTGCATCGGTCTTGGTAACCTGATCCATGCAGTCCTGATTTCTGAAAATCCCACCGAAGCACTCCGTTCAACATATGCGAAAGCACAGCAATGGCTCGATCTTTCTGAAATGGAAGTTGATCAGATCATTGTGGAAACTGGTGACTCTGCAAAAGAGATGGCCAAAGTGCTTGAAGTTGATACCGGTAAGCTCGAACAAGCATCGGATATCTTGGCCAGGGCCGATCGGCAAATCATTGAGATGACCCGCGAGAATGAAGTCGAGAGTTACGCAGCCAAGGAAATCGGAGCTCTTGTGGGCGACGGTGATACACTCGACGAAACAACTCGAGTGTTAAACCGAGAGGGGTTTAAGCACGCGATCTTACAGGTCTACAGCGCGGTTAAGCCTGGGGAAGTTGATATTACAGTGATTCAAGTCTCTATTGGTGGGCTCAAAGCTTTGGGGGATCAGATCACCCAAAGCCAAAGAGAGGACATCATCATTGGTGCTTCTGCGATGCTTGTGAAGTATTTTGAGCCGATGGGCGGAGCTGTTTGCAGGCTCGGAGAGCATGAGTTTGGGGTAGTGCTTCCTGAGGTAGATCGCGAGTCAGCTTCGCGAGCTGCGGGAGCGTACTGCGAGCAGTTCACATCCGCGATAGATCGCTGGATACCGGGGGTACCTGAGGTTGTCGATGCGGTGCAGACCCATATCGGGATCGCGACTCTTGATGAAGGTACCGCGATGTTGTTTGTGTCTCCAGAGAAGTTGGTGCTGGCATCAACCAAAGCGGTCAAAGCAGCGCAAGCTTCTCAGAAGACAGCGATTCGTTCGTTCGTCCCTAAAAAAGTTGCCTGAGTGATGATCACCAGTGTCTTGTGTGTTCAAGACTCTTGTGAGATCAAGATTCAGCAGCAGGGATCATCCGTCCAACAGTGCACTCATCAAGCGGATACCGATCGATCAAATCTCGAATCGCGTTGACGGTCACGCCGTTGATTGCTTCGATCTCTTCTTCGAGAGTGAGGTACTTTCCAGATGCGATCCATAGTCGTCCGAGTCTCTGCATTCTACCCGCGGGGCGCTCGCCGCTGAGTGTGACTGATGTGAGCATTTTCGCTCGAAGCTTGGCGAGGTCATCTTCGGTGATCGAGTCTTTGAGCCCGCGAATTTCTTTGAGCATGGTGTCCCAGATCTCGTCCAGTGATTCTGGATCCCCTGAAGCATACATAAAGTAGTCGCCGGTTCCGTCGAGCCCGTCGTATGCTGCCATTGCCTCTTCCGCAATCCCTGTTTCGATCAGTGACCAGTGGAGACGAGAGTTGTCAGCGCCACCCAAAATCTGAGTCAATAAAGTCGCAGCATACCGATCTGTGCTTGAGACAGCGGGGGCATCACTGAGCGCGAGGATATATCCGCGATTTACGCGTTCGCTGGTTTCAATGAATGGATCTGCTCCCGTGCTTGGTTTGGAGTTCTCTCGGGTGGGATTCGAGGTGTTCCATCCGCTGCACAGACTGCGGATTTGATCGACCGCGCTTTCAAAGTCAATATTGCCCGCAAGAGACACGATTGTGTTGTCGGCGCTGTAGCGATCCTGGAAATACGCACGCATCTGTTCAGATTGCATTGCTTGGATTGATTCAGGAGTTCCAAGAACACGATGACCGAGTCCGTGTGTGTTGTAATGCTTTGCGACACATTGTTCATAGAGAACCCAGAACGGATTGTCGGCATACATTGCAATTTCTTCGAGGATTACATTTTTCTCAGTATCGAAATCGTCCTGACGGAGGGCTGGCCGCATCATCTTTGAAAGAGTCTCGATTGCTTTGGGAGCACTCTCAGGAATCACATGGGCATAAAAACAAGTCGACTCGCGCGTTGTGTATGCGTTGTTGGTTGCTCCAAGATCGTCGAACGCTTGGTTGAGCTCATCGGCGCTGATTTCTTCTGTGCCTTTGAACATCATGTGCTCAAGGTAATGAGAGACACCCATTAGCGGGGTCGTCTCATCACGAGCGCCAGTTTTGACAAAGAACCCAGCTCCAACTGATTGGGCGTTGGGATCAAGCTCGGCGAGAATCGTCAATCCATTCTCAAGGGTCGCGGTTTTGAATTCTACAGGCATGATGCAGTGTAGGTCTGTATTCAACAAGATCCGGCACTTGTCCGCATGATCTCTACAATCGATGAGCACACGCTGAAGGGATCAGATGCGCTGCAGATTGCGCTGCTCACCGCAACTCCTGGAAATCCTGTCATTGCAATCTGCTCAGTATTTGTAGGCGTAATCCCTGAGATCGCCAGCATCGGTTTGGTGCTCAGATCCGTCGCGCTCATTGCTGCGCTCAGCATGTCAATCCCGCACAGGTTCGGTTTGGCTTTGGTCGTAGAACTAAAAACAGGACCCAGCCCGCAATAATCAGCGCCCTGCATGAATGCATCAGTGAGTTGACCAACCGAAGAGCACGACCGACCTATGAGTCTTGTTGGCCCGAGAATGGCTCGTGCGTCATGGATTGGGAGATCAGTTTGCCCAAGGTGCACGCCATCTGCTCCGCATGATGCTGCAATATCAACACGATCATTGATGATGCATGCGATCCCAGAATCATGAGCAACTTTGGTCATCTGGGTTGAATAACTGAGCAACTCCTGTGCATCAACATCTTTCTCGCGGATTTGAACGCACCCAGCGCCCGCACGCGCAGATTCACGGATGATGTGCTCAGGTGAATGTTCAACACACAGCGACCGCGTCACAAGCACGCAAACAGACCATCGAGCAGCGGGTTTGGCAACTTTGAGCATCAGCTCACGATGAGCGTCGTAGATCCCGTATCGGATCGATTCAAATGGGCTGCTCTCGTGACCAAGGGCCTTGCAGCTCTCTTCAAGAACGCGCATCGCTTCTTGGGATCTCTTTGCTGCTGCTGTGATCAGTCCAGCGATCCCCTCCGGACGGGAGAGCTCATTGGGTCCAGTGATGCCCGTGCCAACATCGTTGGGTGTGTCGCGTGCATTGAGGAGTTCCAGCTGAGTGATTCCGAGTAAACTCACCGCGGTCTGGAGGGTGTGTCTCAGTGACTTAAGCTGGGTGCTGAGCGCGTGATCGTTGAGCGAAAATCGCGCTGTATCCTCAAGGAATCTCAATCCTTCGCTGGCGCGGTTGGTGTTGGCATCGATCATGCGATGGAGGTCATTCACAGCGAATCTCTGATTGGGTACTGTCTAGCAGATCAAAACCGCTTTGATCACAAGACATAGCTTTGCATAAATCATTGCAGTCGAATGATCAGTTTAGCGTCCTTAAGCGAGTATCAGCGTGCGCGTCTGCAAGTCGTGGTCAATAATACTGTTCCATAACCCCGCACAACC
>JBGCDI010000033.1:0-12396 GCA_045105315.1 Phycisphaerales bacterium | reverse complement strand
ACGGCGACCAGCGATGAGGCCAGAAGCGCCAAGGAGCATCAATGAACCTGGAGCAGGAACGATAGACTTATCCTTGGAGATGATGAACTGCTCACCAGCTGCGAGGGTGATGTCCCACTGGAATGCCCAGCCGACATCACCTGCGAAGGCAGCGGTGCCGTCAAGGTTGGTGATGGAGTTATCGTTGAGCATGCCATCGAGTGCGACGCCGTTACCCATTTGGAAGATGGTTGGTGACGGGGTGACGACTGTTTCGGAAACGGAGAAGTCGTCATCTGATTGGCTTGCGGTGTTGCCGCCGGTGATTACGCCTGCGTCATCTGAGAAGTCTCCACCCAGATCGAAGTCGACGAACTGGAAGAAGGAGAGCGACATTGAGCTTGCGCTGTTGTTGCGGATGATGATCTGCTCTGCAAGGTCAGCGTTTGCTGAACCAGCGGTGCCTCCACGAAGTGTGAAGAGTGTCTCGATTTCAAGACCATTGCCATCAGAGTACAGCTGAGCGAGTGCATCGTCGCTGTTGTCTGTGAATGGGTTGGTATCTGAAGTGAAGATACCGTCGAGTGTCAGGTTGTTTGAATCAACGCGGAGTTCGCGTGTGTCTGATGCACGGCGGAAGTAAAACTCTTGAACAAAGAGTTGGTTTACGCCGTCAACGAGCCAGTTCACTTGACCTGAGTTGGTATCAAATGATGCTGAGCTGTTTTCGTCAGACAGGGTTGGTCCACCTGCGAGGCTGACTGATGCCAGTCCGGCGCAAGTTGCGATAGCGATCATAGTTTTGTTCAACATTGTTAAAATACTCTCTTTCTCGGTTCTCTCTCGATGCAGTCGGAACAGAACTGCGTTCATGTCCCACTTGCTCGTAGTTTACCGCTGTTTCGGGGGTACTTGCAAGCATCTTTTCGGTTTTGCAAGCGATTTGTGGAATTATTATGTTCTTTTCGGACCATGGGACTGATCGCGTAAGTGATTGGAAGGGTTGAAATTATGACAGCACCCCGCATAAACGGGGTGCTGATCGAGAAAATCAAGTTGTGAACTGCTGATTCTGCAGTTTGATCACCGGCGACGGCGTCCAGCAAACAGGCCAGCTGCTCCCAAGAGCATTGCGGAGCCTGGTGTTGGGACGACTGACTTGTTCTTGGAGATCAAGAAGGAGTCGCCAGCAGCGAGGGTGAGATTCCATTGGAATGCCCATGCGACATCGCCTGAGAAGGAGGCGGTTCCATCGAGGTCGTCGATGTTGCCGTCATTGAGAATGTTGTCGAGTCCTGCAGCGGATCCCATTTGGAAGATCTGAGGCTGAGGGGTCACGACGACTTCGGTCATCGAGAACTCTGCGTCGCTTTGTTGCGCGGTGTTGCCGTTGATGATTTGTCCGAAGTCGTCACCTGCGTCTCCGCCCAGATCGAAGTCGACGAACTGGAAGAAGGAGAGGGTGATTGCGGAGTTGGACATGTTGCGGATGCTGATTTGCTCAGCGAGATCCGCTGACCCTGAACCGTTTGCGTTGCCGCGGATGGTAAAGAGTGTTTCGATTTCAAGTCCGTTTCCATCGGTAAACAATGAGCCAAACGCATCATCACGGTCATCGGAGAATGGGTTGGTGTCTTGAGTGAAGTTACCGACATTGTTGAGGTTGAGGTCATCAACGCGGAACTCGCGGGAGTCACCACCGCGACGGTAGTAGAACTCTTGTCCAAAGATTTGGTTGACACCATCAACATCCCAGCTGATCTGTCCAGATGCTGAGTTGAATGATGCTGATGAGTTGCCATCAGCAATGGTGAATGTTTGGCCACCAGCGAGGGCTGCCGAGGACATTGCTGCGCACGATAGAAGGCTGATCATTGTGTTTTTGGACATGGTTTTCTCTCTTCTCTCTTGGTGATCGCTCATAATGAGCCATCGGATGGGAATATCCCTATGCACCAAGTGTACTGAGACTGGTGTTGAGTTCAAGAGTGGGACAGGCAATTTCACAGAAATTGTGTGATGAACAGCGGGGGCGTCCTTATAAACGGGTTTTGGTAGGCATTTTGACTATCCGATAATGTGGTTGAGAGTCGATGGACATAAAAAAACACCTCCCGAAGGAGGTATTTATAGGATCAGGATTGAAGTGTTTTTATGCTCGGCGACGGCGAGTGCCCATCAGGCCTGCACCGGCGAGGAGTGCGAGCGATCCTGGAGTTGGGACGATTGCTTTGTTCTTGGAGATCAGGAAGGAATCGCCTGCTTCGAGGGTGATGTCCCATTGGAATGCCCATGCGACATCGCCTGAGAAGGAGTCGTCGCCGTTGAGTTCGTCGATGACACCGTTGCTCCAGAGAGCGGAGATGTCTGATTCGTCACCGATTTGGAACGCGGTTGGGATTGGGGTCGCGACGGTTTCTGAGAGTGAGAAGCCGCTGTCGTCTGACTGTTGAGCGACATTTCCACCAACGATGGCGCCGGTGTCGTCACCTGATGATGCTCCCAAGTCGAAATCGACATACTGGAAGAAGGTGAATGACATGGTTGAGGTGCCGGTGTTGGAGAATGAGATCTGCTCAGCGAGTGCTGATTCGCCTGATCCATCGGTGCCACCACGGAGGGTGAAGATGGTTTCGATTTCGAGACCATTGCCATCGGTGAAGAGTGAGCTGATGGAATCATCATTGTCATCTGAGAATGGGTTGGTGTCGTTCACAGCTTGACCCAGAAGGGTGAGTGTGTTGAGGTTGACTTCATCGTTGAATCCACCACGGCGGAAGTAGAACTCCTGAGCGTAGAGGTGGTCTACGCCGTCCACGGTCCAAGAGAACTGGCCGTCTGAGTTGAAGCTTGCTGATGAGTTTGCGTCACTCAAGATGATGTCACCTGAGCCTTCTTCACCTGCAAGTGTTGCCGATGAGAGCGTGGTGAGTGCTGCGATTGTGATTGCGATTGACTTCTTCATTCTGTTCTCCTCCAGAGTTCCCACAGTTTTGGGATCTCCAGTTTGTGTTATTGAGTGCACGATCCGGTGTGTTGCGGCTGGATCGATGCGGTGTATCTCTCTAGATGATCAGTTACGACGACGACGGCCAGCGATGAGTCCTGCGACACCCATGAGTGCGACTGAACCTGGTGCTGGGACGATGGACTTGTCCTTGGAGATGATGAATGCTTCACCAGCTGCGAGGGTGATGTCCCACTGGAATGCCCACGCGACATTGCCTGAGAATGAAGCGGTGCCATCGAGTGTGTCAGCGACCGAGTCGTTGAGCAGTGCAGCCATTTCATCAGCATCTCCGACTTGGAAGATGGTTGGTTGTGGTGTAACGACTGTTTCAGAGATAAAGAACTGGTCATCGCTTTGGCGAACGGTGTTGCCGTTGACGATTTCACCGAAGTCATCGCCGATGTCTCCGCCCAGATCGAAATCTACGAACTGGAAGAATGAGAGTGAGAGTGCTTGGTTGCCGTTGTTGCGGATGACGATCTGCTCTGCGAGGTCTGAGCGACCTGAGCCATCGGTGCCACCACGGAGGGTGAAGATGGTTTCGATCTGGAGACCGGATTGATCTGAGTAGAGTGATCCGAGTGCGTCATCGCGATCGTCACGGAATGGGTTGGTGTCTGAAGCAAACACGCCTTCAAGCGTCAGATTCTGAGCGCCGAGCAGGAGTTCTTGTTGATCAGTTGAGCGGCGGAAGTAGAACTCTTGAGCGAAGAGTTGTGACTGTCCATCGACTTCCCAAGCGATTTGGCCGCTGTTGACATCGAAGGTCGCGGTTGAGTTGCGGTCTTCAAGCTTAAACTGTGGGTCGCTTGCGAGTGACTGGGTAGAGATGGCGGCCAAAGCTGCCAAGACGATTGTGGTGTTCATATTCATTAGTGTTCTTCTCCCACCGGGTATTCCTACCCAGATTTACGAGTCTCCAAAGGTTCTCGGATGGAATGTGCGCCATAATTGGGGAGATGCAACCAATTGTGAAAGAAACACTTAGAATTGTGCAGAAATCTCTGGCAATTCGAATCGTGTTCATTGGCCCGTCTCGGGGTAGGATGACCATTGCACGATGGGATTCTGTGAGGCGCTGCGGATGAGCTCTGAGACACTAATAAATAGCAAGTATGACCAGAACTCGTTTGTACACCTGCACTTGCATTCCGAGTTTTCTCTGCTCGATGGTGGAAACAGGACCGATAAACTCGTCAAACGCGTCAAAGAACTGGGCATGGACTCGGTCGCGATCACAGATCACGGCAATATGCACGCGGCGGTCAAGTTCTACAACCTGGCTCGTAAAGAAGGTATCAAGCCGATTTTAGGGGTTGAAGCGTATGTTGCTCCGGGGGATCGCCGGGACCGGACTTACACCGGGGTCGCGGATGGCGGGCACCACTTGGTGCTTCTTGCGGAGAACAACAAGGGGTGGGAGAATCTGCTGTATTTGTGTAGTGAGGCGTATATCAATGGGTTCTATTACAAGCCTCGGATGGACCGGGAGATTCTGGAGACCCACAGCGAGGGCTTGATCGCGATTAATGGTCACCTTGGGTCTGAGATTGCTCGGCACATGGTCAAATACGAGCAGACACGCGACGAGTCGCACTATGAAGCGGCGCGCGAGGTTGCGGAGTGGCACCGTGATACATTCAAAGGGACTGATCCGTCTGGTGATGGGGGACCTGATGGTGGTGGACCTGGGTTCTACTTAGAGCTTCAGCACCATATTGGTTTGCAGAACTCGATCAATCCGCATGTGATCAAGCTGGCGCGGGAGATGGATATCCCGCTTGTGTGTGACAATGACTCGCACTTTCTTTTGGAAGAGGATCACGATGCGCATGACACGCTGATTTGTATTTCGACTGGGAAGGTGAAGAACGATCCTGAGCGGATGCGGTATCCGACCGAGCTGTATGTGAAATCGGCTCAGGAGATGCGTGAGATCTTTGAGAGTGATGAGTACAACAACGACGAGATCGGGAACGCGGGGATCGAATCGCTTGACAACACGGTGGCGATCGCGGCTCGGTGTAATGTTGAGCTTCCGATTGGCGCGAACCACGCGCCGGTGGTTGTTGTTAAGGCGCCGGCAAAGAGCAAGCTTCCTAAACACAACGCCAAGGAGTTTGGTGGGGATCTGACGGCGTGGTTCAAAGCGTATTGCACTGCGTTTGAGCTTGAGCCTGCGAATGACCCAGATATGGACCAAGCGTCACTCAAGGTGGAGTGTGACAAGACGCTTCGGTTGTTGTGTGAAGCGGGGATGGTGTGGCGGTATGGTCCTGAGATTATGGACCATGTGCACAAGAAGATTGAGGGGATTGATGAGCTTCCGTCTGATCTTGAAGGGGAGTTTGCGGATGGTTGGAAGAAGTGGGCGAGGCTCAACCGCGAGCTCAAGATTCTTGCGGACAAGCTGATCTCTGCGTACTTCTTGATCGTGTGGGACTTTGTGAACTGGGGTCGTCAGCGGGGGATTCCATCGATTGCGCGTGGTTCTGGTGTGGGGACGATGGCGGGGTATGTGCTTGGACTATCCAATGCGTGTCCGGTTCATTATGGGTTGCTGTTTGAGCGGTTTACTGACCCTGATCGGACGGAGTATCCCGATATTGATATTGATCTGTGCCAGAACGGTCGGATCGAGGTCATTGATTATGTGCGACAGAAATATGGGCATGTCGCGCAGATCATTACCTTTGGTACGCTCAAGGCGCGGGCTGCGATTCGTGATGTGGCGCGGGTGATGGAGTTCCCGCTTGCGGATGCGGACAAGCTTGCCAAGCTGGTTCCAGAGGAGCTTGGGATTACCTTGGATAAGGCGCTTGAGCAGGAGCCTGATCTTCAGGATTGGTATGACAAGGACCCGACGGTTAAGCGGATTATTGATACGGGCCGAACCTTTGAGGGTCAGGCGCGGCATTCGTCGGTGCATGCTGCGGGTGTGATTGTCGCGACGCGGCCATTGCATGAAGTGGTGCCTCTGTATCAGCAGTCCGGGAGTGAAGATGTCATCACGCAGTGGGACGGTCCTACATGCGAGATGATGGGTCTTTTGAAGATGGATTTTTTGGGTCTTCGCACGCTGTCGGTGATCGAGCAAGCGAAGACTTTGATCCAGGAGACACTTCCAGAAGATGCGATCTGGGAAGCGGTGGGTAAAGAGCGGAAGAAGGGTGCTGCGCATCCGCTGGATCTTGATCGATTGAAGTTTGATGATCCGTATGTGTTTGATATGTTCCAGCGCGGCGATACGACGGGTGTGTTTCAGTTTGAATCTGGCGGGATGCGCCGTTTGCTGACTGAGATGAAGCCTGACCGTCTTGAGGATTTGATTGCAGCAAATGCGCTCTTTCGACCGGGACCGATGGACCTGATCCCGGATTACAACCGGCGCAAGCACGGCGAAGATCAGGTGCCCAAGGTCCACGCGATCGTGGATCATTTCACCGAAGAAACCTATGGCGTGATGATTTACCAAGAGCAGGTCATGCAGATTGTGCATGAGCTTGGTGGGATCCCGCTGCGCGATGCGTACTCGTTGATTAAAGCGATTAGTAAGAAAAAGGCGAAGGTGATTGATGCGAATCGTCCGGTCTTCATTGAGGGTGCGGGCGAGAAGGGGCTCGGGAGCGAGCAAGCGGATGCGCTGTTTGAACTGATTCTCAAGTTCGCGGGGTATGGCTTTAATAAGTCGCACTCGACTGGGTATTCGATCGTTGCGTACCAGACCGCGTATCTCAAAACCTACTTCCCGAATCAATACATGGCTTCGTTCTTGAGCTTTGAATCACAGGCGCAGAAGGTGAGTGATTGGATCCCGTACTTGGAAGATTGCAAGCGGATTCGGTTCGTCGATCCGAGTAGTGGTGAAACGGTCAAGACCGGTGTGGAGGTCAACGCGCCGGATGTGAACTTGTCGAGGACCGACTTTAGTGTGGTCTTTGCTGATGATGAGGAACCCAGCGCGCATGGCGGGCAGGTCCGGTTCGGGATGCGCGCGATCAAGGGTGCGGGCACGAAGGCGATTGAAGCGATCGTCAAAGAGCGTGATTTTGGCGGGGATGCTGAGAATCCTGAGCGGAAGCCCTTCGTGAGCTTGTTTGATTTTTGTGAGCGGGTGCCATCTGGTTCAGTGAATAAAGCGACGATCGAGGCGCTGGTTCGGGCGGGGGCGTTTGATGCGATTCATTCGCGCGAAGAGCGCGCGTCGATGATCGCAAGTATCGAAGCGGCGGTGAGCGCGGGGCAGTCGATCGCAGCGGATAAAGCTGCGGGTCAGGGTGCGCTGTTTGGGTTTGGTGGTGGTGAGGAGGTTTCGGAAAAAGAAACGCTTCCTGAAACGCCTTTAATCCAAGCAGAAGCTTGGAGTGAATCTGAGACGCTTCGTCTAGAAAAAGAGACCCTTGGTTTTTATGTGTCGAGCCATCCGATGGAGGAGTGGGGGGACTGGGCGCGGGTGTTCACGCCTCTGAAGGTTGGTGAGCTCAAATCGCTTCCGCAGGATAAGCGTGTCATTGTGCCTGCGATGGTGCAGGGGGTGCGGACGATCGTGACCAAGAACGGTCGGAGCGCCGGTCAGAAGATGGCGATCTTGACTGTTGAGGATGCGACGGGGACGACGGACGCGGTGATGTTCTCGAATGTGTACGCGCAGTTTGGGCACTTGACGGATACGGACATGCCCAAGTTCTTTATGGGTCGGCTGGATCACTCGCGAGGGGATGCTCAGATTATTTTGGACCGGGTCGTTCCGATTGATGGGCACCCGCTTGAGCAAGGGACGATTCAGGTGATGGTTCGGAGCTCGCGCGTGAATGGGAATGCGGGTGAGGTTTTGGGTCGGGTGCGGGGGATCTTGGAGACTCCTGCAGATGTCAATGATTTGTCGATCGGCAAGAGCGCTCGGCCTGTGCTTGTGATCGCGGAGATTGATGGGGCGTGGGTACTCATTGAGCCGGGCGAGCGCGAGGATGGCAAGAAGATCATGACGCACATGCGTCCAGAGCTTGTCAACGCGATTTGTAGCGAGCTTGGGGGGGATTCTGTGCGTTTGAGCGGGGGGGTGAGTGTTGAGCTCAATAAGGATGACCGGCGGAAGCAGTACGCGAAGAACTGATCAGCTCAGCAAGATCTCAAGCCAAGATTCCAAACCAATATTCCAAAAGTTATCCTTCCCAGCGGGTTTTGAGGTCGTGGGGGATTTTCAATAGGTCGAGGGCTTTTCCAACGGTGAAGTCGATGATTTCATCGATGGTGGTGGGGAGGAGGTAGAGGCCTGGATTCGTTGGGGCGATGATCGCGCCGGCGAGGGAGAGGGTGCGCATGTTCTCAATGTCGATGTGATTGAGGGGGGATTCTCGGTGACAGATGATCAGGGGATGGCGTTCTTTGAGGGTGACCGCAGCGGCGCGGCTGAGTAGATTCGAGCCTGATCCGCTCGCGATGGCGCCCAGGGAGGTTGATGAGCAAGGGAGGATGACCATTCCGTCGTGGAGGAATGAGCCTGATGCGATGGAAGCACCGACATCTTTGTTGGGATGGAGGATCATGCGTGATTCGTAGAGGTCTGCATGTTGATCTTGGGCGAGGTGGGGGCAGAGGGTTTGGAGGGAGAGTTTGGTGATGTTCATTTCGTCTGCGAGGAGGCGCTTGCCGTAGTCGGAGACGACGAGATGGACTTCGTGTCCCTTGGTGAGGAGTTGTTCGAGGAGTCTGGTTGCGTAGACCGCGCCCGATGCGCCGGTGATTGCGAGGATATAGCGATTGCCGGATGGTTCTGGGGCGACGGCTGGTGGTGGTGATTGGGGCGAGACCATGTATGCTTTGGAGGGGTTTGGCATGGGTGATCCTAGATCGAATACTGGTGAAGGTTGGTATACCCCCGGATGGGTTGGGGCTTGGGCTTGGTTGGGTTCTATGATGTTCGGCGGGATACGAGACACGGACGCAGCAGGAGGTTGCAATGCAGGGTATGAAGCGAAAAGTATGTGGGATGGTGTTTGGCGCTGCGATGAGTGCGGGGGTGTTATCGCTCGTGCTTGGCGCAGGCGGGTGCGTGAGTTATACCAATGTCCCAGAACCGAGCAGCGCTCCTGCATTTAAGAATGCCAATACTGGTTCGTCGATCAAGGTGATTTCTGCTGGGTTACGCAGGATGGTCAACACCCATCCGATGCGCGATAGTCAGGGTCGGTATGTCGTGAACCTACCAGCGGGGACCACTCCTGAAACCGCGAACCGGATAGTTCAGCTGCTCCCTGAGGGCGGGGTTATTCCGTATCAGGGTATGGGCGCGATGCCGACCTATCACATTAGCCGGGTGTGGTTGCGTGGTGCTCGCGGGAAGGTTGATGTGGTGTATCCGATTCGCACTGCTGAGGGGATGATTGATGGCGGCGTGACTCTTTGGATGCAGGGGGGCGATCAGCCTTGGAATGTTGAGCGGATGCAATACTGGGCGCCGGGGACGGTTCCTACACCACCGGTATACATTCCAGTTGATGGGTATGGGCGTGATGCTGGTGTACAAGATGTGCAGTTTGCTCCGCCGCTTGAAGGTGAAACGCAGACTGAGATCTCGGATGAGCGGATTGATTTAATTGAGTACGGAACTGATGAGCCGGTGATGCGTGAGCCTGTAGTTGATGATGCTCCTTTTGATGGTGTTTTGTACCGCGAGATCAAGGACTAGTTGTATGTGGACAGGTGGAAGTTTGCTCACGATGACAGGTGCTGATGCGGGCGCTGCTCGTGCAGTGCTTTCGAGTGCGCATGGTGAGCAGTGGAATGGGAATGAGCTTGATGGGCGGGTGGTGGCCAATGTGTTCTTTGAGGATTCCACGCGCACGCGGGTGAGCTTTTCGATCGCTGCCCAAACTCTTGGCGCTTCTGTTGTTGATCTCACGAGTTCTGGGTCATCGGTTGCCAAGGGTGAATCGCTGCTTGATACTGCGTGGACGATCGAGGCGATGGGTGTGGACGCGATGGTTGTTCGGGCTTCTCAGAGCGGGGCGGGGGAGCTGATTGATACGCATACGAAGTGTTCGGTGATCAATGCTGGGGACGGATCGCATCAGCATCCGACGCAGGCGCTCACTGATGCACTGACTATTGGGCGATCATTGGGCAAGTCGAACGGGTGGGATTTTCAAGGTGTTCGTGTAGCGATTGTTGGTGATGTCGTTTCGTCTCGTGTTGCACGGAGCAATGTTGGGTTGCTGACAGCACTCGGCGCGGAGGTGGTTTTGGTTGGTCCTGCTTTGATGGCGCCAGGATCATTATCAACTCTTGGATGCTCGGTCACCAACGACTTTGATTCGGTTGTCGGATCGTGTGATGTCGTGATGATGCTTCGTATTCAGTTTGAGCGCGGCGGGGGCGCGGTGCTCGCATCGGTTCGGGAATATCACGATCGGTATGGGATGACGGTTGCGCGATCTGAAGCGATGAAGGATGGCGCGATTGTGATGCATCCGGGTCCGATGAACCGGGGAGTCGAGATCGCGCCCGAGGTTGCGGATGGTGAGCGGTCGGTGGTGCTTGATCAGGTGCACAGCGGTGTGCTGGTTCGTCGAGCGGTGCTCGTGCACTCAATCGCGTGATGAGTTGTTGGATTGAGTTCTCAGCAGATTCACAGGTGTGCAGTGACCGGTACTTCTGGTGCGGGGGAGTTTGATTCGGTGTGGTCAAAGATCCACCAGCGTGTCTGGGGGAATCGTCTGTCAAGCACATCAAAGAGCTCGCGCGGGATCGCGGGATGGCTTGCTGGCATGTTGTTGATATGTGAAATCGTGCCGGTTCTTGAGACGGGATCGACGAGCCCTTGTGCGTAGAGGCCTTGTTCATGAGCGGGCATTGGTGGTGTGTTGATTTGGGCGCATGAATGGAGGATGCCCATTGAATCGATCCACCAGACGAGTTGGTTCGGGGAGAGTTGGTAGTTGTCTGGCATGGGCGTCCTTTCCCGGCAGTATGGCTTTGGATCAAAGGATCTCGATGGATATCGGGACCTTGCAGTGCTGGGATCGGCGGTCTTGGGGGCTGTCTCAAGCGAGAGTGTGAAGAACTTTGCAGGTGATTTGAAGCGGGCTTGACCTTGATGGTGGGATATCTACCATGAAGGTCCCGGGATTCGCGTTCCGGTAGGCATTTTGGTCGGGGACGTAGCTCAGTTGGTAGAGCGCTTGCATGGCATGCAAGAGGTCGAGAGTTCAAATCTCTTCGTCTCCACTTACAGAAAACGCTCTTGGTTTGATGCCAAGGGCGTTTTTTGATGGCTATTGCAAATTAAGCAAATTGGGCTTGACCCGCTCTGACCCGTTTGTTGACCCGCTAGGTCATGGCAATGGCATCGGTTGCCTTGTGTCAGGGTGGCTCAATGTTCGCCATAAATATGCACAGAGGCATTACATATCTTTAGAGCATTGACAATCTGTTGCTTGTCGAGTTCAGACACTCGCCTGTTCTTGGCATAGAGAGTGAGCAAGATGTGAATAGTGTTCTTCTGTTCAGTGGATGCAAATGGCTTTTCAGGAATGTAAAGCAATGCTTTGCGAAGAGACGTTTCCCATTTTATAACAGAACCATTCGAAACGACAACAAATGTTGATGGAGGTGATTTGTAGAGATCAATTCCCGAATTTTTACAACAATCGATATGATCGACGTTGATCCCTAGAGTAGAGAAAATGATTTCTGAATAATTTTGTGGTCGTGCATTCTTAGCCAATTCTTTGGTGTACTTATTCAGAATGGCATCTTTTATATAAGTTCGAATTTTTGGTTGCTTAATGTATTCAGATAAAACTCCTCCAATTTTCCTATTGGCCGCCAACTCAGATATGAAAACGCTATTTTTTTCGCGTGATTTTGAAATATATCCGTGTAAGTCAGCTTCTTGATAAACCAGCTCTCTGATAGTCTCGGCAATCTCTGAAGGCAATTTTTTGCTCATTAGAGCCCCTCGCTATTTGGGAATGTTAGCTTTTCAGCCCCATCAGTATCTTGTAAACTTGAAACGTCGTTTATCCAAGCTTCAACAAACGCTTCTATCTTGTCATCTGTGAATGTCACAATTCCGTCACCAAGATAAACAGTTTCCTTTTCACCAGCCTTAGGTTTTGACTTTGCCTCATGATCTAGTTCTATAACGGCTGCGATACGACGAAGGTCTGTTACAAAGTCTAAGACTATAACTTTGCTTTTATTTGGTGCAATCCTCAATCCCCTTCCGAGCTGTTGTACAAAGATTCGTCTGGAATGAGTCGCCCGTAAAAAAACAAGTACATTGATATCTGGCACATCAATGCCCTCGTTCAAAACATCAACTGCTGTTACAGCGGACAACTTTCCTGAAGTAAAATCCATCAATCGCTTTCTTCTAGTCAGCTTGTCGTCAATAGACAAGTTTG
>JBGCDI010000032.1:0-24224 GCA_045105315.1 Phycisphaerales bacterium | reverse complement strand
ACGCATCGAAGAACTCACCGAAAAAGTCCGCTCAGAAATTGGCGAGAAAGTAATCAAAGCAGGCAAAGACGCCGCGATGGAACTCAAACTCAAAGGGCTCCACCCCAAAATCATCGAAGCCATGGGCAAGCTCACCTACCGCACCTCCTACGGCCAAAATGTCCTCAAACACTCCATCGAAGTCGCCTACCTCTCCCAAATAATCGCCGACCAGCTCGGTCTCGATGGACGACTCGCTCGCCGCGCCGGATTCCTCCACGATATCGGCAAAGCAATGGACCACGAAATGGAAGGAGGACACCCGAAAATCGGTATGGACTTCGCCTCCCAGTACGGAGAAAAAGACGAAGCCGTCCTCAACGCCATCGGTGGTCACCACGCCGATATCCCCTCAACAACCTGGTACACCCCGATCATCATGGCCGCCGACGCAGTCAGCGCCGCCCGACCCGGCGCACGCCGTGAATCAATGGAGCGGTATGTACAAAGGCTCAAAGACCTCGAAGGCATCGCCCTCTCGCAAGCCGGTGTCACCGAAGCATTCGCTGTCCAAGCCGGACGCGAAGTCCGCGTGATGATCGACGCCGACCGCGTCTCTGACGACGAAGCCTACCTCGCTGCCCACGAGATCGCCAAACGAGTCTCAAACGAGATGACCTTCCCAGGAGAAATCAGGGTCACCGTCCTCCGAGAAACCAGAGCCATCGAACTCGCCCGCTAACACAGACTCAACCCAAGAACAGCAGATAACTGAAAAACACGCACGGGACCTTTCGATCCCGCGCGTGCAACTGTAAAGAAGAGAACTTCATCACAACATATCAATGAGATTGAGATGATGATTCACGAATCATCCTCTGCGACGACGCCCGATCACAAGACCGCCCATTGCAAGTGCCGCCACTCCACCCGGAGCAGGAACCTCAGAAATGGTGATCCTTGCAATCAAATCGTCTGCACCAAACACTGAACCGATGGTCGAACCATTCGCAGTCCCTGTGCCGATGAATGATTCGAGGTAAGTCGAGTCGCCCGATTCAGTAAAGAAGTTGCGTACAACTACAGATTCGTCAATGCCTTCACCGCCGAGGATAGAGAACGCCGCGCCCGCAGTGGCGTCGTTGACCTCTGACCCGTTGTCATTGACATCGCGCCCATAGATTTCGATCACGGTGGTTCCATTAAAGTTGCCGCCTTCATCAAAGATCGCATGCGCAAACGGGTTTCCATTTGCTACAAACAAGTCATTCGACGGAACAACCATCGAAGCATACGAGAAGTACCGATTCACCGATGCGTCGCCCACATTCAGATTAAATGTCGTTGATTCTCCAGGTGAAAATACCGGAGCGTCGCCATCAAACGCAACCGCGGTCTGCGTTGCTTGAACGCCGCCCGCAAGACCCGCCGCACTCCCGCTAAACGCAGCAGTAATAGGGCCGGTGTCGCCGCCTTCCGCGATCTCTGTAATACCTGGGAAACCAGCCGCAAGTGCGCCACCGTCGTATGAGTCAAAGCCGCCATTGTGCGCCGCTACCCAAAATGGTGTGAAGAAGAATCCATCCGCTGAACTCGTGTTTTCAATCTGTACAGAAATCTCCTGAGCACCAGCGCTCATTCCAGTTGCCCCGAGAACACTCAATGCTGTCATCCCGATAAGTGCTGAGCTCTTCATATTTGAAACTGTCATTTCCTACTCCTCGTTCCTTCTTGGAACATCATCACCAGTAAAATGCACGCACGATGCACACGCAACGATCGCGCAGACACGCGCTGGTACGCGAGCCTTCAGAGCCCTCTTGATGTGTCATGTGTAAAGCTTCAAACACGCTTTTCAGCAGAACAGAAACTCGATGAACTATTCATCCAATGCCCTCAACTACTCAGCCAAAATCTTCAACATAATCTCAGCAATCTCATCCCCGTATTTCTGCGCAGGTCCTTCAAGAGCGCCCTCATTGATCAACCGAGGAACATTCAACACACACCCTGTGAACAACGAATACGCAACGCCAAGATTCATCTTTTTCGCTTCGCCCTTCTTTTGAGCATTCTCTAAGAATGAACGAAAGATCTCGCCTTGTTTCGTATACACATCTCCGAGAGTCCCCGCCATCCGGTGGGGCATCAACAGCACATACGAAAATGCATCCCTATTCCCGTCGTAGTACTCAAAAGTAAGCTTCACCCAAGCACGCAGCGCATGCTCAAACGGGAGGTCAGCCTTCAAAAGCACCGATTTATCACGCGCCATCTCTTCCACAATCGCCGTGTATGCTTCTCGGATCAGATCATCCTTACTATCAAAATGCTTATACACCGCTCCCTCAGAAACGCCCGCTTCACGAGCAATGGTCCTGATCGAAGCGCTCTGCACCCCGTCACGAACCCCAAGCCGGACCGCTGCGTCCTGTAGCTCAAGCCGAGTATTCTTCCGAGGTGTGCCGCGTTCAACCATGTTGACTTCTCCATGAAAAGTAATCACTTGTTTACCTTCCGAGTAGACAATGCTTCAAGTTGCCCCCATATTCCAATAAAATCATATTTTTCATTCAACATTTGCCGATCAACTCAGCTGCCGATCAACTCAGCCAAGCACTCGTGATCTCACCGTCGACCACTCGCTGCCCCGGGCCGGTCACTGCCTAAACCACCACCATCCACACCACCAGAGCCACAACAAGCATCCGTGCATCAATCCAGTCCCGCCTGCGATCCAGACGCAAAATCCATATCCCGCTCACCACCGCCATTGCCGCAAAGAGCCATCTCGACCACAGATCAACATCCCCGATCCCTCCTGCAGCACAAAGCAAGCCACCAGTTGCAACCGCAATTACCCCAACCATCCCCGCCCGCCGCATCCCAAGCAGTACAGGCAAGCTCAGAGTCCGGTGCGCGCAGTCGCTGATCTGATCATCTAGATCACAAATCACCGCATCGCCAAACACAATCAGCGCCATCCCCGCGACAGTCCACACCAAAGCACCCAAGTGAGGGAGCCCCGAATCTACCAGCTCAGAAGTGCCCATACTTGCAAACGAATCAGCAAGGATTGTCAATGTCCCAAGCCCAACAACCGCGCCGCTCACCAGCACCGCTTTGAGTCCCGCAATATCTTTGAGCCGAGCGACACCGCCCGGCTTCCATCCCGAATACATATACCCAGCACCAATACCCGCCAGCACAAGCACCGAGAGCATAGGTGATAGAACTGCACCAATAATCATTGCCAAAATCCACTCAACCACCATCACGCGCCGTAGCCAGCGCGCGTGCTTGCGTAAATAAGCATGACGAGCGTGATCCGCCATGAGATCAGCTGGGTCCAGGTCCTGATCCCGGAACTTCACACGATCGAGTAGATACCCGCTGTGACTACATAAAGCGACATATGTGATCTCCTGGATCGACAATGAGTGATTCAGAAACTCCGCAAGAACAAGTGCGATTCCCACCGAATAACACATCGCCCACACAGCAAGATGCCCAGCAGTAAGCAACCAATGTGCTTGCTGATCACGCTGAGGATGAGTAGGGGGCAATGTTCCATGTGGAACATTATGACCGCTTTTGTGCGCATTCATGCGTCAGTTTTCCGCCGACCGTGACCACTGCAAGGATCGGTCCATGATGATCACTTGGTGCTGGTCCACGATCAGTCGCGCAGCCCGCTCCATAACCTGTTGCTGAGCAACCAGCAATGCACGATTTGTAATCCCAGCGAGCTGATCTGCTGATGGTGGTGGGATGATTTGATTCAGGAATGTGTGAACATTCGAATCGATCTCAGATTGGTATTTCGGGTTCGCCAGCACAATCTTTCTGAGAATGGAGTTGCGCCGCAGGAGTGCTTGAAAGCGGACTGGGCCGAGTCCTCGGCGAGCGCGGATGGATTCGACAAGCCTGGCGCTACTTTGGGGATCGGTGCTTTGCTCGATTGTGGAGACCAAAGCATTGAGTTCTGATTGAATCATCGCGTCACTGATGTCCCACCCCCTGCTTTGAGCGATCTTGTCGAGCTCGCGAGAGAGGATGTATTCGTCAAGGATCTGAGATCCCGACGCTTCGCTGAGCATCGGTAGAAGGTCTTGGGTGTGGATCGGTTGATCATCGACTATCGCCAGGATTGTTCTGGGCTCGCTGGGAATCGCTTGGCTTGGTGCGTTGATTCTGCGATCTGATGAGGTGCATCCACCGATCAGTACACTGGTTACGATGCTGAACAAACAGAAGTGATTGAGAACATCTGGTATGTATTTACATCTCGATTGAGAGCAGGGTGATGAGCAACTCGATAGCAGCGGTTTTGTGCGCATGGGTGATCAGAGGCCGATAGAGAGGGCAGGTCAACCTTTTTGCTGATGGTGCGTATAGACACGCATCGAGATTCGATCTGAATCGGTTGATGTATGGTATGATCGGATTCTTGGATCGGTGGTTTGTTGCGGATGATTGTGCTCGATATCCGGATTTGAATGTGTGCTGGGGTGATTGGATCAGAAGTCATGCGAGATGGGACAAACATGAATATAGATTCCAGCTCTGAAATGGATTCGGGAGCTGGTCATGTTGGTTTGCTTCGGAAGCAATCCATGGATTCGGCGATCAGCATTGCGATGAATGGGGGGCAGGGGGCGCTTGCTACACCCCAGCTTCGGAGTTTGATTTGTCCATTTTGTGGTGAGTTAACTGCTGACACCGGTCGGTGTCAGCAGTGCTCGGCGCGGTTTGATCCATTGAGTCGGCAAGCATCTCAGAATGCGATGGGGCCTTGGTTTGTTCGTGATGGAGCAATGCCCTTTCGGCCTGGGTGCAACTACTCGACGATCCAGAGACTCGCGGGCAATGGTGGCCTCGAGCTCAACTCAGTGTTGCGAGGACCAAGCACTCATCAGTTCTGGATGCTGGCTCGTCATACTCCTGGGGTGTCGCATCTGCTTGGGATGTGTCACAACTGCGGGCTTGATGTTGATCCGGGTTCATTTTCATGCACGGGGTGCCATGAAGTGTTTTCGGTGGATCGGGATCGTCAGCATATTGGTCTTGGTCCTGCTCGGCCTTTGCCTGGTACTGCGAGTGTGGAGTTGTTGGCGCTTCGCGCTGAGCCTGCAGCGGGCGCTGATCAGGTGTCGGGGCCCGCTGCGATTCCGGTCGGCGCACCGAAGCATTCTGGTGGTTCAAGTGCAACATCAGCGCATGGCGCAGCTCTGAGTCATGGGCAAGAAGCTGTGAGCGGCGATGGTGTGGGTGATCTGGATTCGCTTCGCAAGATTGATGAGCTTGATCGGGCGGTGCGATCGCTGAATCAAGCGTGGAGAGTTGAACGAACACGGGGATGGATGGCGGTCGGGTTTGCGGGAGCGATTACTGTTCTTGCGATCATGATTATTTTGATGACTTAGCTGTTGGTGACTTGGCTGTTGATGACTTAGCTGTTGATGATTTCGTTTTTGAGGTTTCAACTTTGAATACATGTTTGCAGATGAATAGTTGAGATTTGGATCGATGTTGAAGAACTTACTGCTCGCGGGATAGATTGGATGTTTGATGCGAATCGGTACAAATGTATACACAGTTTCTAGAGTGAATCGCCCTCAAAGAGTGCATGCTTTTACACTGATTGAGTTGCTTGTGGTTATCGCAATTATTGCCGTGCTTATTGGTATTTTGCTTCCAGCGCTGGGTTCGGCGCGTGCATCCTCGCGGACACTGTTGTGCAGTTCAAACCTCAGGCAGATGGGGATCGCTGCGATTTCGTATTCAGAAGATTCGAAGGCGGAGATTGCGGCGTTGTCTTGGAGAGGGAATCAGGTTCAGAAGACTCCGTATGACGATTTGCGTTTGCCGTTTACTGATGTCAATGGTGTTTCGTTTCATGCTCAGCATATTGTTCGAGAGCGATCAGGTATTGCTGATGCCAGCGCCGGATCGAACTGGGTCTCGAACTTGTGGTACACGCATTTGGTGTATCTGGATTACTTGTCTGGTAATCCTGAGGAACCGGTCGCGGCTTGTCCGGATGATGAAGAACAGGTTGAACGCGCTGAGACACCGATCGATGAGTACAGCAATGGATCGATCCGCAGAAAGTACGAAAGTAGTTACGAGACTTCGATCGTGACTTATTCAGTGGATGTGCAGCGTGGATCTTTGCAACCGATTGATCAGCATCGGAATGCATCGCTTCAGTTCGATCGTGATCCGTTCTTTCTCAAGACGCGCAAGTTGACGGAGGTCGCGTTTCCTTCTTCGAAGGTGTACATGTTTGACACTTATGCAAGGCATGATGGCGGGGATGACAAGGTGTATTTTGAGCCTGGGACGAGCCAGCCGATTTTGTTCTTTGATGGTTCGGTGAACCGGAAGGATATGGAGGAGGCGAATCTGGGTTTTCAGCCTAGAAACCCGACTGATTCAGGGCCTACTGAGATTAAGATTTCTAACTCGGATAGTGAGTTTTTCTCGGGTGTGTATCGCTGGACGAGGGGGGGGCTACGCGGGATTGATTTTGGGGGCAAAGAGGTGGATACAGGGCAGCGATAATCCAGGTGTTTGGAGGGTTGTTGTGCTAGGATCTCTGGTGTTGATGTGTGTTCCTTGAGCAGCATTTTTTGAACTGGAGATCGTGATGGGTGATAAGCTTGGTGTTTTGATAGCGGATAAGTTTGATCAGATCGGGATTGATGGTCTTGAGGGGCTCGGGTGCGGGGTGCATGTGGATCCTGATCTTGGGCCTGAGACGATTTCTGGTGCGCTCAAAGCGACTGGTGCGAAAGTGCTTGTTGTGCGATCGACCAAGGTTCCCGCATCGGTGTTTGACGACTGTGGTGAGCTTGGGCTTGTGATCCGTGCGGGCGCGGGGCATGACAATATTGATTCGACTGCTGCAGCGGAGCGGGGGATTCCGGTGTGCAACTGTCCCGGGATGAACGCGGTTGCGGTTGCGGAGCTTGCGTTTGGTCATATGCTGAATCTAGATCGACGGATTTCAATGCAAACCAAATCGCTTCGTGAGGGGCGTTGGAATAAGAAAGAGTTTTCCAAAGCGAAAGGGCTTAAGGGCGCAAACTTGCTTGTTGTCGGGATGGGGTCGATCGGGATGGAGCTCATCAAGCGGGCGCAGGCGTTTGAGATGAATGTGAGCGCTCAGTCGCGGTCGATGCACAAAGAGACTGCGCGGGCGCTTGGGATCAAGATGATTGATTATTCTCGTGATGCACTGAAGGTTGCTCTTGAGGATGCTGACATTGTGTCGGTGCATGTGGCGCTGACTCCGGACACGGATAAGCTTTGTGGTCCTGGGTTCTTTGGGGCGATGAAACCCGGCTCGATGTTTATCAACACTTCGCGGGGCGAGATTGTCAACGAGCAGGAGCTGATCAAAGCGATCAAGGAAAAGGGAGTTCGGGCGGGGCTTGATGTGTATAACAATCAGCCTTCGAGCAAGGATTGTGATTGGTCGGTTGAGCTTGCTGAGCTTCCGGGGGTTTCGTTGACGCATCATGTTGGGGCATCAACGGATCAGGCACAGGAAGCGGTGGCTCTTGAGGTGATCCGTATTGTGCGGACGGTGATGGAAGAGGAGCGGACGCTTCATGTGGTGAATAAGGATCAGTTGAAGGAAGAGCAGCTTTGTCCAGCATTTTGAATGCGTTTGAATCAATTACTATTTTGGGGCGTTGAACGCTTCGTGCTTTAGAGTACTGAATCAGTAGGAGAATCGTGATGGGTGATCGTGTATACAACTTTTCGGCTGGTCCTGCGTGTCTTCCCGAGAGTGTGCTTAAGCAGGCTCAGAAGGACATCTGGAATGTGATGGATTCGGGGATTGGGATCTTGGAGCATTCGCACCGGGATTCAACCTTTGACAAGATCACTCACGACACGGAGGCGGAGTGCCGGCGGGTTGGTTCGATTCCTGATGACTATTCGATTTTCTGGATGCAGGGCGGTGCGACGAGTCAGTGCTATATGGTTCCGGCGAACTTCCTGGCGCCGGACCGGACAGCGGATTACTTTGATACGGGCAAGTGGGCGACGGATTCGATTAACGAAGTCCATTTGTATGGCAGTGTGAATGTGTGCGGGTCGTCCAAGCATGCGGGGTACAACCATATCCCGAAGGGTGAGGATGTGATCTATTCGCAGGACCCGGCGTATGTGCAGTTTACTTCAAATAACACGATCATGGGCACGGAGTTTAAGGAGCTTCCGCGGACTCCGGGGAACTCGTTCTTGGTTGCGGATATGTCTTCGAACATTTACTCGCGTCCGATTGATGTGAGTAAATATGGATTGATTTATGCGGGTGCTCAGAAGAATCTTGGTCCTTCTGGGATCACTTTGTTGATCGCTCGCAAGGATTTGATTGAGGAGCCGGTGCGTGAGCTTCCCAAGATGATGCGGTACGGGTTGATTGCTAAGAAAGAAGGGCGGTTTAACACACCTCCAACTTTTGGTGTGTATTTGATGGGTGAGGTGTTTAAGTGGATCACTGCGCAGGGTGGGCTTGGCGCGATTGATGAGATGAATCAGGAGAAGGCGGGCATCATTTATGATTTTATTGATTCGCAGGACTTCTATAAGCCTCACGCGGACAAAGCGGATCGCTCGTTGATGAACATTACCTTTAAGTGTCCGACTGCGGAGCTTGATGCGATGTTCCTGGAGCAATCCGAGAAGATTGGCTTGACCACGCTTGGTGGTCACCGCGCGATTGGCGGGATGCGGGCGAGTATTTACAATGCGTTCCCTCGCGAGGGGTGCGTGAAGCTTGTTGAGTTTATGAAGAGCTTTGCGCACGAGCATGCTGGGGCGAAGGCGTAACTTATCGAGCTTCATCGAGCTTCATCAAATTTTAGAAACCCGGAGTCTGAGCTCTGGGTTTTTTAGTTTTGAGATTCGAGTCGTTCTTTGCACGCATCGAGCACTTCACTGGTCGTGATGCGGGGCATCATGTTTTCGGAGCGGTTGTCGCGGAAGTAGAACTCGTCACCGTCTTGGATGTGCTGAATGATGTCGGTTTCGCGGTTGTATGGGGAGGCTTTGATGGGGTCGGTTGGGCCTAGGAGTCCGACGAGGGGGCGATTGAAACCGGCGGCCATGTGGAGGGCGGCGGAGTCGTTGGCGACGACGAGTTTGGCGCGGGCGATGATGGCCATGAGTAGGGCGATGGAGGTTGAACCAACGCGGTCAGTGATGCGGGGGTTCTCGGCGGCGACTTCCAGGAGGGGGGCGCAGTGGAGGCGTTCCCCTGGTCCTCCAACGATGATGACGCGGTCGATGTTTTTGTGTTTGGCGAGGTGCTGAGCGAGTTCGGTGAAGCGATCGATTGGCCAGCACTTTGCGGGCCAGGCGCTGGTGGGAGCGAGGACGGCGTAGGGCTCTGGATACTCGATGATGACCTGGGAGAGTTCTTCTTGACCAGCGTAGAGGCTGACATCGGGGTTGGAGATGTCGGCGCCAGCAGCAGCAGCGAGGGCGAGCATTCGGTCAACGGTGTGCATGGATCTGGGGGCGTCGATGCGGTTGTTATGAAAGAGCCAGCCCAGTTCTTGAGCGTCTTTGAATCCGTAGCGGTCTTTGGCGCGGGTTGCGAGTGAGAAGAACCCTGAGCGGGCGAGACCTTGGCAATCGAGGACCATGTCGTAGTTTGTTTTGCGGAGTTCTGAGAGCCATTTGTAGAGGGGACCAAACTTGAAGCTTCGGCATTGTTTGCCAAGTTCTTTGCGTGCAAATGGGATGACCTTGTTGAGGTCGGGGTGGTGCTCGATTGCTTGGGTGTAGTTGTCGCGGACCATCCAATCGATTTTGGCATCGGGGTAGCGTGCTTTGAGTGCTGCGAGGATCGGTGCAGTTCTGCAGATGTCTCCCAAGGCGCTTGGGCGGATGATGAGGATGCGTTTTGGTGATTGGTCTTGGGTCACAGATGAGGATAGGGCGGATTATACGCTCGGCTTGGTTGATGCTGGGCTTGGTTTATGAGGGGCTGGGATTATGCGGGGTAGGTCGCGCTTGTGCGGTCGGTTTCCCAGACGGTGATCTGCTCGAGTGTGCATCCAAGAGATTCGAGCTTGGGCGCGAGGGCGTTGTAGCAGTGTGTTGTGATGTTTTCGACTGAGGGGATCGAGCCGTCTTTGGATTGATCGAACGGGGGGCAGTCGGTGTTGAGGTTTTTGTGATCGAGCGGATCGATGATCGATTCGTTGACGGCGTTTTCGATCAGGAGGTGGATGTCTTTGGATTGGTTGATTAGGGACAGGGGGACGCGAATGGATGGTCTGAGTTTGTAGTTGTGGCCGTGTCCGGAAGGGTTGTTGCACTTTCCGAAGAACTCGGCGTTTTCTTGGTCTGAGAGGTGGGGGGTGTGGAGGCGATGGGCGGCGGCGAACTCGTAGAGTTGCTCGATGAGGACGGCGCCGGTTGGTTGAGTAGAATTGTTCATGGTGATTTGATGGTATGGGGTGAGGTGCCAGGTGATGGAGTGGAGCGGGGGGGCGAGATTTTTTGATGCGTTTTCCCAGAGCGCCGGGAGGAGCTGGGTTGGGTGTTGATGTGGGTTTGATTCGATGGCATCTGAGATGAGTTGGTGGAGGTGGTTGCGGACGAGTGCGTCGATTTCTTGGATTCCTAGGAGGTATCCGGTTTGGGGGTCTGGTGTGCCTTGGACGGCGATGGTGAGTTCGTAGTATCGACCGAGGGTGGTCATGGAGGGTTTGGAGGCGGTGGTGTTGTGGCCTTTTTTGGAGCGATCGGTGTTGATTGAGAACCGGACAGTGCGTTTAAGGATGTGATTTGGGGTGTTCATTATGGTATTTGGACTGTCCGGATGTGGTGGCAATGGGGACGGCGGGTGTTTGGGTGCCTTGATTTGTTGATCCTATTTTGTTGATCCTATGATATGTTGGGCGATATGTCCGGTGATGTGTTGGGCGGCTGGTGCATCTAGAGGATAGGGGTGACGAACCTATATGCTCACTGATGTGTACTCTTCTTGGGGTGCTCTTATTTTGGGGTATTCTTATTGGAGTTTGGAAATGTCCAACGAGTCGCGGTTGATCACACACACTTTTAGGTGGAGAAGACGAATGGGTATTGGATTGGGTATTACAGCGTTGGTTCCTTTGGTGATGATCTACAGCGGCTGTGGGTTTATTCAGTCGGGTGGTCAATCGAGTGTTTCTGGTTTAACGGATGATTCAGGGGAGATGATGATGGGTTCAGATACGGTTTCTAAGGATGTACTTGGGTACGAGATCGAGATGATTGATGGCTCGATGCGTTCGCTTGAAGAATTTCGTGGGAAGGTTGTGTTGATGGTCAATGTCGCGAGTAAATGCGGTTTGACTGGTCAGTACAAAGGACTCGAAGCGATGTACCAGAAGCACAAGGATGATGGGCTTGTGATTATTGGATTCCCTGCGAATGAGTTTGGATCTCAGGAGCCTGGTACGAATGATGAGATCGCGGCGTTTTGTGAGAAGAACTATGGGGTGAGTTTCCCGATGGCTGCGAAGATCGTGGTCAAGGGTGAGGGGATTCACCCGTTGTATGCTCAGCTGACTTCTCAGCCAGAACCGGTTGGTGGTGAGATTAGCTGGAACTTTGATAAGTTTGTTGTTGATCGGAATGGTGAGGTTGTGTCTAGGTTTAAGCCTTTAACGAAACCGAGTAGCAAGAAGTTGGTGCGTGAGGTTGAGCGATTGCTCGCGGAGGGGTGAGATTTAACCTGGAATGCATTTTGAAGGGCGCTTCTTTAAGTGCTCTTTTTTCATGGGTTTATGGCGAATTGGCAGTGTCTTAACACAACCTTTTCATAGGTTGACTGGATATGTTCGTGATTTCGGTGAGAGTTGTATTGAAAGGCGCGGAGTGCGTCTGGTTTGAACACTGTTCTGAGTGGAGTACACACTATGAAATCTCGTTCAATTGCGTCGATCGTTCTCGGGTGCTTGGCGCTTCCTTTGGTTGCGATGAGCGGGTTTGATGACAACGGGGGGGTTGATCCGGAGTTGCCTGTTTACGAGGCGACGAGCGGGGTCTCAGGGAGTATCAAATCAATTGGTTCGGACACGATGAACAACTTGATGACGCTTTGGGGAGAGGATTTCAAGAAGTTCTATCCTGCATCACAGACGGAAGTGGAAGGTAAGGGGTCATCGACCGCTCCCCCAGCGTTGATCGAGGGGCAGTCGCACTTTGGTCCGATGTCGCGTCCGATGAAGGGCGCGGAGATGGATAAGTTTGAGGAAGAGTTTGGGTATGCACCCACTCCGATCCGGAGCGGGATCGATTGTCTTGCGGTGTATGTGCACAAGGATAATCCGATTAGCGAGATCAGTATTGAAGATATTACCCGGGTATTTTCGGTTGCTGATGGTGATTTGACATGGGGTGATCTTGGAGTGGATGACCCGAACTTCAAATCTCGTCCGATCAATATGTACGGACGGAACTCGGCGTCGGGAACCTATGGCTTCTTTAAGAAAATCGGTCTTCAGGGGAATGATTTTAAAGCGACGGTCAAAGAGCAGCCTGGCTCATCAGCGGTTGTTCAGTCGGTGACGACTGATTTGTACGGTATTGGGTACTCTGGCATTGGGTACAAGACTGCGGGCGTGAAACCCATCGCGGTGTCGTATGACGGGTATGACGCGGTGGATGCGAATGCGGAGAATGCGTACACCGGTGAGTACCCGATTGCACGGTTCTTGTACCTGTATGTGAATGCTGATCCTGCGACTGGGATCACTGATCCGCTTCGCGCGGAGTTTATCAAGCTTGTGTTCTCTCAGCAGGGTCAGGAAATCGTCGTCAAGGACGGTTACTTCCCTGTCCCGGCTGATATTGCGCGGGAGGACTTGAAGATGCTCGGTATTGGGTACGATTTCTGATTTGGCGCGGTATGATGGTTTCCGGATCACCGCATGAACAAAAAAGCACAGCACAACTCGCCTGATGAAGGTACTACTCGAGCTCGGGCGTCGCGCCGGTTGCATGCAACGGACGCGGCGGCTGAGTTCGTTGTTACCGTTGGCGGTTTTAGTGTGCTTGCAGCGGTGCTTGGGATTTGCTTTTACCTCGCGTGGGTTGTTGTGCCTTTGTTCTCTCCTGGAGAGGTTGGAAGCGCGGTGGTCTCAGATGAGTCTTCGGGTTCTGCGATCGCGGAGCTTGGGCTTCCCGGTGGTGTATATGTTGATCCGTACGGTGAATCTGCGGTGATGACTTTTGGGGATCGCGGGGAACTTGTTGGGCTAAGTGATGGTCGGGTGATTGGGAGCTTGAATGATTCAAGGAATGGGGATGACGATCAGGTCAGGATCGTTTCAGAATCACGGGCACTCAATGGCGAGTTGATTGCTCGCGGGTTGAGTGACGGACGAGTCATGCTTGGCTCGATCGAGTTTGAGGTTGGTTTTTTACGAGAGCAATCTTCGGTTGATCAATCTGGAGACGGGGAACAAGACGACGAGTTGTTTGCGGGCGGCGCGGGATATACAAAACCTCTTGAGGATGGTGGTACCCGGCTGGTGGTTGCTCGCGAGTCGTTTGGTGATCCTGTCAAGGTGCGCGCGGGGAGCGGGGCTGCGGTCTTGCTTGATTACCAGATTGATACGACCGGCAAAACCACGCTTGCTCTGCTGCGTGAAGATCAGACGGTGGTGGTGAGCAGTGTCCGAACTATTCGCCCTCTTGGTGGGGGGGCGGCGCGGACGCGTTTGCGGGAAACGAATTTTGAGCTTCAAGGGCTTGAGGTTCCGTTTGGACTCAAAGTGAGTGCGGATGGTGGTCAGGTGTTTGCGGTGTATAGCGATGGGCGGATGGATCGGTATGCTCGCGGGAGCGATGGCTTTGTTCTTCGCGAAACACTCGGGGTGCTTGAGGGTTCAACGCGAGTAACTGTCGTTGAGATGGTGCTTGGCGGGCAGACGGTGCTTGTTGGGGACAGTGATGGGGTCGTGCAATCTTGGCATGTGGCGATTGATGAGCGGGATCAGTTTGGGGACGGCCGGAAGCTTGTGAAATCTCACGAGTTTGTTCGTGATGGTGTGTCGGTGACTGATCTGACACCGAGCGGGCGCGACCGGACGATTGGTGTGCTGTATAGCGACGGGCTGATTCTTCTTCGGCATTTGACGAGCGAGAAAGCGGTTATCCGGATTCAGACTGAGATTCAGGATCCGCGTGTTCTTGCGATTGGTCCCAAGAATGATTCGGTGCTGGCGGTTGGTGCTGGTGGTGGGTATGAGTTGCATCACTACGAGGCGGGGTATCCCGAGTTCAGCATCAAGGCGTTGTTTGGGAAGGTTGTGTATGAGGGGCTTGCTGAGCCTGAGTATGTTTATCAGTCGTCGTCGGGTGATGATTCGTCTGAGATCAAGTTGAGTGTGATGCCATTGATTTTTGGGACACTCAAAGCGACGGTTTTTGCGATGTTGTTTGCGATTCCGGTGGCGGTATTTGCGGCGATGTATTCCAGCGAGTTTTTATCCAAGCGCGTTCGCAAAGTGGTCAAGCCCAGTGTTGAGCTGATGGCGAGTCTTCCGTCGGTGGTGCTTGGGTTTGTGGCGGCGATGGTGGTGGCGCCATATGTGGCGCAGTATCTCGGGACTTTTTTGGTTGGGATGTTTGTGCTTCCGCTTGGGGTGTTGTTTGGGGCGCATGTGTGGCAGCTTGTGCCTTTGTCTGCTCGGCTCAAACTTCGGACTGGTCAGCATCTGGCGCTGGTGAGTGCGGTGTTGATTTTGAGTGGTGTGGTGGCGCTGTTTACGGGTCCTGCGGTGATCGGGTTTGCGTTTGCGCCTGATCGATTTGATCGCGCGATGTTTGCGGGGGATGTTGTGGCGGTGGATGCGGATCGGTTGCCTGGGTGGGCGGAGGATGCGGCGTACAACACGCGGACTCAGCGGAAGCTTCGTGCGATGGAGCTTGGGGTTGTTGATGGTGTGGTGGTTGAGCGGAGTGATGGGGCGGGGGAAGCTGGTCTTGGGATGGCGCCGGGTTCTGGGGTTGAAGCTGCGGATATGCGTCGATGGCTCAACGGGGAGTATGGATCGGCGACTGCGGGATGGATGATGGTGTGCATGCCTATGTCGGCGTTGCTGATGTGGTTTGTGCAGGCGTTAACGATCCGTAGAAGGATAGATGAATGGGTGTGTTCGCGTTCTGCTGGGACGGTGGGTCTTGTGGTGCTTGCGAAGTTTGTGGTGCTTGCGGGTGTGAGTGTGCTTGCGGCGTATGCAGTTGGGGTCGGGCTTAACAATGCGGGGATTGATCCTCGGGATTCGATCTTTGGGACCTTTAGCCCGCGCAATACTTTGGTTGTTGCGGTGATCATGGGGTTTGCGGTGATCCCGATTATCTTTACGATTTCTGAGGATGCGTTGCAGGCGGTTCCTGACACTTTGCGGTCGGCTTCGCTTGGCGCGGGCGCGACCAAGTGGCAGACTGCGGTGCGTGTGGTGCTTCCGGTTGCGGGGTCTGGGATCTTCTCGGCGTGCATGATCGGATTTGGGCGAGCTGTTGGCGAGACCATGATTGTGCTTATGGCGACGGGGAACACTCCGGCGATGTCGTGGAATATCTTCTCGGGGTTCAGAACGCTCGCAGCGAATATTGCGGTGGAACTTCCTGAAGCGCCTAAGGACGAGACGCATTATCGCGTGTTGTTTTTGTGTGGGTTTGTGTTGTTTGTGATGACCTTTGTGATCAATACCAGCGCTGAGGTTGTTCGGCGGGTTGTACGCGCGAGGAATGCTGGCTTATGAGTGGGCACAAAGCAGAGAACAATCCTCGGAGTGATTCGGTGACGACTGCGTCTCGGCGCAGGACACTTCCGAGCGCAGTGGGCGAGCCGATGGTGTGGTTGACTGGGTCGGCGCTTGTGCTGTGTTTGATCATGATCGGGGTGCTTGCGTCGTTGGTGGTGATTAATGGTCTCAGGACATTTTGGCCTGGTGATATTGACCGGTTGACGCTTAAGAGCGGTGAAGTGGTCATGGGGATGCGAACGACTGAAGATACGAAGGGACGGTATCTGTATAGGGTGGGGAATCGTGATATTGGGCAGGAGTCGTTCCGGTGGATTGATGGGGATGAGATTGTTTCGATTGAGCAGCCTCAGTATGCGGTGATGCTTGAGCGGGAGCAATGGGGTGTGTGGTATGGGGTTCCCGAGGCGGTCGCAGAAGTCGGTGATGATGGGGAGTTGATCCGGGTTACTGAGGGGCCACAGGAGACGCTTGAAGCGTTTGAAGAGCGGCATCCTGTTGCTCGGGCGCGGCGCGCGAGCGGGGAACGGATGCGCAAGCAGGCGCTGGGTGATATCAATCATGGAATTGAAGCATCGAGGCTTGCGGTGGTTGAAGCGGAGCTTGGTGTTGAGCGGAGGGCGACAGCGAGTGAGCGGTTGGGGTGGGTGAGTTGGTCGCTGGTTTTTGTGTGTGTGATTGTTTCGTGCGGTCTTTGGTGGGTGAGTAGAGGGGTTGGCGTGGGGATCGGATCATCGGGGATTCGGCGGGGGAAGCTGACGCGGTTTGGATGTGTTGTCGCGATCATTGGTGGGGTTGTTGGGCTTTGGGTCGGAGCGCCTTGGCGGGAGACCGGGGTTCGCGCAGAGCAGCGTGATGCGGTGATTGCGGAGATGGAGTCGGAGCAGGCAGAGCTTGCGCTGGCGTATGACGAGGTGCTTGGGCAGATTCGCACCGGTGAGCAGGATGATTTACGCGAGCGGTTGATTGTTGTTGAGCCGACGACGGGGAGGTTCTCACCGATTGCGCAGACGCAGGGTGATCAGCCCATGATGATGAGTCAGGTTGTCCGATTGGTCCCGGCGAATCAGCTTTCGGTGACGGGGAAGTTCGGGGTTTTCATTGAACGGTGGTGGGAGTTTTTGTCGACTGGTCCTCGTGAAGCGAACACTGAGGGCGGGGTGTATCCGGTGATTGTGGGGACGGTGTTGTTGACGCTTTTGTTGACGATCTTTGTGACCCCGCTTGGTGTGATCGCGGCGTTGTATTTGCGTGAATATGCGAAGCAGGGGATTGCGACGAGTGTGATCCGAATTGCGGTGAACAACCTTGCGGGTGTGCCGAGCATTGTGTATGGGGTGTTTGGGCTTGGGTTCTTTTGTTATACGGTTGGGCGGTATGTTGATACGGGGCCTGCGGATGGTGCGGTCCTTGAGAGCGGTGCGTGGTGGATGTTGTTCTTTGGCGGGGTGTTGATGTCGATTGTTTCCTTTGGGCTTGGTCTTTGGGGGAAGCCTGATCCTGGACGCTCGCCATCATTGGTTCATCGTTTGTATTCTCGGTTGTCATGGTTGGGGTGGGGCGTGACGGTTGTGCTTTTGGTGATGGTGGTTGCCAAGACTCCATACTTTGCGGGGTTCTTTGGGGCGCGTGCAGCGAGCGGTTCCCCTACGTTTGGTGGGCGTGGATTGCTTTGGGCATCGCTTACACTTGCGTTGTTGACTCTTCCGGTGGTGATTGTGGCGACTGAAGAGGCGATCGCGGCGGTGCCCAACTCCATGCGTGAGGGGAGCTTTGGGTGCGGGGCGAGTAAGTGGCAGACGATCCGCAGGATTGTGCTCCCTGGGGCGCTGCCTGGGATTTTGACCGGTGCGATTCTTGCGATGGCGCGTGGTGCGGGTGAGGTTGCTCCGTTGATGCTTGTGGGGGCGGTGAAGCTGAATCAGGACCTGCCAGTGTCGACTACGGCTCCGTTTTTGCATGCGGACCGGAGCTTTATGCACCTTGGTTTCCATATTTATGACTTGGGGTTCCAGAGCCCGGATTCACAGGCGGCTCGTCCGATGGTTTGGACCACGACGCTTTTGTTCTTGATGATTGTGTTTGCGTTGAACCTGACGGCGATTTTGATTCGCTCGAAGCTTCGTGGGCGGATGAGTGGAGCGACGATATGATTGATGCGATGTCAGATTCTGAGCAAGCGAATCATGGAGCGGGTACGGGTCCAGAAACGGGTCCGGCAGCGGGTGCGAAGACGCCTGATGATCGCGTGCGCGTAGAAGCACCGGTGTCGGCGATGATTCCTGGGAGTATGGGGGGGGAGCCGGCTCATTATGATGTGATCGAGGCGATCCGGCGGGGTGAAAGTCCTGATCCTGAGATTCATGCAGCGATGGATGGTGTGGATGAGGTTATCCGTTCGGACAACTTCAAGCTTTGGTACGGGGCGGCGCAGGCGATCCACGGGATTTCCATGGGGGTTCCCCGGGGGGCGGTGACTGCGCTCATTGGTCCATCGGGGTGCGGGAAGTCGACTTTTTTGCGATCGATTAATCGGATGAATGATTTGGTTGATGGGGTGCGTGTTGATGGTGGGATTACGCTTAATGGTTCAGCGGTGTATGAACCAACGGTGGATGTGATTGAACTCCGCAAGCGTCTGGGGATGGTGTTCCAGAAGCCCAATCCGTTTCCGATGTCGATCTTTGAGAATGTGGTGTATCCGCTTCGGATTGATGGGGAGCGGCGCAAGAGTGTGCTTCAAGAAGCGTGTGAGCGGAGTCTGCGATCCGCAGCGATCTGGGACGAGGTTAAGGATCGGCTCAAAGAGTCCGCTTTGGGATTATCTGGCGGTCAGCAGCAGCGGCTTTGTATTGCTCGCGCGGTGGTTGCGGATCCTGAAGTCTTGCTTTTGGATGAGCCTTGCTCTGCCCTTGATCCGGTGGCGACGATCCGGATCGAGGAGTTGATCACGGAGATTTCTGAGCGGTATACGGTGTTGATCGTGACCCATAACATGCAGCAGGCAGCACGGGTTTCGAACTACACCGCGTTCATGTATCTGGGGCGTCTGGTGGAATATGGTCCGACACAGGCGATTTTCCAGAATCCCAAGCTCATTGAAACGGCGCATTATGTGTCTGGCCGATTTGGATGAGTCACTGAGCGGTTTGTTTGGGTGGCCGTTGAACTTTAATAGACTGGTCGTTCTAGTGCGATTGTGTTGTGTGTGCAAAACCTGCTTAAAGATGTTCTAAAGTGGTGTGTTTTGATGGAGTTGTGGGGGCTGAGGCCGATATTGGAGACTAGGATTACAGCTGGGCGTGTGCCCTTTTGAGTGGTCCGATAGTCCATCTGTGCACGGTTGAGTTGAGATCGTGCATGATACGGCTGAGGGAAGCTATGAGCTCTGCGCCAAAACCGATTGTACCTGCCGTGAATCAATGGAATCCTGAGTATTTGGAGCAACAGCGGGTGCTGTATGCTGCGGATCCGGATTCTGTGAGCGCGGAAGTTCGTGCGTTCTTTCAGGGGTTTGAGCTTGCTCAGGCTGATGATTTGAAGTTATTTGGAAGTGGTGGTTCTGGATCTCCAGCGGCATCGGCTGGTAAACAGGCTGCTGGTCCAGCGATCCAAGCGGGTTCAACGGGGAATAAGGATTGGAAATCTGGGGATACAGGTCCTGTGCAGGTTTGGGGTGGTGGTCTTGGTGTTGCGGGGCAGTCGTCGCATTTTGAAGCGGTTGTGAATGCGCTTGTCAATGCGTACCGCGATCAGGGGCATTTGTGTGCTGATATTGATCCGTTTCATCGTGAGCGTTCGCGTCCGTCGATGTTGTCGCTTGAGTACCACGGATTGAGCGAGGAAGATCTGGATCGTGAGGTTGACGGGACGGGGATGGGTCTGGGGATTCAGGTGCCGCTTTCAGCGGTGATTGCTCGGTTGGAGCAGGTGTATTGTGGATCGATCGGGCTTGAGGTGATGCATGTTGCTGATACTGAGCAGCGGTCTTGGCTGATTCACCGTCATGAGATTCTTGGCGGGAAGATGAAGCTGGAACGATCGCGCCGGATGATGATTTTGGAGCAGTTGACGAAGTCTGAGATGATCGAGAAGTTCCTTGGTCGACGGTATCCGGGTGATAAGCGGTTCTCGCTTGAGGGCGGGGAGTCGTTGATTCCGCTGCTTGATCATTTGATTGAGACTGCGTCGGATTTAGGCGGCGAAGAGATCGTGATGGGGATGGCGCACCGGGGGCGGCTGAATGTGCTCAACAACACGATTGGGAAAACATACGAGCAGATCTTCACTGAGTTTGAAGAGAACTGGTCAGAAGACTTTGTTGATGGTGGCGGGGATGTGAAATATCACCAAGGGTACTCTGGTACACGACGATTCCCGAACGGGAAGATGGTGCATCTGGCGCTTGCGTCGAATCCGAGTCACCTCGAGGCGGTGAATGGTGTGATTGAAGGCCGAACGCGCGCGAAGCAACGGCTCAAGGGTGACACAGATCGCAATCGCGTGATCCCGATTTTGATCCACGGCGATGCGGCGGTTGTTGGGCAGGGGATTGTTGCTGAGGTGTTGAACTTCTCGCAGCTTGAAGGCTATACGACCGGGGGGACGATGCATGTTGTGGTGAACAACCAGATCGGGTTTACGACGATCCCTGAGGATTCGAGGTCGAGTCGGTATTGTACTGATATTGGCAAATCTGTCGATGCACCGATTTTCCATGTGAATGCAGAGGATCCTGAAGCGGTTGTGACTGTTGCTCAGATTGCGATGGAGTATCGTCAGCAGTTTAAGCGTGATGTGTTTATTGATCTGCAGTGTTTCCGTCGGTATGGGCATAACGAGCAGGACGAGACGAGCTTTACCCAGCCTTTGATGGCGCAGATGATTAAGAAGAAACCTTCGGTTTTGAAGGTGTATACCGAGAAGTTGCTTGCAGAGGATGTGATTCAGGAGGCGGACCGGATCTCGATTGATGATCGGATTTCAGAAACTCTTGAGCGAGCGCAGCGTGCTGCTCAGGAGACTGCGATCGATCCGCAGATTGATCCGGGGAGTCATCGTTGGGCGGGGCAGACACACGAGTACAACTTTGATCGGCTTGAGACTGGCGTGAAACGCGAGTTGATCCGCGAGGTTGCGGGAGCGATCGGCCGGGTACCCGATGGGTTTACACTGAACCCGAAGCTTAAGCGTTTGCTTGGTGATCGATCGAACCTTGCGGATGCTGAGTTGATTAGTTATGCGGATGCGGAGCAGCTTGCTTTTGGAACGCTTTTGGTTGAGGGGCATCCGATTCGGTTGTCCGGTCAGGATTGCCGGCGCGGGACATTCTCGCATCGTCATGCGGTGGTTCGGGATTTGAAGACTGCGGAGCCTTACATTCCATTGAATCACATCCGTGAGCTTGTTGATGAGGGGGAAGGTATACAGCCGGGGTCAGAGGGTGATCTTGAAGCGACGCATCAGTCAAAGCTTTGCGTGTACGACTCGCCTTTGTCTGAAGCAAGTGTGCTTGGGTTTGATTATGGATATTCGCTTGCAGATCCTCGGATGCTGGTGATCTGGGAGGCGCAGTTTGGTGACTTTGTCAACGGAGCGCAGGCGATTATCGACCAGTTCATTGCGTCGGCGGAGTTTAAGTGGGACCGATGGAGCGGGCTTGTGATGCTGCTCCCGCATGGGTATGAAGGGGCTGGTCCTGAGCACTCATCGTGCAGGGTTGAGCGGTTCTTGGAACTTTGCGGCAACAACAATATGCAGATCGTGAATCCTTCCACCGCTGCTCAGGTTTTCCATATGTATCGTCGTCAGATGGCGCGTTCGTTCCGGAAGCCTTTGGTGGTGTTGACTCCCAAGAGCATGCTCCGCACACCGACGAGTCCGCTTGAGGATATTCTTGAGGGCGGGTCGTTTAGCGAGATGATTGATGACCCGAAGTTTGCATCTGGTGAGTGGGATCGGTCTGGGGTCGAGCGGATCTTGTTGTGTAGCGGGAAGATTTATCATGAGCTTGATGCTCGGCGCACGCTGATAGAGCGGAGTGATACCGCGATCATTCGGCTTGAGCAGTTGTATCCGTTCCATCATGACTTGCTCAAGGAGATTGTTGGGAAGTATCCTGATGGTGTCTCGATCGAGTTTGTGCAGGAAGAGACTTACAACGCGGGGACATGGATGTTTGTCTCTGATGTGCTTCAAGCGGAGCTTGGATGGGAGCGTCCTGCGTATATTGGGCGTACTCGATCGAGCTCTCCAGCGACGGGGTCTAAGTCTCAGCACAAGATTGAGCAAGAACAGATTATTACCGAAGCGATCGGGGCCAAACCCGAAGAGTCGGCGTCGGACAGCAAGGTTGCGACCGCGCAGGCGTGAGCTATATGACCACAGCATGACGGCTGTGATTCCAAACACTAAATGAACAGCAACGAGAACGACAGCTACAACGACAGCAAGGACGGCAACAAGCATGGCTACCAAGATTGAAATACCAAGCGTCGGCGAATCGGTCACATCGGGGATTATCTCCGCGTGGAGCGTCGAAGATGGTGCGTATGTAGAGCGTGATGAAACGGTGCTTGAGCTTGAGACCGACAAGGTGACTATGGAAGTACCCGCGCCTGCGTCGGGGATTGTCAAGCACTCAGCGGCGGAAGGCGATGAAGTTGAAGTGGGGGCGGTAGTCGGGGAGATTGATGAGTCGGCTGCGAAACCTGCGGGGGGATCCGCGTCCGCGACTGCTGCTGCGGCGGTCGCTGAATCGGCACCTGCTGAAGCGCCTGCGCCGGCAGCTACTGCGGTTGCTGAACCAGCGGCGGCGACTACGACGAGCAACGGTGTCGCGTCTGGTGCTGGGGCTGCGGATGTCAAAGCGACTCCATTGGCACGCAAGCTTGCTCAGGAGAAGGGTGTGGACTTGTCGGTTGTTACTGGGACTGGTCCTGGTGGACGCGTTCGCGAGCAGGATATTCTGGGGTTTATTCAATCCGGAGCAGCGGCTGCTCAAGCATCTGCTCCAGCGCCATCAGCGTCGGCGGCGCCTGTTGCACAACCTCAGCGTGTTGCGGGAACACGCGAGATGAGCGTTGAACGGATGAGTCCGATGCGTCAGAAGATCGCATCCAGGCTTGTAGAAGCGCAGCAGACTGCAGCGATGCTGACGACCTTCAACGAGGTTGATATGGGCGCCGTGATGGATCTTCGTAAGCAGTACAAAGAGAAGTTTGCTGAGAAGCACGGGGTTGGGCTTGGGTTTATGTCGTTCTTTGTCAAGGCGTGCGCTCAGGGGCTTGAAAAATTCCCCTTGATCAACTCGTACATTGTTGCGGGGGCTGATGGGAAGCCTGCGGTTGAGAAACATGAATACAAGGATATCGCGATCGCGGTTGCGGGTCCTAAGGGGCTTGTGGTGCCGGTGCTTCGCAATACTGAGACGATGAGCTTTGCGACTGTTGAGTCCTCGATTAAGGACTTCGGGAAGCGGGCACGCGAGAATAAGCTTGACATCAGCGAGATGATGGGCGGGACCTTTACGATCACCAACGGCGGGATCTTTGGTTCGTTGATGTCGACTCCGATTTTGAATCCGCCTCAGAGTGCGATCCTTGGGATGCACGGCATCAAGAAGCGTGCGGTTGAGGACCCGGACAATCCGGGGCAGATTGCGCTGCGTCCGATGATGTATCTGGCGCTGAGCTATGACCATCGGATAGTGGATGGTGCGGAGGCTGTGCAGTTCTTGGTGAGTATTAAGGATGCGATTGAGGATCCGGCTCGGTTGATGCTGGATCTTTAGCCGAATGAAGCGTTCAAAATTGATTGAACAGGTCAATCGGATCCTTACAGAGGAGTGGGATCCTATTGGTTTTGTCGATATGGGGGCAGGAGAGCATGCTTACACAGAGTACACGAGTTATGCAAAGGGGGTTGTTGCTTTGCTTAGGACAGATGCGGATGTGCACAAGATTGCTCAGTATTTAACCATGGTTAGGACAAAGTCTATTGAACTGGGGGCAAACAACGAGGCGGACCAGTTGATTGCTCAGCGTTTGCGGAATCTTATCGACTGACTTTGCTTAACAGCCCTTCGCAAGCAGTTGTGAGCATTTGGTAGACTTGTTCGAAACCGTCGTCGCCGCCGTAGTAGGGGTCGGGGACATCTTGGGGTTTGGTGAGGGTTGGGTCGTAGGCTCGCATGAGGGTGAGTTTGGATTCGGGGACATTGAGTTTGAGTAGATCGCGTTTGTTGGCGGCGTCCATCGGGATGATGTGCTCGAAGCGCTCGATATCGGATGATGGATCGAACTGGCGGGCGCGTTGATTGGTGATGTCGATGTTGTATCGTGCAGCGGTCTGGATCGAGCGTGGATCGGGGAGTTTGCCGATGTGCCAATCTCCTGTGCCGCAGGAGTCGATGTGGAACTGGTGTGTGCGGTTATTCTGGTCGACGAGGTG
>JBGCDI010000031.1:0-27493 GCA_045105315.1 Phycisphaerales bacterium | reverse complement strand
TGGAGTTTGTATGCGTCGAGCATTTGCCATGCGGCTTTCTTGGCGACGCCGTAGGGTGCGTTGGTGACTTCGGGGTAACCGTTCCAGAGGTTTTCTTCGCTAAAGGGGACGGGGGTCATGTTGGGGTAGGCGCAGATGGTTCCGGTTTGGATGAACTTGCCGTTGCGTTCTATTAGGCCGTCTGCTCGGGCTTGCTCTATCAGGTGGAGTGCCATGGCCATGTTGGCGTAGAAGTATCGTCCGGGGTTTTTCATGTTGGCGCCGATGCCTCCGACTTCGGCGGCGAGGTGGATGATCATGGTGGCGCGGTCACTGGCGAATGCGTCGTTGTAGAGGGAGACGACGGCGTCTTTTTCGGTGAGGTCGTAGTTGGCTGATCTTGGGATGACGATTTGGTTGTCGGCGACTCCTCGTTTGTGGAGTCCGTCGACGATGTGTTTGCCGAGGAATCCGGAGCCTCCGGTGATGATGATGCGTTGGTCTTTCCAGTTTACTGAGTCTGTGTTTGACATATTTGGGGGCTCCGAAAGGGTTGTTTGGAGGGGGATAGTAGAGGGTTTTTTGATGTGGTGGGGTGAATGGTGGAATTGAACTTCTGTCTGGAATTTGGTTATAGGACCGGGTAGATTTGTGGGCCGGGTTGTATTGGAATACGGCTGATAACTTGAACTTGAGGGAGATTGGGATGGGATTTTTAAAGCGTGTGATGATTGGGGCGGCGGTTGGTGCTTTGTTGTTGGGGGCTGAGGTTCGGGGTGCTGAGCCTGTGCTTGAGACGGTGACCTATCAGGGGGTGCTCAATGATGGGGGATCGCCAGCGAATGGGATGTATGACATCAAGTTTCAGTACTTTGATGAGCTTGGGAATCCGTTTGGGACGACGGTGACTTTTCTTGAGTATGAAGTGGTTGACGGATTGTTTTCGTTGCCGATTGAATTTACAAATGTGTTCGGCTTTGGTGATCGTCGTTTTTTGGAGGTGAGTGTTCGTGCTGCGGGGACGGCTGTGTTTAGTGATCTGAGTCCTCGGCAGGAGATTACGGCGGCGCCGTATTCGGTGTATGCGATCAAGGCCGGGGAGGCGGAGACTGCTGTAGTTGCCGAGACTGCGATCGTTGCGGAGAGTTCGCTTGATAACGAGTGGGATCGGTTTGGGACGGTGCTGAGCGCGGGCGAGAATAATGATCGGGTTCTGTTTCAGCCTGACTTGACGGGCGGGTTTCTGATCAACTCGTTTACTGATTTCCAGTTGAACTTTGACAACCCATCTTTTGGCGGGATGTATATCAACTCGGAGAACTCGGGTGGATCACCGTTTTATGGATTTTCGGTTGATGGAGTTGAGCAGGGGTATATTGAGTTCTCACCATCTACTAACGAGATGCGATTCTTTAGCCCTAATGCATTTGAGCCGACGCTGACACTGGGTGCGGATACTGCTGCTGTGAATACGCTTGCTGCGGATGATGATATTGTGAAGGACTACGGGGTGGGTGAGTTCTATCGGCATGGTCCGATCGCGTATGGGACTGTGGGATCGAATGGGAGTGTGGTTTCAGGAACCGGGAACTTCTCGGCTGTTTGGGATGGCGGGATTGGACGATATGAAATCAGTGTTGATGGCGAGAATATGACTACTTCTTTGTATACTTTTGTCGTCAATGCGATCAGCACCACGCCTGCCGTGGTCAACACAGCTTCGATCTCGGGTGACTTGCTGGTGTATATCCATTCGCTTTCGGATGTGAATATTCAGAAGAGTTTCAGCTTTGTGATCTACAAGAACACTGAGGTTGTGGTCGATTGAGTGGTGTTCTTATTTGAGAAGTTTTTGAACTGGGTCTTGCGGGGCTCGGTTTTTCTATTGACTGAGTATTGTGCGGTCAGGTGGTGGTTTTTATTGCTTTGAGATTGTTGAACTGGTAGTGTGGGTGGCTCGTATAGAGGGGTTCTGAAGTCGTTCAGCGGCTTTGTACGGTTGTTTTGGGTTGCGTGATACTTAGGGGTTGAGGAGTTTTGTGATGTTGTCAGTATTGAATCGTTTGGGGAATCGTTTGGGGAATCGTTTGGGTGTTTCGAGTGTGGTTGGTGCAGTTGTTGGTGCTGCGGTGGCTGGGTCTGCTTTTGCGGGCGGTGGCGGTGCGATTGATGCTGGGTTTGGGTATCAGGGGGTGCTCAATGATGGGGGGGTTCCGGCGGAGGGCGTTTACGACCTTCGGTTCCAGTTGTTTGATGGGAATGGGGTGGCGGTGAGCAGTGTGTATGACTCTGCTGGGGTGGTTGTGGAAGATGGGTTGTTCCGCGAGCGGATGCCTTGGGATGTTTCGGTGTTTGATGGCGGGCGTTTGTTTTTGCAGGTTGAGGTGCAGGTAGATGGCGGGGGGTTTGTGGCGCTGAGTCCGCGGACTGAGTTGACTGCGGTCCCTTATGCGAGTTATGCGATTCGGGCGGGGAGCGCGGAAGTTGCGGAGACTGCGATGACTGCTTTGGTTGCGGAGAGTTCGCTCGATAGTCATGTGTTCCGGATCGCGAACAACTTGTATGCGGGTGATACCAACGAGCGGTTTTTGATCAATCCGGATCTGAGCGGCGGTGAGTTTTTGAACAACTCGATCTTGCAGATCAACACCGAGGTGTTTGGGAATGCGGGTGTGCTGATCAACTCGGTGAATAACTTTGCGATCCCGTTTTATGGGTTTGGGCAGAACGGGACATTGACTGGATACATCGAGCAGAATCCATCGAATGGGTTGATTAACACTTGGAACCTTGGGGCGACTGAGCCGAGTTTGTCGGTGAGCTTTGCGACGGTTTCGACCCCGGCTGATGTGGTGATTGGTCAAGACCTTGAGGTTGATGGGGAGATCAATCAGGATTACGGGGATGGGAATCACTTCAGCGCGGCGCCTGTTGCGTATGGCACCTTTAATAGTGATGGTTCGAAGATTGCGGGGACACCGAATATTTCGGCGGTCTGGAATCAGCCTGGGTTGCGGTATGATGTCACGCTTGAGGGCGAGAGCTTTCTTTTCAGTGAGTACACGGTGATGGTGACTCCGGTTGGTTCGTTCCCTCCTTTGATTCCGATGACGACTTCCAATGGTGGGAACTTGCTGGTGTATTTGTACACGGTTGGATCGCTTCGGTCGCAGGGTCAGTTTCAGGTGGTGATTTATGATGCGATCGAGCGGTGAGCGCTGGCGCATATTGATGAGTTGAAGTTGATTACTGGTGGTTGTTTCTTTCGAGCCGGGCTGTGATTGGTCCGGTTTTTTGTTTGAAACTGTGGAGTGTGTCGTTGCGGGGGGGTTTGGGTCGATAGCGTTGTGCGTGGATACTCAAGGAAACAGTCAGCGGGGGCGGGTTGGGGGCGAGCTCCTGCGCTTGTTGAGCGGGGTGCTTGGGTGGATTGGGTGCGGGGTGTGTGTGCTGTATGTGTTATCTCGGGTGGTGACGGACCGGGTTGAGTGGATGCAGCTGGTGTGGTGGGTCCCGGTTGCGTGGTGGTTGATTGGTATTTGGGGGATGTGGGTGTTGAGCTGGGTGCTGGGCCGGATTGCGAAGAGGTCTTTGCGGGCGCGGAAGGTGCGGGGTGTGGCTGGGCAGATTACTGCGGTGCGTGTGATGGTGGTGATGGCGGTGTTGATCACGGCACAGATTGTGGTTGGTGTGCAGCGATGGCACCGGGGTGTTTTGGGCGGGGACGGGATTGATGCGCGGGATACAGATTCGCTGAGGTTTGTGCACTGGAACATCGGGGCGAGTGGGTTTGATTTGGAACTGGGGATTTCACGATTGATTGCGATGGATGCGGATGTGTATTTGCTGAGTAATAGTCGGTGGGACGGTCAGCGGCGGGGCTTGATAGAGGGGTTGACTGTTGAGGCTCGGGGAGATGGGGCTGAGGAAAGAACAGGCGGAGACACTGGATACCGCGCGGTGACGATTGGTTCTGTGATTGTTGTTTCGCGGATGGATGTTGAGCGGGTGTCGTTGTCGTATTTGGAAGCGGATCCGAACTCAGGGGGCGGGAGGCAATCGACTGGTGATCGTGGGTGGGTGTGCAGGGTGAAGTTTGATGAGGATGATTTGGTTGTGTGGCTGGTTGATCTCCCGAGTCAACCTTCGGCGTGGAGGATGGGGACGATCGGGCGAGCGGTGGATGCGATTGAGAGCAGGCGGTCTGGGATTCAGGTCTACGAGCGTGTTGCCAGCGGGGATGATGGTGAAGCGGTGGTTCGGAATCGTGTCCGGTCGATGGAGGATGATGGTTCGCTTGATCGTCCTGGATTGGTGATTGGGGATTTTAATACGCCTCGTGGTTCGGCGTCGATTGGGTTGTTTGATGTGTTTGATGCGGGGAGCGGGTTTGAAGATTCATTTGGGGAGCGCGGGTATGGGCGCGGGCGGTCGTGGGTTCCGGTGCGGTTGAAGTGGAGCTGGGTTGGGTCGGGGTTGATGCTTGACCTTGCGGATTGGCATATTGATCTGTCGTTGACTGGAAACGGGTGGCGGACGACCGGGTACCGGTTGTTTGAAGCGGCGGGTGGTCCTGAGCACCGGGCGCAGGTTGTTGATATTGTTCGCTGATGGATTAGGCCGCAGAGTCTGGATCGCATGCGAAGAGAATGCGTGAAGTTTTTTGTATCAGCGGACGCAGCTTGTTTGGGGCAGCCTTGATCGCGAATCCTGCGAGCGTGTTGAACTCTTGCGGTTTGCGGATTCTTGCGATGAGCATGTACACCACCATGAATACAAGAACCGCGATGATCACTTTGATGATGTCGATGATGTTGGCATTGAGTGATTGGATTGAGTCTGGGACTAGCAGTGTGAGTGATGCAGCGGCGAGGGCGGCGAGTGTTGCGTAGATGAGTGGTTCGGTGAGGGTGCGGACTGCGGAGAAGGTGGATTCGGGGGAGTCTTTGAGGCCGTAATGGATGAGGACGATTGCGTAGACGATGTGGTAGAGACCTCCTGCGATGGCGGCGGCGTAGAGGCGGCTGTTGGGGAACTCGACTAGACCAGCGGCGAGGAGAACGGCGACGATGAATATCGCGAAGCTGATGGTGGATGCGATGTTGATGTAGAAGAGTTCGCGGAATCGCCCTTGGGCGTTCATGAGTGATCGGATGGGTGGTTCGACGGCGCGGAAGATCATCCCGGCGGTGATGAGCTGAAGGGTTGTGCTTAGGTCGCTCCATTTGCTTTCATCGAAGAGCAGATTCGTGATTGGCGTGGCGACCACGACGGTTCCGGCGCAGATCGGCGCGGAGAGGAAGAGGAGCATTTTGAGGGAGCGGATGAATGCTTTGGATTGGCGCTCGCGGTCGTGATTGAGTGTGGCGAGGGTTGGGAGGAGGACGGAGGAGAGGTTGAGTGTGATGACGCTGAAGGTTTGGAGGGAGAGCTGGAATGCGAGGAAGTAGACACCCATCATGGATTGGGTGAGGAAGAATCCGAGGATGAGGCGGTCGCCTTGTGTGCGGATCCATCGCGCGAAGTTTGAGGCCATGACTGTGGTGGTGTCGCTGGCGAAGTATTTCCATCTTCGGCGCTGGGGATGTGATTTGACTTTGATGGGCGCGATGAACCAGATCGCGATGATTTGCACGATTGAGGTGATCGCGATTCCAAGCGGGAATGAGTAGACCCCTGCTCCAAGTGCTGCGAGCAGGAGCGCGAGCAACCAGTTGGAGAGGCTTGTGACACAGAAATAGGCTGCGAGTGTTCCGAACCGGAGGTCGATGGACATCTTTGCTCTTGAGACCGCGGTGATTCCACTTGCGAGTGGTTGCAGTGAGGCGAGGAGCAGGATGAGTGTGAGCTTGGGCGAGTCGTAGGCGTATGAGGCGGCGATTCCCATGATCATCACAGTCAGGGCAGCGATGACTCCGAGAGTGGTTGAGAGCCAGAGTGCGGGGTTTGACCAGAGGTGAAACTTTGGCGAACGGTGGATGAGGATATCGCGGATCGCGGTTTGGATCATGACGGTCGCGAGGGCCATGATGGGGGATGCGAGTGACCAGATCCCGAAGTCTTCTTTGAGGAGGATGTATGTCAGGACGGCTTGGATGCCTAGGGCGCTGAAGCGATCGATGAGTGCGGCGATGGATCCGAGCATCGCTCCGCGTGCTGCGGTGTGGGTGAGGGATTTTGGAGTGTTGGGGGCAGCGGTCACTTTGAAGCCTTGATGCGGTCGTTTGCTGGGTCTTTGGTCGCGGCTGTATTCTGATTTGTTGGAGGAGGGGGGGCGGCGTTGGGTTTACGGAAGAGCTTGATTTTGATTGGTAATGCGTAGTTGTTCCAGAGGATTTGGAGCAATGGGGAGAAGACTAGTTTTTGAGTGATTTTTTGCTTGAGAGAGAATGAACCGATCATTCCTCCCCATGATTCGTGTAGGTCTCGTTTGGTGACTTTGGAGATCAGGGGTTTGGATTGGGTGATCCGGCTGAGCAGGTCTTGACGGGTGTTTGATTCGTGGACTGCGATCACGAGTTCGTTGAGTTGAGCGGTGATGTGTTGTTTGTTGTAGGCGCTTTGGATGTGTGCTCGTCCTGCGGCGGCGCAGTGCGCCCGGAGTGTGTGATCGGTCATGATTCGATCCATTGCGATTGCGATGGACTTTGGATTGGCGGCGATGAGTCCCCCGCGCTCGTGACCCACGACTTCGGTTTGGCCATTTCCTCGTGTTGGTGTGGCAAGTGTGATTGCGGGGGTGTGGCAGCACATCGCTTCAGCGAGGACGAGACCGAATGTTTCGCCGATCTCGGTTGCGAGGACGAAGGTGTCCATCGCGGAGTAGGCTTGTCGGAGTCCTTCGTCGCCATGGATGAATGGGAGGATGATGATGCGGGACTTGATGTGCTGAGGGAAGTGCTCGAAGTGTTTTTTACTGTTGTCACCGATCCCTGCGATCATGAGATATGCGTGGTCGTGTTTTTGCGCGACTTCTTTGAACGCGTTGAATAGATGGGGTGACCATTTGAAGGGGTGCGGCTGAGCGAGGTATCCGAAGACGAATGCGTTCTCGGGGATGTTGTTTGATGAGCGGAATGTTTTTGAGTCTTCGTCGGTTGCGGGGGTGAACCTGTTTGAGTCGATCATGTGCGGGATGTAGACCCCGATTGGTTCAGGCTTGACTCCTCTTCCCCACTGTCTCCATCTCCAGAAGCACCAGCGGGTGATCTGGATGTGGACATCGATGAGTTCTGCGTCTGGGGAGCGGTCGACGCGTCCGAAGTGGGAATGTTCGATGACCGGGATGCGGGTTGGTGATTCGGTATTGAGGAAGCGGATGAGTTGGCCTTGTGCTTTTTCAGCGTGACCGGTCCGGTGGAAGTGGATGATGTCGGGCTTCCATTGGCGAGCTGCGTTGTTCCAGGGGGTGTCGGTTTCTTTGAGTTCTTGGCTGGCAGCGAATACTTCTACACCTGCATCGAGGAGTGCTTGGGCTCGCGGGCCTGTTCCGCGTGTGGTCAGGACAGCGGATTCGTATCCGAGTTCTTTGTATGCAGCGGCAACATCGGCGGCGACGCGCTGGGTGCCTCCTGGTCCGAGGTCTTGGACGATGCTTAGGATCCGCATAGAACCCTCCAGACTCTTTGGAATGTGGGTGTGAGGACCACAGTTTGGAGTATTCGTTGCTTGAGTGTGTGTGAGCCCATTCGTCCCAGGGATGCTTCGTCGAGTTCGAACTTGCTGATTGAAGTGATCAAGAGGGGGTCTGCGGCGAGTTTGGTTCTCAGGTCTTCGCGGTTGGTGCTTGAGTAGACATGATCGAGGAATCTGATCAGCATGTTGCTGATTCTTTCCTGATTAAACTCGTTGATGACATGCTCTCTTCCGTGGGCTTTGCAGTGTGCGTAGAGCTCTTTGTCTTCTTTGATTTTGAGCATTGCGCGGACGAGTTCTTTTTGGTTTGCTGCGACGAGTCCGCCCCGTTTGTGTCCGACGATCTCGGCTTGAGCGTTGTCGCGTTCGGGTGTTTCCATGGTGAGCACCGGCGTGTTGCAGCACATGGATTCGGTGAGGATGAATCCGAATGTTTCACCAATGCGGGTTGCGTGCACGAATGCGTCCATAGCGGTGTATGCGGTGCTGATGTCTTGCTGATCTTTGATGAATGGGAGGACGATGATTCTGGATTTGATTTCATCTGGAAAGCGGGCGTAGAGCTCTTTGGACTTATCAGAGATCCCCGCGATCATGAGGTAGGTGTTGCTGTCTGACTGGGCGACTGCTTTGAATGAGTTGAAGAGGTTAGGTGACCACTTGGCGTAGTTTGGCTGGGCGATGAATCCGTAGAGGAATGCGTCTTGCGGGATGCTGTGATTCTCGCGGAGTTGTGCTGCCTGCTCGTTGCTTTGGACTGTGAACTTGTCGGCGTTGACCATATGGGGGATGTAGGCGCCGACGGGTTGTGGCTTGAGACCTTTGGCCCATGTTCTCCATCTCCAGAGACACCACTTTGAGATTTGGATGTGGGCATCGATGAGGTGGCGGTCTTTGGTGCGGTCGCATCTGCCGAAGTGTGAGTGTTCGATGACACGGATTGGTTTGGTTTGATCAGGGTTTGAAGCGGGCGCTTGTTGATGGGGGGGGTCTTTGAGGAAACGGATGAGTGCGTTTTCATCGGGGGTTGGTTTACCGCTTCGGTGGAAGTGGATGATGTCGGGATTCCAGTCGCGCGCTGCGGTATTCCATGTGGTGTTGGGGTTGCTATTGCGTTTGTGCTTTGCGATGAATGTTTGTATGCCTGCATCGTCGAGTTCTTGGAGGCGCGGTCCAGATCCGTTGTAGGTCAGCACGGCGCACTGATGTCCGTGACGCTGATAGCACAGGGTCACATCGACAGCGACGCGCTGGGTTCCACCCGGCCCAAGGTCGTTGACAATGGTCAGCACTTTCATGCGCGGGCTCCGCTTTGATGAACGGGATTGCAGAACTTAGTAGAAAATATTATTGATCGTGACCGGTGAACTCGGGGAGTTTGTGTCCCGCGTCTTTGAGGGTCTTTTCGCGGGAGGCGAGTTCCATGTCGTGCTCGACCATCATGGCGGCGAGTTCTTCGACGGTGGTTTCTGGTTCCCAGCCGAGTTTTTCTTTGGCTTTGGTTGGGTCGCCGAGCAGGAGATCGACTTCTGCGGGGCGGAGGTAGCGCGGGTCAAACTCGACATGGTCGTCGAAGTTGAGTCCTACGGAGTTGAATGCCATTTCCGCAAACTCGCGTACGGAGATGGTGCGTCCTGTTGCGACAACATAGTCGTCTGCTTCTGGCATCTGGAGCATCATCCACATCATCTTGACATAGTCGCCAGCAAAGCCCCAGTCGCGCTTGGCGTCGAGGTTCCCGAGGTAGACCTTGTCTTGCATGCCGAGCTTGATGCGCCCGACTGCTCTGGTGATCTTGCGTGTGACGAAGGTTTCACCTCGGCGTGGTGATTCGTGGTTGAAGAGGATGCCGCAGGATGCGTGCATGCCGTAGGACTCGCGGAAGTTGACGGTTGCCCAGTGCGCCATGACTTTGGCGCAGGAGTATGGGGAGCGCGGCCAGAAGGGGGTCTTTTCGGATTGCGGGACTTCGAGGACTTTGCCGTACATTTCTGAGGAGGATGCTTGGTAGTAGCGGACTTCTTGTCCGGACTTGTCCATGAAGTCGCGGATGGCTTCGAGGAGGCGGAGGGCGCCCATCCCGACGGTGTCGGCGGTGTAGATCGGCATGTCGAAGGAGACGCGGACATGTGATTGTGCGCCGAGGTTGTAGACCTCGTGTGGTTTGACATTGTCCATGATTTTGTTGATGTTGTTTGCGTCGCAGAGGTCCCCGTAGTGGAGTTTGAGTTTGGCGCCGTCGATGTGCGGGTCTTGGTAGATTTCATCGAGTCGTTCGGTGTTGAAGGAGGAGGCGCGGCGGATCATGCCGTGGACTTCGTAGCCCTTTGCGAGGAGGAACTCGGCGAGGTATGAACCGTCTTGTCCGGTGATGCCTGTGATGAGAGCTCGTTTTTGATCTGATGAAGTGGACATTGAACCGGTTCCTTTGGTGCGTTTGATTGGCAATGGTCTGATGATGGTCCAGATAATGGTGGTCTCATCTGGGTCGTGATACTACGCGCAGAGAACGAGCATCGGCGAGATTTTGCTCGATGTTGAGTGCTAGATGGGTACGAGGGGGGTGATGTGTGGGATCATTGAATTTATGAGGTTTTAGAAGGAATGTGTTGGATTATGGGGTGATGGGTTCGGAATGCTGATGAATGGTGGATTCTGTGGTTGGGATGATCGTTGCACTCGAGGTTGGGATCTGGACCTGCTCAGCGTTTTTGAGTGCGGAGACGGTGATGGCTCCCATGAGTAGGGCGAGGGCGACTGAGCCGATGATGGCCTTCTTTGGAGCGTTGTAGATCGCGGGGACTCTCGTGAAGATCAGCGATCCCAGGATGAGCAGGAATGGTTCGTGGTAGCGCTGCCAGGATGCGAAGTTGGCGGACTGGGCGGCGATAAAGGCGATTAGCCCGATCGAGAAGATCCAGGCGTCTCTACGATTGAGCATCGAAACCCAGAGCAGGCATGCGATCGCGCCCGCGAGTGCACCCAAGATTATGAACGGGGAGCGGTTTGCAATCGTGGGGAGCTTATGAGCGATGGACCACCACCCTGAGAATCGTCCGTCTTGGGTGCTCATTGAGGTGTGCGGAAGAATCCCGATGATCAGTCCGAGCACAGCGATGGTGATGATCCAGCTGATGTGGGTGCGGATCACGGTGAGGAGCTGGGGAAGCAGGATTGGAGCGTAGAACGCGGAGAGGATCGCGATTTGGGTCAGGATGAAGGCGGGGGTGGCGGGGTTGGCACCTTGGTGGTTGTTTTGGAAGTTTGGGGGGACGAGTCCTCCCCAGAGTGTGTAGAGCCAGAACAGGATGAGGGCAGCGGGGAGGGCGGCGATGAGGGCGGGGGTGAGCCGTTTGAGTCGGGATGCGGGATCTGAGAAGAGGGATGGGAGGGTGGTGTTGTTTGGTAGCTGACTTTGGGTGCCGACCCAGGCGCTGGTCCAGATGAGGGCGGCGGCCCAGATGTGGATCTGTCTGATGAATACGAGGATGGTGAGCAAGAGTCCGGATGCGAGGATGACGCGGAGTGTTGGGGGCTTTTCGATTGCGAGGATGAGCATGAGCAGGACTCCGAGCCAAGCGGCGTTGTCGGGGAGGAGCCAGATCGCGGGGAAGAGGATATAGATGGATGCGAAAAGCGGGAGCATGACCAGGAGTCCCTGCTTTCCGAAGGACTTTCCGAAGCGCCATGCGAGGGTTGCGAGCAGGAGTACTGTCCAGAGGGATGCGTAGAGCTGAACGAGGGTTCTTGAGGCTCCGAGTCGGTGGACGATTGCGAGCTCGAGGTGGTAGCCTGGGGTGGTGGCGCTGAGGTAGTTGGAGAGGTTCGGGGTTGGGAGCTCGTCAGCGAAGGTCTGCACGGTTGGCCAGTGGTAGATGAGGTCATCGAAGGCGCCGCGGCCAGAGGTGTTTTGAGCGAGGATGAACGGCCAGCTCAGCGCGATGATGAGCAGGATGGATGCGACGGTGCACCATTTGGCAGCGGAGGCTGAGCTGATTGGAGGCTGATCAGATGGAGTTGGCTCACTCATAGTGATGATTATCGGTAGGTTTGGTGGCGATGCTGAGTATCTGGGTCATGAAAGATGAAGCGTGAGGAGAAATAGGGCACGGAGTTGGACGAACTCTTGAGCAATTGGCAGCGTTGTGTCGATGCGGTGATGTGTTTGTGTGTGCAGGGTATTGGATTAGCAGAGCGGCGGATCATTGATGAATGAAACAGGACCAGAATCGGGTTACACAGCACCCAATCAATCGTTGATTCGTGGATTGATTCGGCTCGCACGTCCTCACCAGTGGATCAAGGGCGTGTTTGTGCTTGCGGGTCCTGTATTTGCTTTTGGGGATGGTTCGCTTTCGGGTGAGATGCTGGGCGGGGAGCTGGTGCTGACGATTGGGCTGATCTTTATGGGCTTTAGTCTTGCTGCATCAGGGTGTTATGTGTTTAACGATCTGGCTGATGTTGAGCGTGACCGGGCGCATCCGCGGAAATGTAAGCGTCCGATCGCGTCGGGGATTGTGGGAGTTGGGCAGGCGAAGGTCTTTGGGGTGTTGCTGCTTATTGCGGGTGTTGGGCTCGGGCTTTTGGTGCCTGGTACGGTGCGGTGGTGGGCGGGGGGGATGGTTTTTGCGTATGTGGTCAATGTGATGCTGTATACGAAGATTTTTAAGCACATGGTGATTTTGGATGTTTTGAGTTTGTCGAGCGGGTTTGTGATTCGGGTGCTTGGTGGGTGTGTTGCGGTGGGGGTGACTCCATCGACTTGGCTTTTGAACGCGACGCTGTTTTTGAGTATGTTTCTGGCGTTCGGGAAAAGGCTCGGGGAGCGTCGGGTGATGGGCGAGGGCGAGGTCGGGCTTGCACGGGGTGTTCAGCAGCGGTATTCTGATCAGATTTTGCGGATGATGGTGGTGGTGGTGGGTGTCGCAACGCTTTTGACATACACGGGTTATGTGCAGAGTCGAGAGATTGACATGTCGATTGTGCTCGCATCTGGGATTGGTGGGGAGTTTGCGTTTAACTTGCTTTGGATGACAGTGATGCCTGCGATGCTTGGTCTTTTGAGGACGATTACTTTGATTATGGATGGCCGGTATGACGATCCGACTGAGCTTGCGATTAAGGATCCGGTTGTTCGGTGGTCGGGAGTTTGGTTTGTGATTTTGACGGGTTTATCGATGTTTTTGGTGCGTTAGGGCGGGATAGGTGATTTGGTGGATGGAATTGCTTATTGGGGGCGGTGTTGTGTGAAATTGTTGAAACCTGAGTATTTATGGGCTGTATAGAGGGGTGCATCATTTTGGCGCATTTCGTGCGCTCCTGGGTGGTGTGTTGTTTTGAACGACCCTCGGAACGGTCGATAGCGTTCGAGGATTGAGTAGTTTGGGCCGATGCTTGGTTGTCTGGTTGCTTGTAAAGCGGCTTGCGGCTGAGTGTGGGTCTGTCTTTGGCTCTCAAGGCTTGGATTTCGGCTTTCAGATGTCTGTTTTGGATGTTTGGGCTGGGTCGGTTCATATTGGTCGATCGCTCGGGGGGCTCTCTTCCGGGTTTAGGAAATGTAAACGGAGTGTATTTAGATGCGTGCAAACTTACGGACAATCAGTGGCGTGGTTGGATCGGTGATTGGAGTTGGAGCTCTGGTCGTTGGTTCATCGATGGCAATGGCGAATCAACCGGCGGACACCACTGTTGTGAATCCTGAGGAGTCGATCGACTTCGCAGCGATGGCGGCGATGGCGGCGGCCCGCGCTGGCGGCGGGGCGAGCGTCGACAAGGAATACGCGGACTGGAAAGATGTTTCCAAGGGCTTTACCAAGGTAGTCTCGACTGCGGATGGCAGCTCCTTTTACTCGCTGTATACAAATAGCAAGACCAACCAGGTGCTTGCTGAGCTTCCTCGTGGGTATGAGAAGCAGCACCACTTCTTTGCGATGACCGTCGCGGGTGGTGAGATCTTTGCGGGTTTGCAAGCCGGCGATCTGTACACCAAATGGAAGAAGATCGGGAAGCGTTTGGCGCTGATTCAGCCTCAGATTTCGGTTCGTTCATCGGGTGACCAGGAGTCTCGCGACTCGGTTGAGATGATCTGGACTGATCGTGTGATTCTTGATGTCCCCATCGTTGCGATGGGTCCGACTGGTCAACCTGTGATTGACATGGACGATTTGCTTGTTGGCAAAGCGGGGAACTTCTTTGGAGGTTCGGCGCGTGGTCTGAACAAGTCGTTGACTGTTGTTGATTCGGTCAAGGCGTTCCCGAAGAACATCGAGATCCAGTTCAAGGGTCCGGTTGCGGGCGGAACGATGAAGAACTTCCACTACTCGATCTCAAAGATCGAGGGATCGCGTGGGTTTAAGCCTCGCGCTGCGGATGAGCGTGTTGGGTTCTTTGTGACCAACTACACGGATCTTGGTATGTTTGACTGGGCGGACACTTCACAGCGTTTGATTAATCGTTGGCACATCGAGAAGGCGGACCCGAAGCTCAAGCTGAGTCCACCCAAAGAGCCAATTGTGTATTATGTCGATCACACTGTTCCTATCCGGTATCGCCGGTATGTGAAGCAGGGGATTGAATACTGGAACGAAGCGTTCCGCGAGATCGGGATTGATGGCGCGATTCAGGTGCAGTACCAGGACAAGACTACCGGCGCGAACATGGAGAAGGACCCAGAGGATGTGCGGTACAACTTCATCCGCTGGATCTCCAACGATGTGGCGACGGCGATCGGTCCATCACGCGTGAATCCGATGACGGGTGAGATCCTTGATGCGGATGTTGTGCTGACTGATGGCTGGATCCGCGTGTTTACTTACCGGTGGGAGGATTTGCTGAGCAATCTTGCGGTCGAGGGCATGAGTCCTGAGACTATGGGATGGCTTGAGAGCAATCCTCGCTGGGACCCTCGGATGCGTCTTGCGACACCTGCGAGCAGGGAGCGGATTCTTGCTGAGCGTGCGCATAACCACTCGATGGGTATTCACAACGGGCACAGCTTGAGTGATGAAGCGAAGATGATGATTGGTGACGACGAGTTTGACGGACTTGACGGCCGGGCATCACAGGTTTCGGGTATGTGTCACGCGGCGACTGGCAAGGCGCTAGATCTTGCGATGATGCGTATGAACTTGTCGATGGTTGAGATGATCAACACCGCGGCAGAGACTGCGGCGATTGCTTCGGAACCTGAGATCAGCGACGAGATGCTTGAGATGATTCGCAAGCAGCTTGCTGAGAACCCGGCGCTTCGTGAGATGATTCCTGCGGAACAACTCGCGATGCTCGAAGGTAAGGGCGACGAGAGCGAGAAGGCAGAATGCGCAGATGGTTGTGAGAGCGAATGCTGCGGCGATGAAAAGAGCCCGGCAGTTGCTGAGAAGAAAGAAGAAGGCGACATGATCGACGGCGTACCCGAGTGGTTCGTTGGTCCGATGCTTGCTGAGCTTGTTGCACACGAAGTTGGTCACACGATCGGTCTTCGTCACAACTTTAAGGGCTCGAGCGCGTATTCGCTTGAAGAAATCAACTCTGATGAGATCAAGGGTAAGAAGCCTTGGTCGACATCGGTGATGGATTACAACGGTATCAATATCAAGATGCCTGGTAGCGGCGAGACACAGGGTGATTACTCGGTGATCGGAATCGGCGCGTATGACCAGTGGGCGATCGAGTATGGTTACGGTTCAGGCGACCTCAAGGAGGTTCTGAGCAGAGCTGCTGATCCGATGCTTGCATACGGCACTGACGAGGATGCGTTTGGTCCTGACCCGCGCACGCGCCGGTATGACCTTTCTGAGAACCCGCTTGATTATGCGAACAACCAGATGATGCTTGTTAAGAAGATCCGTGAGAGCTTGCTTGATGGATTTGTCAAGGATGGCGATTCATGGTCACGGGCTCGCAGGGGTTACTCGATTACACTGAGCACGCAGATGCAGTCTCTTTCGATGATGGGTAACTGGGTCGGAGCTGCGTATGTTGCTCGCACCAAGAAGGGTGATCCGGGGAGCGAAGCTCCGATCGAGATCGTTCCTGCAGAGCGTCAACGCGCGGCTCTTGAGTTTGTGATGAACAATGCGTTCCAAGACGATGCGTACGGTATCACACCAGAGCTTCTGGCGCACGCAACTGTTGACAAGTGGTGGGACAACCAGTCCTCGATCATGTCAGATTCTGCGTTTAACATTCACGACCGGGTGATGGGCATGCAGGCTTCGGCGCTGACCATGCTTCTGAATCCACAGACTGTTCGTCGTGTGTTTGATTACGAGATGTTTGTTCCTGCTGATCAGGATGCGATGACTGTTGCTGAGCTCATGGAGTCGGTCACTGGTTCGATCTGGTCTGAGCTTGGCGGGGAAGCGAGCGGGAAGTACAGCGTGCGTATGCCGATGATTTCATCGCTTCGTCGCAACCTTCAGCGCGAGCATCTTGATCGCTTGATTGATATGTCTATGGACAACGGTGGGTTTAGCTCAGCGACCATGGCGGTCAAGACGATTGCTGGGATGCATCTGCGTGATCTGCATGAGCAGGTTGGTGCAGTGATGGATTCTGGCACGAAGCTTGATGCGTACACCAAGGCTCACCTCCAGGAGGTTGCGGTGCGGATCGAGAAGGCGCTTGATGCGGATTACATCTACAACACCGAGGATATTTCTTCTGGTGGATTCCCGATGTTCTTGTTTGGTCAGCAGACCGCGGGACAGAATCCTTGATGTGATTTGATCTAGGTTTATTTCAATGGCAGGCGGCTCCGATTTGGGGCCGCCTGTTTTTTTATGTTTGATGAACAGAGTTGGGGCGGGGCGGGTAGATACCGCCGATGGGTAGGTTGTGAAGGAGCGAGCGGCTTGAGTGATGAAGGTGCACATGGAGCAGAGGAGGTCCGGTCAACGCGTGGCTTGTGGTATCGCGTGGTGTCCGTTGGAAGCGTGTGTGTTGTGCTTGGGGCATTGGTGTGGTGGGTGGTGTATGGATTGTCTTCGAGGGTCTGGGTGGCTGATATGCTGTTGAATGGGACGGCGCAGGTGCTTGGCGCTGGATGGATGGTGTGGGCCGGGGTGGTGATGAGCCGGCGCGGATGGATTGAAGCGGTGGGGCTTGTGGGGCTTCTATCGGTGAGTGCGGTGCTTTTGGGAGGGCGACCTTTGGTGCGCGTTGGCGGGGGTGATGACAGACGATCCGATCAGCAATCGATCTCGGTGGTCACGATGAACATATTTATGGCGAACCAACAGCCCGAGCAGGTGCTTGAGTTGATTCGCAGCTTTGAGGACGATGTGGTGGTGCTTGTGGAGCCTCAGTGGGATGTGTTTCGTAGGTTTCTTGATGGGGATGATGGCGCTGATCAGTTTGGGTATCGGGTGCTTCGGAGACGGATCGGGAATGAGGCGGCTCCGATGGTGATTTTGAGCCGGTGGGGGATTGAGCGTGATGAGGGGGTTGATGAGTTGCTTGGGATCTCGGGATTGATTTTAAGGCCTGATGATCATGGGGGACCCTTTGAGTTGACGGGGATCCATATTCGATCTCCCAGGAGTTATGCGAGGTGGTCCAAGGGGAATGGGGAGCTTGAGGAGCTGATTCGGTCGGTTGAACGGGAGGATCGGAGCAACGGGATTCGACGGGTTGTTGTTGGCGATCTCAACGGTGGACCTGGTACGGCGCGGGATCGCAGGCTGCGTGGGGGGTTTAATATGGTGCGCAGCTCGTCGATGATGGGGTTGAGTGGGACATTTCCTGCGAATCTATCGATTTTCGGGGTGGGGATCGACGATATTTGGATAAGTGAGGGATTTGATGTGCTGTCTTGGGAGAGCATTGAGATCCCGGGTTCGGACCATCGTGGTGTCCGAGTGGTGATCCGATGACCGGGCGCATGGTGTGCTGGTGTGATCGAGATGGAACAGGTATTTGAATGGTCACAGCACTTGCTCTCATCGCGTTGACTCTGTTTGGCTTTATGTGCTTGATGTCGCTGTTTAAGCCTCACTGGGCGCTTGTGCTTGTGTTTAGTTTTTTGGCGTATGAGCAGTTGATCACTTCTATTGTGGCTCCGCTTGCGCGTCGTTCGTGGATTATCAATGTGACGGCAGCGGGGTTTGCGGGGCTTGCTCTGCTTTCTGCGATGATGATGGGCAGGAAGCCTTTCCGAGGATTGAAGAACCCGAATACTTTTTTGATCGCGTTTTTGTATCTGTTTGCGTATTTCGGGGTGACCTACAGCATGGCTCCTGATGCGGCGCATTACTTTGTGAAAACCGGTCTTCCGTACATGGCGCTGATGCTTGTGATTTTCCCTCAGCTTGTGTGTTCACAGGAGCAGATCAAGCGGATGTGTTTGCCTGTTCTTGTGATTGGGTGTGCGTTGATGGGATTGATTTTCATTAGTCCGCGTACTCAGTTTTATGGTTCGCGTATGTTCATCGACTTGAGTTATACAGTGGGGGGAGACTCGAAAGGGAACCCGCTTGCGATTGCTGAGTTTGGTGGGATTTTGGTGATTGTGGGATCACTCATGGATCAGCGGGCGAAGAATGTGCTGGTGAGTTTGCTCAGGATGACCGCGATTTTACTGGGGATCGCGATCGCGTTTCTTGTGGGTTCGCGTGGTCAGCTTGTGTTTTCTGTATTTGTGTCTGTCTTGTTTTATCCGTTGGCACATGAGATTAAGAACATCAAGCAGTTCTTTTTTCGAGCTGCGTCTTTGGGTGTGTTTAGTCTGTTTCTGTTCATTCTGGCCAAAACAGTGTTGTTCGCGTCTGCGGCGACCGAGCGATTCTCTTCACAAGATATTGCAGATGGGATTAATGGGCGGATGTACTTTTACACCGAGACCCTCAATGCGTATTTTTCAAGACCCGGCAGCTTCCTGCAAGGAATCGGGACCGGTTCGTTCAATGCTGTGGTGCCTCACGGTCAAGAGGGGTTCTTGTATCCGCACAATCTTGTGATTGAAGTTCTTGCGCATCATGGTTTGATCGGGTTCTCAGCGTTGATGCTGATCTTCTTGTTCACGATGGTTCATTCGATCGGGCTTATCCGAGCTGGCTTTCGCGGGACAGTTGATCGGAGTGTTGCAGCGATTGTAATTGCGTTGGGTGTTTACATGACGATGCTGGCATTCAAGCAGGGTTCGTTCTTGATCATTCCGTTCCCGTTCTATATGTATCTTGTGATTTCTAAGATCTACCAGAGGATGGTCCTGGATTCACGCGAGAGCGCCTACCTGTATGAAGAGGAGGCGGATTACGGTGAATATGAAGACTATGGGTATGATCAGGAGCTTGAGCCAGCGGAGTAGGGCTTGAGGGATGCGTTGAAGAGGTCGTCTGCGGGATGCCCCTCGATTGCTCGATCGATAATCTTGCGTTGATTGAACGGGTTGTAGAATCGCTCAACGATTTCACGCGCTTTGGTGTATCGTTGTTCGTATGAGGTTGGCTGGGTGATCATGCGTTCTATTGCATCTGTGAGTGATTCGAGGTTATCGTCGTCGAAAAGCTCACCGGTCTTTCCTGGTAGGATGCCTTCGATTTCGGGCATTTGCTTTGGGAAGTTGTTGTTTGAAATCAGTGGAACGCCGTAGGCAAGAGCGTGCATGACCAGGAGTCCGATCGGCCCTGGCATGACGGCGCAATCTGATGCGTTAAGCATGCGACCGAGTTCGAGTTCTTCGTAGAGTGCTCCGGTGAAGACCGCGTGGACCCCGAGTTCTTTGGACAGGGCTTCGAGTTCTTCTTTGTGTTCCCCGTCACCAACGATGAGTACATTGACGGATCGTCCTCGTTTTTCGAGCTCGGCTGCGGCTCGAATGAGTTGGTCGATTTTTTTGAATCGGTTCAGACGGGTGATGTTGACGAGGACGGGTTGCTCGCTTCGGTCACCGAAAAGTTGTTCTCTGGTATTTTGTCGATCGTCCGGTTTGATTTGTGCTCGTGCTTTATCTTGAGCGGTGCAATCGAGTGAGTTGTAGATGACATGGAGTTTGCTTGGAGCAAAGCCTTCGGATATTCCCATGACTTTGGCGCGGTGTCCGTAGAGGAGCAAGCCGTGGCTGAGTTTGAAGAAGGTGTTTCGTATGAATCTTTTAAGACCTGAGTCGATGCGGAGCCAGCCGTGTGTCCAGAAGAGGACTCTTTTTCCGGTGAGTCTTCCGAGGATTGCAGCGAGCCAGGTTGTTGGCCAGTACGGATTCCCGAGCAAGATGAGCGCATCGTACTTTGGGTTGAGCGCTGCGAGGATCGCGCCGGGCTGGAAGTGGAGTCGACCGATTGATTTGCCTGAGATTTTTTTGAATCGATTCCCGGGGAACTGGTCTGCGAGTTTGATTCCTGATCCGAGATTCTTATCGTTTCCCAGGAAGTCGTAATGATGCGGGCTTTTGTTGATCAGTTCTAGGATGATTGGTTGCCGGTAATGGGCGAAGAACTGATAGATCACCGCGACGCGTTGTTTTTTGGTCATGGTTGATCGCCTTTGTTTTTGTGCGCAGTGGATTCGTAGAGTTCTTTGAACTGTCGTTGGATTTCGGACATTGCTAAGTTCTCAAAGACCCATGCACGCGCTTCCTGAGAACGATTTTGAATTGCTTGTGGGTCTGCCAGCACTTGCTCGAGTGCGGCTGCGAAAGCTTGCGGGGTGTTGTCCACAATGACGCCCCCGTTTGAGCTTTGAATTTCTGGCCAGGTGTCGGTGCCTTTGGTTGTGACCACCATTGTTCCCGCAGCGAGGGCTTCGAAGAAAACGAACCCGAAGTTTTCTTGACTTGTTGGGAGTGCGAAGACTTCGCATGCGCCAAGGAGTGCAACTTTGGCGGGTCCGGTTGCGAATCCGAGGAAGTAGGTGTGATCGGTGACGCCTTCTTTTTGGGCGAGGGCTTTCATCTCTTGTACATATGGTTGATCACCTGTCCCCGCGATGACGAGTTGGTGCTTAACACCCTTTGCGTTCATGATGGCGGATGCTTTGATGAGTCGATCGACGCCTTTTTTGTAGTGGATTCGGCTGAGGAAGATGATCTTTGGGAGTTCTGGGTTGAGTTCTGGGAAAGATTCATAAGCGAGTGTGGCTGGTGGAACATCTTGATACTCACTGAGATCGAATGGCAGCGGGACCACGCTTCCTTGGCTGCGATCAAACCATGCGCAGGACTGGTCGAGTTCTGCTTGGGCGGTTGTGTGGATTGCGGCTGCGTCTGGGAGGAGGTTTCTGGCCCAAGTTTTGAGATAGAGTACTTTTTTGAGTTTTCGCTGGGACATGCACCAGTCGTCGAGCATGCCGTGGGTTGAGAGGATGTAGGGGATATTGAGTTTTTTGCAGATCTGTGCGACCTGTGGGTTTGAGACATTCCACATGGAATGGAGATGGACGATGTCGTAGTTTTTGATGATTGATTCGAGTTGTGCTTTGTGCTGGCTGTTGATTTTTTGACCGCTGGTTGAGTGCCCTTTGAGTTGATGGAGTTTGGCGGTGCCAACTTCTGGGGGCGTATTTGAATCGGGATCGTTGCACCATTCTTCTGGGAGTCCTTGGGGATCGAAGGTGGCGATGCCGACTTGATCGCTGGTTTGGGACATCGCACAAAGATCGAGGACGGCTTTGACGACGCCACCTTCTTCGAGGTTCATGGTGGGTTTGAAATGAAGGATTTTCATAGGTCGGCTTCCTGTGTGCGGTCTCTGCTAGAACTTCTTGCTTGATGTTCCGCGGTCGGCGTCGGTGAGGTCTGGTCGTTGTAACTCTCTGACTTTGAGGACGATCATATATTCGTACATTGCTTGGAGCTTGCAGTAGGTCCAGCCTGCGCGTCCGTCGAGGAATCCTCGGCCCAGGATGTACATGTAGACAAACTTGAGCAGCGGTCGCATTGGCATGCGGAAGGAAATGTTTTTGAGTTCGAGCCTTCGTGTGTTGCGGTCACCTGAGAGTAGATTCGTGAGCTTGACCGGGTTCTCAGCAAGGGCGTGCATTGTTTCGTTGGCTTCGTAGGTGGAGTAGCGGTTGTGGCGCTCGATCCATTCGCGGATGCCTTTGGAGAAGTTGTAGTGGATGAAGTGTTTGGAGAGGTAGCCGATTGAGCCGTCCACGATTGGGACCGGGTTGGCGTCTCTGGCGAATCGGATGTGGGGGGGTTGAAAGAATCGCATGATGTTGCCTGGAGGCATTGCGTTTTTGAGCCATCGTCCTCGGAAGATGTTCTTTCTGCCGCAGTAGTAGGCGACGGGGCTGTTATCTTTGTTGAGTTTGTTTGAGTCCCAGTCGCGAGCGATGGCTTCGATTTCTGATCTGAGTTCTGGGGTCATGCGTTCGTCGGCGTCGAGATAGAAGACCCATTGATATTTGAACTCGATGTTTTCCATTGCCCAGTTCTGGTGATTGCCTCTACCGTCGTAGGGGCGCTCGAACCATCGCGCGCCTGCTGCTTCGGATATTTCGCGTGTTCGGTCGGTGGAGAGTGAATCGAGTACCACGATGTCGTCTGCGAATGCAACTGACTCAAGAAGACCGGGCAGGTTGTCTTCTTCGTTGAGTGTCTGGATGAAAATGGAGATGCTCACTGGTTTGGTTCGTCCTTCATGATCCGGTCACGGATTGGCTTTGCGGGTGATCCGATGCAGACTTTCCAATCTGGGAGATCGGTGAAGACGCTTGATCGCGCTCCGACCACCGATTCCTTTCCGATGGTTACCCCTGGTGCAACGAATACATCGGCTGCGATCCATGTGCCTTCTCCGATGGTGATGGGCATCGGGACGAGAGGTCGCGAGGAAAGCTCAAAGTCGTGGGTTGCGCCGCAGAGGTATGAATACTGGGAGATCACGACCCGGCTTTGGAGGGTGATTGGTTTAACGCAGTAGCAGTCGACATCATCAGCGATTGTTGCTCGCTCACCCATGATAAGATTCCATGGCGCCCAGATGGTTGCTTTGCGGTACACACGCGCCGTTGGGTGAAGGTCGGCGCCGAAGATGCGGAGAAGTAGGTTGCGCCAACGATGGCATGGACGCGGGGAGTATCTAAAGAGTGTGGACTGGGTTAGGATCCAGAGCACGCGCATGAGTCTGTTTTTAAAGCTGTGCGGGCTTACTTTTTTGGATTCACTTTGGTTTGGTGGGGTTGGTTGGCGGCTCATGCTTTGGGTCCTTGGTAAGGACGCTCCCGGCGGGAGACCGCTGGATGACCGGTTGCGATGGTCCAGGGTTTGAGCGGCTGATCGATTGGATTGGTTTGTGTAATGACCGAGCGGGCACCGACGAGTACGCCATTAGGGATTGACTGGTTGCCCTCGACGACGCATTCGGTTGCGATCCAGACATCGTTGCCGATGGCGAGGTGGGATGGGTGCTGGGGTTTGGCTGGGTTATTGTTTGCGTGGGCAACGCAGTTGACGAGGCAGTACTGGCTGATGACTGTGCGGTCACCGATTGTGAGCGGAGCGGGGTTGAAGACTGCGGTGCCTTCTCCGATCGAACTCTTTCGTCCGATGGTCAGGTTCCATGGGTGGGAGATGCGGACTCCCCCTCGCACGCGCGCGTGGGGATCCATGGATGCGCCGAATGCACGGAGGATGATTCTGCGGATGCGGTACGCGGGACTTGGGAGGTAGGGAAAGATGAGTTTGGAGATCACGGACCAGATCATGGATCGGGGTGATGGCGTGCGCGGTGGATGCGGCGCTGAGCTCTCTGGAGCGGGGCGGAGATGTTTTGAGAGAGGGGTGCAGAGCATACTCATTGTGTGGTGTGCTCCGCGGATGATTCGTCGGGTGTGATGTGCACCTGCTTGGCGGGGTTTCCTCTGTAGTGAGCTCCGGGCTGGGTGTCTGCGTAGATTGCTGCTCTTGGGTGCAGGATGGTGTTGCGTGCGAGTGTGACATCGGGGGCGACGAATGAAGAGGCACCAAGTATGCAATGATCCCCGATGGTGATTGGTTTGCGGAGGAGCGTGAACTTTGGGTCGGTGTAGTCATGAGTTCCGGCGCAGAGGTGGGTGAGGGGCCCGATTTCGGTTGACTCTCCGATGGTGATTTGGCCTAGTGCGTAGAGGATGGCGCGCTCGTTGATGATGACATTGTTGCCGATTTGGATATTCCAGGGGATGACCACTTTGACCGAGGGATGGATGCGCACTGATTGACCAACCTTGGCGCCGAAGAAGCGGAGCATGGCGCGGCGCCAGCTGTGCATCGGGGCGGGGGAGAATTTCCAGAAAACGAGTTCACTGACCCCCCAGAGCGTTCGGATGAGCTTTGCTTTGAGTGACCAGGGCGACTTTCTTGGTGGCTCGCTCAACAAGGCGCTTTGCGTGTGATCCGATTGACCGGGCGCGTTATCAGACCCTGAGGCTTTATTGTGATCGGGTTGGACGGGGTCTGAAAGGGTCATGTGGGTGCTCATCTTTGGTCTACGAGAGACACTATCGGGCAATGTCGGAGCGGTGTCAAAGATGATCGGTCAAAGTTGACAATTGTTGGCATGATTGTCCCAACAATTACAGTGATTACGAGAATGAGCGTGTCTGAGTTCTACGATTGCGATTGACTTTGAAACTCAGGGAATGCTGCTCTATCAAAGCGCCGATAGAAGTATTCCTGACGAACCACCCAATTGCTTGAGAGCGGAGCGAATAACGATGAATGAACAGACGCTAGATTCGGCCCAGATCCCCGCAAAGAGACCCAGAATTGGTGTGCTCACAGGGTACTGGTCAACCAATATCGGCAACGCATTCTTTCAGCTTGGAGCTGTGTACGCGATTGAGCAGGCGTATCCGGGGGCTCATGTTTTTCCGATTGGTGATCAGGCGGGGTACTGGAATACGAAAGCTGGCAATCATCCGGACTCGATTGACTATGTGAAGCATCTCGATCTTGATGCGGTTGTGATCTTGGGGCCTTATGTCAGGCCTGAGATGACGGGCGTGGTTTCGGACATGATCCGAACTCAGCACGAGAAGGGCGCGAAGATTATTGTGCTTGCTGCGGGGATGATGCAGTATGATTCGGGGACTGTTGATCTGAGCAGGTCACTTATGAAAGAGTGTCCTCCGCATATCTTTACTTCGCGTGACACCGAGACATACGACGCGCTGGGTGATCTTGCTGAGTTTGCGTTTGATGGGGTTGATGTGGCGACCTTTGTTTCGGACTTGTTCCCGAAGGTACCGACGGATCTTGAGCCTTACATTGCGATGAACTTTGATCAGATTCCTGAGCCTGTGATTGCGAAGAGCGGGGCGTTTTCTGGTCGGGTGGATCGGTCGTTTGAATTTGAGGGTGAGACCTGGAATGTGCGTCACCCTAAGCATCGCACAGAGCTGTGTTATAAGCACCGCGCGTACATTTTCCTTGATAGTTTGCTTGGTCTGAACGGGGGTCCTGAGCGGATTGATGGCAAGCTTTTGGTGCGTACGGATCATCGGTATAACCCGTTTTTGATGAAGAAGAACTACCGCGCTCCCATGATGTATTCTGGTGATGTGCCGTATTCGTATTTGAATATTTATGCGAACTCTGATCTGACGATTTCGAACCGGGTGCACGCGTGTGTTGCGACGGTTGCGTATGGGAATCCTGCGATGTTGTTTACACGATCACCGCGCGCGTATTTGCTCAAGCGGCTTGGGCTTGACAAGATCAAGGATGAACCACAACGCGTTGATCTCGGATTTTTGCGCGACGAGAAGAACGCTCTGATCGCATGGCTTGGCGATCGTCTTCGCGAGACCTTTGGTGAACCCGAGGCGGAATCCCAGAAGGTCGTTAGCTCGGGATATATCGATGGCTGAGCATACGACTCGAGTGGTTATTCTGAACCAGTATTATGTCCCTGATGTTGCTTCGACGGGTCACCTTTTGCATGAGCTAGCGGTGGAGCTTGTGAAGCTTGGGTTTGAGGTTGAGGTGCTCACCGGTCGTCCGAGTTATGGTCCACCCGAGACCTGGCAAGATTGTCCGCTTCGCGAAACTGTCGATGGTGTTAAGATCCATCGGCTCCGTGTTGCTCGGTTTGATAAGAACTTCCTGCCCGGTCGTGCGTTTAACTACCTGACTTTCGTGATCCCGATGATTCTGTCGGTCTTGTTTACTTCGCGGAAGGACACGGTGTACTTGTACACCACAAACCCTCCGTTCCTCGGCGTCATCGGTTGGTTGGTCTCGTTTTTTCGCAAGCACAACTATGTGACGCTTTTGCATGATGCGCATCCTCAGCTTGGGATTTGGGTCGGGACTTTCAAGAAGGGCTCGATGATTGATCGAGTGTGGATGGCGCTGAACCGCCGGAAATACAAGCGGACCAAGGAAGCGATTGTGCTTTGTAGTGCTGCGAAAAAACTGGTGGCCCAGACATATCCGATCGCGCCCGAACATATCCATGTCATCCCGAACTGGGCAGACGGCGAGGATCTATTCCCGATCCCGAAGAATGAATCTGAAATCGCGATCAAGAATGATCTGGTTGAGGATTTTGTGCTGTTGTATTCGGGGAATATGGGTCTGTATTACGACTTTGATACGGTGCTTGATGCTGCTGAGTTGCTGAGTAATGAACCGTTCAAGCTGGTGCTTGCAGGCGGCGGCGGGAAGCGTAATGCGATTGAGAAGATTGTTGAGGAACGCGGGCTTACGAATGTGAAGATGATGCCTTACCAGCCCTTTGAGTTGTTGAATCAATCACTCAATGCGTGTGATGCTTCATTGGTGACGATCGCGGAGGGGATTGAGGGGATTAGTTTCCCGAGTAAGCTGTATACTTCACTTGCGGTGGGCAAAGCGATTGTTGCGTTGTCTGAGGAGTGGTCTGAGCTTCGCCAGATTGTTGAGCATAACCATTGCGGGATTTGGTCGGCGCTTGGTGATGCAGAGAGCTTGGCGTCCCAGCTGCGCGAGATGATTCGTGATAAACAGAAGACTGCGTGCATGGGTGCGAGTGCACGCAAGGTCTTTGAGCAGGGGTATACCAGACAGGTGTGTGCTGCGAAGTATGCAGAAGTGCTTCGTCTTGCTGATCCTCTTGCAGATGAAGCGGATATTACAGAGCGACGGGCGAAACTCGCATGCTGGCTTGCTCGGGGTGCAGCGGTTGTCGACATCGACGCAGAAGAATCCTCAGAAGCTGGTACTGTCCAGGAGCATGCGTCATGAGCGAGCCCATCAATCAAAAACTCAAGCTGGTGTTTGTGACGGAAGATGATCCGTTGTATGTGATCAGGTTCTTCGAGGTGTTCTTTGATGAATACCGGAGCGATGACATCGAGATCGTTGGGGTAAGCGTGCAGGAAGCGTTTCATGAGCCGAAGTGGAAGACCGCGAAGCGGATCTTTCGGTTTTATGGGCCGGTTGATTTTGTGCGTTTGCTGACGCGGTATTTCAGGGTGAAGCTACGCGGGGATTCGATTGTGAAGCTTGCGAAGGAGAAGGGGCTGCCGATCGTGGAGTGCGGGTCGGTGAATGATCCGGCGTATATCCAGAAGCTGAAAGATTTGGAAGTTGATGTGATTGCTTCTGTCGCGGGTCCTGAGATCTTTAAGAAGGGTATTCTGGAAGTTCCCAAAGTTCGGTGCATCAATATCCACTCTGGGCGTTTGCCGATTTATCGCGGGATGATGCCAATCTTCTGGCAGCTTCTGCATGGCGAGAAGAGTGCGTGTGTGACTGTTCATGAGATGGTTGAGAAGCTCGATGCGGGTGGCGTGCTTGATACGCTCGAATGGGATCTGAAAGAGAACGATTCGCTTGATCGGGTGATTACTGGCACGAAGCAGGATGGCGCTCGGTTGATGATGAAGGTCTTGATGCAGCTTAAGAACGGCGAAGCGGTCGCGACGCCGCTGGATATGAGCGAGAAGAAGTACTTCAGTTTCCCGCAGCCCAAAG
>JBGCDI010000030.1:0-38977 GCA_045105315.1 Phycisphaerales bacterium | reverse complement strand
ACCTTTTTGTCATCAGGTGACCATAGTACTTGATAGGTGCTGCGTCCTTCTTCACCCTCAAAGAGATCGCGAGGTTCGTAATAATCTACATGACCATCAACGAATGCGAAGTTCGCTCCACCTTCGATTTTGAAAGCTTCGCCTCTGCGGTTTGGGTGACGGTAGTACGGAATGTAGCTCGTTGGATCCAAGTTCTCATCTGAATCCATTTCAGGAGCGCGTTCTGTATTTCCGTCACCTCTCCAGTTACCAATCCAAGTTTCAGTTTCTACACCTTCGAACCCCCCGAAACGCTGACCAGGAAGACCTCGCTCCCCCACGCTTGCAGCCGAGAACCAAGTGGTGATACCAGATTCATCTGCGAGCTGTGATGGCCACAATCCCCATGACTCGGCGAACAAAATGGTTGAGGAGGCGCGATCAACGCTGTTGTTGAATGCCCGGCCCATCTGATAGCTTTCTTCATCAGGATCAGCACCAGGTCTCACGAAGACATTTGTCCCATTAGTGAAGTTCGGCTGAGCGTGCGCCGCTGATGAAGCCCAATAGTTCATGGTGTATGAACGCGCCCCGTCCGGATGGTTCGGGCAACGCATTACGGAGCCCCCAATAGTCTCGTTATCAAAATTATCAGCAGCTACATTTCGGAAATCTTCTTGTGGAAGATACCGACCAATACGGTTCACATCATACCAGACCATATTCCGCTTGCCATTTTCTGGATCAATCACGGTGTCTCCACCAAGCACTGGCGGGAACTTGCCTCTGTAATCATCTGAGTAGAGCGTGGTTGCGGTTGCGACCTGACGCATGTTGGTTTTGCAAAGCACATTGCGGGCGCTGTCACGCGCCTGACCGAGGGCTGGGAGCAAGATACCGATCAGCAGCGCGATGATGGCAATGACAACCAAGAGTTCGATCAAGGTGAAGCCGGGTCGGAGACTTTGGGACTTGTTGTGTGGAGTGTGGGTATTCATGTGAGCTCATTTCCTATTGGTGCAAGAGCGATTGTAACTGTTACAGCATTCTGACTGATTGTGAGCCGGATGTCAAGTGCAATATGCGGAAGAACGCCTAACGTATATCGAACATTTGCATTTTTGACTCATAATATGGTGTATTTCGCTCATTGAGGGCCATCAGATTCTCCCTGAATGAGTTTTTTTGAATGCCAGTACACATCACCCAATGAAACTGTTACGCTTTTGTCATGCGCATACACACACCATTGACTCGTCTGATCACATTCATTTCAACCGCTGCGGTCATTGCAGGATGCAGCGGGTACCAGACCCCCGCTCAACCTGAAGAAAGCGTAACCGTGATCAATACTACAGAAGCTGGCTATGAACTCGTCCACAATGGCGAGCCCTACACCATCCTGGGCGTTGGGGGCGTCGACGAACTGGCAATGCTCAAAGAATACGGCGGCAACACAATCCGCACATGGGACGCGGAAGGCATTGAACCATTAATGGACGAAGCCCACGAGCTTGGCATTGCGGTGGTTGTTGGTATTTGGCTCGAGCATGCCCGTCATGGATTTGACTATACCGAACCCGAAGCAAAGGCAGAGCAGCTGGCGCGCGTCGAGCGATTCGTCAAGCAGTTCCGCGATCACCCAGCACTTCTCGCGTGGGGAGTTGGTAACGAAGTCGAGCTGGGCGGAACAATGGATCAAGCGATCATGCAAATCAACGACGCATCCGCACTCATCAAAGAGCTTGACCCGAACCACCCCACGATGGCGGTGATTGCAGAAATCGGAGACGACAAAGCGATCCGAATCCAGAACGAATGCCCCAACATCGACATGATCGGGATCAACTCCTACGGCGGGCTTGGCAACCTCTCCAAGCGGGTCCAGAACCAAGGGGTCACACTCCCATACGCGATCACCGAGTTCGGGCCTGTCGGTCACTGGGAAACAGGGAACACCCTCTGGGGCGCTCCATACGAGCAAAGTTCGAGTGACAAAGCTGAGTTCATCAAACAAAACTACGAGCAAACAATCCAAGCAAACCTTGGCAAGCAGTGTTTGGGATCATTCGCGTTCTTGTGGGGACACAAACAAGAAAAAACCGCGACTTGGTACGGACTCTTGCTCCCGACCGGTGAAACGACCCAAAGCGTGGATGTGCTGAGTGAACTCTGGACCGGTCAACCGGTCGAGAATGGAGCACCCCATGTCAAATCCATTTCTATCGACGGCATGGCAGCAGGTCTTACCAAAGGTCAGCCACTTCGCGTGAGCGTGGACGCGACTGATCCAGACGGTGATCCGATTACGACCCAGTGGGAACTGGTGTCTGAATCAACAGTCGTTTCTGCTGGGGGCGACAAAGAAGAAGCGATTAGCCCGGTAGAGATTGAGATTGCTGAGGTTGATACAACCAGTGCTACATTAACACTCCCAATCGAACCCGGTGCGTACAGGATCTTTGTCACGGTCCGTGATGGTCAAGGGCATGCAGGGACCGCGAATCTTCCGGTGTATATTGCTGAATGATTCTGCATGAAAAAAGCCTGCTTTCGCAGGCCTTTGAAGAAGCGTGTTGGAAATCATTGATCAGAACGCACATGATTCACACATGAGTTTCGTGTGTGAACCATTGAGCGGATTCCGTGTGTTATGGGCATCCTTGGCCGTAGATTTGCAAGAACTCTGAGATGTCCAAGAAGTTGAACTGCCCGTCCGCGGTGAGGTCTGCATCTGGGTTTCCTGCTGAGAACTGGGACAAGAATGCTGAAACATCAAGGAAGTTGAGCTGACCGAATGGGGTCGCGAGATCAACGCTTGAGCATCCGTTATCGACTGCGGTGAACTCGAGCCAGTTGAAGTTGTATTCGAACCCTGCGATTCCTTCGTTGACAAAGCGGAGTGTTTGCACGCCTGCTTCAAGCTCAACCTGGGAGCTGACGGTGGTCCAGTTCTGCCAATCTCCGGTTGCGGGGAATGAGAGGAGCCCGGTGAGGTCTTGGCCATCGGATTCGATCGAGAACACGCCACCGGTGAATCTGGATGCGACGCGGACATCGAGGTCATAGGTCCCCGCGCTGGCGACATCGACCGTGTATTCGATCCATTCACCTTCGCACATGTAGGAGACATTGAAGTTGCCTTCTGAGGATGGTTCGATGTCAACACCGGTGTCGCGGTATGAACCGCCTTGGTTTGCGGTGTCGCAATCGTTGTAGCTCTGATCTTGAATACCCAGATCGAAGTCTTCTGCTTCGATCCGTCCTGGGATCGGTGATGGGTCACCACCGAACGCGGACTGGAGCTGTTGATACACCCGGACATAATCGACTTCGAGTGTTTGCGGGAAGACGGATGATCCGTTGGGGTCTCCTGGGAAGTTTCCTCCGACCGCGACATTGAGCAGGAAGTGGAACGGGACATCAAACGGCGCTCGATCGTTCGAGATTGCCAATGATGAGAACCATTCATCCTTTGAGAGGGTGCTGTAGTTGATATCATCGAGGTACCAGCGGATCTCATCTGGATCCCACTCGATTGCGTAGACATGGAAGTCGTCGCTGAAATCAGTTCCGTCTGCGAAGTCTTCTCCCTTTTGCTGATTTCCAGGGAATGGCGCTCCGTAGTGGATAGTGCCATAGATTCGGTCTGCAAAGTTGACCGATTCCATGATGTCAATTTCACCTGAGGATGCCCATCCGCCGTATGGGGAGTTGGTTGGGAGCATCCAGAACGCGGGCCATGCGCCGGGGGTTGATGGGAGCTTCAAACGCCCCTCCATCCGGCCGTATAGGAACTCTTGGTTTCCTCGTGACCTGATCCGTGCGGAGGTGTAATCGCTTCCAGCAAAGCTCTGCTGGAGCGCTGTGATTTTGAGAGTGCCGTCTGAAACCGAGAGGTTCGCGGGAAAGTTGGTGTAGTACTGCTTCTCGTTATTTCCCCAACCAGCGGGCAATCCGAATGCAGTCCCGGTTCCGGTTTGGGGTTCCCAGGTGGATAAATCCAGTTCCGTACCATCAAACTCGTCGCTCCATACCAATGTATAGTCTTGTGCGATCGCTGCGGATCCCACGCATGCGGTGAGACAGAGGGCCATAATATTTTTGTACTTTGATGACATTCAATACGCTCCAATCGGGTAGTGTAACAGTTACATGATCGTACAGGAATCAGCCCCACTTTCCAGACAATAATGAATCAAATACGGATTTATGTACGGTTTATTCGTTGTAACGCCTGATTCTGACGCAATCATGAGATTTATTCAGCAGAACTCGGCACTTTCAAAATCAGCCTGACCCTGCTCACCAACATCGCCCAAGCACAAGGAACCACCTCCCATGGCTTCAATTCAGCTCAAAAACCTGACCAAGACCTTCGGTGACGGGCTCAAAGCGGTCGATTCCCTCGATCTGGATATCCAAGACGGCGAGTTTGTGGTCTTTGTGGGGCCATCTGGATGCGGGAAATCCACCACGCTTCGCATGATCGCGGGGCTCGAATCCGTCACTTCTGGTGAGATCTCCATCGGAGACCGGATGGTCAACACCGTCGCTCCCAAGGACCGGGATATCGCGATGGTGTTCCAGAACTATGCGTTGTACCCACATTTGAGTGTGGGCGAGAATATGGGATTCTCGCTTCGCATGAACAAGATGCCCAAACCTGAGCGCCAAGAACGCGTGCTTGAAGCAGCGAAGATGCTTGGTCTTGAAACCATCCTCAACAAAAAACCCGGTCAGCTTTCGGGTGGTCAGCGCCAGCGGGTCGCGCTTGGTCGAGCGGTTGTTCGCAAGCCTGCGGTGTTTTTGTTTGACGAACCGCTCTCGAATCTGGACCCGGACCGTCGCGCCTCAACACGATCCGAGATCAGACGGATTCAACGAGAGCTTGGGACAACAACGGTATATGTCACCCACGATCATGAAGAAGCGATGGCCCTTGGTGACAAGATCGTGATTATGGATCAAGGCGTGCTCCAGCAATCCGGTCCACCAAAGCATGTATTTGAAAAGCCGGTGAACCGGTTTGTGGGAACATTCCTTGGTACCCCTCGCATGAACACAATGAACGCAGTTGTTGATACGACCACGGGATCCCCGGTTGCAAAGGTTCAGCTCGCTGAGGGCGAACTCTCCATTCCGGTTATTTCTGAGAACGCACCCACACTGAGCGGGGGACAAGATATTCTTGTTGGTCTGCGCCCGCATTGCATCAGCCCATCAACAGACGCTCAACCAGGTCACATCCAGTTTGATGGCGAAATCTTGGATATTGAACGGTTGGGATTTGCAGTCGATGTCCACACCGCGATAGGCTCACACACGGTGCTTGCTCGAATTCCTGGACAGACCGAGATCAATCTTGGAGATCAGGTCAGGTTCTCGTTTGATCCACAAGATGTGCATGTCTTTACACAATAATGTGTTGATACACCGGTTTAGTTCGAAGATTCATTGTCGGGTGATTTGCTTTCAAGATTCTTAGAAAGCGAGTCAACGACCATATCAGAAGGCACCGGGGTTTCGCTTGATGCTGAATCCACACCCGGCGCCAGCACTCCCGCGGTGATCACAAACCGGAGTGCTTCTTCGATGGTCATCTGAAGCTCGATCGCTTTCTCTTTGCGGATGTTGATCGTAAACCCTGTGAACGGGGTCGGGGAAGTTGGGATGAACACAGATACCACTTCTCCCCCCGCGGGATCATCAATCTGACGCATCGAGTTCCCGGTCAAGAATCCAACGGTCCAGATGGATTCACTTGGGTATTCGACGAGGACTACTTTGGAGAATGCCATCTTTCGATCACCCAGGATCATGTCCACAACCTGCTTGACATGGGGGTAGATCTGTTTGAATCCTGGGATTTGGGTGATGAGACGCTCGATGCGGTTATACAAAGACTTACCAACAATGTTCCCGAGCAGAACACCTGAGAGGTAGATCAGCATAATGGCCAGCAGCAATCCGGTCAGGTTCAGGTACCAGTGTTTGGTCCAGAAGTCACGAAGATATTCTCTGCGGACTTCTCTCCTGAGTTCTGCATCTGAAGTGCTTGCGGGGGCAGAGCGGTTGATCCGTTCGAGTTCAAGCTCGCTTTGGGTGATGTTGAACCATTCGGGGAGTTCTTCCTCTGAGAGGATCTGCGGGACGACCCAAATCACCGCGACACGGGTCGCTTTATTGATTGGCTGAGCAACATTGTTGAAAATGAACCCGAATGCTTGCCAGAGCAACCAGAGGGTGACCGCGGTTGGGAGGAGAATTGCCAGACCTTTCCCGAAGAATCGTTTGAAGTCTGAACCGAATGAGTCCGCCATGGAATTCAAGCTCCTTTGAGGGCTGCTGGGCAGTATCCTATGATTCACAATCCGATAAAAGCTGGTCTATAACGCAAGTTCTGCGGTGTGTGTGGTTGGTATTGTGGGTTCAACCAATTGGCGCATTGATTGTGCAGTACAGCCTTCGGTGTATTGTACCGGATTACTGTACTTTGATTTCACGGATCTGATACCATCAGACCGGCCGTGTCGCTGGTGAAGGATCGAGTGATAGATCTGGTAATAGATTTGGCAATAGATTTGGGACCTTGGAGAATGGCGGTGCGAATACTGGTCACAGGGGGAGCGGGGTATATTGGCTCGCATGCGTGCCAGCGGTTGCTGCGTGATGGGCACTTTGTAGTCGCGCTCGATTCGCTCTATCGCGGTCACCAAGCACCAATGGACATGCTCAGGGATGCGTTCCCGGAGAGCTTTGTATTTGGTCAGAGCGATCTTGGCGATACACGCACGGTTCTTCAAGCTTTGGACACACACGACCTGGATTCGGTTCTGCATTTTGGCGCTCTTGCGTATGTCGAAGAATCAGTTCGTGATCCGATCTCGTACTACGCGAACAATATTTCTAGCGGGCTTGGTCTCCTTGATGCGTGCCAGCGGGCGCATGGTGGTAAGGGCATCCGCAGGTTTATCTTCTCCTCATCGTGCGCGACCTACGGCAACCCCCCAGCTGAGATGATCCCAGTCCCAGAACATTGCCCCCAGATCCCGACATCTCCATATGGACATACGAAGCTTCAGTTTGAACAGATACTCAAGGACTATGCATCCAAGTGCGCGATGAATGATCATCCGATCGCGCTGACGATGCTTCGCTATTTCAATGTCGCGGGTTGTGATCGTTCGGGGATGCTTGGCGAAGACCATGTCCCAGAAACCCACCTGATCCCGATCGCGATCCAGGCTGCTCTTGGACTTCGCGAATCGGTATCGATCTTTGGCAACGACTATCCAAGCCCCCCCACTCCTGATGGAACGAATGTACGCGATTATGTGCATGTCGAGGATCTCATCGACGCGCATGTACTTGCGATGAACAGCGTTCAAGCGGGTCAATGCGAAGCGTTCAATGTCGGGATTGGTAAGGGGTATTCTGTCCGCGAGATCATTGATTCAGTCAAGCGGGTTTCGGGAGTGGACTTTGCAGTCCATGATGCTCCGCGCAGATCAGGCGATGCGATCGCGCTCTATAGCGATCCATCCAAGATCAATGCAATGCTCGGGTGGGAACCCAAGATCACCAGTATTGATGAGATCATTTCCAGTGCGTTCCAATGGATGAAAGCGCACCCAGATGGGTACGCGGAATCGAGTTAAATTTAGCAGATCTCAAGATACCTAGTCATCGAACTGGCGCGGGGAAGCACTGGCGACCAAGCGGATGGTTGGCGCTTCAAGATTCGCACCAATCGCAGCGTCTTGAACATCATCGGGCTGAAGGATCAAGTCGATGGTCACCCGGCGGAGCTGAGGGCCGACATCGTATTCCATATCGAACTGGACTTTGTTGAGACCGATCAGGAGCGGGGCTTCGCTGACGGACTGGAAAGCGCCATTGAGAGTCGTGGTCACGGTGTACCAGAGCTCAAACGGACCAGTATCAGCGTCGCCATCGCGGCGCTCAAGGCGGGTTACCCGTTGTTCACCAGTGACTGGGTCCTGGAATGAGACAAACTCCATCCAGGTGGATTCAATCGATGGTGTGGTGATCGCATTGACCGGGTATGGACCAAAGTTCTCACCGGTACGCACCATTGAGGTGAGACGCTGCATGACGATGCGGGCAACCACATTGGTTGATGCACCTTCGGTCGTGACCTTGTAGCTCTTGAACGACGCATCAAGAGCAGCCATCGTTGCGGTCAACAGCGTGGAAGTAATGGTGAGGGAGATCAAGACTTCGATGAGACTGAATGCTCTCCGGGTTGATCTGCGCTGGTTTTGTTTGAGATTCTTGTTCATCAGTTGATCGAACCTTCCTGATAACTTCCTCGGACCGGAGGCATGGAGAGCGGCAACATCAACCCTGATGGCAAGCGCATGTTTGGGTCGTGACGGATGCGGATCTTGCCAAATCCGTTGAACGGAACGGGAGTTGAACCAGCGGGCTGAGCTTCGGAGTATGAGACATCCGCGAGCCCGTCTCCTGTGGTGTCGTAACCCACGATGCGGACTCCACCAACGAGGGGCAGGTCGTTTGGATCTACGGATTCAAAGTCACCGTCGGCGCCGCCGAAGTATCCGAGCGAGGTGTTGAATCCTGCTGGGTTCCCGATTGGAGCACCTGTGAGATCGATGAGCGGGGCAACCCCATACTCAGGATCAAAGGTCAGGAGCAGTGCACCGGTAATGTCGGTGTTCCCGCGAGCATCAAGCACGCCTGCGATGATCGCGCCCTGGAGCGTGATGTCCTGGTCGGGTGGTGAGTTGAACGATCCCAGATCCACCGAGTAGTTTGGCAGCATCATTGAGCTTGTTTGAATATCTTCGATGTCGCCTGAGTCTGGATTCAAGAATGCATTACTTGGTTCATCAGGATGCACGGTGGTGAATCGACTCGCGCCGGTAAACTGGACCTTGTTGCGGAGCTGTGTGTAGTTGATCGGTGTGTCTGAGACGATGGATCCAACAAAGAGCGAATCATGGAATCGTACATTGTTGGAATATTCTTTGGTGTCATGGACACGCTTGCCATCGATAACGATTGGGTCTGGAAGCGTGTTGTACGCAGCTCCGTATGAAGCGATTTCGCTGTCTGGAACATCACCCTTATCAATCGGAGATGAGCCTGGGGCCATGATCAGCAACAGATCGTTTGGGGGCACCGCGCTCGCAGGGAGCATGGGCGGAGCATTGCTCGCGTCTTCTCCTGCGTCATCGCCGTACACTACGCGTGGGTACTTGGGTATGACCGCACCACCCGCGTCGTAGAGGTTCTGGCCATACTCTTGCCAGAGCGGGTGCGTGTTGTCATCATGGGAGCGGACATAGGTCACCCCTACAAATGTACAGTTGTTGAACAAGCCATTGAGACCCATCGGGATTTGCACATTCCTGAACACCATGTTGTTGAATACAGGTCTCCAGTAGACATCTGAATAGCTTGGCGAGTTGAATGGAGCGTTCTCGAAGTAGGCTTCGGTATGATTATCAGGAATCCCGTCAAAGTCTGCATCTTCCCAAACCGGTATGAATGTAGGGTCATCTGCTTTGGTCGAGTTGTCCGCGAGTGTCCAAGTCCCAAGCACCGCGTCAGAGACTCCGAGTTGATCCGCGACTTGTTGCCAGAACGGATCACCGTCAGCTGCTGCCATGAGTGCGGTCTCGGTCTCGACAAAGCTTGATGCATCAATATCTGGCAGATCTGAATCCGTTGCGCCAAACTCGAGAGGCGATTCGCCTTCATCAGGGATAATTGGGCCGTGCAATCGATCACCGATTGGGCCTTGCTCGGTTTCCCAGTCGGACAGATTTGCTTTAAAGACCATCCGTCCGCTGACCTTCGCGTACCGGTCCATCAGATCGAGGTACCCATCGCGCCATCCGAGTTCGAGATCGGAGTAGACATTATGGAACAAGTCGCGGTCGAGCGGATTCTCATCTACCGGGTCGTACTTGCGGTTGTTGTTGAGGTCTTCCCATCCCGAAACTCCGTTGTTGTTGCGGTCTGGGTTTGCTGAATCGAGCAGCAGTGCCAGATCTTCATCAACACCCTCAAACTCCGGAGTGCTCCCAGCGGTTTCTGCTGGGGTTCCCGCGATGAGTGCTGTAGAAAGAGTGACGCGGTTATCACCGTTGGTGTCGTAATGGCGCACGAAGATATCAAACTCGTCGAGGAACCCGTCACCCGTGACATCGTTGAATGCCCCGTCAGGGACAGCGTCCCCATCAAGATCAACATCCGCAGGCATTCCTGCCCCTTCGATCGGATGACCGAATCGCAGACGGTTGTCGTTATCGACATCTGATGCAAGCAGTGAATCCCAGAAGTCTTCGATCTTTGAATCAAGATCGGGGTTCAAGCCGTAGAAGTCTGAGCGCATGACGATCGGATCGCCGTAGTTAAAGTCGACTTCATCGAACCGGGTTCCGAGATCTCCTTCGATACTGACATTCTTTCCGATGAGGATTTTGGAGTGTGAGAGGATTGCTTGATCGACTGACTTGGTGATCTGGTAATCGCGGATGATGGTCCTGCGGATCGGTTGGTTGTTGCGCTGGAGGTCGTAGACAACACCTTCGACGATCACGCGTACAAACCGACCACCCGCGAGTGGTGCGTACCGGATTTGGTATGCTGGGGGCGGGCTGGGCATGGTGTCCTGGTCCCAGTTGCGGAGCATGACCGCTTGGGTGTTGACCCAGTTGGAGGACATGTAGACACTGGTATCAATCCCGCCGGGTGCTGACTGGATTTCTGGGTCTTCAAGGTACCCAAGACCGGTGATGAAGTTGGTATCAGCGCTGTGGATATTGACCAGCGCTTGGGCGATCCCTGATGGCGGGGTTGCTTCAACATACCCCATGCGTGGAGGCAAGACCTGATGAACACCGATGTCGCCCGAACTTCCGGACCAGAGCGCCCACGAGATATCGTTATCGATCTGGCTCTCTGCGATTACAAACCGTGAAGACGCTTCGTGTAAACGATGCTCCGCGACCGCAAGACCGGTCTCCGCAGCGCTCATAGCACGCATGACATGCAGGTGCATATTGGCGGTGCGGATATTGCCGGTCGACGAAACCGCCATCGCAGCGATCAACGATCCGAACAAGACCAGAAACATCATGGCAAGGACCGACGCAATACCCCGGCGCTGGGCCGAGAGGATCTGCGTAAATCGTGTTCGTCTGGAAACTGGTTTTGGTGTACTCATAAGAGATTGTCCTTTGCTTCCGAGCATTAAGGCACCACCCACATTACCTCGGTTACGAGATCAGCATTGATCGCGTTGGCGGCTTGGTAAAAAACCCGAACAGTCACGCGCAGCGGATATTCATCGACGCCGCGTCCGGGGAAGTCCCCATCAGCGATCTCGGTGAAGTTATCAGCGCGCACGACTGACGAATCGAATGGATCTATTTTTTGAACGATCACTTGCTGTGACCATCCGGTCATTGGTGTTCCGACGAACACATCATCAACGGTTGTTCCGGTTTCCGCTCCCTCGAGGGTGATTTCAGGGATGATCTCTCCATACGCGTTGATGGGGCCGGGGAGATCGCCATCTGCGAATCCGTTGGTCCCCAGGTATGTAAAGGTCATTCCATCGAAATCTTCGATGTCATCAAAGTCATCGACATTGACCTCGCCCGCATCCGGACCCCACCCATGAAGAACACCACCAGCATCATTGTCTTCAATGAAGAGACCGACGACCGGGTCGTGCTTAGGAAGATTCCGTGTCATCTCGCGGATTTCATTAGCGAGGTAAGTCCCGCTTGCTGCGTGTGATGACCACGAGTTGGAAGTGATGAATGAAGACTGGGCGTCAACCATCGCAAGGACACCAACACCGATGATGACGGTTGCCATCGCGGATTCGATGAGCGTGAACCCAGCGCGGGAAGAGCCCGCTTGTGATTGAATCCGTTTGGTTGATCGTTGACGCATGATCTACTCCTGCACAATCCCCTCGGTGCGAGTTTGTTTGATGCACGCGGCTTGAATCACCGCTTGCTGTTCATATTGTCCATTACGAAACGATCTGGCTCATCTTGAAGATCGGGAGAATGATCGCCATCGCGATGAAACCAACGACTGAACCCATTAGGATGATCATGATGGGCTCGATCATTCCGGTAACCGCTTTGATGTGGTCTTTGAGCTGCTGCGCGTAGTAGGTAGAAATCTCATCGAGCACTTCCCCGAGCTTACCGGACTCTTCACCAGCGGAGATCATCTGCACAACGGATTTGGGCAGGAGTGTGCTGCTCTGGAGAGGCTCAGCGATTTTTCGCCCTTGCTTGACTGAGCCGTGGACTTTGTGCCACATACCTTCAAAGAGCTTGTTCCCTGAGATGTCACCGGTGATGCTGAGTGTATCGAGCATGGGGACACCCGCGTTGATGAGCTGGCCCATCGTCTGGAGTGACCGGGTGATGTAGAGCGAGCGGAACATCGTGCGCATGACGGGGATGGTGAGCTTGGTGCGATCAATCCAGAATGCACCGATCTCGGTTCGCGAGAATGCAAAGAACGCACCGGCGATGACAAGCACCGCACCGACCAAGAAGGGCCACTGTGACCGCATGGTCTGGGAGATCATCATCAAGAAGTTGGTTGCCCATGGGAGCACATCTTCTTTACCCTCAAATACGGTGTAGAACTTGGGCAGCACAAAGGTCATGAGGAAGATCGTGACGGTGACCGCCATACCACCGATAATCGCGGGATAGATCGAAGCGCCGATCACCATCTTGCGTGTTTCGATCTGCTGACCGATATATCCAGCGATGCGCACGAGCATCTCCGAGAACGAACCCGACATTTCAGAAGCTCGCACCATGTTGATATACAGCGGCGAGAAGAGTTTGGGGTGCTTGGCGAGCGCATCGGAGAACTGCTTACCGGATTCAACATCCGATTTGAGTTCCATGATGATTTTACGGAATAGCTTGTGATCGGTTTGGTCTGCGATCCCGTCGAGCGCAGAACGGAGATTGATACCTGCCCGGATCATAACCGCGAGCTGAGTGGTGAAATCCAGGACATGCTTTTGGGTTGGTTTTTTGGAGTTCATGTCCGCAAGCGTTTTCATGAACCCTGATTCACCGACGCCGTCCTTTGCCTGATCGACGGACATGACATGTACGCCCTGATTGCGCAGGACAGCTGCAGCAGAGTTGGCGCTGTCAGCTGAGAGCACACCGGTGCGGAGCTTGCCGTCTTGGCCTTTGACCTGGTATTTGTAGTTGGGCATCGAGTTTCTCCGTGGCTTCTGTTCTGAGCCTTGTCAAGCGATCGGGCGAATGAGGGGACCGACCGGATTAAGCAACGAGCTGACGCTCGAGCTTGTCTGGGAACACAGCCTGAGCAATCGCGTCTTCTTTACTGATTGTTCCGTTGAAGTACAACTCCGCAATCGATGAATCCAATGAGCACATCCCGATTGCTCGGCTTGTCTCGATTACATTGGGGATCTCAAAGATCTTGTTCTCGCGGATCAGGTTCCGGACCGCAGGTGTACACAAGAGGGTTTCAACCGCGGGAACCATCCCGGGACGGTCGGACCTTGTGAAAAGCGTCTGGGAAACCACCGCTTGGAGCGTGGTCGAGAGCATGGAACGGATCTGGTTCTGCTGACCAGATGGGTACATATCAATGATACGAGAGACCGTTTGTGAAGCGTTGACCGTGTGCAGTGTTGACAGCACCAAGTGACCGGTTTCTGCAGCAGAGATCGCGAGTGATGTCGTTTCAAGGTCACGCATTTCACCAACAAGGATGATGTCCGGATCTTGACGAAGAGCGTGCTTGAGTCCTGAAGTGAAGGAGGCCATGTCGCGACCGAGTTCGCGCTGTTCGATCAAGCACTCATTTGATGAGAACATGTATTCGACCGGGTCTTCGAGTGTGATGATGTGCTTCGCGTAGCGTTCGTTCATCGCTTGGATCATCGCAGCAAGTGTGGTCGACTTCCCTGAACCGGTATCACCGGTCACCAGAACCAATCCGCGAGGGAGATAGGTCAGACGGGCAATGACTTCTGGGAGTGAGAGTGCTTCCAGTGGTGGGACCTTGGTTTTGATCGCACGCATCGCGAGTCCGATGGTGCCCTTTTGAAGGTGAGCATTGACGCGGTACCGGGCTAGACCCTCGACTTCATGAGAGAAGTCAGCGTCTCGTTCTTCTTCGAACACCTTTTTGACATGCGGGTTTGAGATGGTGTTGAACATCTCAGCCACTTTTTCCTGACTCAACGGCGAATCCGTGAGCCGAGTGATGACCTGGTGGATACGAACCATGGGCGGTTCACCCGCAATGATGTGGATATCAGATGCGTCGAGTTCATGGGCTTTACGAAGGATGGTATCGAGTTCCACAGCTGTATCTCCCGCTGGTGTTGGACATGGTCCCGGTTCTATGAGACGATAAATAATGATGCACAAAGCACCAGTCTCATGTGAAACATCGGTCCGATGGGGGAAGCGATTGATCTCGCTCTGGGTTCAGTATGGATAATCAAGGCCGGTTGTACGGACAAACCGATCGACCGCAACCAAGAGCACCCGTTACAGACTGCAAAGTCGATCTGATCTGATCCGATAACTGTGACTGACGATGGAGCGGCGCTTACCGAGCGATTGCTTCGCGCGCCTGGACTGCAAGCACATCGACGCGTTCGTTTTCTGGGTGTCCGTCGTGACCCCGGACCCAGTGGAAGCTGATGCGATGGACTTTGCGGAGCTCATCGAGCTGCTTCCAAAGATCGATGTTTTTGACCGGCTGTTTGCTGGCTGTTTTCCAGCCTTTGCGGATCCACCCGTCCATCCATTGCTCGAGCCCTTTGAGGACATATTGCGAATCTGAATACAGGTCGACAATACTTGGAGCTTGCAGGTTCGAGAGCCCTTCGATGACCGCTTGGAGCTCCATGCGGTTGTTGGTGGTGTCGAGCTCGGCGCCGGATTGTTCGCGTTGCTTCCCTGTTCTGGGGTGGACGAGAAGATAGGCCCAGCCACCAGGGCCGGGATTCCCCGAACAGGCACCGTCGGTAAATAGATTGACTCTGCTTTTTGGTTGCTCGCTCATCGCGCGGATCATATCCCGCCCCTCAGCCCGGCGGTGTGTAGGGGCGGGGTCTAGGATGGATTATGAGCCAAGCATCCGCCACCGTCGACCGTGTTTCGAGCCGAGTTCATCGCATCCAGATCCACCCGACTTCGGGAGCTGGGGATCCACGCGCCACCGAGTTTGTCCATCGGGCTTCGCTTCTTGGATACGCAGTTGAGCATGCGATCAGCGCTCGGATCTACCTCATCGAAGCGGATCTCACCGATGATCAGCTCGAATCGATCGTCACCCAGCTGCTCTGCAATCCGGTCGTTGAATCGGTCACTCATGGCTCTTCAGAAGCAAAGGGCACGCTCGTGGAAGTCCACCCACTCCCCGGCGTGATGGATCCTCCAGCCCAATCAACCCAAGCAGCGATCAAATCTCTGACCGGTGTTGACGCACTCGTATCAACCGGTTATCGGTATGAGATCTTTGGGATGTCTGATGCGGATGCACGAACGGTTGCGCAGCGCGTGCTTGCGAATCCGGTCGTTTCAGCAATCCATACCAAACCGTACTTCCCGGACGAACTCCCAAAAGGACATGATCATGGGTTTGATCTCACGCGTATACCGATCCGCGAGCTTAGTGATCAACAACTCGAAACTCTTTCACGCGACGGGCACCTGTTCCTGGATCTGCATGAGATGCAAGCGATTCGCCACGAGTATCAGGTTCTGGGACGCGAACCGACGGATATCGAGCTTGAAACACTCGCCCAGACCTGGAGCGAGCACTGCGTTCACAAAACTCTCAAAGCGACGATCCACTATTCCGGTCCTGATATTGAAGGTATCGACTGGTCGAGTCGCCCCCACCATGAGGTGCATGATGATGGATCGGTGACGATTCATAACCTTCTAAAGGCCACTGTTGCCGCAGCGACCTTCGAGCTCATTGACGAGGGACTCGACTGGACTCAGTCCGTGTTTGTCGATAACGCTGGGATCATCAAGTTTGACGATGACCACTCCGTATGCATCAAGGTCGAGACCCACAACCACCCCAGTGCACTCGAACCCTACGGCGGAGCTGCGACCGGGATTGGTGGGTGCATCCGTGACATCATGGGGACAGGGCTCGCGGCAAAACCGATCGCGAGCACGGATGTGTTCTGCGTCGCTCATCCAGAGACCACCGACATCCCTGATGGGTGCTTGCATCCCAAGCAGATCCTGACCGAGGTTGTCGGAGGCGTCCGCGATTATGGCAACCGCATGGGCATCCCCACCGTCAACGGTGCGGTCTCGTTTGATGATCGGTACATCGGGAACCCGCTGGTCTATGTCGGGTGTATTGGGGTGATGCCGAGTGATCTTATCTCCGGTGATGCCCAGCAAGACGATCGGATCATCGCGCTGGGCGGACGAACCGGACGCGACGGTATCCACGGCGCGACCTTCAGCTCCGCTGAGCTCACCGATACGCATGCTGACGAGTTCAGTCACGCGGTGCAGATCGGGAACGCGATCGAAGAAAAACGCACACTTGATGCGATTCTTCGGGCGCGTGATGCGGAGGGCGGTCCGTTGTTTACATCCATCACTGATTGCGGGGCTGGAGGATTCTCAAGCGCAGTTGGTGAGATGGGCGAAAAGATCGGCGCTGATGTCCACCTTGACCGCGCGCCGCTCAAATATAACGGTTTGACTTACGACGAGATCTGGATCTCCGAAGCTCAGGAACGCATGGTCCTCGCGGTCCCAGAGAAACACCTCACCCAGCTCCGCCAAATATGTAACGAAGAACATGTCGAGATGGCTGACCTTGGCCACTTCGGAACTCCCGGCGCTGAGCTCATCCTCAACTTCCAAGGCACCGAAGTCGGCAGGCTCCCGATGAAGTTCCTTCATGATGGCATCCCGACCCCAACACGCACCGCGACCTGGGAACCTACACCAAAGCAAGCTACTTCATCGACCACTCAAGATGATGCACCCGAGATCAACGAAGCTCTGCTCAAGCTCCTTGGACATCCGAACATCGCGAGCAAGCACTGGATCATCCGTCAATACGACCACGAGGTTCAGGGGAATACGGTGGTCAAGCCTTTGGTCGGGCCTCGCGGGGTCGGCCCAAGTGATGCATCGGTGATCGAACCGGTTCCCGGGACTGGACAAGGATTGTCGGTGGGGTGCGGATTAGCAACCGGGCTCAGCGCCGACCCATACCACATGACGCTTGCAGCGATCGATGAATGCATACGCAACTTGGTGTGCGTTGGGACCGATCCTGAACGGATCGCGATTTTGGATAACTTCTGCTGGCCGAGCTGCAAGAAACCAGAGAATCTTGGTTCGCTTGTGCGCGCTGCCCATGCGTGTTACGACGGAGCGAAGGCGTATAAAACGCCGTTTGTTTCTGGGAAAGACTCTCTGAACAACCAGTTTACGACCAAAGACGGACGAACCATCGAGATCCCCCCCACCTTGTTGATTACGGGAATGGGCATTGTGCCCTCACTCGAAAAGATCATGACCAGCGATGCAAAGCACGCAGGATCGCTGCTGGTGCACATTGGTCTTGATGAGCGAGCGGGTCTTGCGGGCAGTGTGTACGAAGAACTCTTTGGAGGTCATCATCCCTCGAGTTCGCTCCCTTCACCAGAAATAGGAGCAGCGATCGCTCGCGCTGTCGCGTCGATGATCTCAAGCGGCGAAGTGCTGAGTGCGCACGATGTCTCAGACGGCGGGCTTCTTGTGAGCATCGCAGAGATGCTCATTGCAGGACATAGCGAAGCTCAGCCCATCGGCGCTCAGGTACATATAGACTCGACGGACCATCTTGCTGAGACGATGTTTGCAGAACCAACTTCGGGATATGTTCTTGAAGTTCACGATAATGCCCAATCGCTCGAAGCACTCGCGAAACTCCCAAAGGGTGCGCGCATGACCTCGATTGCAACCCTGGACAACTCAGGAAAGCTAACGAATCCAGACTCAGGGTTGGATCTGGGTGTCGATGAGCTTACCAGCGCTTGGAGAGCAACCCTCGACTGGTAATCCAGCTCAGCTCACGCGGCTCTGAGATTCGGTGGCACCATGATGTTAATCCACTTACCGATATTCTTGGTGAAGTCGCTTTTGCCGATGCATTCGGAGATCCCGAGCCGAGAAGCTTCTGCTCGGGTTTGTTCTGAGTCGTTTGAGGTCAGCATATAGAATGGCAACTGATGATGCAGCCCAGCTTCCTTAAATGACCGGAATGTATCAAACCCGGTCATGTCAGGCAGATTCAAATCACAGATCACCAGATCTGCAGGACGGGTGAAGTCCGCAACCGATTGCTTGAAAGCTTTCACTGCTTCTCTGCCGTCTTTAACCCAGCTGATCTCGACATCAGTCTTTCTATTGAGCAGGGTGATCAACAAAGTTGCAGCGAGCGCGTCATCTTCGATGATCATGACCCGTTCGATCTTTCCGTTTCCATCTGGAATGACCGGTTCATCAGGGTTGGTGTTGTCCTCGATCACAGGTGGAGTTGCGGCACCAATATCGGGTGACCAGATTTGCACATTGTTTCTGCCCGCTTCTTTCGCAGCGTATACACCCGCGTCCGCTTCGCTGACCATTTGATCTGGCTTGGTCAAACGAGAAGTAGGTCCAGCATCGACAGATGACACCCCGATACTTACCGTGACCGGAAGCTCATCGGGGCCTTCATCCAGTGACCGGATATCAAACGGGATCTCAGCGATCTTTGATCGGACTTGCTCTGCGAGCATGCCTGCATTGACAACGGAATGACCGGGAAGCACAACCCCGAACTCTTCGCCCCCGTATCTGCACACGGTGCCTTCTTTCCCTACCGCATCGGTCGCGCGCTTTGAGAGCTCGATGAGAACGAGGTCACCGACCGCGTGGCCGTGTGTATCGTTAACACTTTTGAACTTGTCGGCATCAAAGAAAAGCACCGCGAATCCGGTACCTGATTCTTTGAACTTGTCGTACTCTTGCACAATCAGATTGTCGAACTCTTTGCGGTTCGGGATATTGGTTAGACCGTCGGTGAACGCTTGTTTTTCCAGGTTCTCTGCTTGTCTCTGCATGGAGATCTGATGCTCAAGACCCCGGTCTTGAGCTTGGTTCATAAGCGTTTTCACATCTTTGATATCGCCAATTTCTGTGTTAAAGAGGGATGCGAGTTCTTTAGCCGACTCGTTGACGGATTCAAAGAGTTCCTCGATGTCAATTTTCTGTTTCGGGAACCATGACCCTGTCAATCGTTCAATGCGCCGGATGGACGAAGCCGGGTTGTCGGTACTGAGTGCTTCAGCTACCTGTGTCCCCAGCGCTACTGCTCGAACCATGTCGACATCACTGCCTTGCGACTTGTCTGGATCGTGATGGAACGCGATTGCTTCGGATATATTTTCCGGGAGCTGCCATTTTTTGGCGAGCGCCGCCCCAACCTTTGCATGACCGAATCCGAATGCTTCGTTTTCGATGGAAGTCAGTTTCCGGTGGCTGATGTCTTTAGCGACAGATGTGTAGTCTTCTTGCATCGCGGTGTAGATCGCGAGCATTCCCATATCTTGGAACAACGCTGCGGTAAAGACTTCATCTTTGTCTGACAAGCGGAAGTGCTCTGCGAGAAAGCGTGCTGCAGTCGCTCCCATCAGGGTGCGGCGCCAGTGCCCGATCATGTCAAAGCCTTCGCTTTCTGTTGCGTTGGTTGCTTCGACGAGCGAGAATCCGAGAACGAGCGACTTGACGGTGTTCAAACCGAGGTACCCCATCGCACGGTCGATTGACCCGCACCGATTTGGCAAACCATAGTAACTTGAGTTGACTGTTTTAAGAACCTTGCCAGCAAGGGCTTGGTCTTGCTGAACGGTTTTCGCGATTTCGCTTATTTGGACATCAGGGTCACCGGTCAGCTCGATGAGCTTTGCTGCGACTGCTGGGAGAGACGGGAGAGATGGACATTCGAGAATATCTTCGATCGTATACTGACTCATCGGTGGAACCCTTGGAGAGGAAAGCACGGTCTAACCTGAGATTTCAGATCAACTACTTCTATTTGATCGGTGTTCACAATCAGATGATTTAACAGCACCCCAATATATAATCAGTAAATCTACCCCCCATATCGTTGATGCCGGCGCAGCCCCACCTTTGCCCCATTTTTGTGGGATCAATGTACATCTGGTGTGTACTACCCAGTGGTTATCGGAGCCCGTACTCGTTGAGTTTCCGGTAGAGCGTCCGTTCACCAATACCCAGCATTTTGGCGGTCTGCTCGCGATTTCCAGAGGTGAGTTTGAGGGTTTCCCGGATCGCTTGGCGCTCGAGCTGTTCAAGGCTTGTTCCCGCGAGTGAACCGATCGCGTATGAACTTGATCCTCCCTCGCTGTCATGCTCGCGAACATCATCGGGGACATGCTCGATCCCGATGGTTTTGCTTGGATCAGCGCCGCTCATGACCACCATGGTCTGGATAATGTTCAACAGCTGACGAACATTACCAGGCCAGTCATATGCGGTGAGTCTGAGCATCGCTGCATCAGAAACCTGAGGCGATGGTTCTCCGGGATGAAGCTCACCTGAAAACCTGCTGACCGCGTGACGGACAATCCGCGGGATATCCTCGCGACGATCACGGAGCGCGGGAAGATGGACCATTGTGCCTTTGATGCGGAAATAGAGATCCTGACGGAAGGTGCCGTCTTTGATCATCTGTTCAAGATCTTTGTTGGTCGCGCTGACCAGACGGACATCGACATTCCTTGTCTCGTTGGAACCCAGACGAACGACCTCTCCGGATTCAAGCACGCGCAAAAGCTTTGCTTGCATTGTCAGAGGCATATCACCGATTTCATCGAGGAACAGCGTCCCGCCGTTGGCGAACTCGAACACACCCTCTCGGTCTTTGTCAGCGCCAGTAAACGCGCCGCGCACATGCCCGAAAAGCTCGTCTTCAAGCAGGTTTTCAGCTTGACCAGCACAGTTCATGGATTTGAACTTCTTGGATGCACGGTTTGAGTTCCGGTGGACAGCTTGGGCGATCAGCTCTTTCCCTGTCCCGCTTTCACCGGTCACCAGCACCGCGATATTTGAGCGTGCGACTGTACGGATAATCTCAATAATCTTGCGCATGGATTCCGCGCCCGCGATGATCCCCTCGAATCCCTCGTGCTGAATTAACTCTTTGAGCTCGTCTGCTTCGCCCCGCAGCACCGATTGTTCCGCGGCCCGTTGAACGACTGATCTCAGGACCATCAGATCGAGTGGTTTCTCCACGAAATCAAACGCTCCGTGCTTGAACGCGTCGCGTGCTGTGGGGACATCGCCGTGGGCGGTGACCATGATGGTCTCTGCGTCGGGTTGGTGTTCGCTTGCGAGTTCGAGTACGCGCATGCCCGCGTTTGATCCGTCCTCGTTTACGCCGTGGACTCCGGCGCTTTCGGGCATGCGGAGATCGGTGATGATGATATCAAACTTGCCCCCAGTAATTTCTTCGTAGGCGCGTTCGACGGTGTGGACGGTTGTGCACACATGTCCTGGTCTGCGGAGCGCGTCGACGATCACATCCGCGTGCTCGATCTCGTCTTCGACGATCAGCACCTGGGCAATGACGGATTCTGGATTGGATTGGCTAGAGGTCATCGATGAATGATAGGGAGAGCTTGGTGAAAAGAAGATGGTATGAACAGGATCAGATCGAAAGCATACCAAGCTGATGACGACGCAAAGCACATGATGCGATCGCGAGTGCATCAGCCAGATCCGCTGGGGTGGGCAGCTCTGGAAGATTGAACATGGACTGGACCGAGAGCTGCATCTGCTCTTTGGTCGCTCGGCCAGATCCGGTCGCTGCTTTCTTGACCTCAGCGGGTTTGAGCTCGATAACTTCAATCCCCGCTGCCCTTGCAGCAAGCAAGATCACCCCGCGAGCGTGGGCCATCTTGATCACGGTTCCGGGATGATCCTTATGAGCAAACATCCCCTCGATCGCGACCAGATCGGGCTTGACGCGCTCGATGAGTTCTTGAACATCTTGGTGAAGCTCGACCAGACGATCTCCGATCGGAGGCGTGGGCTGCCCGCTTTTGGTGAGCCGAAACACGCCTGCTTCGATGATGGAGGGGCGGATGGAGTCACCGGTGACGCATCCATAGCCGGTAATAGAAAGACCGGGATCAAAGCCGAGGACACGCATGAGATTAGTATACACGAAGATTATTTAGTCAGATTCAGGAATCATGGACTAGCGACTCAAGACCTGCATTCGCTCCATCGTTTGCACAATGGTCTTGACCATGACATCCGCTTCGATGTTGACGCCGTCTGCTTTGGTTCGCTCGTTGAGGTTGGTTCGTTCGAGGGTTTCTGGGATGAGGGCGACTTCGATCCAGTGGTCTTGATCGCTCAGGTCTGCGATGGTCAGGGAGACGCCGTCGAGGGTGATTGATCCCTTGGGGGTCATCCATTTCATCATAGATTCTGTGAGACCGATGCGGATGCGCCAGCCGTCTGATTGCTCAACCGCAAGCACGGTTCCCGTCCCATCGACATGGCCTTGGACCTGATGACCATCGAGTCCGTCGCCAACACGGAGCGAGCGTTCGAGGTTGATGGGTTGACCCGGGGTCCAGGTCGCGAGGGTGGTTTTGAGGAGAGTCTCCGGGATCGCGTCATAGACCCAGAGCGGCTGATTGTTCTGATCGTGCTGAATCTCGACAAGCGTAAGGCAGCATCCGTTATGAGCGATGGAATCTCCGAGCTGGGGCGCGTGGTCCCATGAACCGGGATTGATCATGATTCTGAGCCCTTCTGGGGTCTTGGTCGAGGAGTGGAGGGTGCCGATTGCTTGGACAATGCCTGTAAACATATCGAACCTTAGGGTGGATCGTGCGGAGGGTAGATGGGACGGATGGACGCGAACTCAAAAAGTGGTCTTGAAAGTCGCAGGAATGGCGTCCTTGACCGGTTGAGGCACCAAATCCGCTCTTTGTCGCGCTATCCTACCGAACCATATCCCGGTAGAGCACCCCGGCACCACACCCCGCACTCGGCTTGGTTTCTTCCTTGCGAGCTGACGACCGATCCTTTGGAGATGGACCTGTGATGAAGATTGACCTGACCCGTTGCTGCGTATCACTGATGACCCTGACTTTAGCGGGGGGCGTGACCGCATGCTCATCGACACAGACCAGTTCCAGCGCACCAGATTCAAGTGGAGCGGACACGCTGCAAGTGGAATCCTGGACCATTGATCACGATGGTTGGGGCGAACTGGGATACCAATGGCAATGGACCGGGTTCCCGCTTATGAAGCCGGGCGCTGGATTGACTGACGCGGTTGCGTACAACGACGCGATCATCACCACTGCGTCTGACACCACCGTGACTTGTCTGGAAAGCTCAACCGGGAAAGTCCGGTGGGCAAAGCAGCTCGACCGCCCCACTACCCAGCTCTTTGAACCTGAGCGGGTAGGCAACACGCTGTTTATCACCTCTGACACCGAGCTCCATGAAATTAATCTTAAGAACGGCAACACACTCGACCGCGACAATGTCAACGCGATCATCAACACCAAACCACTGGTCATGGGCAACCTCGCGATGTTCGGGACGACCCGGAACCAGTTGATTGCGTTTGAGCTGACCAATGACTTCCCGCTTTGGTCCTACAAGTTTAATGGCGAGTTCCAATCCGCTCCCGTCGCGATTGACGACCGGTCGATCGCGATGATCTCAGCTGGGGGCGATCTTCGGACACTCGCAACCTACGACGGATCTTCGATCATGTCCACCAAAATCGCAGGTGGAGCGGTATCCAACCTTCTGATTGACCAAGGCGCGGTCATTGTTCCTTCGACCGATCAATCCATTTACTCGTTCTCGCTTGAAGATGGATACCGGTACTGGCGGAAGCGCACGAGCGAATCCGTAACTGTTCAGCCCGTCGTCCACGACGGGATCATCTACGGCTCTACAGCAGATCTCGGATTGGTTGCGATCGATTCCATCTCAGGAGACATCCTCTGGAGCAACGATCAGCTTGTGGGCTGGGTCGTCTCACTTGCAAACGATGATGAACTCATGGTCTGGACGGGACGGGATCTGGCAGCAGTCGATATAGACACGGGTGAAGTGATCACCTCGGTCAACCTCAATGGCGCTGCGGGCGTCCGGGCTGATTCGTTTATCGATGGTTCGCTGTATGTCATCACACCAAACGGCGCGATTGCCCGCTTCTCGCTCCGGTGAGTTTCCCGAACTGAATATCAGCCAGCACCCGATTGATTGGTGTGGCACAACTCAACACACAAGGACACGGACATGATGACCGATGCCACCCCTGCAGCTTCCTGTGATCCTGCGGTGCGCGTTACGCGTGCACTGATTTCTGTTTCTGACAAAGCAGGAGTCGTTGAACTCGCGCAATCCCTCGCGGATCTGGGGGTTCAGATCATCTCGACCGGAGGGACCGCAAAGGCAATAGCCGATGCGGGCATCGCTGTGACCGGGATCGAAGAAGTCACCGATTTCCCCGAGATGATGGATGGACGCGTAAAAACACTCCACCCAAAGATCCACGGCGGACTACTCGCGCGTCGAGACGACCAATCACATCTCGATTCAATGCATGAACATGAGATCGATCCGATCGATCTTGTGTGTGTCAACCTGTATCCGTTTGAAGCGACCATCGCGCGCGATGGGGTAACCGATGCTGAAGCGATTGAACAGATTGATATCGGGGGGCCTTCGATGGTCCGGTCAGCTGCGAAGAACTTCCGCTCAGTTGCGATCCTGACTGATCCATCACAATACGACCTGCTTCTCAGTGAACTCCACGATCTCAATGGGTGCACAAGTCTGGAACTCCGTACCACACTCGCAGCAGACGCATTTACCGCGACCGCGTGTTACGACGCAGCGATCAGTTCGTGGATGACCAGGGGCGCTACTGATCTCCCTGATCGCTTGCCTATCGGTCTCACGAAAGTTGATACCCTGCGATATGGCGAGAACCCTCACCAGAACGCAGGACTCTACAAAAGCAGTGGACTCAGCAAGGGCACCCTCATCGGAGCGAAGCAGCTTCACGGAAAGCCGCTGAGCTTTAACAATCTCAATGATGCGAGTGCAGCGCTCGAACTCGTCCGCGCACTCAGATCCGCATCTCTCACTCAGCACGGCGCGTGCGTACTCAAGCATACAAATCCGTGCGGAGCTGCGTGTGCAGATTCGAACCGGGATGCGATCGATGCAGCAATTGCGGGCGATCCGATGGCCGCGTTCGGTGGTATCCTCGCAACCAGCACGCGGATTGATCGTGCTTCAGCAGAGCGGATTACTCAAGAAGGCACCTTCTTTGAAGTCCTGATCGCCCCGTCATATGACGACGATGCGCTCGAGATGCTTGCGGAGCGCTGGAAGAATCTTCGCGTCCTTGCGGTCGGTGAGGTTCTACCCAACATCACTCGCGAGATGAAATGGATCCCAGGCGGGATGCTGGTTCAAGACCGCGATCTGGTTGTCCCTGATTCATCAACTTGGGTGCATGCTGCGGGTCCAGCGCCGACCAGTGAAATCCTGAGGGCTGGTGCTGTGCTTGAACCAATCTGCACAGCGCTTTCCTCGAACGCGGTACTGATTGGTGGGATAGAACCAACAACTGACGGCGCACGAACTCGCTTGTTTGGCGCAGGGGCGGGGCAGATGGACCGGGTCGCATCGTGTCTTGGCGCGATCCGGAAAGCGGGTGAACTTGCCAAAGGATCGATCGCAGTTTCCGATGCCTTCTTCCCATTCAGCGATGGCCCCCAGCTCCTGATTGATGCGGGTGTGGGCACGATCATACATCCGGGCGGGTCAAAGCGCGATCACGAAACTTTCGAACTCTGCGACCAGCACGGGGTCACATGTCTGACCACCGGTGTGCGTCATTTCAGGCACTGAGAACGAAAGCACACACAACTTAGGCAGTACACAGGCGCGTGTTGATCCCATCGTTTTGAATCAACATCGTGCTTTGCGCGCGTAAACGCGTGATCTTGACCAAACTTTCATGGGTTTGGCTCGTATTGAGTTGAAGATTTACCGAATAAATGGTACAACGGAGACACCATGTCACGAGGACCAAAGAAAAAATCAAAGCGATCCAAAGCTGCCCGGTCGGGCAAAGGCGGCCGGGCTGACAGCACTCCCGGTATACCCAGCGGCGCCGACCAAGGGATGTCCTTGGACGGCAGTGCCGCGTCTCTTGACTATAACCATCTTCTGAGTGGACTCGATTCCAAGGTCCTCGTCCTCAACAAACTCTACATGGCGGTGCGCGTCGTGACCGCGCGCCGAGCGTTTGTACTGCTCTCACGCGAGATCGCAGAAGTGATTCATGCGGATGATGGATCGTTTGCCAACTATGACTTCTCGACCTGGGCTGAACTCTCAGAGCTCCGCAAGGAGTACGAACCGGACAACTTTGACTGGGTCAAAACCGTTAGGTTTGATATTGCGGTCCCGCGAATTATCCGGCTCGTCGGATATGACAAACTCCCAGCACAACGCGTCAAGCTCAATCGAAGAAACCTCTTTGCTCGCGACCATAACCGGTGCCAGTACTGTGGTAAACACTTCACCACATCCGAGCTCTCAATCGACCATGTCATACCAAGGACGCAGGATGGACCGGACACCTGGGAAAACCTGGTGTGCTCATGCGTCAAATGCAACTCACGCAAGGGCGGGCGCACACCAGACCAGGCGCATATGAAACTGATCAAAAAACCGGTCAAACCCAAGCGCAACCCACTGATCTCCATGCGACTCAACAGCGAGAAGTACGAATCTTGGAAAGCGTTCTTGGATGAAGCGTATTGGTCTGTCGAGCTCAAGTAATCTGCTATTACAGTTTGTTGCCCGTGAATAGATCAACTGGGATTACTGAATGTCGTGTCCGCCATTTGAGCAAGTTCAAAGTCTTTGTGGGTGATCCCGCCTGCGTCGTGTGTTGAGACGGTGAGGGTGACTTTGTTGTATCGGATAAGAATATCGGGGTGGTGCTGAACCTGTTCTGCGTATTCTGCGATCCGGTTGACGAATCCCATTGATTGATCGAAATCATCGAACTGGAAGGTTCGTTGAATTTGCCCGTTGAGCTCTGCCCATTCGGGGTACTCTTCGAGCTGTGCTTCGATCTGATCTTCGCTGAGTTTGCCCAGTGCTTGCTCTGCCACACTCGTCTCCTTGATGCACACCATGTCTCCCTCGCGACGAGAATATCAGAAACCAGGTATGCATGGCTTGTCTGACACCTCCAGTGTACACACAATCACGCGTGTGTACACCCCACAAAACAGGTCAAACTCCCCAGCAACCGATAACAAGGCTTGCTCCGTCGCCTACAGGGGCGTTGCATCTGGGAAATGCACGCACTTTTTTCATTAATTGGGCACTCGCGAAACAAAGAAACTGGCGAATTGTGCTCCGGATCGAGGACCTTGATACCCCTCGTGTGAAGCCTGGGGTGATTGACCAGACGATCAAGACTTTAGAGTGGCTCGGGGTTGACTGGGAAGGCGAACCCCAGATCCAATCCAGTCAACTCGCGTCTCATATGGAGGCTATGCAGCGCCTTGCGCGGTTGGGGCATGTCTACCCCTGTGAACTCTCCCGCTCGCAAATCCAGCTCGCGACCAACGCTCCCAATGAAGGCGATCACGAAATCCGGTTCTCACCCAAACTCCGACCAGTGGAGATCCCAGAGCGGTTTACTGAAGCGGGAACCAACTGGCGCTTTATGGTTCATGACCAGGATGTCGAGTTCATTGACGGGTTTCTTGGTGATCAGCGTCTGAATCCTTCTCAGTCGATTGGTGACTTTGTTGTCTGGACTCAGCGCCAGAGCCCGAGCTATCAACTCGCGGTGGTGGTTGATGATTACACACAAGCGATTACGCACATCGTTCGCGGAGATGATTTGCTCGACTCGACTGCGCGTCAGCTCTTACTCATGGATGCGCTTGGGTATAAGCGAACACCTGAGTTTGTGCATCTACCACTCGTGAGGGGAAGCGATGGTCGCCGACTCGCAAAGAGACATGGCGACACTCGTATCGATCATTACATTCAACTCGGGGTCAGCACAGAGCGGATCATCGGGCTTTTAGCGTACTGGAGCGGGATTCAGACCACTCGAAACGAGATGTCCGCACAGCACTTTCTTGAGGGGTTCTCGCTCGATACACTTCCCACGACCGATATAGTCTTTACCCCTGAGGATGATCTATGGCTACGCTCTTGAACTGCTCACCCACTACTCGCACAAGCAAATCACTGATTATGATGATCGGTTGCTGTGTTCTCTTGTTGATGAGCACAAGCATGGTTGGATGCTCAAGGCCTGCGATTGTTGATGGCAAAGCGATTGTTGAGCTTGACGGGACTGCGTACACACTGGATATTGTTGCGGATGATGCGACGCGTGAGCGGGGTCTTGGGGGCGTGACCGAGCTTCCTGAGTTTGGGGGGATGCTGTTTGCGTTCCCGCGAGCAACGATGCGCGCATTTGTAATGCGTGATTGTGTGATCGACATCGACATTATTTTCCTTGATTCAGCGGGACGGATTGTCGCGATGCACCACATGCCTGTGGAACCTCCGAGGACCGCTGAGGAGAGCCTGCTCGAATATGAATCAAGACTCAAAAGATACACGAGCCGATTCGCCGCTCAATACGCAATCGAGATTCGGGGGGGGGCACTCGAAAGCATGAACCTAGAGCAAGGGCAGATGATCGAGCTTGATACAGAGTACCTCGAGACGATTATTCAGTAGATTTCACTGATGAAGTTTCGGTTATCGGTCAGCATGAAAAAGATCATCGGACGCTGAGTTCCGTATGGGGGGAACCACCAATGTTCTCAACACTTCAAACTGGGATGCCCCCGTAATTCTCACCGAATCCTCGACGATATATCTTTATGCGTCTGTCGTTCTGATGGGTCGCGGAGGGTATATTGATGTCCATCGGAATTACAGTGACTGATCAGCAATCCAATATCGCTGGTCCTGCAGTTGTCGGCATTGGTCTTGAAGAGATGGACAAGCTGACTCCTGGTTGGACAGTGAGTCTGGGTAAGGAACTGCTTCAGTCTGGACTCGGTCTTTGCTGGGCAGAGCTCAGCGAGTTGCTTGACCCTGATCATCCCACCCAACCCAATAACACCCCAGCAATCATCGTGATCACTGATTGCCAGGGTGACCGAACTATCAGCAGACTGATGGATCTCTTGAGTGAATCGATGGTCGCGACGCTTGTACTTGTGGACCCTGAGCAGGAACGCATCCGTTCGTTTATGCAAGCTGAGGGTATTTTGTGTGAACCACTCACGACAACTCCGCGTGATGCAGCGATGATGCTCCGCACACTCGCGCAGCGCCAGCCCGCGCTCCAGCGCCTCAATACGCATCTCAGACTCAGCGAGATGACCATCAACGGGGTCCAGTCGGAGGTTGCCAAGCTCCACGAAGAGCTTCAATCCGCAGCAAGTATTCAGCGTGACTTTCTCCCAACCGGATCCACCACCATCGACGGCGTCGATGTCGGGGTGATCTATCGGCCCGCGTCGTATGTGTCTGGTGATATCTATGACATCACACAACTCGACGAGCACCGATCAGCTTTCTTCCTCGCTGACGCGGTCGGACACGGGGTCCCCGCAGCGCTCATGACCATGATCATCACCCAAGGGCTGCGGAAGATTGACGGGGCCGGGAGTGATTGCAAAGTGATCGATCCATCAGAAGCACTGCGCCGGCTCAACAACATCATGTCCCAGAACGCAAGTGAGAACGCACGCTTTGCGACCGCGATGTATGCGGTGTACGACAAATCAACAAACGAAGTGACCATCGCCGGTGCGGGACACCCCCCAGCGCTGATCATCCGAGCTGAGAGCGGCGAGACCGAGATGGTGGACTCACAAGGACCTCTGCTCGGAGTCTTTGAGGGGGTAGAGTTTGGACAGACTACAGTGAAGCTCAACAAGGGCGATGTTCTGGTCTTCTACTCCGATGGCTTTGAGGTTGCATTCCCAAACAACACCGACGACGAGCATGACCGGAAGCGCCCGACACAAACCTACCTCTCACGACTAAGCACCGCAGGAACTGATGGGAGCAACCTTGATCGCTCTGTGAAAGTCCTTGAGGATAATCTTGACCTGCAAATGGGATCGCTGCATCAACCAGACGATATCACCGCGCTGTTTATTGCTCCTTCATCCAAGAGGAGCCAGCGAACACAAGAACAGATCGATGATCTTAATGAAGCCCCTGCGAGTCTTTGATCGCTGCTTGTTTGCAAGCGAGCACTCGAAGTTCATATTCAAAGCATGAGCAACTTCGCTCACTTATCAGCGTCAGGTGCGCTTATGCAGGGGAGTCTTCGATCTGCACTGATGCAATAGCAGTCAGGGTGTCTGGAGCGAACGAGAAGACTTTGTTGAGACCAGAGACCACAAGCACCGACATCACTTCATCGGTCACCGAACACAGTACCAATCGTCTTGAGTTCTCAGCGAGCAACTTGTGAATGCGGAGCAGCTGAGCGATGTTCGATGAGTTAACATAACTGACCTCATGAAAGTCCAGCACAATATGAGGCGATGAACTTCCAGAATCAGGATCGTCCGCGTCAACAATCCGTTCGATCATCGAACCCAGTTCGTCAGACAACGCGGGCTCATCGGCAAGGTTGGCAATAGCAATGTCAGAGGACCAGTCGATGGTCATAGGGGAATCCTTCCTGTGCAATCACTCGGATTGGTCGTCACCCGACGGACCAACTGAGGCTGCTTCATCGGTATTATCACCTGAATGATCTGATTCTTCAACCCGAGCAGCGGCAATCACTCGGTCATCGCCTTTAAGACCGACTACGCGGACGCCTTGGGTCGCTCGACCGATGCGTGAGATCGATTCAGCTGCCATCCGTACGAGTAATCCACCACGAGAGATCACGACCACATCATCAGAGTCATAGACCCCCACCGCTGCAACCGAAGCACCGTTGCGTGCGGTTGTTTTGATGTCGGTGCGTCCTTTGCCGCCGCGTGATTGGCTCCGCATTGGTCCGTTTTCGGGCTGGACGCGGTATTCATCGACGAGGGTGCGTTTGCCGTATCCGTTTTCGGAGATGGTCAGCACGCTGAGCCCGCGGTCGATCGCGTCTTGTGTGGTGTGGGTCACTTCTGGATCGTTCTCGTCTGCGACCATGGGAACACGAATGATCCCGACGATCTCTGCGTCGTTGCCCAGCTCGATCCCCTTGACACCCGCAGCGGGGCGTCCCATCAGACGCACATCCTGCTCATTGAATCGGATCGACATCCCGTTGGATGCGATCAGCATGATGTCGTCGATGCCTGTGGTTAAACGAACATTGAACAATGCATCATCGTCCTTGAGTCCGACCGCGATCAATCCTGACCGGTTGACATTGCGGTATTCTTTGAGCGGAGTCCGCTTGATGATTCCGCGCTTGGATACAAAGGCCAAGAAATGCGACCCAGATTCAAAGTCCTTGATCGACCGGTACGCGCAGGTTCGTTCACCAGGCTTGAGGTCGATGTAGTTGATGATCGGACGGCCCTTGCTCGTGCGCCCCATCTCGGGGAGCTCGTACACCTTGAGTTTAAATACACGACCAGAGTCGGTAAAGCAGAGCAAGTCGTCGTGGGTTGATGCAACGAACAGGTGCTCGATGAAGTCGTCGTCCTTAGAGTCCGACGCTTTGATCCCTTTCCCACCTCGCGCCTGGGCGCGATAGGTTTCAAGCGGGACGCGTTTGACATATCCTTGGTGCGATATGGTGACCGCCATGTCTTGCTCTTGGATGAGCGCTGCAATATCGATATCACCCGCGGCTTCCTCGATGGAAGTGAGGCGGTCGCGACCGAACTTGAGCTTCATTTCTTCGCAGTCCTCGACGATGATGTCCAGCACCATGCGGTGATTCGCAAGGATCGCTTCGTATCCTTCAATCTCGGTTACAAGCTCAGAATACTCTTTCACTAGACGCTCGATCTCAAGACCAACGAGCTGAATAAGTCGCATCGCACCGATTGTTTCCGCTTGGATGCGGGTCAGGAGGGTGCCGCCATCTTGGTCTGCGAGACGGACCATATCCATCAATCGTTGCGGGATGACCGGGGCTGCGGGATGGTCTGAGGGGATCGAGTACTTGCGGTCCATAAGCTTTTGGATCGCTTCTTCTCGGGTCTTGGACGACTTGATCAGCTTGATGATTTCATCGATGTCAACAACCGCGTAGATCATCCCTTCGAGGACATGCGCACGCTTTTTGGCTTCGCGGAGCAGGTGCTGAGTGCGACGACGGATGACTTCGATGCGGTGATCGATGTAGCACTCCATCATCTGCTTGATGCCCATCGTGCGGGGCTGACGGTTAACCAGCGCGATGTTGATGATGCTGAAGGTTTGCTGGAGCGGGGTATTTTGGTAGAGCTGATTCTCGACAACCGCGGGATCGGCGCCTTTTTTAAGCTCGATCACGATGCGGGTCTGCGCGTTGCGCCCCGACTCGTTGCGTACATCAGAGATGTCCACGATCCGCTCGTCTTTAACAGCATCGACAATCTTTTCTACGAGCGAGTTCTGGACGAGCGAGTACGGGATCTGATTAATCACCAGTTGATCACGACCAGGTCTCATTTCCTCGACATGAACACTCCCTCGCACCGTGACGCGGCCGCGGCCGCTTGTGTATGCGTCAAGGATCCCTCGGCGACCAAGAATCCGACCACCGGTCGGGAAGTCAGGCCCTTGAACACCCCGGCGGATCACCGCTCCGGATTCATCGAGTTCATCGGTCATCAGTTCCATGAGTTCGATATCCGGGTTGTTAACCAAACGGATGATCGAATCGAGAATCTCGGTCGGATTGTGCGGCGGAAGACTCGTCGCCATACCCACCGCGATGCCCATCCCTCCATTGACAAGGAGGTTTGGGAACTTGCCTGGAAGGACGGTTGGTTCGAGCAGGCGATCGTCGTAGTTTGGGATGAAATCAACGGTTGAGAGTTTGAGATCCTGCATCATGTCCATGGATGCGTGCGTCATTCTGGCTTCGGTGTATCTCATCGCTGCGGGTGGATCGCCGTCGATGGAGCCAAAGTTCCCTTGGGGCTGAACCATCGGTGTGTTCATTTTCCATTTCTGCGCCATCCCGACCATGGTTGGGTAGATGACGGATTCGCCGTGCGGGTGGTAGTTCCCTGATGTGTCGCCACAGATCTTTGCACACTTGAGGTGCTTCTTGTTTGGTCGGAGGTTCAGGTCGTTCATCGCGACCAAGATGCGGCGCTGCGATGGTTTGAGACCGTCGCGAACATCGGGGAGCGCCCGGTCCATGATGGTGCTCATCGCGTAGGTCAGGTACGAGTCTTGGAGCTCGCGCTGGATGTCAAGATCCAGAACAGCGCCCCCACCGATTGGGGTCCCGTCTGATGGATCTGAATCTGGTTGATCGCTGTTGCCGGTGGGTAGATTGGTGCCTTGGTCATCGGTCATGAACTGGTGTCTCCTGACGGACACCCCGGTGCTGATCAGTGCTTCCAACGGGCTCAAGAATACAGTCCGTGAGCCCCCAGCATGCACTGATTTTGGGGATGCAAATTATAGGCACAACCCCAAAAAAGAACCTGCTCAAACCCTCACAAAACCAGCAAAAGACGCGTGCGCCAAGCACTGAAACAACAGCGATTTAGGAGCACAGCAATCAATCAAATCAGGGAGTGATTTCAGATGCCCTGACCGAGATGGATTTGATGGATTCATAGAACTCGAGCGCCGCAAGCAATGCGATTGCGCTCGACGCGGGGTTCACTTCCCATTTCCAAAGCGAGCTACGAACACCCCCGACACAGAGCTCTGGTGATCTGCTCAAAAACGCGCTGTCATCGCTCATCATGAGCTGATCAACAAACCGCAGGGCGCTGACGGTTTTTGTGATCTCGCTGGTGATCGATCCGTCTGCGATTGTGCCTTGTGTGATGCGGGGGTCACCAAGCATCGAGCACGCGAACGCGATTGGTCGCAGGTTCCCGCTTGTTGGGAGGATGCTTGATCCGGTGGTAAACACGACCGCGCCCAGGAAGTCACGGTCTCGCCAATCCAGATCCGCTCTGCTGAGTTGATGCTCCCACATCAGTGCACGCATCTGGTTGAATACTTTCTCAGCTGGGACTGTGTCCTTGCCTTGTGCGAGATCGAGCTCAGCCCATCCCAAGAAAGGCATCTGACCCGCGAGCTGACCGACGGGGGTGTCTCTGAACGCAGCACGGATCGCTGACTCAGCGATCGGCTCTGAACCGGACCTGCTGAGCCCCCACGCGACCAGACCCCACGCGGGCGCAGGAACTGTTCTGGCATACCCATCAATCGGTGAATACAGAGATTCGAGCGTCTTTTGACATTGCGAACTCAGCAGCACCAGATCTTTATCGTTGCGTATCTGGATTTGATCCATGTAAGACAACGCAATCATGCATGCTGCGGCGCCGATCCCACCATCGACATTCATATCCCAAGGCTTGGGTTCTCCAACTTCGACCGCTCCCAGATCTTTCAACATCTGGATCGCATGTTGCGTTGCCTCGGTGTGCAGGGTGGATTCACTGCTCGCTCCGAATCGGAGGAGCGCGGTTGCGACGAGTGCTTGTTCGTAGACTGGTGCGACTTCAGGGCTAGCTCGTCCGCTGATCACATCACGGGTACCGGCCATTCCGTACCGCTCGGAACCAGGCCACTTCTGAGCGATCAGGTACCGAGCGACGCGCTCACCCATCTCACGCACCGAACGCACACCCATTGAAGACTCTTGGATGACGCGCCCGCCACGATCGAGGAATGCGCCACCTGACGCGAGTTTGGATTGCCCGATCCATGTGGGCTCGCATCGCGCGAAGGTGAATCCTCGACCGCTCAACTCTCCAATTGAGAGTAACGCGTTTGCTCCTTCACCGGAAAGCTGGGTCGCCATGGAACCAGCTGCGCGGTCGTAGGTGAGACCAAGCGTGATCATCTCATCGGGAGTCACGATCTCGGATTTCTCTCCGAGATACATGACCAGTCCATGGATTCCAGGAGAGAGCCCGAGACCGGGTGATGCGAGATCGCTTGGTGTCATCGGTACGATTGTGTCCGCAAGCTCTACGCTCAGCGTGATGCGCGACGAGACCGAATCCCAGACCTTCTGCGCCGGTTCATTCTCAGTCTGATCGCGCACCCATGAACGAGCTTGGGCAATCGCGGCGCGAGCAGCTTGTGACACCACGAGCGGGTTAGGATCTTTACTGATAACCTGACCACGCGCGATGACTTGCCCCTCGAGGCGCAGAGTGACAGAAACCGCAGAGAGCTCTTCTTGGTCTGCATCTATAGGCTCATCTTGAACTTCAAGATCACGAACCCACTGATCAATGGTTTGATAGATGCCCATTGCTTTGGTTGGTTCAAGCGTCTGGGCAAGAACAATCGATGGTCCGAGAACGACAACGGCACAACTTATCAAGACCTGTGATTGGGTGCGTAGATTGACCAGCTTACCCAGAGTGCATGCTTGCACGCGTCCGAGAAGTGAAACTTTGTTTCCAGGGGTGTAAATGACTCGACTTGGATTCTTTGTCCTTGCACACGATGCTGCTCGGTGTATCTTCTTAACAGACAACTGAAAAAAGGAATTTACTATGAGCAGCATCGAACTCATCTTCGCGATGAATGATCTTAGAAAACGAGTCGCCATTCTTAGCCTCCTGTGCTTTGTTGCACTCTGCTAGATCTTACTGATATTTGAACTGACCATGATGCCCGTTTGGGGACAGCGCATCATGGCTTGCAGCATTGATTGCGGTATTCACCTTCCGTCTGCTGCCCGTTTCATATCGTATTGATGTATCCGTCCATAGACGACGCTGGTTGCACATTGCTTGCAATTGCAGCAGTATCTGGGCTGGATGCTCCCGACCACTCCCGCTGGGAACTCCAAAAAAACACCCCGGTCCATTACTGGCCGGGGTGTGTCGGTTTTTGAATAGACTCAACGCTTGGACAGCGTTACAGAGCGTATTGTACTTACAGGGAGATCTTGTCGGTGCCCATGGAGCCGTGGTCATCCATACCACCGCGTGAGGTTGAGCTGCCGCCCATGCCGCCCATGCCTCCGCCGCCTGCGCTGTCGCCGCCGGTCGAGCCGCCTTCACCCAGATCGCCTGAGTCGCCCCACTGTGCACGCTTGAGTGACAGGCCGATCTTGCGATCGTCGATGTCTACGCGGAGGATCTTGACTTCAAGCTCTTCGTCGATCGCGACGACATCTTGAGGGTTCTCGATCTTGTGGTCTGCGAGTTCGGAGATGTGGAGCAAGCCTTCGAGGTCATCTTCTAGCTCGACGAAGACGCCGAAGTTGGTGATCTTGGTGACTTTGCCCTTGACGACCATACCAGGTTGGTATGCACCAGGAATCGCATCGACCCATGGATCCTCGGTGAGCTGCTTAACACCAAGCGAGATGCGCTGCTTGTCGCGGTCCACTTCAAGAACCACACACTGAACCTCGTCGCCCTTGGTGTAGAGCTCGTTGGGGTGGGTGACCTTTTTGGTCCATGACATGTCGCTGATGTGGAGCAGACCATCAATGCCAGGCTCGATTTCAACAAACGCGCCGTAGTTGGCAAGGTTGCGGATCGCGCCGGTGACGATGGTGCCTGTTGGGTACTTCTCGGAAACGAGTTCCCAAGGATTGACTTCAACCTGCTTCATACCAAGCGAGATTTCTTGCTTGTTCTTATCGATCTCGAGGACAACCACTTCAATCTCGTCGGTGAGGTTGACGATTTCGCTTGGGTGGTTGACACGGCGGGTCCATGACATCTCGGAGATGTGCACAAGACCTTCGATGCCTTCATCGAGACGGATGAATGCGCCGTAGGACATGATGTTGACGACTTCACCCTTGATGCGTGAACCGACCGGGAACTTGGCTTCGATCTCTTCCCAAGGTGAGGATTCGGTCTGCTTGAGACCAAGTGCGATCTTTTCCTTCTCGTGGTCGATGTTGAGGACTTTGACTTCAACCTTATCATCGATGCGAAGCAGCTCTGATGGGTGGTTGATGCGTCCCCATGACATGTCGGTGATGTGGAGGAGGCCGTCGATACCACCGAGGTCAACGAACGCGCCAAAGTCAGCGATGTTCTTGACGGTGCCTTTGACGATCTGGCCTTCTTCGAGTGTGGACATCAGACGACGCTTCGCGTCTGCGCGTTCGGTCTCGACAAGACGACGACGCGAGATCACGATGTTGCGACGCTCGGTATCAATCTTGAGGATCTCAGCACGGATCTTGCGACCGACAAACTCATCGAGGTTGTGCGGGCGACGGACATCGACCTGTGAAGCGGGGAGGAAGACGGGGACGCCGATATCGACGAGAAGACCACCTTTGATCTTCCGCATGACGGTGCCTTCGATGACATCTTCTTCTTTGGTGGTGTCAACAATGCGTTGCCATGCGATCTGACGATCTGCTTTGCGTTTGGAGAGCTCAACGATGCCCTCGTCGTTCTCGATTGATTCGAGAAGGACATCGACTTCATCGCCGATCTTGAGTGAGGGCATATCCTCGAACTCTTCGCGTGCGATGAGACCTTCGCTCTTGAGACCGACATCGACAACTACATCATCACCAGCAAAGCCGATGACGGTGCCTTTGATGAGCTTGCCCGATGTGAGGTCGGTGGCTTGGTCTACGAGAATCGAATCCATCTGGTCTTCCGCGCCGGCGTTATCACCGAATGCTTCTCCCAGAAGTGCCATCGCTTCATCATCTTGAATACCGAGTGAAGCGATTAGATTTTCATCGATCATATTGTGTAGTTCCTTCCCTGCCCTGCGTGAGGACAGTTGATCGGGTCTGACATCGGTAGGCCTGGTCGATGTCGTCCTCGATCACCAACAAGCGGGTGCTTGATGGGTGCTCCCATTGTGAGAGCTTTGAGGGGTGTGGTGTGACTGCAAACGGACCATCCGCCTGAGCACTTTGGCCTTCCGCACTGGTGTGCGCGGGAAGAGAGGATAGAGCCTCAAGAACGGACAGAAAACCAGTAAGGACATTGTTTTAGACAATTTCACGGTTTGTTGATGTGTGCTCAAATCATCTCGATCCTACAAATCGCCAATTTGTAACTGTTCCAATTTGGAATGCGAACTTGAGAACTTTGCGCTCCCCCAAGTTCATCCATAAGAATCCCCGCTCAGCGGTCTTCAAAGGGGGTCTTTGTTCCAAATTCGTGGTACAATCCGGATCCCGGCGATCAACTATTGATCGATTGATGACGAAGGGCAGCTCGTCACATGCGGAGTCAGTCCGGGAATGCTGCACAACACAGGCACGCAACGCCCGCCTGCATCTCACAGGCGCGAGACTGGATGCACAAGACCATGACTGCAACAGCAACCACTGAACTCCCCCGCGGATCAGTCACCCAAGAGCTCGGGTTCCCAGACGATCCCAACAACCTCTACACCCAGACCGTCAACACCATGCTTGACGCTGCGGACTTGATCAACCTCAAGCACCGCACCCGAATCATTCTCGCGCAACCAAAGAATGAAATCATGGTCCACTTCCCGGTCAAGATGGACGACGGGCACCACAAACTCTTCAAGGGCTACCGCATCCAGCACAACAACGCCGCCGGCCCATACAAAGGCGGCTTCCGCTTCCACCCAGATGTCCACCTCGATGATGTCAAATCACTCGCATTCCTCATGACTATGAAATGTGCAGTCGTCCGCATCCCATTCGGTGGTGGTAAGGGCGGCGTCAAAGTCGACAC
>JBGCDI010000029.1:0-72432 GCA_045105315.1 Phycisphaerales bacterium | reverse complement strand
CCAAGCTCATCGAGGTTTCGGATATCAAAGCGGATCTGCACACGCACACGACTGATTCGGATGGCAAGATGTCACTCCAAGAATCCGCGACCATTGCGAAGGATCGTGGATTCCATACGCTTGCGATTACTGACCACTCGCAATCATCTGCGATTGCCAATGGGCTCAAGCCTGATCGGTTGCGGAAACAGATCAAGTACATCCACGAGTTTAATGACTCGTTCGATGGGCTGCATATTCTTGCGGGATCTGAGGTCGATATCCTTGTCGATGGGACGCTGGATTACGACGATGACCTGCTCAACGCGCTCGATATTGTGGTGGCCTCCCCTCACGCGGGACTCCGCGCCAAACCCAAGCAAGCGACCAAGCGACTACTCAAAGCGATCTGTCATCCGAGTGTGCACATCATCGGGCACCCAACCGGACGGTTGATTCAGCGGAGAGAGGGATTAACGCCTGACATGGATGAGATCATCGCAGCGGCGATCGAGCATGATGTGGCTCTAGAGATCAACAGCCATTGGTTGCGTCTGGATCTGCGGGACACGCATGTACGAGCAGCGGTCGATGCGGGGTGCAAGATCGCGATCAACTGCGATGTGCATGCTTCGGGTGATTATGACAACTTGATCTTTGGTGTGCTGACTGGTCAACGCGGGTGGCTAACGGCTGAGCAGTGTGTCAATGCGTGGGATCATGACATGCTTCATGCGTGGCTTGGATCGAAGCGATCATAAAATAGCAATGACGATCAAAACTACAAAAATCATGAAGAACATGAACCCAACCATTCCAATAACTGCAAAAATACCAATGATTGGGTGATTTTTGTCGACCGCTTTGTTTTGTTCCGCTCTCCATACAAACAAGGGCTGCGGGTATGAACACTCGGGACAAGTTACAGAAGCTTTGTTGAGCTGTAAACCAGCTAAAGCATATCCACACTGGACACATTCAAGCGGCTGGAGTTGTGCGATCGAAATGGTATCTGGTTCACTGGACACTCTCATCGCAGTTTGAACCGCCATCTCATACCCTTTGCGGTTAAGAATAGCAGCTGCCTGAATTGCTGATCGAGCAGATACTCGCATGGTTTGCCATGGTTCGTGTGGTGCATCGAGTGGCCTGGCATGGACTTCCCATGTGGGCTTCTTGGAATTGGATTGAAGATCAGGATCCATATCTTAGATTCTACGAGCTGATGTGACCTAAAGATATACCAATCCGTGAATGCTACGATAACTTGGCTGCGGTCACGGCCCTGAACATCAACGAATCGCGAGGAATCGCGGGAGTTCTGTATGTTCGATCGAGTCTCTGATAGTTTCAACAACGCGTTCCGCAAACTCAGCGGGAACTCCGCTATCTCCGAAGCCAATGTCCGCGAATCGATGGACGAGGTCCGATCGGCGCTGCTTGAAGCGGATGTACACTACGAAGTAGCTGAGGAGTTCTGCAAGAACATCATGACCGATGCGGTCGGTCAGCAAGTAACCAAATCACTCAAGCCCGGTCAAGAGATGATCGGGATAGTGCACCGCCGGCTCATCGAACTCTTCGGTGGCGATCCCAGCGCCGAGCAGCAGGCGCCGCCTCCAGGGATTATGAAACTCTCACCAGGCCCCACCGTCATCATGATGTGCGGGCTCCAAGGATCTGGAAAGACCACGACCTGTGGTAAAATCGCGGGACTGCTTAAAAAACAGGGGCGATCGGTGATGGTGTGTGCTGCGGACTTGCAGCGACCCGCAGCGGTGGATCAGTTGCAGACGGTTGCTGAGCAAGCCAACACCGAACTTCCCGGTGGTTCGCAGGTTCACTTCTATGGCGAGCACGACAAGACCGCGGAATATGGCAAAGCGGTCGGGGTCGCGGTCAAGGTTTGCCAGAATGCACTCAAAGCAGCGAAAGCGAAGGGTGTAGATGTTCTGATTCTAGATACCGCGGGACGATTGCATGTGAACGATGAGTTGATGGGCGAGCTCAAAAGCGTTCGGTCGATGCTTCAGCCTCACCATATCTTCTTGGTTGTTGATGCGATGACCGGACAGGATGCGGTCAACAGCGCCAAAGCATTCCATACTCAGCTCGAAGTCGATGGGGTCATCCTGACTAAGTTTGATTCAGATACCCGAGGCGGGGCAGCGCTCTCTGTCAAGCAAGTGACCGGCGCACCGATCCGGTACATCGGGGTCGGGGAGAAGCTTGACGCGATCGAACCGTTCCATCCCGAACGCATGGCGGGGCGGATCTTGGGGATGGGGGATGTGGTTTCACTGGTCGAGAAAGCTCAGCAGGAAGTCACCGAAGACGAAGCGAAAGCGCTCGAACTTAAGATGGCTAAGGGCCAGCTTGACATGGATGACTTCCTGAAACAGATGAAGATGATGCGGCGGATGGGATCAATGAAATCCCTGATGGGCATGCTTCCCGGCGTGGGATCGATGATGAAAGATATTGACATCGACGAGAAAGAACTCGACCGCACCGAAGCGATGATCCAATCGATGACCAAGCAAGAACGTAAGAAGCCTGATGTGGTGAACCACAAACGCAAACTCCGCATCGCGAGCGGGTCGGGGACTGACCCGAACCAAGTCGGCAAGCTGACGAAACAGTTCGGGATGCTCTCCAAGCTCATGAAATCAATGGGCGGGATGGGCGCGGGATCCAAAGCAGCGATGGCTCAGCAGCTTGCTGGCGGCGGAGGCGGAATGGGGATGGGCGGACTTCCCGGTTTTGGGAAAGCGGCGACCAAAGCCAAAGCGCGAGGGGTTAAAAAACGCAAACCTAAGAAACGCAAATAACTCAAGCTGACTTAGACCCACTGGAGTTCCAAGATGACACACTCTTCACGCGTAACTAGTTTGTATGACGCTGATCGCATTGCAGAGATTGCTGAACAGCTCTTTGAACTAAGCGATAAAGACATGAGCACCCCTCGCAAAGCAGGGGCTTGGTCACGCAAGCAGATCTTGGGACATCTGATCGACAGCGCATCGGTCAATCATCAACGCTTTCTGAAAGCCCAGATTGATGGATCGATTGTGTTTGATGGGTATGCGCATGAACAATGGGTTGAGCTTCAGGACTATCAACACGCGGACTGGGAAGAGCTTGTGACCCTGTGGTGCTCGCTCAATATGCATATATGCTCGGTCGTCGAGCGGATACCTGCGGATGTACTCGATGCCCTTCATGACAAGCATTCGTATCAATCAATGGCGTATCGGCCAGTCCCTGCTGATCAGTCCTCGACACTCCGATATCTGATTGAGGACTACTTCGCGCACATGCAGCACCATCTGCATCAAATCGAAAATGTCTAATCTCCATCGAGAATGAGGGCTTCATATCCCTCTCTTTAACATGGGGATCCGCGTCTTTAGTTCTCGATCGGGAGCGGGTCAGACGCTCTGCCTTCTGCCCATTCTTTGAACTTTGGCCAGAAGATTTCTTGGATCAAGATTTTGACACATGCTGCGATCGGGATTGCGATCAGCAATCCAAAGACTCCAAAGAGTGCGCCTCCTGCAAGTGAAGCGAACAAGATGGTTGGGGTGTCCATTCCGGTGCTTTTGCCTTGGATCATTGGGGTCCATACATAGTCATCGAGGGCTTGTCCGAGGAAATACATGACCGTTGGCGCACCGATGACCCAGTACCATTCTCCTCTGAATCCGGTGTGACCTTCGAGCCAGAGCAGGGTGATGGCGATGGGCATCCCGATGAGCGCCAGATACGGGACGATGGAGAGCAGCGCGATTGCCGGGCCGAGTATGAATGCACCTGGTACACCGATCGCGAAGAAACCGATCGAGAACACGATCGCTTGGAGGAAGGCGATGGTGATGCGCCCACGGATGAATCCTGAAATGACGGCATCGAACTTGTTGAGTAGATCGATGACCCGATCACGGTTTTTGTCAGGAAGCAAACTCGAACCAAATCCTTTGACCTTGATCCATTCGGTGGAGACAAAGAAGAAGAAAAACGCGGTCAAGAATCCCATGAACCCCAGACCGAAAGCAGCACCGATCATTCCTAGAACTCGGTTCACCGTTTCGAGCCCGACCTGGGCAGCGGTCTGAGCGACCTCTTCGCTGTTGTCTACCAACCAGTTGCTGATGGATGCGAGCGACTCTCCCATAGCGGATCGTGATGACTGGGCGTCATCTGCAGAAATGTGGATGCTGTTGTGAATCGAATCATGGATGACCAGCCAAGCACCGCCGACTTGGTTATCTCTCAATATTTGATGAGCGGCTTCGATATCAGGCTCGTTCTGGGCTTCTTGCACAACTCGCGCGTTGTTCAAGATGCCCTGCCCAAACACAACAGACTGCGCAACACCAAACGATGCACCGATCACCGATGGGATAACTACCAAGAGAATAACTGACGCGATGATCCCGATCACCGATGTTCGCCGCTGAATACCAAGCTTCCGCATCGACCAGACAATCACTGGTTCAAATAGATAGGCGAGCAAGAGCGCGAGCAGGAGGGGTACGGTAACGACCGAGATCTTTTGCCCGATCAGGAAGATCGCGAAGATCCCTATCCCAAGCAACACATCACGAACAGGCTGCATTTGCCAGAGATGCAAACGAGACCAGAGTGGGTAGGAACCACTCTTTGCAGAATCTGTACTGGAATCGGGCGTGTGATCTTCAGGCATAATCTGAGTATATCAGATCAGCTGTGAACGGGCAGGATATTACGAACCAACGGTTTCTGTTGCTGATTGGCAAACTGGTAGCCCGAACTCATCATCGAAGTCAAAGACATTGTCGAAATCTTCGATCGAATCGTCATCGGTGGTCCGCATCAGGTTGGCTTCTACGAGCGCGAAGATGATGTTCCCAAAATCTTTGGTCTCGTAGATGCCCCATTTGTTAAGGACTGGCTTGGCAAGGAGCCCGTACCTTGAGATGGCATGATCACGCAATCCCAGACACAGCTGCGTCCCATCAACATGACGGGATTCTTCACTGAGACCCAGATCCTGCGCGTATTGATCTTCGGACTGACCATGGATCATCTGTGCGGTATGAGCGAGCCCATCGCGGATGAACGGGAAACACGCGGGGGAGTACCCGCCGGCGGCTTGGAAGATCTGCTGAAGATTGATGGTGTGTTCGTGCATGGTCTTACTTTGAATGTCCCCATCGTGACGCAGAGACTGATACGGTCAAGGATATCCCTCTGTTCTCCATTCGGGGTATTATCGTGGTGATCTTCATCTTTTCGTATCTGGGAGGGGTGCGGATGCCTAGAAACATCAATATATGCGCACAGAATCGGTGTTTAGGTGCTGGGAATAGATTGGAAATGGTTGCCAGAGCGGATGAAGAACCGTGTTTATATGTTAGTTTGGGGTATTTGGACATTGAGTCTTGAAGCAGAACGGGTTCATTCTGCATCACAATCAAGCGTATTGCCGAATGGATTGGATGACACGATTTTCCATCGCAGGCATGAAAGGCAGACTCCTTGGTATGGGTGACTCATTGATGAAGAGACTGGTGGTGTCGTTGCCCTTGATGGTTGCCGGAGGGCTTTGTGTGGTCGGGGCATCTTGCCGGCATCAACAACTTGTACTTCGCCCACCTGTTTCGGGTGCTCAGGGGATCGTGACACAGGAGTCAGCTGTGTACTTTCCAGAGATCACCGCGAAGAATCTCAATGGTGATGAGGTCACGCTTCCCAACGATCTTGGTGGGAATCCAGCGATTGTTTTGGTTGCTTTCAAACAGAAGCAGCAGATGAATGTAAACACCTGGCTGTTTCAGCTCGAGCGCATCGAATCTATGATTGAGGGAGTCCGTGTCATCGAGACCCCCACCATCTCGAGCAAACGATGGGGATGGATGGCGGGATTCATCGACGGGGGAATGCGCTCTGGGATACCCGACTATGAAGCACGCGCCAGAACCATCACGCTGTTCACCGATGTGGGGGCATTTACTGATGCACTAGAAATCGAATCACGCGATATTATTTATGCGGTGATTCTCGATCGTGAATCCAGAGTCCTCGATGTGATCGCAGGCGACTTTGATGATGAGAAACTCGAAGAGATTGCTGGGATGCTCAACTGACTTATGCGTACGCATGGAGACCGGGCAACAGCAAGTTGACCCCGAAATAGGTCCACAGCATCACAAAGAATCCGATGAAGGACAACCACGCGGTGGTGAGCCCCCGGTCCTTGAGCTGCATGAACCTTGCATGGATCACGATCAAGTACACAATCCAGGTGACGAGCGCCCAGGTTTCTTTGGGATCAAATGCCCACCATCTTCCCCATGAGTGATCCGCCCACCAAGCACCCAGCAGCGTTCCCACACCAAGGGTCCAGAACGCGAGTTGGAGGATGGTCATCTGCGCGGTGTCGAGATCTTTGAGTGTGCGGATAACGCCCGGCGTCTTTTCGGCGGTGTCGTGACCAAGTGCGCCAGCTGCGAGCGCTGGTGCACCAGCGGTTTCGACTTTCGGTTCTTTGAGATACTTATTGGCGTAGTGGGTCCCGAGATAGAAGACTGAAACAACGAACCCAAGTGTGATCAGGCCATAGGAAGTCAGTACTGTGGTCACATGGTATTTGAGAAGGACCGAAGTGTTGAGGATTGCCGCTTCGCGTCCGATGGTTTCGCCGGGGATGCCTGTCTGGGTTGCGGTGATGAGAACAAGGAATCCCGTCGCTGCAGCGGCGGCGCCAAACAACCATTGCTTTTTGTAAAGCATAATAACCGATCCGACGATCGCAGCAAAGAGCGAGATGCCCGTCATGGATTCGAACTGGTTCTGGATCGCAAAGCGCTGAGCGATGATACAACGGAGTGTAAATCCGAATGCGTGTATTGCGATCGCTGCAAAGAGCAATGCGACGCCCAGCGTGATGAGCGATTTGCGCCCGGTTCCGAATGCGAGTATTAATGAGACCAGCGAGAGGAGGTAGATCCAGAGCCCCCACTCAAACGCGTTGGCTTTGTTATACAGCACCTCAACACCAGCATTCGCGTTGGCTTGAATTTCGGGATGGATCGATTTGAGTTCGGTCGCAAGTACTACTGAAGCAGCATTGACCGCGGCTGCATCTCCCGCTCTCCATGCGATAGCCATGTCGAGAGCTGCGACGCGTGCTGGGTGTGTTGATGGGAGTGAACCGATGTGCTTCCAAGGGTCGTTGGGGATGTCGGGAGCGATGACCAGAAGGTTGGAAACTCCTGAACGAAAAATATCCGCAGACCGATCGAGCTTCCCGACGGCTTGACGGAATGGCTCGTAATCAGCGTTCTTGTTGAACGCTGCGGTGGTGTAGCGTTCGGTCATTCTGGGGGAGATCATCCCGGTCTTGAGCCACCCTTGCTTATTGAACTCGGTATTGGTCGCGCGGGCTTCGGTGTCAGCCATCTCAAGAATTTCTTGACGCAGCGGTAAGTAGTTAATCCCGATGAGCGGACGATCAAGGTAGTACACCGGATCGATCATGAGATCAAGCATTGTGAATGACGGCTCGAACTTGAGTTTGGTTGGTTTGTCATAGTCGGTCACCAGAATATCGAAGTACTTTGGTTTACCGGTGAGCATCGACATGGTCTCGCGAGAGAGCGTATCGAGAATCTTGACGCGTCCGTTGTGAAAGACCGCAGCGGACATCAACTCCGAGAGGTCGATCTGCTCTGCGAACGCATGCTTAGCGGCAAGATCCATTGTGGACATTTCGGGTTGACCGAATGGGTTCTCGGTCTCACCGGAACTCTCTGAGACTGCCACTGATTCAGGGTGCGCATTCCCGGTGGGCTGAGCGTGCGCTGATGGCAAGAACACGACAACGAGAGACATGATGCATGCGATGATGAGTTTGGTATTCATGATGCGGTTGCCTTTGCAGGGGAAACAGATGTGCTTGATTCGGTGTTGGCTGATGCGTTTGCGAGCTGAGATTTGATCCGGTCGCGCTCGCGTCTGACGAGATAGGGCTTGAAGTAGAATGCCCACGGGACCCCGAGTGAGAAGAGGATTGCTCCAAACGCGATGATGTGGATCCCTGGGTTATTACCCACACCAAGAATGGTGAAGTTGACGCGTGGTTTATCGAGCAAACCCTGGTCGACTAGATCCTGTGATTGGTTCCATCCGGCGCGGTCCCAGCCCGACTGTGAGAACTTGAACTGTTCGGGGTTCATCCCTGCTTGGAGTCTTCGCGCGGAGTTGGCGAGCCAGGTCTTTTCTGGATCCCAGTGGTACGGCGCGCGGAGCGGTGCGTTGAGCTTGACGATGTGCTCAAAGGTATCAAAGTTGGGAGGCTGAGGATACATGTTCGACGGGGAAGGCTCGACACGCACAAGTGATTGGTAGTCACGCGGGGCGCCGCGGTGGTCGTATGCGATCATTTCGAAATCAACAAGCGCAATCGCGAATCCGGGGAGCGGGCGCTGGGTGCGACCGACACCAATGAGCAGTGGATCACCGGTCGGGAGCCGTACCTCGACGGGTTGTTGATCGACACCGATGTATTTGGCGAACGGGACCCAGACGATTTCGGACCAGTCGGTACCTTCGTAGGTGACCTGAACCGCGGTGAGCGCGTTGGTGTGTGACCCGATGAGTGATTTGTCCTGATCGATAAGGGGCACCGGGATCGGGTGCGAAATTCGCTTCGCGTGAGGCCAAGACAATCCGAAACGCAAATCAATCACAGCCCCTTCATCGTTGGGGACAATGTCGGGGAGTCCGTCTTCACCAACGAGTTCGATTGTCCGGAGTGCTGCGGTGACGGGTTGGCGAATAAGGGCGCGGGTCGTCCCGTCTGGGCGGTCATCGATATAGACCTGGAGCCTGGTGAGGTCGAGATAGGAAATCAAGATCTCAGGGTTTGGTGGTGATCGATCTGGTCTCCCTGATGGGGTTGGGGTGAGGTCTTGATCGAGTTCGGGGAAGCGATGAAATGCCCAGCGATCGACAGGCGCTGGAGAGGTTGGTGTCGTGATCCCCAAGATCGCAACCGATGAGTTTGCGTCCTCATATCCCGGAGTAATGATCGGGAATGGAGGAGTCGGCGCGATCTGGTTAACCGCGATGGTGTACCCAGTATCATCAAGCTCGATGCGCTGGCCCTCGCGGATTGAATAGGTTTTTTTGAATCCAATACCCGGGATCTCAACAACGATCGCGTGGAGTGATGGTGTCATGTCCGACGCGACCGGGACGGGCTCAGAGAGGATCTGCCAGCGGGATTCTGGCATGTTGATGGTGTACTCAAGACCAATGATCTGGTTCTCAGCGATCCGCTTTGCGGGGATTCCGGGGAACAGCGGGAACCGGAACGCGGGCGCTCCGGTTGGAATCTGAGCTCCCGGAACCTGAGCAAACATATCAACGACAGTCACCGGGTTCACCTGTTCACCAGGCAATGGATCGGTGTTGAACCATTCTTCTTCGAGCTGCGCGTAGTTTGCATATCCAACTATGTTGAGTTTGATGTTGGGATCGATGATGGAGCCTTGACGGAATGGAACATCGAAATTAAGCGTCCGGACATCTTCAATATCATGGGTATGTGTGGGATCCAGGATCTCGTTGAGCGATTTGGTCCCGGTTGGCACATTGAGCGTCAGGTTGTAGTCGTTGTACCTGGGCAACTTGTCAAGCGGACGCTGTTCGTAGAGGGGTTGACCAGAGAATCCGGTTTCCTGCGCGAGGTAGAGAACCACTTCCTCTCGCGAGAAGAATGATCGTTGTGGCAATACTCTGGGAGGCTGACCTGCAACTGGCTGAGTGATTGATTGGGGAGCGGGGAGCAGGATGTCCCCTTCGAGCTTAAAGCGTGTGTAGTACAACGACCCAAGCGCGATGGTGATGATCCCGGTGTGCACACTGAGTACCCCGAGATTTTTGAAGGTGAACTCGATGCGCCGGATCGTGGTGACAATGAGATTGATGACAAAGAGAAACAACACAACTCGCAGGGGCCACCATCCGTAGAACTGCATCTCGGTCATTTCAAAGCCTGGGAGTCTTCGCAGTGTGGTTGATGGGTAGGTGTCTGAGAAGGTTCCAAAGAGACGGAAGCCGTCCCCGGTTGCGGGGTTGTACCGGATGGTCGGGATGATCTGGTAACTCCAGAACACAACGAATGCTGCTGAAACCGACACGGTGACGAAGAACGAAACGAGGAATCGTTTTGGTCTGGTCATGCTGGCACACTTCGCGCCAATGAGTCTGATCGAAACGACTCCCAAGACCGCAACCGGCACTATGAGCGTGAGCACATAGATGAGGTATGTCGGGATTTGTGCAAGCATCCCGATGGGGATCGAAGCTGCGGTCGCGTAGAGCGAGACAAATGTCAGGAGCACGATCGCAAGTGGGATCGTCTCAAATGTTCTCAAGATGATGCGGATGGGCGTGAGTAGACCGGTCAGGTTTTGGTCTTCCCATGCTTTGTTACGACGCCATTTTTGACTCATGTTCAGCGACTCCGTTCGTGAGTAGATTGTATGAACACCGTGCTTTGGAGTCGTTCTAATTCATGTTTTTTGGGTGTCGATTTCGAGGGTCTTCAATCACTTTTTCTCTGCGCGATCATCGGGTCAAACACGATCCACTCAGGGGGCAAACTACTCATCATCGCGCTCGACCATGGGTCGATTGATTCCTGTTGAGCGGGAGCTTCCATGTCGATCGCAATGAGTCCTGCTGTCGGTTGACCGGGCTTCATCACCAGAGCATCAGGATTGAGCCCTAACGCGATGGCGCTGTTGGTGGTGACCATGGATATCAGCCTCTGAACCAACTGGTCATGAGGCATCGAGCGGGCTTGAAAATCACGGTTCCAGAGCAAACGCATATCGTCGAGGGTCGTGATGCGATCAGGCGTGTCTAAGTTGACGATCGAATCCGTACCAAGCGACACATGAATCCCCGCATCAAGCATGTCGTGATACCGGTGCGCCCCCATCCGATCAAAGTGCCCGAAATAGGTGTGGGCTCTGGGACAGTACACCACCGGGGTGTTGGTGGTAGCCAGGACATCAAGTGTGTGTATGTCAGGGGCTGGTGCGTCGTTCACATGAGCGCACAAGACAGGGTGTTGTGCGAGTATTGATTGGAGGTGCGTGATTGGGTGCTGGCCTTGCCCGATTTGATCGAGTACCGATTCATCCCAGATGCCAAATCGTTCAAGGAAACCACGCTGAGTCCCGGTCCCTTTGGAGATGAACTCGCGTTCTTCGAGGGTCTCAGCGAGGTGTGTGCACAAGGGGATGTCCCGGTCGCTGGCAACTTGAACCACCCACTGATAGACCGAGAGCGCGATGGTGTTGGTCGCGTGCGGCGAAAGACCGAAGGTGACACCTAAGTTTTTGATCGAGTCTTGGAGCGCTGGCATCGAAGTGTGTAGATAGTCGTCGACGAGCTGAATCGCGGATTCTGCGGTTTTCCCAATACCAAAGAACTCAAGAAATGAAGTCCCGATTATGGGTGATTGTGCCAATGCGTGGATCGGTGCATCCTTGAGGATCGCGTTGGGTGCTCCCGCGATATCCCCCACCGCGATGGTGCCACCATCGAGTGATTTTTGGATTCCTAGATTTACTGAATCGATGATGCGTTCGTCTTCCTGAAGTCGGTTGGCGCGAATCATGTCCAGCCAAGGCACAAAGCCCCCTTCGGGATCGTGCGGGTACGGACCAATATGAGTGAGATCCAGGTGCGTATGGGCGTTGATGAGCGCGGGGATCAGCGCCTGGTTATCCAGCTGAATGGTGTGCGTATCTGCTGGCAGATCAAGCGTGTCGATAACATCAGGACGACCGATCGCGTGCACACACCACCGATGATCTTGAGCGGTCAGCACGATCGACCCTGGCGCGTGGTACTGGGTCGCGTCTGCGATCAACGGTGCATTGATGCGGATGGTTGATCGGTTGCTGATCGGTGGTTGGATGCGTGTCTTTGGTGGTGCTGGGATCATGGATCGCTTCTGAATTGGTGGCTTTTGAGTGTGCAAGCCAGGTGCGGGGAGATCGGTTGCTGGAGTGGTGCAAATGCGGCTTTGTAGCCGATGGTGAGTATCTACAGTCTGCAATCTGCTCGACCGAGCGATACTATGGACTATAGAACCAAGCATGATGGGCTTATGAGTCCTGCACCATGCTTTGGCGATGACATCAGCACTTGATCACTACACAAGGATGGGCAAACAAGGAGGCCTCCATGTCAAACACAATATCAAAGAACAGATTCTCACGCAGCACATCACGATTCGCACTGACCACGGTGCTCGCTGCGGTCGCAGGACTGGGAACCGGATGCGTGAGTCAGGGCGAATATGACAAGCTCTGGGAAACCAACCGCTCATTGACCAACCGCAACGCAGAACTCCAAGACCAACTCAACTCAACCGATTCCCGGTACCAAGCACTCTCGGGATCAGCTGGGAACGCGGGGTCGGTGATTTCTCAGCTCGAAAACGACAACTCGATGCTCCGCTCGCAGCTGATGAGCGCCCAGAACTCACTCAATGGTATCGAAGATCGCATGAACTCGTTATCCATCGTTTCGCTCGATCCAGCAACAGACCGGGCGCTGCGTGAGCTCGCGGGTCAGTACCCAGACATGATCGTGTATGATTCTGAGCGATCAATGCTCCGGTTCGCATCGGACCTGACCTTTGGTTCCGGTTCAGATCAGCTTCAATCCTCTGCTGGCAACAGTCTCGCAACTCTCGGGAAGGTGCTCAACAGCGGGGCTGCGGGTGGGTACGATGTCCAGATCGTTGGACACACCGATGACGAGAAGCCGGGCTCGGTGACCCGTCGTAAGCACCCGACCAATATGCACCTTGCTGCCCACCGCGCGATCGCGGTTCGCAATGCACTTGGAAGCGCGGGGGTTCCATGGGAACGCATGAGCGCGATGGGCTGGGGCGAGCACCGTCCGATCGTCGCGAACAATGTTGGCAAGGGAACCGCAGCAAACCGGCGAGTCGAGATCTTCCTCGTCAACTCCACAGCAAGCGAGTTTACTGCAGTTGATGCTCCAGTCACAACAAACACATTTGAAGAAGTGACTCCCAGATCAACACCGAGACGGATTGACCCGACCAAGTAATCCTCGATTCATCATTGAGTCTCGGTATGAAATTGAAAGCACCCAGCTGATTCGCTGGGTGTTTTTTATAGTTGGATGATTTTCGTTTAGGTTGCGGGCGAGGACTCGGTAACCCGCACTGGCGCGATGGCAAAGAAGATCGACACAATCAGCAGCAGCACGCTCCCAGCAGCGGTCGGTAGAGTCCAGCCCGCAGCCCTCAGTGCTTGGTTTTCCATCGTGATCGCGGGTGGTCTTGGGGTGAGTTTGATCGCGGCGCCGTATTGCCAAGAATACTCGACGAGTTCACCGGGTTCGCGTTCTGGGATGGGTTCCCCTTTGAGCTTCGCGTAGTTCTGGCGGCGCAGGAGCGATTTACCGGATTCCGGGAAACGGAGCGGCTGATGCGGAGTGATTGTTCCATCGGGATTGAACTCGTAGAAATCAAACAACCAAAGATCCCGGCGAACCTCGCCCCAGGTCCAGTTTCGTTCATGCTCAATGTTATCGAATTTCTTCTCTTTCGAAGGCTCAGCACCAAACGGGGTTCTGGTTGCAAGAATCAGACGCGGGATGAGCTCGCCATCATCGATCCTGGATTCCATTTCCTCAAGACTGATCCCAGCGCGGTCAGCGAGGATCATCATGGACATCCATTCGCGCTGACGATCAAAGAGTGTGGGGAGCGGTTGCTTGGGAGGGATCACAACCGGGAGGAGCAGTTCATCGTTCGCATACTGAATCTGGATGTAGTCTTTGTCCTCGACGGTTACTTCTTGAAGCGTGAGCGGGTTATTCTGGAACAGGAACGCGTCGCTCGTCACATTTCTAAATGAGAACAGCGGAGCGCTGCGATCCGTATTGAACCGGTCGATGCGTTTGGCAAGGGCTACCGAAGAGAAGACGAGGGTGATCAACGATAACAAAGCGATCATCCAGAGGAATGATCGCTTTGGTTTGGGATTGGATTGTGTGGTCATTTGTGTGTTGCTGCTTGTTGGTGGATGCTTGATTGCATGCCATGCTGCAGATTGATGCGTGTGTTAGTGATCTGAATCTGCGGAATGACCGCTGTGTCCGTCGTCATGTTTTTTGAGATCTTTGGGATCTACCGCGTTGAACAATCCCGGAGTTAGACCGGTGCGGGGTAGTGCGTGGTTTGCTGTGGGTAGTGGATCGTGGTGGTTGTATCCCAGCAACGAGTAGTAATCGTTGGTGTCGGCGCTGTGACGATGTTCACCGTAATGCGAGTAGTGCTTTTTCCAGAACTCTTTTTCGGATCCAGCAGCTGCGATCGCTTCTTGGCGACGGAACTCGACGATGGCCAGTCCGCCTGTGTTTACCTTTGGCGATGGATTCGCATCAAAGCGAGGGTCGACTGCTGGTGAATCGAGCCCTTTACCATTTCCACCAAGCGTGATCTCACCCTTTTTCCAGTCGTATACCTGGTCGCGTGATTCAAGATCGATCATCGAGAATCCAAGGAACAGCGCAACGCAGAAGAGGCAGAAAAGCATCGCAAATGTGTTGAGCGCTTTGTCATACTTGAGTCCCATGAAGAACATGCAGACCAAGACTGCTTTGACGGTCGCGATGGACATCGCGCCAACAATATTGACCCATCCCGGAAGATGAATCTGGAACGCGACCTCTGCCCATTTCTCTGCGTTGTAGAAGAGAACCGTAGCGAAGGTAAAGAAGAGCAGTGCTGCAAGCACACCGAGTTGGAGCTTCCAGCCCATGACGGGGTGGCCGTGGGCGTGCTCTTCGTTGTGATTGTCGTGTGTGTGACTCATGATTGACTCTCAGCGGTTGTTGTAAATGCTGTTTGTATGTGCTGTCTATATGATCGACTGTTTCTCTGATCGGATCTGTATCAGTGGATCAAATACAAGAGAGGGAACAGGAAGATCCATACGAGGTCAACAAGGTGCCAGTAGAGCGCCGAGTTCTCGACCATGGTGTATTCGGTTGGGCCGTATGCTTCGTATTTCCATGAACGGTAGAGGACCCATCCAAGAAGAGTTCCACCGATCAACACATGGAGTGCGTGGATCCCGGTGCCCATGTAGTACAGTGACCACCAGAGGACTTCGTATGGGTTATCTGCGTACGCGTAGGTAAAGAAGATGCCCGGTCCTTTACCGTCTCCGAGTTTGGGAATGTACTCAAACTTGAGCTTGATAAACACAAAGAGGAATGCACATATCAGCGTGATGACCAGGTTGATTTTGAGCCACTTCTGCTTGTTGAGCTGAGCGCAACGAACCGCTGATGCAACGGTCCACGATGAGATCAGGAGGATCACTGTATTGAGAGCGCCGATGCGCCAGTTCAGGTAGTGTGAACCGTTGGCCCATGCATCGGGGTAGAGCATGCGAAAGACTGCGTATCCACAGAAGATCCCGGCAAAGAGGAGGACTTCGGTGGTTAGGAATAGCCACATACCAAACTTTGATGACTCGAAGTCTTCATCGCGGTTCTTGAAGTGGTGCGCATAGCCCCGGTTACGCCAATGCGTTGGGTGTTTGGCGATGTGGGCCGGTGCTGGGGTTGTGTCTGCATCGAGTGTTGTTTGCATCTCGTGTGCTCCGTATCCGTCGTATTGCGGTCAGTGATCGGGCCTAGCTTTCAGTTCATAGATAGCTGTTTTTTGCTTGACTCGATGGTTGTTCGGGGAGTGGATAATCCTTTGGATCACAATGCGGCGGGTACACCGTTTCAAAGTCATATGGCCCGTGGGTCACGATTGGTTCATGATGGAAGTTGTGCTCGATCGGTGGCGATTCTGTTTCCCACTCGAGTGTCAATCCGCCCCATGGGTTTGCTGGTGCTTTCTCACCGCTCACGAGTGATGCGATGAACACTGCGAGGTGGATGAGGAATCCGAGGAGGATGATCCATGAGCCGTAAGTCGAGATCTGGTGCAATGTTTGGAACTCATCTACATAGTTCGCATACCGGCGAGGCATGCCCTGGGTTCCCAGGAAGAACTGCGTGAAGAAGGTGACATTGAACCCGATGAACACGACGATGCATCCAATGATGCCGCCTGTTTCGTTGTACATCTTCCCGAACATCTTGGGCCACCAGTGGTGGATACCGCCCATGAACGCGATGACGGTGCCGCCCATCATGACATAGTGGAAGTGAGCGACCACATAGTATGTGTCATGAAGGTGAAGGTCGGTTGCGAGGGTGGCTAGAGGAAAACCGGTGAGTCCACCGATCGAGAAGGTGAACAAGAATGCGAGTGCATAGAGCATCGGGGTGTTGATCGCGATTGAGCCCTTGTAAAGCGTCGCGACCCAGTTGAACACCTTAATCGCGGTCGGGATCGCGACCAAGAAGGTCAGACCCGAGAACAGGATCGCAGCAAGCTCACCCATCGCGGTAAAGATGTGGTGACCCCAGACAAGGAACGAAACGCCTGCGATGCCCAATGATGAGAACGCGATGGCTCGGTATCCGAAGATATGCTTGCGTGAGTGCACCGCGATCAGTTCAGAGATAATGCCCATCGCGGGGAGAATCATCACATACACCACAGGGTGCGAATAGAACCAGAAGAAGTGTTGGTACAGAACCGGATCTCCACCCATCGATGGATCAAAGATCCCGATGTGAAGGACGCGCTCAGCGACCAGCAGCAACAGGGTAATCCCGATGACCGGGGTCGCAAGAACCTGAATAATCGCGGTTGCATACACAGCCCAGATAAACAGGGGCATATCAAACCAACCCATACCCGGCGCGCGGAGTTTGTGGACGGTCACCACAAAGTTCATCCCGGTGAGGATCGATGAGAACCCCAGAATGAACGCAGCCAGAATCATCAGCACCACGCGCCAGTGATCCGCATCCGTCGTCGTTGAATACGGCGTATAGAAAGTCCACCCGGTATCCACACCACCCATAAGGATGGAGAGCACACCAAACAGCGAACCGATGACATAGATGTACCAGCTCAAGAGGTTCAAACGAGGGAACGCAACATCCTTCGCACCGAGCATAATCGGGAGGAAGAAGTTCCCGAGTGAAGCAGGAATCGATGGAACGATGAACATGAAGACCATGACCGCACCGTGCAGCGTAAACATGCGGTTGTAGACTTCATTCGCGCTTTTGGCGCCCATGATGTCTTGGAGACCTGCGAGGCGCTCGCCTGTTGTTTTGGTCACCACTTCACCCATCGCATTGGTGATTTCAACCGAGCGGACGGGATCAAGAAGTTCGTAGCGCACGAGCAGTGCTGCGACGCCTCCGATGAAGAACATGAACAGGACAGCGAATAGATACATGACACCGATCTTCTTGTGATCAACGGTGGTCATCCACTGCCAGATTTTGCCAATCACACCGGGAGGTCCACCGAAGTAGGAGCCTTCTTCATGATGTTCGTGAGTATCAAGGGTGGTCATTATCCGTCACTCCCAGCGGTGTCATCCGCCTGCTGATTGTCTTCGCCTGCCTCGGCCGCGTTTGGATCACGGTCCGAGAGGGATTGGATGTATCTGAGTAAGCCTTCGAGTTCAACTTCGCTGAGCTGACCTTGGAAGGATGGCATCGCGGGGACATATCCCGAGACGACTTGGCTGTTTGGATCCAAGATTGATTGGCGGGTGTAGTTATCATCGCGGAGCACAGTTGATCCGTCAGCAAGTTGTGCTTCGTATCCGTATCCATACCCATTCCCAGAAGCCCAAGTTGGACCGGTACCGGGTGATCCATCCACCGAGTGGCAGATCGCGCACATGGTTTTGTAAAGTTGTTGTCCAAGTACGATTGGGTCCTTAGGAGTTCCCCAATCTTTGATCTTCGCTTCATACACATCACGAGGAACGATGCGGAGGGTCGCGGCCATGCGTGAGTGCTCATCACCGCAGTACTCGGCGCAGAAGATCCACATATCGCGTCCGTTGATTTCGAACATGGTTGTTTCGTCAAGGACCTTGTCGGATTTGCGGAGCTTGGGAGTTTTGAATCCATACCCGGTGTAGCGGTTGGGCATGACATCCATCTTAGTGCGGAACTCAGGAATCCAGAACGAGTGGATCACATCTTGCGAGTGCATACGCAGCTTGATCGAAGTATCTTCGGGCACATAGAAGATCGGGTATTCAAGACCATTGGTGACGGTCAGTGTGTCGGTTTCACCTGCTTCGAGCTGAGCCATGGTGTCTGAGTATTCAAGAAACTTGGTTTCTGGGGATGAAGCACCGTTCGGATAGGTGACTTTCCATGCCCATTTCCATGCATCGACTTTGAGTTCCATCGCGCTCTCGGGAGCGACCATCTTCATCGCGTATCCCTGGAATCCAAACACGAACATCACGAGCATGGACGCGGACGGAACCACAGTCCAAAGAATTTCGAGATTCAGGTTATGGTGAGGCGATGGCTGAACGGGGACACCCGGACGACGACGGTACTTGATGGTGAAGTACGCGGTCAGCGCCATTAGGATCACGAATGAAACAATGGAGAACCAGGTAATCATCATGAAGAGTCCATCGGACCACGCAGCGGCTTCAGAAGCGCCGTGGTTGCCGAAGAAGATTCGCTGAAAGAACGACATGTTGGTACTGGCGAGCAGCGGCATGTTCATGACATGTGCCCCGTTGGTGCGCCGGCAATGGTGCCGGTGGTGGTGGTTGAACTGTCTGGATAATCGTTTGAATCTGAATCGTTTGTGTTGCGTTGTTTGGCGCGTCGTTTCTCACCGAGAAACAAGAGACCGATGAAGATCCCGAGTGTGATCGCGCCGATCAATGCTCCTGCTTGCATCACGCGGAACGCTGCGAGCGAGTATGACCCTTCGAGCGGGTCGTACCTAAAGCAGAAGTGCATGATCCGGTCACCGAGACTTGCTGCGATTTTGCCTTCTGATGCATCGAGCAAGGTGAGTTTGAGATCTTGGACCGGGTAGTCGTAGCCGTAGATGTAGCGAGTGAGCTGTCCCTTTGGTGAGATTGCCATGAGTGAAATCGGGTGGGCGTATTCGCCTCCTGAGATTTCATTGAATGCGAATCCGACGGTTCCCGCGATGGCTTGGATGGATTCCTCGGATGCGGTAAAGAACTCGATACCCTTGCGTGCGTTGGGCTGGTCTTTGATCCGCTTGTAGTTCCCGATGAAGCTTTCGCGTTTGACGAGTGCTTGAGTCGTGCCTTCGCGGTGATCGAAGCTGACGACCAGAATGCGGTAATCTTCGCCGGTTGAGTAGTCGAGCTTGTTGATGGTTTCACTCAGTGAGCGGAGAACGGTTGGGCACACGATCGGGCACTCGTAATAGACGAGGGCGAGGATCGTGGGTTTATCGTCCATGAAGTACTGCGCGAGGGCGACATCGTTGCCATCAGCAGTAGTCAAGACCGTATCAAGCGGGAGCATCGCGCCTTGGGCTTCGAGCAGATCAACACCATTGAGCTGGCGAACCTCTTCTTTTTCAAGCAAACGTTGAGCGGACGCACCAGACGAGAGCACAGCACAGCACATCGCAAAGATTGCGATGATCGGTGTGATCGAGTTGGTGTATCTGTTCATGTTCATTCGGTGCCTTGTCTTGAATAAGGGTTAGTTGCTTGCGTACTCGGTGATGACCTGTTCCATCGCAGCTTCGAGCGGTTGACGAGCGGTGTCAGAATCGACCCAGCCGTAGGTGTCGAGTTCCGCGAGCTTGGCTTGCTTCTCTTCCCAGGTCGGTGCGGTGAGTGCAGCGGTCTCATTGATCTCGGACTTGTAGTTATCCATGAAGTTGTTGAAGTACGCGACCAAGATGAAGATCACCGCAAGCACACCCAGAACCATGAGGATCAGGGTGATCCCGAGCGCTTTGGGTGAAGCGGTTGCAGCGTGGGCTTCTTGAGGCTTTGGTTCGCTATCGCTGTGTGTGTGGTAGCTGTCTGTTTCTTGGGTGCTCATTGCTGAGTATCTCCGGTTGGGTCAGGCTGTGAAACCTGTGTGTATTCGTTGCTCGACGCGTGCTCGATATTGTTTTTCTCGGAATTCAGATGGGTGATTCCATCTGATTTGATCTGTCATATCACAGGTGTACAGGGTTCTATGTAGACCTTTTTTAGACATAGTTCTTGTGCTTGAGCGCTTCGTGGAGCATTGGGTCCTTGGTTGGGATGAGTGGTGACTTGGTGAGCTTTCTTGACGCGGCCCAGCCGTAGATCATGACCACACCAAGCGCCGCAGCGACATGGATGAGATGACCGGGGACTGACGGGGTTGCTTCTCCTGCAGCTGCTTTGATGGTGATCATCGGGAGGATGATCCACGCCATATCCAGAGCGATCATGACGATGAGGTATGCGCCCATGATTGAGAGGAGTTTGGGACTTCTCTTGATTGGACGCCAGATCAGCACGAGGAATGGTGCGGCAAAGTGACCGATGAGCATGACATTGAAGAGCCAGCCATATCCCATTTCCTTGCGGGCAATGAACCACATGGTTTCTTCAGGAATATTCGAGTACCAGATCAAGAAGTACTGAGAGAAGGTGACATATGCCCAGAACACGATGAACGCGAATACGAGTTTGCCCAGATCATGGAAGTGCTCTTCGGTCACGAGACCTTGGAGTTTACCAGCGGATTTGAGGAGTGCTGCGATGATCGCGACGGCACTGACTGAACCCAGTGCACACGAAGCGAAGAAGTAGACGCCCCACATCGTTGAGAAGAAGCGGTAATCGAGGGCCATGAGGAAATCGAACGCACAGAATGTTGTGGAGAACGCGAAGACTGGAATTCCCAGACTCGCCCACCAGCGTGCTTTGCGACCCAGCGCACGATCCCCGGTCTCGTCTGCTTTGCGTGACCATCTCAGGAGCATGCGTGAGAACATGATCCACGCGATTGCATAGATCGCGACCCGGATCAGAAAGAATGGAGCATTGAGATACGGCGCTTTGATCTCAAGCAGGTGATTGCCTTCACGCACAGCGGGATCGAGCCAGGTGAGCAAAATGCCCCCCATGGTGACTTCCATAATCGCGATCACGATCAAGCAGAGCGCGGGGATCCATACAAGTGATGCGAGGTTTTCGAACTGTCTACGGAGAGTAATCGACCAGCCCGCATTGAGTGCGTGGAAGACCATCGTCCAGAAAAGTGATCCAAGCGAGATCGCGAGGATGGTGAAGATGCCGATTTCGAGTCCCGCAAGGGTGTGCTTAAGACTGATCGAGAAGATCCCGATTCCTGACACCAGAAGCATGAGCAATCCGACCACCAACATCGGGAGACCGATCTTGGAAGCAGACGCTTTGGTAATATTGATGTTGTCCTCGTGCATGCGTGCATCGTTTGCAAAGCTCTCTAAGCGATGAGCCCATTGAGCATCTGAAACGGCGGTGACATCTGGCGCGGGACTGTTGGCAGCGATCTGGCTCATCCTTCACCTCCATCGGTTGGTGCTGGTGATGCGTTGTTCATATCCATCTCAGTCTCAGGAGCTGCAGGTGGTGCACCGATGCTGGCGCGGGTCGCTGAGTCGAGTGAAGCAGGATCGACATTGTGTGATGCTTGGAGCACGCGGAGGTAGGCAACAATCGCCCATGCGTCTTGTTCGTCGACCGCATGCTTGTAAGAAGGCATGCGGATTTTGCCATCTGGTGTGTAAAGACCATCGCGGACGATGTGGAAGAGATAGCCATCTGTTCCAGATTCTACTGAACGGTCCAGGAATCGTGGGTCACCGGTGATGTTTGCGGGAGCGATTGACCACAGACGGCCAACGGTTCCAGAATCTCCACCGAGCCCGTCGTATCCATGACACATGGAACAGTAAATATTGAATCGTTCTTGGCCGCGTTCGAGCAACTCTTTGGTCAGCTCGATAGGCATGTAGTCAACATACTGCGGTGTCTCAGAATCTTGAGTCCCAGAAACCAGACCGAAGTAGAAAGTCTCATCGCCCTTGAGCATCGCAGCGCGGTCCGAAGACATCTTGGCAGCCCACGAGGTGTCTGCGAGAGCAGCGGTGTCGTGGGGTGTGCTTCCGAATGCAACGGTGCCCTCTACAAGGACGCGGTTGGAGTTGCCATCAACGAAGAACTCAGACTCCGATTGTGGTTTGATCTTTTGTTGATCATCCATATCGGGGAAGAACTGGCGAGGCGGGTTATCCGAACGATCCCCACGGCAGCCGCCGAGGGTAGTCAATGCGGACCCGAGCACCAGAACGGACATCAGCGCTGAGAGCGCCTTGGCCGAGTGTGTTGGTGATGGATGTGGTGTGGTCTTCATCATGAATCCTTGGTGGAAGTACCGAGGTGGTGTCTGGTCAATCAATCAGTCGTATTTCAGTCAACATCTTCTACAAGTGCGATATCTGTGCCCCCCGCTTTTTCAAGCAGAGCACGGGTCGCAGCGGGATCAAACTTTGGATCATTCGATTCAATCGCGATAAAGAATCGGTCATCGCTGACCTTGTAAAAGCGGTCATGGCTAAACAAGGGGTGGTGGAACCGTGGGAGTCCATTGAGTGCGAGCATCCCGAAGATACACATAAACGCAGTCAACAAAACACCGAGTTCAAACATAATGGGGATGAACGGCTCCCAAGCATCAAACGGTTTCCCCTGCACAACCATCGGGTAGAGATACGCGGAGGTCCCCCACTGCAGAACGATTGCGATGCACACACCGGTGATTGCAGCACCGCCGGCCATCAATGGGAGCTTGGTTTTTTGGATGCCCATCGCGGTTTCAATATCATGGATCGGGAATGGAGTGTGAACATCCCACTTGGAGTATCCAGCATCGCGGACCATTTCCGCAGCATGGAAGACTTTAGGGGTTTCATTGAACTCAGCAACCATGCCGTAGACGCGGGCGCCGGACTCGCTGACATACTTCGGTGCGGGCTTGCGCAGCAGCATCGGGAAGTAATCAGCAGCGGCAGAGATCAGTTCTTTCGGATTCATCATTGATCTCCTTCCTTAGTGGTCATCGTGGGTGTGGGATTGAGGCATCACGACCTTGAGCTCAGCGAGCGCAAAGACCGGGAGGAACTTGAGGAACAACAGGAACAGCGTCATGAAGATGCCGCATGAACCGACGAAGGTCAGGATGTCGACCCAGGTCGGGAAGAACATGTGCCATTCACCAGGAAGGAATGCGCGGTGGAGCGAGGTGACAATAATCACGAAACGCTCGAACCACATACCAACAGTCACTGCGGATGCAACGATCCAGATCACGAGCGGCGATTGACGGAAGCTTCGCTTCCAGAACAACTGCGGGAAGACCACATTACAGATAATCATGGTCCAGTATGCCCACCAGTATGGTGCTTTGGCTGGGTTCACACGGTTGTTGGCAAAGGCAGCAAACTCAAACTCGTTTGCACCATACCACGCGATGAAGAACTCCATCCCGTATGCGAAACCAACCATCGTGCCTGTAAGTAACAGAATCTTGGCCATATTCTCGAGGTGACGAAGGGTCAACAGATCCGAAAAGTTTGGAAGGATCATGCGGAGCGGGATCATGAGCCAGAGCACCATCGCAAATCCACCGAACACCGCACCTGCGACGAAGTATGGGGGGAAGATGGTGGTGTGCCAGCCTGGGATAATCGAGGTAGCAAAGTCGAACGAAACAATCGAGTGCACTGAGAGCACGAGCGGAGTCGAGATGCCTGCAAGGATCAGGTACGCTTTCTCGTAACGGTGCCAGTGGCGTGATGAGAATCTCCAACCCAACGCCATGATGCCGTAGATCAGAACACGGATCTGGTCAGGCTTAGGAAGCTGGGGAACAACAAGGTCGTTCCCGATAGGCATCGGAATCGCCATCGGACGCGAGAGGCCTTTGGACAAACGCATGTACGCGCGGTCGCGGAGAGTCGCGACATCGGGGATCATCCCCATGTACCAGAAGAGGAGCGAAACGGTCGCGTATGTACTGACCGCAAACACATCCCACAAGAGTGGTGAGCGGAAGTTGGGCCAGATCCCGTTGGAGTTTGGGATCGGAGCGAGGAACCATGCAAACCATACGCGGCCGACGTGGATACCCGGAAAGATACCCGCACAGACAACCGCAAAGATCGTCATCGCTTCAGCAGAGCGGTTGACCGCGGTCCGCCAGTTCTGCTTAAGCAAACACAGAATCGCAGAAATCAGTGTTCCCGCGTGACCGATACCGATCCAGAATACGAAGTTGGTAATATCCCAAGCCCAGTCGACCTGGTTGTTCAGACCCCAGACACCGACACCTGTGATAATCAGGTACAGGATCATCCCGGTACCAAGTGCAGCGATGGTAGAGGTGATCGTGAGCGCTGCGAGCCAAGGCTTTGGCATCTTGGCTTCTGCATACCCACAAACAATGTTGGTGACATCTTCGAATGAACGATCACCAAGCACGCACGGCGCGCGTTTGCCTGGGTCTTCACTCAAGGTGCCATCATCACGCGTTCCCGGGATAATCGGGGTGGTGCGCGGCGGTGGCTGCTGACCGGGTTGAAGCCCATGCATCCGCTGGGCCAAAGATTCGTCTGGATGAATCGCACTCATGGTTGAGTTCTCTCCGCAGGTTGAACCGCTTGTTTAGGCATGACCCCCACCGAGCACTTTAAGGCTCAGCGAGTATCCCTGATCGAGGTATTGTTTGACGGAATCGGTGTACACGGATGTGTGTGACTCGCCGTGGGTATCGGTGGAATGATCGTCTGAATGGTGATCTTGACCAGGATGCACATCGTCGTGCGAATCCATCCCGTGTGATCCGGACTTGCGTCCATCACCGTGTCCACCTGAGTGATCCAGTGGATCGTGCTCATCAAAGACACGGATCGCGGGGTTCGGATTGCGTACACGCATCATGTGGGTGGTGCGTGGACGGGTGTTGAGGTATCCGAGCAACGCATAGGTACGCTGTGAGTCACGCTCTTCAGCGACGCGTGAGTTTGGATCCAAGATATCACCGAATGAAATCGCATCGGTTGGACACGCTTGCTGACACGCGACCTGGAAGAACCCGTCAGGGATCGGCGCGACCTGGTCTTTTTCTGTCCAGATCCCTTGGATCTTGACATCTTGACGCGCCGCGTTGACACGCTGAATGCAGTATGTACATTTCTCGATCACACCACGCGAGCGGATGGTGACATCCGGGTTGTACTTCATCTTGGTGATCTCATCAAGCTTCTTGCGAAGACGAGGCGGGATCAGGTTCTGATTGAAAGTACGATCTTCTCCTGCGGTTTTATCGAAGGTATCAGCGACCGCAGTCGTGGTGTAGTTTGGATTCAAACCACCGTTAAACTTGGATGGTGAGTAATCAAAGAAGTTGAACCGGCGAACCTTGTACGGACAGTTATTCGCACAGTAGCGTGTACCGATACACCGGTTGTACGCGATGTCGTTGGTGCCTTCTGGGCCGTGGACGGTTGCGTTGACAGGACAGACCGTTTCACATGGTGCGTTTTCACAGTGCACACACGCGATTGGTTGATTGAAGATTTCGTCTGGGTTGTTGAGATCATCACCAGTGAAGTAGCGATCGATCCGGATCCACGCCATCTCCCGGCCCTTGGCAACCTCGGACTTCCCGACGACCGGGATGTTGTTCTCGCTCTGACACGCAACGGTACATGTCACGCACCCGGTACACGCGTTCATGTCAATGGACATGCCCCACTGCGGGTTCTTGGAGAACTGTGAACCCGGGGCAGCGTTGTGATTGGATTCGTTTTGAGGGTTGGTGTACGCGGAAATGTTCTCAGGTGTATGCGAGAGCTCACCGAGTTGCTCTGCGACATTGAGGCGAGCGATTGCTTTGCCATCCATGTCGCCATAGATCTTGTCGGGGATGTCTTTGTTCCCCTTCTTCGCGTATTTGTCGAACCATTTTTGGTCCATCGCGCGGACGATCGTATCACGACCATCCATCGACCAGTGATTCTGGGTCGAAGCGATGGTGTATGTATCCTTCGCTTTGGTAATCTTGGCGCCGTGGGCGATCATTCCTTGCACAGACTTGATCTTGAACGAATTGAATCCAACTTTGTTTCCGACCAGTCCTGCGTGGGTTCTGCCGTACCCGAGTTTGACTGCAACGGTGTTGTCTGCCATACCTGGGAGGATCCATGCAGGCATGGTGATGGACTGATTCCCGAGGGTGATTTCAACAAGCTGAGCTTGTGGCATCTGGCCCTTTGTATATGGATTGAACTCATCTTGACGGGTGTGTTCCGGGAGGATGCCAAGTGATTTGGCAGTGGATGGACTCAGCAGAAGCGGGTTATCCCACACAACTGAGGTTCCAAACTCAGGGAGTTCTTGGAGCCAACCATTGTTTGCAGACTGCCCGATGTTGTACCGGTCGGTGTAGAACATGACATCGAGATGAGCGTTACCCGGAGCGTCGTTGACGATCTGACCGTTCATTGATCGCGCCAGATTGGCATCGGTCATGCGAGTAGTGGATGCTGGGATTGTTCGGTTTCCCACTACACCGTTGTGCAGAGAAGTCTTCCACACTTTTTCAATCTCAGATGACCCAAGACCCATGATGTTACGGAGGGTTTCTTTCACGATCGAATAGCCATCATTTGCTGGGGCATCCTCGATGCCGGCATTGATGAGCCCGTGCAAGAACTCGATTTCAGAACGAGCAGGATCGTAGAGCGGAGCAATCATCGGTTGGGTCACCGACATTTGACCATCGATTCCGGCTGTTGTGTTCCAGCTTTCAAGGAAGTGCGTGCCGTTGAGTGACCATGTTGAAGCATCCGCGGTTTCCGACTGCCCAAGCGAGAGTGTGACGGTGAACTTGGCTTTGGAGAATGCTTCAGCGAAGTTCATTTCTCCCGGCGCATCAAAGACGGGATTAGTACCAAGACAGACGAGCGTGTTGACCTGTCCTCGATTCAATAGTGCGGTCAGTCGATCGAGGAATGCGATCGAGTTGGCAGCTTGCTCTGGTGAACGCGGGAAGAACTGCACATGCCCTTCGTCAGTCGCCTTGAGAGCGTCGTTGGCAAGCTGGCAAAGCGCCCATGCTTCAGACGAAAGCTGATCCGATGGAAGGATGACCGAATGCCCGCGATGTTCCCAAAGATCATCAGCGATCGCTTGGATCTCTGCCTGATCCATCCCCACAACCTGAGCTTCTGGCATAACGCCCGCGATGCCAGCGGTCTTGGCAATGATTGCTTTGGAGAGTGCAATCGTGAAGTTTTGTAGCTGCGATGGAGCGACGCGGAATCGGTGATCTGCGAGCACCCCGATTGAAGATGGTTTGGATTCAACCGCGTACAGACGCGACATTGATTCGCCTGCCCCCTGAACCTTGCGGGTCGATGCGAGCTCGCGCGCCATGCGGAGTGCTTCCGGCCCTTGGTCGATCTGCCCCTCACCGATCGAGACGATGCGGTGAAGACCTGCGAGGTTGTAGCGTGTCCACTGCGCTGCCCCAAAGAGCGAAGCCGATCCATCGATCGGGCCTCTGGACTCTGCTGGATCCCAAGCAACGAAAGCTGCGTTGGGCCAACGCGACTGGAGCTGCCTGAGCATCTCCAGACGGGACGGCGAAGTTTGCTTGTCGATAATGAACGCAAGCCCAGCTCCCTTGCTGGCATCAAACTTCGGGAAGTGCTCGTTTGCCCAAAGATCAAAGTCGTCCCATGTTGCTGCGAGCTTGCCCCGTGATGGATTGTTGAACACTGGGTACTTGAGACGATCCGGATCGTAGAGATCCAAGATCGATGCTTGTGCGTACGCGCTGGACTTGCCCTGGTTGTTTGGATGAAGCGGGTTACCCTCGATCTTGGTCGGACGACCGGAATGCGTTTCAACAAGCAGCCCTTCCATACCACCGCCGGGCAGAGGCATCGAAGTCGCAAAGTACAATGGCCGGCCCGGGATCACTTCCTCTGGGACATCATTTGAATATGGCAGAATCTTGCGGTCTGGACGACGACAACCCGGAACAGTTGCAGCGCCTGCAAGAGCCATCGATGCGCCCATGACTTTGATGAATGAGCGTCTGCTCGTTTCTTCGAGCACTGAAGCACCTGCTGGGAACTCACGCTCAACGAACTCTTTGAACTCAGGAGTCTGTGAATACTCTTCGATACTGCGCCAGTACTTGCGTCCGGAGACGGTGCCCAGCTCGGGGGCTTGTTCTGGAATTTCGATCGTATTCTTTGTCGACGGACATTGATCGATGGTGCTCATGGTTCGGTCTCGCAAGTCTCGGGGCCTGGTTGCGTCTGCGTGTGCTTCTGCTGGCGGCATCCGTTCGTGATCATGTTTCAAGACTCAGGAAGTACTCACTCCCGTCGTCATATTTGAGAACTCTCAAAGAGGCATACTCAGAAGTGGCATGCGCTGCAGTTATCAGGTGGATCTCGCAGAAGTGTGTCCCGGAGCTGTGCGGGTGTTGACCCGTTGTGTGCACGCTCGGATGCTTTCTTGCCGAACCATTCGTTCTCGACCCAGTAGAGATCAGTCACCTTCTCGCGCGGGACCAAGTGCTCTTCAGGATTCCGGTGACAGTCCAAACACCATCCCATCGAAAGGGACTCAGCTTGGAAGACGATGGGCATATTTTCAATCGCGCCGTGACAGGAGAAACAACTTACACCTGCATTCACATGTGCGTTGTGCGGGAACAGCGCATAGTCAGGAACGACATGGACATTGCGCCATTCGATCGCTTTGCCTTGCTCATATGCGTCGCGGATGAACTGCACTTTTTCATCGGTTGCAGATGCATCCGTACCAAGCTTGCCCTCTTCGTGACAGCCGTAACAGGTCTGGACTGGGGGGACATTGGCGTGCCAAGATTCTTCAACATTGGTATGGCAGTACCGGCAATCCATACCGAGCTTACCCGCATGGATTTGATGGTTGAACCCGGAACCTGGCTGAATGGGCATGTACCCAACCTCCCAGAACTTCGGGGTTGCGTAATACCAAAATCCTGCGATCACCGGGATAACTAATGCGTGCACACCAATAAAGAGCAGGGTGGGCACACTGTTCATCCACTTGGGAAAGAATGGTTTCACTCTTGGGCTCCAATGCGTTCGAACGGGAGTTCAAAGCCGCTTTTTGCAGGCCAGCGAACTGGATTCAATGGGTCCAATCGCGGCGTCTGGATACAAACATACCTATATACAATCAAAACTTGAACCCTGAGCGTAGCATGAATTCACAATCAGTTGTACGGCTGGGCCATAATTATTCTTAGAAAATGATGCCTATATTTGAATACGAGGCTCGATATTTGCAGTTGCGAAAGAGTCTCAACTAGCATTTTTCCAAAAAACACTCTAAATGCATGAGGAGCAACGGTTTATGAAAAACATTAGTCACCAGCCTCTGTCAAGCCCCTTTTTAGGTATTTGCACCACGATTGGCTTCGCTGGAGCACTCGTGATGGGGGTTTTGAGCTGGCTATTGCTCCTCATGATTCGCGATTTATCGATCATACTTGTTCTTCTATTTTCACTCATAAGCTTCATTACAGTCGCATTCCTGTTTCTCAGGAACTGCGGATCGCACGCTCCCCGAATCGGCGCATTTGCAGGTTTGATCGCGGGGTTGGCCTCGATTGTGTTCCTCGGATCGCTTGTTGTGGTTCAGCCCCAAACTCTTGCAGAACTTGAATCCCAGAATAACCAGTTCAGCGCTTCAGGAGTCATGCTTGGACTCGGACTGATCGCATTCCTTGCTGGGCTAGGCTGGGTCGCGGGCACACTGGCCAAAGGATCCGAGCCTTCTAAAGACACTGATTGGCGCTCCCGCTTTGTCAAGGTTACCGCTGCGAGCTATTTACCACTGATCGCGGTCGGAGGGTTGGTCACCAGCACGGAGTCTGGTCTTGCGGTTCCGGATTCGGTGACGACCTATGGATCAATCGGGATCTTGTTCCCGTTAAGCTTGATGGATGAAACCCGGATATACCTGGAGCACACGCACCGGATTTTCGGGATGTTTGCGGGCATCGCCACCATTGTACTTGTCATCCGCATGATCGGCGCTCCTTCAAGAATGCTCCCACGCATCATGAGCATCCTCCTTCTCATCGGAGTAATTATTCAAGGCTTGATGGGCGCACTCCGTGTATCAGAAGAATCTCAAGGGCTCGCTTCAATCCATGGGATTCTTGCCCAACTCGTCTTTGCGTTTGCAGTCTCAACCGGAGTCGTGTGCAGCAGACGCTGGGCATCGGTTACCCCAAGCGACGAAGGAATCGGATCAGCAAAGTCCACACGACTCTTGTTGATCTTGACAACCATTGGTTTGTGTATCCAGCTTGTCTTTGGCTCGCTGACAAGGCATCTGGATTCTGGCCACGCACTGATGTCCCACATTGGTTTCTCTTTCATTGTGGTCGTGCTTGTTATTATCTCGGGCGCCAAGTGCATCAGGGTTGGAAAGCTTGATCCGCAATCCAGCGCCATCCGTCCATACGGGATGATGATGCACCTGCTCGTGATCCTTCAGTTCACACTCGGATGGGGCGCGCTCGCGATGACCCAGACAGGCGAAGAAGGACACCCCGAACTCCCGACCGCGGATGAACTGGCCACCGCAGCACATATCCGTGTACCAGAAACCATCATTACCTCGTCGCACCACCTGATCGGCGCTTTACTTTTGGCATCGGTGGTCGCAGCGCTGGCATGGTCCATCAAAATCGCATCGCGTCCGAAAACACAAAGCTAATGCTTGTTTTTGAGCAGGATTCCTCGCTCTGATGTGTTCCTCATCGATATTTGGTACAGTAGACCAACCAAGCCCATCCCATAGGCTGTCGCGTAGATCTGATCGGGCTGCACAATCTTGGCTGATTGGCGCGGTGCAATGAATCGTGCAATGGTGCGTATAGCTGCTATGCATTCCCTCCGATTCAAGCCCAGCTTTGTACTGACATGAACCGGGCGCCCCACCGATGCTGCGAGGTCTCAATGGACAATACCACACGCACACACCAAACCACTTCCTCTCGCACGAAGATCACCCAATCGATGTCTCCTATCCGAGATGAGCAGTTCGGGTATCAACAAGCTCGGCATCTACTGGCGCGAGCAGGATTCGGTGGCACTGACGAACAGATCAGAACACTCGCACAATGGGGTCCCAAAAAATCAGTTGATCATCTGATGAACTTTGATTCCATTCCATTTCAAGCAGATGCAGCGGATGCCTTTGATAGTGACATCATGAAACCGCTTACGCGCGAAGAACGCATGACCGTCAACCGCGCTCGTCAAACCGGCGACGAAGACACCATTGCGAAGTATCGCACAGAACGCCAACGACGACAACGCGCTGACCGAAGACAGATGCGTGATGTTCAGCGGAGCTGGCTCACCCGGATGGTCCAGACTCCGCGACCGCTTGAAGAAAAACTTACACTCTTCTGGCACGGTCATTTCGCGACCAGCTTCCGAATTGTCGAAGACTCGTACCACATGTACGAGCAAAACCGGATGCTCCGAAGCCATTGCCTGGGCAACTTCGCGGATCTCTTACGCGGAATCATCAAAGATCCCGCGATGCTCAAGTACCTCAACAACAACCAGAACCGGAAGGATTCTCCAAATGAGAATCTTGGACGAGAGCTTCTTGAGCTTTTTTCTCTTGGAGAGGGCAACTACAGCGAACAAGACATCAAAGAAGCAGCCCGCTCGCTGACCGGATTCACATTTGACGACAACGACTTCAACTTCAACGCACGCCAGCATGACAATGGCAACAAGACCGTCCTTGGAATCACTGGAAATATGGATGGCGATGATCTCGTCGAAGCGATCCTGCGACAGCAAGCGTGCGCTGTCTTTATCTGTCACAAGCTGTACCGATTCTTTGTACGTGATGTGCCGATGGATCTCAGTCAGGTCGATAGCGCGGGACGCAAAGCAATCGCGCAGCTCGCACAAATCATGCAGCAATCAAACTACGAGCTCAAACCAGTCATGCAACGACTGCTTCTATCGAGACATTTCTATGACCCAAACATCATGGGGAACAAGATCAAAAGCCCAAGCGAGCTCTTGATCGGATCGGTCCGATCACTCAAAGTCCCGGTGCGCGATATCGGAGTAGTCTCCGACGCAATGGAACTCATGGGACAATCGCTGTACACACCACCAAGCGTTAAAGGCTGGGATGGCGGACGAAGCTGGATCAACACCGCGACCATGTTTGTGCGCCAGAACACGCTTGTCTATCTACTTACCGGAGCGCTCCCGACCAAGCCCGTTGCGTTCAAAGACCAGCAGCACTTTGATGCGGTATCGCTTATCCCAAGTCTGAACCAAGCTGCGGATGCGAATCCAAGTGATGAACAAATTGTGCGTGAGCTTGCGGGGATCACGATTGGTGAACCTGATGAACGCACTGTAAATTCAGTACTCCGGGGCTCGCTTGGAGGCCTTGGCCAAGACGCAACTATGCAAGATCCCCAGGCAGCGGTCCAAGCGCTTGTTCTGCTGACTTCCCTTCCGGAATACCAGCTTTGTTAGTCAATGAACATTTCCCAGTGACATGTATTGATGTAGATAACCAATTGATTCTGAGTAGTCTGTTGATGGAGACCACACAATGAGCAATCACCTGAACCCGAGCGATGCAAAGGCTTATACCCGCCGAGAGTTCCTGCAGACTTCTGCTCTGTTTGCCTCAGCTGCGGTCACAGTCCCCGCGTTCTTGCAGAGCTCCGCGCTCGCGCTTCCGCGCCCAATGACCGGACTCAGCTCCATCGCGGGTATTGATGAAAGCAAAATCCTCGTCGTGATTCAGCTCTCGGGCGGGAACGATGGACTCAACACCCTCGTCCCGTTCGGAGAAGATGCGTACCACCGCGTTCGCCCCGGTATCGGGCTCAATGCGAACCAGGTCCATCACCTGAGCAAAGATGGCGGGATCGGACTGCACGGCGCGATGGATGGATTCAAAGAACTCTACGACGACGGACTCTGCGCCATCGTCCAAGGCGTTGGCTACCCGAACCCCAACCGCTCACACTTTGCATCGATGGACATCTGGCACACCGCGGATACCAACGGAACCGGTGATGGCTGGATTGGGAAGTATGTGGACTCTCAGTGCTGTGGATATGGCAAGGGCACCCCCGGCGCGAATCAAAGCGGCTCCAATCAGACTGGGTCTAATCTAACTGGTGCTCAAGCTGACAACACCCCCCCACCGATCGCGATCGGACGGACCGCACCGCTCGCATTGCGAGGGCGGACCATGATGCCTGTTGCGATCGAGAAAGCTGACTTGTATCAATGGACCGGTGACAAACTGGGCAGTGATCTGAGTGATGAGTACCACCAAGCACTCAAGGACAATGACACAATGGCTCAAAAATCGGGAGCGGATGATAACAAAGCGTTCCTTGTCCGCACCGCGATGGATGCGCAGATTTCCAGCAAGAAGATCCGAGCAGCGGTCGATCAAGAATCGCTGGTCAAGTACCCAAACTCATCGCTCGCGTCCCAGCTCAGCATGGTCGCATCCATGATCCGCGCAGGAATGCCCACCCGTGTCTTCTATGTCTCCCACGGCAGCTTCGACACCCACGCAAACCAAGGCGGGCTCCAAGGCTCACATGCACGACTCCTCCAGCAACTCTCCGATGCGGTCCGCGCCTTCTACAAAGATCTCAAAGCACAAGGAAACGACGGACGCGTGCTCAGCACCTGCTTCTCAGAGTTCGGACGGCGCGTCGGACAAAACGGCTCAGGAGGCACCGACCACGGCACCGCAGCCCCGATGTTCATGTTCGGTCCAATGGTCAAACCAGGACTGCATTCACGCTATCCATCGCTCACCGATCTCGATGAAGGCGACCTCAAATACACGACCGATTTCCGTCAGGTCTACGCAGAAGTACTCGACGACTGGCTCAGCGCCAAGAGCGCCGATGTGCTTGGAAGAGGATACAACCACCTGCGTGTGCTTAGGAGCTAGTTCGCTCAAGCCCCTGGTTCTATCGCTGATAGATCGATGTCCGCTTCAGTAAGCCCCATGTCTTTAAGCACGACGCGGTGTCCACATTCCGGACAATCCACACTGGGGTCATCGACGCTTGAGAGCAACGACAATCCGAGTAAGGAATATCCACAACCAGGACATTGGACTCCCGAAAGCTGTTTGCGAAGGCATCGATGAAGCCAACGGTCGCGTACCAGCAGACACACAATAAACGGGAACCACATGACCCCAGTTATGAAGAAAACTGCGAATAGATCTTCACCCAATCCTGAAAGTTGCCAGCTGTGAACCTCATTGAGGCCTGCATAAAAAACTCTTGAAGCCCACACCACGATGAGCCATACAATTAATGCAAAGGGCAAAACCCCAAGGACGGCAAGTCCTCCTTTCCACGCATTTTGGAGTCGTCGTGCACGCTTGACATAGGATTTACACACCGAATCCTCGAACTTGTCGAGCTCAGGATACGCGCGATAGATTTTCTTGGTCAGTATTCTCATATGATTCATTATTCAATAGGAAAAATTTGGATCTATATCTACATGAGATAACCGCACACCATCGATATCGTTCTTCAAACCGCATTCTGGACACTTCACATCTGTGTACTTATTGCGCACCTGTATTTCTAAACCGACCAAGCAATAGTCACACGCCATACATGTCGCACCATCCAGCTGCTTGCGTATCTGCCTATAAAACCAGCGATCCCTGGCCAGTAGAAGTATGAGCCAAGGGAACCAAATATACCCTAAATCGGCAACCAGCAACAAGAATGAATCTTGGTACACACCAATGTTGTACTCCACAAAATCAGCGATGTATTGAATAGCTACGCGAGCGTTGTACTCAATATAAATCCATGCTACAAAAGAGCTAACAACCACCGCAGCCATATAGAAATAACCACGCCCGGATTCGGTCACTCTTTCACACCGGGCGATGTACCGCTTGCATGTCTCGTCATCAAACTGATCAAGCTCTGGAAACGCTCTATAAATTTTTCTACTTAGGATTCTCATGGCATCACAATCTCAATCCGTACGGGGATCGAGATCGGATCCGAAGATTGGGTATCTCCAGGCTTGATATATTCGCGTGGGATCGCTGCTGATGGCCAGCTTGTGATATCGGTGCCTTCAGAGGCATATCCCGCTGAGATCCTCGCGATGGTGGCCGGTCGTCCGACCGGATCCAGCCGAACCCCCCACTTCCCTGGACTTATCGTTTCGGGATGACGAACAAACACGGTGACCACATCGCCCGCTGTAAGAACGACGCGAGCAGTGAGCTTTGGTGATTTATCAACAGAACCACCTGTACCAGGATCACCCAAACCAGAACCAGCAACTCCATCGTGCTCGAAGGTCAACAGCACACCGCCGGGCCAACTAAACGGATCGATCGCGATGCCTTCTCGGCGAGCACGATCCGCATCTGAAATCGCATTCGCATCTCTGCCTGCGATCCATTGTCCGAGCGCGTTGGCATTGCCCGCATCCCCAGCGCCCGCGCCAACAGGCGCAGCATCCGACATCAGTTTGTCCTTGTCAAGGGTCACAAAGATCCAGAGCATGATCAGGGTCAAGCACAGGAACGGCATCCCGAGCCAGGTCGTTAGCATAAGGGTTTGTTTGCGCACGCTTGATTGTATGTCCGCCTGTAACCACAATCGATCCGCGCAAAAAAACCGGGACATTAGTCCCGGTTCCATGATCATTTCAACTACTCATTAGAGCATGCAGATTAGACCGCAGCGGTCTTCCACTGGTTGTAGAGCTCGGAAACCTTCGACCAGCTGACCACATTCCAGAACGCGCTGATGTAGTCAGGACGACGGTTCTGATAGTTCAGGTAGTACGCGTGTTCCCAAACATCCAAGCCGAGGATGGGCTTGTGCCCCATCATGATCGGGGAGTCTTGGTTTGCGGTTGATCCAACATGGAGCTTGCCGTTCGCGTCAAACCCGAGCCATGCCCAACCTGATCCGAATCGGGTTGCCGCAGCGTTCTCGAACTGGGTCTTGAACTCATCGAATGAACCAAACGCGTCATTGATTGCGTCCGCGAGTTCGCCTTCTGGTGCGCCGCCACCATCTGGTGAGAGGATGGACCAGAAGAGCGAGTGGTTTGCATGACCACCGACATTGTTCTGGACACCAGCACGGATATCTTCAGGAACCATTTGGATGCGTCCGAGGATTTCACCGTAGCACTTGCCTGCCCAGTCGGTGCCTTCAAGAGCAGCGTTTGCTTTGGCGATGTACCCAGCATGGTGTTTGGTGTGGTGGATTTCCATGGTTTTTGCGTCGAAATGAGGTTCGAGCGCGTCGTATGCAAATCCGAGTTCTGGGAGTTCGAAAGCCATGATTCTCTCCTTAATGCTCGGCCAATAGTGCCGAGAGGGGTGTGGATGAGGTGTGTACATTTGAATCATAGCCCCCCAAGCACCCTGATATAGTGCGTACAAACGAAAGCTGACCATGAAGTTATCGGGCGTACTAAACACGAAAAATATAGTTTTGAGATCGGGGGTTGCTGATCTATCGGTCTTGTGGTAGGATTCAGACTTGGATGCTCAAACCGATGGTTTGGCTCTTGAAATGCACTTTGTTGGACACAACCCTGTGGGTCTGTACACAGGATAAGCACTCAAGAGTCAACTCAGCGAGCTGAATAATCCACACTAGGCGAGCGACCTCAAGGCGTCAAGTATCCAGCAAACCACGAAAGCTTCGGGCTCTCCTCTGATTTGGCTGAAAAAACTGAATACACAAAGTGTGCCAGGACGGCATGCAAATTTGGAATACACAGCTCTCTCATGTCCCTCGTGGAGTGATGTTGACCAAAAACGATCGAAGGATTGGTCGGGGACAACCTCTGGAGGGGGTGCATTCGTAAGCACTTTCACCCATACATGTTGTGGTCGGCACCAGACGCCGCCCGACAATTTGATGAATTTGTTCACAATTCGTACTGTACTAGGAAACTCTGACTTTGGGCAGTGCGTAAGACTATAGACCGGCTCTATTTGAGCTTGTTTCCAAGGCTCTTTGAGCCAAACCGGTTCGCCGACGACCACCAATCGGTCAGCAAGCACCAAGTGTGCCTGACCACACCCCTCGCTCGGCCAACCAAATCTGCTCCACACCGGATGTGGGGTCAAAAATTTGTTCCCAGGATGAAATCGGTCTGCCGAGTTCACGAGTGACGCATCTGAGATGTTGACCTCACGAATCCAGTGGATCTAAACAATCGGGTCTTTCAGAAATGTTTTCTCAAAAATGAGAAATCAAATTCTGTCAGCCTTGGTGTGGTGGGATCGGTGTCGACTTGTCGGCTCGATCGGTACAAAAATGGATCGCTTCGCAGCTCTACGACTTACCGCGACACGATCTGAGACAAACGAACTTTCAAGCCGGTTTGCAGGATCGGTTCGGATAGACCAATGCCGCTGCAGGAACGCAGCGAGGAGATAGCATGACGCAGGCAGCACGCCCAAACCCAGTTTCTAGCCCAAGCCCGCTTGAGCAGATGCGACGACGACACCGCGTTGGTGTTTCGCGCACCTCAACACGAGCAGGCAAATCTTCGCGCCAACTGTCGCACGAAGATGAGCGTTTACTCGCAACCATCTTGCTCAAAGAGCAGGACTTTATCGACTCAGAAGTTTTCTACGAAGAGGACGCTGAGCAAAATATCTACGAAGATGCACCAGATATTGCCAAGCCTGATACCACTTGGTATCACCCGGTGATGGATGACATTTCGTCAATCTCGCGGACCCGCACCGTCAAGTCTTCTCAGCAGGTGATCCTCACCGGCGCTGAAGAACGCGTGCTGTTCCATCAGTTCAACTACTCTCGTTACCGTGTATTTAAGCTTCAAAAAGAAGTCTGGGATCGCGATGACAAGAAGCCTACCCCAGAGCAAGCTCAGCATCTGCTGATGTGGTACCGCAAATCAGAACGGATCCGCGAGCAAATCGCTGAGACCAACCTTGCGTTGGTCCTTGCGATGGCCAAGCGGACCCGGATGAGCGAAGTCGACTTTGCTGACCTCGTTTCTGAGGGTAACATGGCGCTTCTTCGCGCGGTTGACAAGTTCGATGCTGGTCGCGGGTTCAAGTTCTCAACCTACGCATGTCGCGCGATCCTCAAAGCATTCAGCCGCCAAGGTATGAAGCTGAGCAAGTACCGTCAGCGTTTCCCGACAGACTTTGATCCCAAGCTTGAGAAGTCCAACTTCCTCGAAACCAAGCGTGCGGACTTTGAAAAGGACACCGCATCAGAAGTCCGCGAGATCGTCATCGCAAACCGCGCTGATCTCTCCGATGTTGAGCGGACTGTCCTCGAACACCGATTCGGTCTTGAGACTGGTGGTCAAGAGAAGCCGATGACGCTTGAACAGGTCGGTCAGATCATCGGTGTGACCAAGGAACGCGTTCGCCAGATTCAGAACAAAGCGATGGAGAAAATCCGCGTCGAGCTCGAATCCAACTTCCTGGGAACCATCGAAGAAGAAAACGCTCTGGAAACCGCTGGTTCTAAATGAGTTCTGATCAGAACGCATCCGCAACAAGATGGTCGTGATGTCATCAACATGACACCATCCAGCTAACGCACCAGTAAACAACACCTTCTCGTGAAGACGGCTCATATACGAGCCGTCTTTTCATAGGCACTCTGGAGGATCACCGGAACCAAATGGACACCAATACGGATAGACCTGTCCCATTGGTCTGACATGATCTGGACTGATGTGCGTGCGGGGACTCGTTTAGACGCGTACGCTTACCCTCCCAATGAGCTGAGCCGTTTTCACAGCTCCAATGCAAACCTGAGACCGAAGGATCTGATCACAATGAGTGTGACGCAACCACCTGCCAGTACCGCATCAGCGGGCCATGTCGATCTGGACCCAACCGCTGGCAAAAACCACAATCCGCACAACACACGCTGGGGCGATTTCCTCAAAGCGACCATCAAGTTCAAAGCGTCTGACCTCATCATGAAGTCAGAGCAGAAACCGAAGATCAGACTCCGTGGTGTTCTTAAATCTTTGGATGTTGACCCTGTCAGTGCTTCAGAGTTCTTCGGGATCGCGAAAGATATCCTCACTGAAGAACAGATGAAAGATCTCCACAAATATGGATCCGTCGACTTTGCGTACAACTACGACTCGAGCCACCGCTTCCGTGTCAATCTCTTCCAAGCACGCGGCACCCTTTCAGTCGCAGCGAGAAATATTACATCTGAAATCCTCCCCTTCGAAGGACTCTACCTTCCGGAAATCATGTCCGACATCGCGCTTCAACCTCAAGGCATTGTGCTTCTGTGTGGCGTGACTGGTTCTGGTAAATCCACAACCATTGCGTCGATGCTTGACTATGTGAATGCTCGCAAAAGCGTGCACATCCTGACACTTGAAGATCCAATCGAATACATCTTTGAAGATAAAAAAGCAACCATCAATCAGCGCGAGATCGGGCTGGATTGCTTGGACTTTAAGACCGGGCTGCGTGCACTTGTTCGTGAAAACCCCGACATTGTGCTCATCGGTGAGATGCGTGACCAGGAGACCTTCGAGGCCGCTCTCCACGCTGCGGAAACTGGTCACCTTGTGTATGGAACGATCCACGCGTCCAGCACCACCCAGACCTTCAGCCGTATCTACGGCTTGTTCCCAGCAGAAGAAGTCGAGCAGGTCCGCAAGATCCTTGGGTATCAGATGCGTGCCTTTGTGTACCAAAAACTGCTGCCGACGCTTCACGAGGATATCTACCGGATTCCAGCGCTTGAAATCCTCATCAACAACGGCGTGGTCCAAAAATATATCTTGGACGAACGAGAAGGCGAAATTCGCGAAATCCTCAACTCGATTGAGGCTCAGCAACTCGGGATGATCGACTTCAACGACTCGCTCGTGAAGCTTGTTGAAGGGGAGTACATCCACATGCGGACCGCGATTGAATCTTCTCCGAATGTTGATGAGCTCCAGATGAAGCTCAAGAAGTTCAACTAACCAACACAGAGACCGTCCATATGGACGGTTTTTCATTTTTCTGGGCAGGATTGATCGAGCAGTCAGCAGGTGTATTGGGTACGGAATTGACGGGTCTTGCACAGTCGTCCCCCCTATGATGCTCCGCACCATTGGACACCAAATCCTGAGTGCTACAACCGGTCTTCACTTGTACGAACATGACATCCCTTGAGAGGGTTCTCACTATGTCGATAGCGTTTGATTCTTCATCCGGGATGACCCTAGCCGCGAGCGGCTTTATGTTGGTCTCCATCTGGAAACCGATCCTCCTGTTCGCTCCGTTCATCGGGTGGGCGTGGTTCATTTCAACCATCCTCGATAAACATGCTCAGCGGTTCTTTCTCGGTCAAGAAAAATGGAACGCGATTCATATGGCGTTCGCACTCGCGGCGCTCGCACTGGTTGTATTCATTCCCGTCAGCGGGATCGCAGGGTTCGCAGCTGCCTTCGTGGGATCGATCATCATCCTGGGTCTAGACCTGTTGATCTTCATCTCCATCACCAACAAAGACACCAAGGTCCCTGAGTCCGAGCGGATCACCATGAACATGAAGGACATGAGTGAGAGCAGGGATGCTAAGAAAGCAGCCAAGCTTATCGGGGACTCGGAACTCACTGTGGTTGGCGCAAGCAAGATGACCATCCCCCCACCTCCAAAGGATACTCCAGAGCTTGGGATTCGTATTGCTGGCGAGCAGATTGTCGTCAAAGCATTCGAAGCGCATGCAAGCCAAATCGACATCCTCCCTGCTAGTGAATCCACATACGCTGCGTCATACCTGGTTGATGGGGTGCGCCAAGCAGGCGACCCGATCGCTGCACAAGACGCGGTGCAGATCATCGACTTCTGGAAAAAGTGTGCAGACCTTGATACGAACGATCGCAGACGCAAACTCACCGGTGAAGTCTCTGTCTCGGGGAGCAGCATCACCAGCGCGACCCTGAAACTCAGCACTTCGGGTTCAAAGACCGGTATGCGGATGAGCATCGTGTTTAACCCAGCCCAAGCGGTTCGCAGAAAGGTGGACAACCTCGGTCTGTTGGAGCCTCAGTACAACATGCTCAAGGATTGGGCAAACGAGCTTGAAGCTGTGGGTGGTGTAGTCCTTCTCAGCGCACCAGCTGACAACGGTCGCACCACGATGGGGTATTCGATCATGCGTCTTCACGATGCATACACCTCCAATATCCAATCTGTTGAATACGAGATCGAAGATGCACTCGAAGGCATCAAGCAGATCGAGTGGGATGCCAGTGTTGAAGGCCCAGACTTTGCAACCACCATCCGATCAACGCTTCGCCGAGACCCTGATGTCGTGACGGTCTGTGACCTTCCCGATGTCGAGACCGCTCAAAACATCGCAGCGGCGGATCTTGAGCGCACACGCGTGTACCTCACCTTGCGGACTGAATCAGCACTCAAAGCGCTCGAAACCTATGTCGCTGCTGTCGGTGATCCCAAACTCGCTGCAACAGGTTTGAGGGGCGTCGTCGCCTGCAAGCTCGTGCGAGTTCTGTGTGGCAACTGCAAAGTCCCTTACCAACCCACCCCAGACATGCTCAAGAAACTCGGTTTGCCAGAAGGCAAAGTTGGAGAACTGTACAAAAAAGGTGGACAGGTGCTCGTCAAGAACAAGCCCGAAGTCTGCAGCGTATGTAACGGGCTCGGATACTCTGGACAGACCGGCTGCTTCGGTGTGTTCCCGGTAAATGATGAAGAACGCGCCTTGATCATCGAGGGCAACTGGAACGGGCTTCGTGCAGTTATGCGTAAAGCTGGGCTCCCAAGTGTTCAGCAGTCTGCTCTCCGCAAAGCGGTCATGGGAATCACAAGCATCGAAGAAGTCACCCGCATCACCGCGCCCAAGAAGTCTTCTTCATCAAAGAAAACCGCCGCGAAGGCATAAACGACTCAACGAGGGATCCTTGCGAATCCCTGATTGACCTCAGTACGATCAGTACAAGACGGAGTGCATTCCAATGTTTATGAACATCATCGTCGTCATCTTTGTCCTTGCTGTCGCCTATACCTGGATGACGCGCGGGGTATTCAACGCGATGCTTCACGCGCTGTGCGTGTTCTTTGCGGGTGCCATCGCGTTTGCTGTGTGGGAGCCGCTCTCACTCATGATTCTTGGCGCGAGTGAGATGCCATTGGTTGAGGGAGCTGCGTGGGGTCTCTCATTGATTCTCCCGTTCGTGATCCTGATGCTTGTGTTCCGCGTGATCACCGACAAGGTTGTCACCGCAAATATCCGCAGCGCCAAAGCAATTGACTATGCAGGCGGAGCAGCGTTTGGTCTTGTAACCGCGGTGATCACTGCAGGGATCATGGTCATCGCGATCGGACACATGCGTCTCCCGTCCAAGTTCCTTGGATACCAGCCTGTGTGGTACTCAACTGACACCAGTGGTCCGGGCTCGCTTGTCAAGAATGATTCGCTCTGGATCCCCGCTGATACCATCACCGCGATGGTCTACTCGAACCTTTCAACTGGTTCGATGAGTAGTGCAGAACCTCTCAAAAAATGGTACCCAGACCTGACTCTCACCGGATTTGCTTCACGCATCAATATCGGTGAAGGATCCGGTCGCAATGCCATCACTAGCGATGCATTCTCTGTAAGTTCTGCGTACATCATCGGTGATACCGTTGGTTCAACAGACCCTGAGAAACTCATCGGTGACCAGAAGATCCAAACTGTAGATGGCCAGCTCATCGACGCGAACAACAATGAGCAAGCTGGGTACCTTGCAGGATATGTAGTCGAGTTCGGACCGAAGGCAAAGGAAAAAGGCACTAAATCAGGTGGGCAGGTCGTCATCTCCAATGGCCAGGTACGCCTGCTCACCGAACTCGAAGACGGATCAACCAACACGATCTTCCCTCTTGCGGTGATCTCTGAATCGCGCACACCAGATACCTTTGGTCGCTGGATTTTTGATAGTGAAGACCTCTTCATCACTTCGTCTGGTGGCAAGTCCAAGGTCCCAATGGGATTCGAGTTCTTCGTCCCTGCTGGCCAAGAACCCCTCGCGTTGTATGTCAAGAACCTCCGAGTGCCAGTCGATTCCATGGGTGATGCTCGTGAGTTTGCGACCGCATCTGAGCGTGCCAAGCTCATCAAGACCGGAACACTTCTGACTGGTCAACGGGTCAAGCGTCTGTTTGATCTGGCGGATGCGGTCACGGTTGATCCGGAAGCGACATCTGATGCCCGCTATGGTCAGAACCTTGGGACCGTGATGCCTTCTCAGCTCGTCAAAGCGCGAGGCATCAAACTCAATGAAGACAACGAAATCATTGAAGGTGAAGCAACTTTCCGTATGGATGAAATCGGACGGAAAAATGTCGCCCAGGTCAAGAAGCTCAGAGTAAGCCAGTACGGCTACGGCGAAGGTCAAGAAATGGTGCAGATCAATGTGGCCGCCGATTCAGTTGCCGGGTTCTTGTCGACCGCAGCCCGCCGATCAGCAAATAATGACCCATTTATCCTCACTGACAGCAAGGGCAACGAATACGAAGCGGTTGGTTACACCTATCAAGACGAAGACACAGAGCTCTTTGAGATCCGGTACACACCAGGCTCAACCCTCAGCGGTCTCAATGAGAAAGACCTCCCAAGAATCTCGCAGTCCAAAGATGGCCAAACCATGTCTCTGATCTTCTTGGTGTCCACGAAAATCGAGATCGAATACTTCTCGATTGGCAATGTGGTACTCATGCAGTTTGATCCACCGTTGTCACGCGATTAATCATCAAGATACTTCAATCCCATAAAGCACCTGTGCAATCTACACAGGTGTTTTTTTAATATCTTCAAACAATAAAAAACCCGCTCTTGAGCGGGTCTGGGAAGTCTGAGAATACCGGATCCATCGTTGGATCCTCAAGCGAGTAGTTACTCAGCTGACGCAGCTTCAGCAGCTGCTTCTGGTGCTGGGGCAGGCTTCTTGTCCTTGACAATCAGTTCACCCTCGTTATCAAACTCCATCTCTTCTTGACCATCGTCATCGAGGTGACGGTCAGCAACAACCCAGAGTTTGACATGAGCTTCAAGGTCTGATGCGACTTTCACAAGGATATCGAAGGTATCGACACGCTTGATCGCACCTGGAAGACGGACTTCGCGTGGTGAGACTGCGAAACCAACTTCTTTGAGTGCACTTGAGATGTCTTGCTGAGTGACTGAGCCGTAGAGGTGACCTTGGTCGTTGCATGCACGAGCCATGGTGAGTTCTTGACCGTCGAGTTTAGTGATCATTTCCTGGCGCTCTGCTCTGCGAGCAGCGACATCCTTCTCAGCTTGAGCACGACGCTCTGCGAGTGAAGCGATCAGTTCATCTGATGGATTCGTCGCGTATCCAAATGGGAGGAGGTAGTTGCGTGCGTAGCCAACTTTGACATTGACAACATCGCCGACGATTCCGAGGGAATCAACATTTTCAGTAAGAAGGAGCTTTACATTCTTTGGCATTGGTATATTCCTTTCGCTGTCCTGCTCTGATGCACTGCCGGTACATCAGAGAGTTGAGGAGATCCTCACCGCGAGGATCCCCAACAAAGGTCCCTGAATGAATAGTTTGATCCAGTTCAGAGGGTTGAGAGTCTAGGTCGCAATCTGTGTGTTTGTCATGAGTTGTGAATGATCCATTGAAAAATCCCACGCATTGGCGCGTAGGATTCATGGTTTGGTCTCAATCTCATCTGATCAGAACCCGATCAAAATCGGATTAGAACGGGATATCGTCGTGATTGATTGCAACATCACCGCCGCTATTTCCACCGCCGTGTCCGCCCCCGCTGCTTTCTCCAGCACCAGAGCGAGCGTAGCTGCCCCCGCCGCCGCCACCGGAGTTGCCACCGCCCGAACCGGAATCGATGAACTGGAAGTTATCGACAACAACTGAAAGTTTGGAACGCTTGCCGCCACCATTGCGATCGTCCCACTGATCAAACTTCAGTCGGCCTTCAATGAATACGGGGCGTCCCTTGGACAAGTACTGCGACATGACTTCAGCGGTGCGTCCCCATGCTTCACAATCGATAAACGCGACTTCCTCGCGCTGCTCACCAGACTGGGTCTTGTATTTGCGGTTGACCGCGAGACCGAAGTTCCCGACAGCGGTATTGGAAGGTGTGTGGCGGATCTCAATATCGCGGGTGAGATTGCCCATAAGCATGACTTTGTTGAAACTGGCCATCGTGTTCTCCGTTCTGGTTCGATGAAAGGTCGGAATTCGTGTCTCTGTTCGTGATTGAACGACAACCGATTATAACACAACCGCCCGGGCCGGAGTGAACCGACCCGGGCGGGTTGAATGAATTCTTGCTTGTCTGCCCGTTTCCACTTTAGAATCTGTCAAGAACAGGTATGGGTGGGCCTGCTATAGAAGCAAAGCAATCTGATTCGCAATCAGGTGAGCCAGCAATTACTCAGCTGCAGGTGCATCGTCAGCTGCTGGCGTATCTGCTTCAGGAGCTGATTCAGCTTCGGCTTCAGCAGCTGGTGCTGCCTGTACCGGAGCCCCCAGCGAGACGCCTGTGGACTTCTTGGTGTCCTCGACCTCGCCTTGCTCAGCTTTGAACTTGGCTTCGGTTTCAAGACCCTTGCGATCATCGTGTGACGCGATTTCTTCGTCTGTCAGGTGATCCGCAGTCGTCACAAGCAAACGCATGATCTTGTCAGAGATGACCGCGTCACGCTCGAGGTGAGCGACCATATCGGTTGCACAGGTGAAGTATGCGAGGATGTAGACGCCGCGTTTTTGCTTGTCCATCTCGTATGAGAGACGACGCTCGTCCCACTTCTTCATCGCAACGACGGTAGCGCCGGCGCGTTCAAAGAGGGTGTTGATGTGCTCGAGGCATTCGCCAAACGCAGCTGCTGCACTCTGGTTTACAAGGAACATGCCCTCGTAGATCCCGGTTCGTGTTTCGGTGGTTGTCATAATATTACTCCAATTCGTATCCGGCTCAAGTCGCCGGGGTGTTGTTTGTTTGAGCGCCGTCTGTACGATCAGACGGACTCGAGTTTTCCTGTTCTGCTTTGTCGTTGGGATGCTCTTTGCGTTTGGGCTTAACCAGCTTCTCGTTAAAAGCATTCATCGCGCTGACAATGTCGTTCTCAAGAACATGCTCGACTGCTTTGGTAGCCTTGTCGATGCCGCTCTTGACCGCGTCCATTTCCTCGCTCATGAACTTACTGAGCACCCAATCCGCTTGATTCATCAGCTTGGGGACTTCACCGACACCAACTCGTATACGCGGGTAGGCAGCGCCCCCCAGCAAACGGTCGATATCACCGAGCCCGTTATGACCGCCAGCGCCACCGCTCTTGCGGATCCGGATGGATCCAACTGGAAGTGCGATGTCGTCAACGATCACAAGAAGATCCTCCATTGGATCAAGCTTGTAAAAGCGGAGTGCTTCAGAAACGGCTTGACCCGAACGGTTCATAAACCCGGTGGGTTTGATGAGCAGAACCTTCTCACCCCCGATATTGGCATCGAGGGTTACGCTGCTGAATCTGGAACGAGCGATCTGTCCCACCGCAAACTTGTCGGCCAGTGAATCAACAACCATGAACCCAGCGTTGTGCCGAGTGTTCTGGTATTGAGCCCCTGGATTTCCAAGTCCGACGATGAGTTTCATTTCGAAAGTTCCTTACGCATCTGCTTTGTTCAACAAGGATTTTAACGAGTGGTTCAAAGCAAACAGTGTTGAGAATGAATGTTGGTTAAGCAGATTACTCTGCAGGTTTCTCGCCGATGACTTCTGGTGCGGCGCCCTCAGCGGAAACCTCGCCTGCTTCACCCTCTTCTTCTTGCTGTGCTTTGAGCACGATCTGAGCAACGATCGCGTCTGGATCGGTCAGCATCTTCATTGAAGCGAGCGGAAGCTTGACATCCTTCGCGTGGATGATGTCGCCGACATCCATATCAGACACATCGACCTCGATGCTGTCTGGGAGGTTGGTGATCAAGCAGTTGAGCTCCATGTCGGTGGTTGGGTGCATCATGATCGCACCTGAAGTCTTGAGCCCCTTCGCTTCACCTACGAATGCGAGTGATGCCTTGGTGTCAACACGCTCATCGAGACTCACGCGAGCAAAGTCCGCGTGGATGATGTTGTTCCCGAGGTAGTCATACCCGAGATCCTTGAGCAGAACATGCTGCTTTGATCCGTCGATATCAAGCTCGAATACCTTCTCGCCCTTGCGGAGGTGAAGCATGGTTTCGTGCATGTTCAGTGCGATGGATACAGGCGCTTCTTTGTGCCCATAAACGACTGCGGGCAACGAACCCTCTTCACGCAGACGACGGGAGTACCGTGATCCGGTGCGCTCGCGCGCTTGTGCTGCAAGCATTGGTGTAGTGTCTGACATATGTAGTCTCCTTATTCACTTCTATCTATGTACGCTTAGTGTACTTGTTTTCTAAATCGTTCTCTTAAAATATCAACAGCATCAAGCGGTGCCGTTACCGCTTGGTTCCAGAGGTTCCCCGGAACATTGCGCTAATTGAATCGTTGTTATGAATCTTTGTGATTGCCTTACCGATCAGCTCACCCACTGAAAGCACCGTCAGCTTGTCGCGGATCGGGTCACAGCGTTCACCCATCGGGATCGTGTCGGTGGTGATGATTCTGGAGAAGGGGGAAGCTGCGAGTTTTTCCATCGCTCCACCAGCGAGCACGCCGTGTGTTGCCGCTGCGATGACATCGGTGGCGCCTTCTTGCATCACGAGCTTCGCTGCTTCGCACACAGTCCCGCCAGTCGAAATCATGTCATCGAACATCAGAACGGTTTTGCCTTTGACATCACCGATCAGGTTCCCCACGACCACGGTGTCCCCGGTCAATCGCCGCTTGTTGATGATCGCGAGATCAGCATGAAGCAGGTTGGCCATCTTCTCTGCAACCTTGACATTCCCAACATCCGGAGATACCAAGCACAAATCACCAAGCTCATCACGGATCGACTCGAAGTACTTAAAGAACACTGGCATCGCTGACAAGTGATCAAACGGAAGGTCAAAGAACCCCTGGATCTGGGCAGCATGAAGATCGATCGAAAGTACCCGGTCCGCGTTTGCAGCGGTAATCATATTGGCGACGAGCTTCGCGGTGATGGGCACGCGTCCTTCGTCCTTGCGATCCTGACGACCATACCCGTAGTATGGCATCACCATGGTCACTCGCTTAGCGCTGGCTCTGCGAAGACAATCACAGAAGACTAAGAGTTCCATCAGGTTGTCATTAACCGGTTCACAAGTCGAGATAATCACAAAGCAATCCCGACCACGCACATCATCATCAAGCTTGACAATGATCTCACCATCTGGGAACAAAATTGTGCGTGCTTTGCCAAGCTCAAGCCCAGCGCTCTCACACACCTTGTGCGCAAGATCTTTGGTATTCCGACCGGAAAACACCTTGATATCACTCATGACTGGTTTCCTTGGGTAGCAGCTGATGTATCGGATGCTGATTGCTGACGCGATTGGTACAACGCATCCACCTGAGCAAGATGAGCGAGCGTATTGATACTCAGGATATCTTCAGGCGGAACCGCATCGATCACCTCAACCCGGCTCCCCGCATCAAGCATGAACTCAAAGATATCAGTGATGTAGTACTCGCCGGTAAGCTCGTTTCGCTGAACCTTGCCAAGTGCATCAAACATCGATTGAGCATTCACGCAGTAGTAACTCGGGTTCACTTCGTTGATCATCAGCTCGTCAGGGCTCGCATTCTTCTGCTCAATGATCCGGGCAAACGCGCCGCTTTGATCACGAACTATCCGCCCATACCCGCTCGGATCATCGATCCGGCTTGTCGCAAGAGTTCCCGCGGCGCCAGTCGAGCGGTGACGCTCAAGCAAAGTGTTCAGCGTCGAAGTGCGGATCAGTGGACCATCCCCGCAAAGCACAAATATGTCGGTGTTGGTGTTATCCGTTTCTGCGTACGCATCAACTGCACTCGTCACAGCGTGACCGGTACCAAGCTGCTCTTCTTGAACTGCATAGACGACCCGATCCCCGTAATCTGCGAGCGCTTCGCGGACCAGCTCTTGCTTGTACCCCACCACGACCACGACCCGATCACACCCCGCTTCGAGACAGACATCGACAACAGCACAGACCATCGGACGACCACCGACCGGATGACAGACCTTGGGAAGATCCGACTCCATCCGCGTGCCTTTACCAGCAGCAAGAATGATCGCTTCGAGTTTGTGTGGAGAGTTTGGGTTCTGGGTATCTGCCATATTAAGTTTGGCAGGACTGATTGAACACAGCCGAGAACACAATTCAGACAAGCGAGAGAGAGCGAAGGAAAGAAAATTACCCCACCAAGATTTGAACTTGGACTATCTGTACCAAAAACAGAAGTGCTGCCATTACACCATGGGGCAAGGTATTCGCTTGTCTTGATCACAGGTCAGTATCACCCATGATCATATTGTTCTATCGGCACTTTCACCAGTGCTGCTCGACCTCCGCTGCATTGTGGCTCAAATTCAGTGGAATCAAACCCATTGAATCAGAGCCGGTGTCACAAACCAACTCGCGGCTTGGACACCTTCGACACAGCGTCGAGAGCATCGGCCGCAGCTCATTTCGCCCCTGCTCGCCAACCTTGACAACTCAAAGCCAGTGTCCACAAAGACTTGGAACTGAGACTCTCCCCGGCTGCGACAGTGGTCTAATCACAGATGTGATCAGGTTCAGTGCCATGGGGAGAACCCTTGCCCGCGCCTCAGCTCGATGAGATCAAAGATCGAATCAAGCGTCCGTCACGACCGGTTCCGCATAGGAAGTAAGTCTAGTCCCCTTCCCAGCCGGGTCAACACAACAAACTGATCAGCAGACAGAGAAATTACAATCCAAACCCGAATTCGCCCAGATATCCACCCGATCCAAGCACTCAATATGGTATATTGGATACTTCAACACGACTGAAGGCGAGTTCTCGTCGATCCATCAGATCTCAGTCACGCTAAAAACCCCCCATTCCTGCTCTCTAGAGACTCCAAGTCCCATGAGAGCACACGAAAGGCGTCATTTATGATTTGCCAGACCAGCCCGTTTCAGTTCAATCGATCGATACTGCGCTCAGGATCACTCAGCGCCCTCACCGTCGCAACTTCGCTGATGATCGGATGCCAATCCTCAGCGAGCCGCGACCCGTTCCCACTCCAACCACAAGGTGCTCGGGACGCTTTAGGACTTCCAGCTGACCAGCTCCCAGCTCCAATCGATCTATCCGACCCAAGCACCATCACGCGAACCACCGTCGAAGCAACCATCATCGACACCAACGCGCTCGCCCGGAGACAACAAATCACAGGCCCATACCAAGGCGAGATCCAGATGATCAAACATGTCCTCCCCAAACACGGGAGAGACAAGACATTCCCAGAGAATCCCGGAAATGTGCCGCTCCCTGTGGGTCAAGCAGCCCAGATGGATCGCGTAAACACCGGGGTATCAACCGGATTCGAAGGGATCTCGCAAACCGAATGGTCACCGCCAGACCCGACACTCGCGGTTGGTCCAAACCACATTGTGCAGACGGTCAACGCAGCAATCGCGTTCTTTGACAAAGAAGGCAACCAGACCTTCTCATCCCACCTCGGAACGCCGGGCAATCCGGGATTCTTTGAAGAAGTCGGAGCAAGCTCAAACTTTGTCTTTGACCCCAAGTGTTTCTACGATCACAAAATTGGACGATTCGTCGTGATCGGTCTCGAACAAATCGGCTCGACCGAATCCTGGATCGACATCGCGATCTCGGATGACTCTGACCCCAACGGGATCTGGTACAAATACCGCACCTTCTCGGTGATCGGAGTTGATGGCTCCAACTACTGGGTCGACTATCCGGGGTTTGGATTCGATGACCAAGCTTTTTATGTCACCGGGAATCTCTTCCTGCTCAATGGTAATGGGAGCGGATTTGCTGGCCAGCTCTTCCGCATCTTTGATAAGGCCCCGATGCTCAATGGGGACCCGATCACTTTCCTTGATCTCGCTCCCAACAACGGCGCGTCTATCCAGGTCGCTCAAATGTTTGGCGATGCTCCGGGTCCCGTGTTTGTCTCTCAAGTCTCAAACACACAGATGCGCATCTGGACCTTCGATACTCCATTGACTACACCATCGCTGCGATCCAGAATCGTTGGTGGATTTGCCCCCGCAAGCTCTCCAGCATCGGGAGCTCCGAATCCTGGTGGAGGAGAGATCTCTACCCTCGACGGGCGACTCATGAATGTCCAGGTCCGCGACGACAACCTGTATTTCTCGCACGGGATCAACGGGCCGGGCAATCGATCTGTTGCGCGCTGGTACCACATGAACCTCAATAACTACTTGGTCAACGAGCTGGCAACCCCTTCAATCGTCCAGCAGGGCGAGGTTGGAAGTGACACCGATCAGCACTACTTCTTCCCCGCAATCTACTCCGACAAGTTCAACAATGTGGGGATGATCACTTCCCGCTCAGCCCCCAACGAGTTTGCCAGCGTTCAAGTATCAGGCAGAAAACCATCTGATCCGCTGGGCACCATGAGTGAGCCAATCCAACTCGCGATCGGCAACAATGGTGCGAATGGACGATGGGGCGATTACCTCGACATCGCGATTGATCCCAATGACGACCGGACCTTCTGGATTGTCGGGATGTATCAGCGTCCGTTCGGCTGGCAAACCTGGATCGATTCATTCACTATCCAAGAGCCTTGCGCTGCAGACATTGTTCAAGATGGAAACCTGAACTTCCAGGACATCTCAGCCTTCATCGTTGCGTACTCAGCTCAAGATCCGATCGTAGATTTCAATAACGATGGGAACTTCAACTTCCTGGATGTCTCTCTGTTCCTGAGCCTGTACGGCCAGGGGTGCCCATGATTACAAACACCCATTAAACGAATGCAGATTAATCTCATGCACAATACAAGCTTGATTTAGCTCTAAAACCGGTATTATTCTTGTGTTTTTCGTGATTTTGGATACGCTTAGGTGTGTTCATTTCCGATTTATACATATGGAGTACCGACCGATGAGCCCACGCATTCAAGCGCTGCATGTACATGGAGTGTCACTGATAGCCCTCGCATCAGTACTCACTACTGCTTTGGCATCCACACATACTGCTGGTCAGGAATCCCGTGGGTTTGATCAAGACCTGGTCGATGATCCGACCCAAGGACCAATCCGCATCCGCATTACCGAGATCGCGAGCGGCTTCACCGGCGCCGTTAACGGGATGACCCAGTTCCTCCCGACAGATCTGGACACCATACCCGATGGATCTGGACGATTGTGTGTTCAAACCCTGGGTGGTGTTATCCGATTGATTGATCCCGTGTCTGGACTACAAGCAGAGCCATACCTTGTGACGGTCAACAGCAACTCGCAAGTCAATGCGGGCCTCTTTGGAATGACTTCGCTCGCGTTCCATCCAGACTTTGCTAGCCAAGGCTCTCCAGGGTTTGGAAAGCTCTACACCATCGAAACCGAACTCCAAACTGCGGGAACCCCCGACTTTGATGGCTCGCTCGTGCAGAACGGGTTCGGCGGGATCCATCATGACGTTGTGTACGAGTACACCACGACCACTCCATCGAGCAATGTCTTTACAGGCAGCAAACGCGAACTGCTGCGCGTAGAACAACCGGGAAGTGATCATAATGTCGTCGATCTGGTCTTTGGCGCAGGATCAGACTCAAGCAATCTCTATATCACATCAGGCGACGGCGCCAACGCATCCAAAGGAGTTTCACTCATCCGCCAGAACCCGCAAACCCTGAGCAATGTGTTCGGAAAAATCCTTCGCATACATCCCCTCGGTACCAACTCGACCAATGGGCAGTACGGGATTCCCGCAGACAATCCATTCGTAGGTGATGCCAGTGTTCTTCCAGAAATCTATTCATACGGCCATCGCAGCCCATACCGATTGACCGTTGATCAAACCACCGGAATCCTCTGGCTTGGTGAGGTTGGCCAGATTCAGATTGAGGAAATCAATCAGGTCACCTCCGGCTCCAACTATGGCTGGCCCTTGAAAGAAGGCAGCTTCCTCTTTGATGAAACGGATCTCGACAACAACCAGATCGATCCGGATCTCGACAGCAACGGAACTGGCGATTTCGCAGACGCGAATCAACTCACCGATCCGATCTTTGAGCTCGACCACCAAACCGCGCGCTCGATCACCGGGGGGTATGTTTATCGATCAGATTCAATCCCCGACCTCAACGGAAACTATGTCTTTGCAGACGCCTTTGGAAACGGGCTGTACTACGCAGCTCCCGCTGATGGGCCAGTTTCTGGAGAGAACGGGAATGTACGCACCTTCTTGGTTGATCCAGCAGGGATCCAGGTCCCGTTTGGAGCGATCTCGATCGGTCAGGACCAGGACAACGAGCTCTACTTGCTGACCTTTGACGGGAGAGTGCTCAAGCTCAATGCATGGCCTTGTAACGGAGCGGACTTCTTTCCTGATGGTGCGCTCAACTTCATCGATGTCTCGACATTTCTCAGTACTTACTCTGCGCAAAGCTCAGACGCAGACCTGACCGAGGATGGCCAGCTCAACTTCCAAGACATCAGTGCGTTCTTGTCGATCTTTTCCAGCGGATGCTAAAAAAACGCGTACTCACCAACTCTGAAAAATCGGATCACATTTGATCATGATCGGTATTGGTCTGATCTCAGTCAGTTTCTGCATCGATGATCTCAAGCTCTTCGCTTTGCTCTGCTTGCTCCATCACCGACGACCCAATCAACTCATAACAGGTCTGCATCAACCCAACTAAAGGGAAGCGCCCAAGGAACGGGCTTGGTCCGAGACGGCGGAGAAGTACACATTGAACCGCGGGCGGTGCCATGGGTGTATCAAGCTCATCAAGTTGCTCACCAACCGTCCAAAATGAATCGAGCTGATCCTCAAGGGGCGGGCTTGAGATGTCTGATACGCCTTGGATATGCGGCACAAGCACCGGCGCCGGTCCAGGTCCTTGCACTCCGATTGCCCGCTTTTGTCGGAGTCCGTCGATGAGTTCGTGCCCTGGCATTCCATGAAGACCGAAGACATCCATCGGTTCATTACCAAGCCGCTCAGCGAGCAGCGCCGTGAGACACACCGCATGCTTGCACCAAGGTTCTTCAGCGGACCAGTCTGGACATGAGCAGGTAGGATTGAGATCTGATGGTTCGGTTGGGAACAACCGGAGTTCGAGGGGTGCAAAGACATCTTCGATATTGGAAGGCAGCTCGCCCGCAAGAAGCTTTGCTGCGTATCGCATCTGATTGCCCATAGCCCCGATGATCTGTTCTTGATCATGAGCAGTGAACTGTTTGAGCGCAAGCTCGGTTTTGTAAGGTTTATCTGAGCGTCCTTGAATGATCCCTTCGCAAAGAGTCCCCTCAATCGTAAGCCGCTTTGTCTGACCGGCGCGAGCATATTCGAGCCCTTCGCGGTTTATTTGAGCCGGCGCGCCTTCCTCAGCAACACGCAGCAGCCGTTGGGTGATCCAAGAGCTCGGTTGCTCTTCAGGCTTGAGCTTGAGCTTGACCCCGCCCCGGACGCGGCGCGGGTTGGTGAGTGATTTGCGAGACGAACGGAAGGACGCATACTGGGGTTTAATTTTCTTGGGTGCGGTAGGAACATTGGCTGAGAGTGTTGGACGAGCAACCATATTGACTTCGCGATCCTTCGCAGGTGCGGGGATCGTCTTTGGTTCTGGTTTTGATGCTGGCTTAGATGCTGGCTCAGAAACCGGCTTCTTTGCCGGCGCAGCTTTCTTGGCAACCTTTTTGGAGGCCTTCTTCGTCGCTTTCTTGGCGGCTGGTTTAGATGTGGGTTTCTTTTCGTCGCCCATACTCGTTAGCACACTCTTTCTCATTGCCTTACTGGAATACCACGCTCAAACTTCATCCGAAATCGTATCCGCTCGCAGCGCAAGCAAGCTCCGCAGCTTGTCGGTACCAAGGTCGGTCAACCAGCGCTCGCCGTGACCGATGATGTTTTCTGCGAGCTCGGTTTTGGATTCGATCATCTCATCGATACGTTCTTCAAGTGTCCCCCGCACGATGTACTTGTGAACCTGCACTGTTCGTGTTTGACCGATGCGGTATGCACGGTCAGTTGCTTGGTTTTCAACCGCTGGGTTCCACCACCGGTCAAAGTGGAAGACATGTGTCGCTGCGGTCAGGTTCAGACCAACACCACCCGCTTTGAGCGAGAGCAGCAGAATTGGAGTCTTTCCTGTTGCTTCTTGGAAATCGTCGATCATCTTCTGGCGCTGGCCTTGTGAAGTACCGCCGTGAAGGAACAGCACTTCCTTGCCCAGTTCTTGACGGAGCATTGCCGACAAGATGTGCCCCATCTGACGGAACTGCGTGAAGATCAGCGCCTGAGCACCTTCAGCCATGACCTCGTCGAGCTGCTCGAGCAAACGAACACACTTACCGGATCGTGATGGATCAATAATCTTGCCAAACTGCGGATCAGATTCCTTGAGCATCTGCGCCGGGTGATTACAGATCTGCTTGAGCTTGATGAGTGCAGCAAGCACCAACCCTCGGCGGTGAATGCCCTCAGCGTGCTCAACATCGGTGAGCATCCGTTTGACGCATCCTTCGTACAATGAAGCTTGCTCGCTTGTGAGTGAGCACCATTCTTTGGACTCGATCTTCTCGGGAAGATCCGAAACAACCGTTGGATCCGTCTTGACGCGCCGAAGAATAAACGGGCGAACCATCGTCCGGAGTTTGTCCATTTTGATCTGGTCGCGGTGACGCTCAATGGGAAGGGCAAACTTCTTGCGGAACGATCCTGATGCACCAAGGTATTTCGGGTTCAAGAAATCCATGATCGACCAGAGCTCGGACAAACGGTTCTCCACCGGGGTACCGGTCATTGCGATCCGGCGGGGCACATTGAGTGAACGCACCGAAATGGATTGCTTTGCTGCTGGATTTTTGACAAACTGAGCTTCATCAAGGACCATGCGTCCCCATTTGACATTCGTGATAAACTCGTTGTCTCTGTGCACCAGCGCGTATGTTGTGACAATCACATCGCTCTTGCTACAAGCTTCTACAAATGCATCACCTTGCGGACGATCAACGCCGTGATGAACTTGGACTTTGATGCTCGGCGCAAATCGCTCAAACTCTTTGACCCAGTTCCCGATCACCGACATTGGCACGACGAGTAATGTCGGATCAATCCGCTGATCCGTTATCGAGCGTTCATGAGCAATCAGCGCGATCATCTGGATCGTTTTACCAAGACCCATGTCATCTGCGAGACACGCGCCGAATCCGAAGCGTTCCATGAACGCCATCCAGCTGAGTCCGCGAGATTGGTACGGACGCAGTGTGCCCTTGAATGAATCTGGTGTTTCGAGGATTGGCAGTTCGACCGAGACGCCTTCTTCGCCGCCGAGCATTGACGCGACCCAACCGGTTGCTTCTACACCCGTGACCGGGAGACCCGTTTGCGAAGAGTCTGATGCAAGCGCGAGCTGCATCGCTTCTCCGAGTTCCATCTCACCGCCCGGGTTCTCGCGCATGAAGCTGATCGCGTTCTCGACATCCTCCGGACGGATCTCGACCCATTGCCCTCCGACACGGACAAGCGGCGAGTTCTTCTGCGCAAGCTCTTCAAACTCATGCAGAGTCAGCGTGGTATCACCGATCGCGATTTCCCAGTGGTATCCCACCAGAGTCCCGAGACCGAGCTGAGCACCCGCTGCTTCTGCGTCAGCGCCTTCCCCGAGCACCATTTCTGATGGGTCCGAGTCAATGCGGAGTTTGGTCCCCAGTCGACCCGCAGCTGAATCCCACCAGCTCGGACACTCGACCGCGATCCCTTGCTCTTCAAGCACGGGTTTAACCTCTCGCAAGAAACGGTACGCTTCCTGCGTCTCGATCATCAGCTGGATGGGTTCGGTTTCATCGAGTGCTTCTTCGAGCCGTTTGTAGTATCTGCTGGCGCGTCCGAGTTCACCCATCAAGAGTTCTTGGGGGTTTTCGAGGGTCAGCCCTTCGTACACGATGCGCTCGCGGTTGATGAGCCAGACATCGGCGCCGCGGATCAGCACTTCTTCATCATCGAGTGATTGCAGATAGAAACTCAGGGACCACATCACCGATGAATCCGGGAGATCAATATCCTTGGATAAGCCCTCACCAATTGGTTCTGCGAGACGAAGCCCGAATCTCCATGTACTTGATTCGCCTCGATCTTCGAGCTCTGAGATCCACTTGCGTACAGTGCGCGCGATCTCTGCTCGTTGTCCAGTTGATGCTGGGATCTCAAGCCCTTTACCGAGTAATCCTGTGAGCCATGCGACCTGCTGATCCATCCCGACATCCGCGGATTCGATCGTGTCATCCATTTCTTCAGACACCATGACGCGCCTGCACATCGCATCGGTCACATGGGACAAGAAATCGTGGGTGATGCTCCACGCATCGTGCGCATGTCCATCCGGGACAGCACGAGCAACCGCGGGCATCGACGACACCAGCTTGGATACACGTTTTGCGGACATGTCATCAGAAAGCCAAGGCTCCCATCGTCCGGTCAGTTGTCCTTCTGCATCTTGGAACACCATGGGAACAAACCGGTGACCCGCGATCAAGTGACCTGCGAGACGAGTTGCTGCGACATAGTACCGAACACCGGGACCCGCATGAAAGTCTTCGAGTGCATCCTTGCGATCAATGATCGATTCGAGGAGCATCGGGACCTGAGATGCATGCACAGAGAGGGTTGAAACCGAAAAATCACTTAAACCATCGGGGATGATCTCATCGGTATCGATTCCACCAAACATGCTCATTTCAAGCGAGGGCATCGGAGAGCCGCTTCTTACCGGGAGACGAAGCTCGATCGAATCTTGCTCAACATCAACCCAACCAGGAATCCAGTCCGGACGATGGGCGTTTGGATGCAGCGGCGATTTTTGCTTTGGCGCTGTCGTTCCATGTTCATCAGCACCAGCATCTGAACCTGAATCTGAATCTAAACCGGGATTATCTGATATTGGAATCTTGGGGCTAGGAGATCCACCCCACCACTGTCCATCCCTGCAGTGCTCAACCCAGAGATGGAGTCGGTCATCAGCCCAGTTCGCGTGGACAACCTCAGCGGTGCCAGCAGTGCCTGCATCGCGGAGATCGTGCTCTGATTGCTTGGTGCTCGCGTCAATCACGAAAATTGAAACTCCATATCGATCGTCCAACCGGACGCTCAGAACTTGGAATAGGGGCGCAGGGACTCGAACCCTGAACCTGCGGCTTAAAAGGCCGATGCTCTACCAATTGAGCTACGCCCCTAACGGGTTCATACCCCCAGAATGTCAAGAATCACGATCGATCCATCCACGCTGGGCATAAGAGAGTCATGATATGCCCTGCACTTCATAGATTTCTTCTCACTTGACAAACTTCAACAACTCTTGTGCATGAACTTCTGAAGCCCCCTGATGCTCAATTACACATCTCCGTGCATTCTGCCCCATCTCCAGACCCCGTATCGGTTCAGCAATCAGTGATTTAATCGCAGCTCCGAGCTGAGCTCGTTCAACAATCTGGATCCCGCTAACTGCACGCAGCGCTTCAATCTGCGTCGTAAAATCTGAATGCTCAGGACCAATCAGGACCGGTTTACCGAGCGCGGCAGCTTCGAGGGGGTCAGAACCGTGCAAATCAAAGAACGATCGACCAATCACCACCACATCCGCAATCTCGTACAAAAGTGATAACTCCCCGATCGTGTCGAGCAGATAGCAATCACTTGCCCCCGCTGCACCACTCGATCTCCGAACACAGCCCTCCAAAGCAGCTGCGGCCTCTTCAAACCGATCTGGCTTGCGCGGAGCGCATACAAGCTGAACCCCATCGGGACACGATGAGCGGAGCAGCGACTCTTCACCAGGCCCAGTCGATCCCGCGACGACGATGGGCTTGCTCAGATCCAGCCCCATCTCATTGACAATCGCAATCGCTCCAACACTCGGTTCTGAACCCTCAGGTGTATCCGAGATTTGTGTATCCGAGATTTGGACCGCATCCCATTTCATGGTCCCGGTGACTTGAACACTTGGCGCTCCCATGTCAGAGACACGAGCTGCATACGCACTGTCTTGCATGCACGCGAAACTTAATCGTTTGAATGTAGGGCCAATGAAGAACCGCGCTTTGCGATAGCCCTTAAATGACCGAGCGGAAAGCCGGCCATTGATCAGTCCGACCGGGATTTTCCGAATCGTGCATTCACGCACAAAGTTCGGCCACACTTCAAGCTCAACAAGCCCCACCACCTGCGGGTTGATGGTGTTGAAAAACCGCTTGACCATCCAAGAACAATCAAGCGGATACCGCACGACCTCACAGGTCGATGAAAATATCGACTGCGCCCGCGCGAGCCCGGTATCTGTGGTTGTAGAAATGACCACCGTCGAATCATCAACCAGCAACGGAACCAACGCACGCAGCGCATTGACCTCCCCAACAGAAACAGCGTGCAGCAATATCACCGGTTTGGAATCTTGAGTGTGTTTGGAATGATCGGTACTCGTATCCGATGTCCATCGCTCTGAAAGCATGGACTCGATCTTGCCAGATCGCTCATCCCAGCCCTCGCGTTTCTTCCGCGCCCACCACGGTGAGCTCAGAATCGCAAGCGGAACATAGAGAAAGTCAAGCGCGTTCATGCTCTCGCGTTTCTCCATCTTTTCGTGTGAATCTCCGAAGAACGGAAATCATTCAAATGGGCGGAGAGGGACTCGAACCCACGACCCATCGCGTGTAAGGCGATTGCTCTAGCCAACTGAGCTACCCGCCCGGGTAATCAGGACACTAGTCTAGCCCTGCAAACCGCATCAGTCGCCCTACCGTATCACTATGTCCACATCAAATTTCCAACGAACATGCTCAGTCGGATCAGTCACCATCGGATCCGGTCACCCCCTCGCCATCATCGCAGGCCCCTGCACCCTCGAATCACTCGAACTCGGGCTCCAGGTCGGCAAACACTGCAAAGCGGTCTGCGACTCCCTCGGACTCCCCTATATCTTCAAAGCAAGCTTCGACAAAGCGAACCGCTCCTCCATCAACTCCAAACGAGGGATCGGGATCGAGCAAGGACTCGAACACTTCCAAGCGATCAAACAAGAACTCGGAGTCCCCACCACCACCGATATCCACAGCCCAGAACAAGCGGAAGCAATCGCGGAGGTCGTCGACCTGATCCAGATCCCCGCGTTTCTGTGCCGGCAGACAGATCTGGTGGTCGCGTCCGCACAAGCTGCAGCTCAACGCGGAGGAGGGGTCAACATCAAAAAAGGACAGTTTCTCTCCCCAGGTGAAATGGCAGGCCCCGTCCGCAAAGCGACCGAAGCGGGATGCGACAACCTCATGCTCACCGAACGAGGGACCTTCTTCGGATACCCCCGGCTCGTCAACGACTTCATCGGGATCGCGGACATGATGGAACTCGACTGCTCCAAGTTCACCGACCTCGGATCGCCTCCGGTGTGTTTCGATGTCACCCACTCCACCCAGCTCCCCGGATCAGGCGAACAAACCGGAGGACGCCCAGACCGCGCTCTGCAACTCGCCAAAGCCGCGACGGCTATCGGGGTTCATTCGTTATTTGTGGAGTGTCATCCGAATCCGAAGGAAGCGTGGTCGGACGGAGCGACTCAGCTTGGATTTGAGATGTTTGAAGAGATCATTATACAGGCGTCGAAGATCCGCAACGCTTGCAGCCCATCCCAATGATTCCAAACCGCGTCCAACTTTCAAGAGATTTAACGATTGGCAGATTCACCCTCATCGGGATTTGCATCAGCATTGCATGCATTGGTTTAATGGTACTGTTCAACTTTCAGATCGCCAATTACTTTCATTTCGTATTTTTACTCGCGTTCATTCTCCCAAGTATTGGTTACTATTTTGATCAAAATATCTTGGATAACAGAAGATCAGCACTGCTTGATCAAGACGGGTTCAATGAATGTACATTTGAAGAGCTTGATACAGAACTGATCTATGCCTTTCAAATAATGAAGCCGCATTCATTTGATAACAATACATCAGTGACTGTGTATTCTGGAACTTACCGTGGCAACGAGATTGTTCTAACAACTCATGAACTCGACTCCCAGAGTGACAAGAACACGACCTACACGGCCTGCGCCCTCTGGACGCCGCTTGAACTCGAACCAACAATAATCAGACACAAGAAAGGGCTCAAGGAACGAATCGGAAGGGGTAAAAAAGCCCAAGACCACGTTCTAGGCGATTTTCATATCATCAAATCACACGATGATCAGTTGATTGAAACAATCAAAACGCTGCACCCGTGGTTTGCGATCAAAAAAGCGAAGCCTCGCCACTTCCGGATATACCAGCCTCCCGGGATTCATGAGCAGTGGTCGTTTTATGGACATTGGATTGTCTTTACTGATCTAGGCAATGCAGATTACAAGAGCACATTGAAGCTAGCCGATTTTCTAATTATGTTCGCTGAAGCACTCGAACTTCCTCATCACTTGCGGCAGCAATCTGATGTAGATTGAACTCGCTTGACTGAACCCGGGTATTTCTTGAGCAACTGAGTTGGCCGAATAGGTCGAGGCACAAAGTTACCGCCACAGTTTGGGCAGGTGTGCTTGAGTGCCCCCTCAACGCACGATCGGCAAAAGGTACATTCAAAGCTGCAGATCATCGCATCGGTCGATTCAGGCGATAGATCTCGATCACAGCACTCACAGTTGGGTCGCAGCTCAAGCATTCATAAATCCTATCAAAATTTACGCGCAACAAAAAACCGACCACAACGATGATCGGCTTTCAATAAATCATTGGGTCGAATGCTCAGCCAGCGTGGGCAGCGCGGTAATCGCGGAGCCATTGTGGACGCGGGACATCGACTTCGTATGGATCAACATGCACGCGGCCGTTCTTCTGGAACACAACCTTACCAGTAGTCACTGAGTAGAGCGTGTCGTCCTTACCGATGCGGACACCGAAACCTGGTTTGAACTTGGTTCCGCATTGACGGATGATGATCGCGCCTGGTTTGGCTGACTCGCCGCCGTAGAGCTTGACTCCGCGGTACTGTGGGTTTGAGTCGCGGCCGTTCTTGGTTGAGCCCTGGCCCTTTTTATGTGCCATAACAGTGATCTCCGTCGTCTGATCCATGCTGGATGCTCTAGATAGAGCGATCCGGATCGGGGTGTATTCTTGAAACGACCCAAGAGGTCGCGGGGGCAAGCGTAGGCGTCTCAACCATTTGAGTCCAGATCGCGAGGACCTCACTCACCCCTCAATTCGACAATTCCGTATGAAGTTTCCAAGCATGTGAGCTGGATTGATTACCGCATGACCCAGCGTTTCTCATCGAGATCAAACGGACGAGCTCCCTGATTCCCAAACTGGCCTGGAGTCGCAAACCGCAGCATCAGGGTCTTCCTGAGTGTGTATCGGCGTGGATTATCGGCCCCTCGACCAACGACATACGACTCAAACTCGCCGCTCAGACCTGAAAAGAAGATCGTGACCTCATCAACATCCAGATTATCGACAGGCCAAATCAGCACACCATCACGAGCGTGCTCTTGCCCCTGCAAAACGGTCGAGACAATATCAATCTGGGACTCGATAAGCGGATTCTCAAGCTCAGCAATAATCGCGTTGGTCACCGCGGTCGGGACATCACGCCCGGATTTGCGAACAGTCACATTGTCGGTCATCAAAGTCACATCTGGAGCAAACAACAGATCGCTCCCAGAGTAGTTCGTGACCCGGTATGTCAGGTAGAAATACGGCTTACGACCCTCTGCAGACTCTACCCACGCTAAACGCAAAGGCCCCTGCTCGAAGGTGAACTCCCAGGTGATCGCAACCGGTGATGGCTCGGGAGCTGCGATTGCTGGAGCGGCTAGTGCAACTGCAAGGAGTGCACACACACTGAGAATCGTGTGCTTAATCGTCTTTTTAAGCTTAGATTCGAGTTTAGAAAGGGGGAATTGAATCATCATGGTCTCGCTGATTGAACTTTTGAAAGTACTTCATTCACTGCTGAACTCACTATGGTCGAGTGCGAAAACTCGCGGTTGTCCGTAACGATCTCAGGAGCAATGTCAGGCCGCTGGTAGCGATCTACTGATCATGGTAGTCTAGTGTTTCATGCCGAGGCGTCAAACTGGTCACATCACCAGCACCAGACAATCCTCATAGTATCCGTACACAGACGGGATTGGTTGCTGTCCCAACCAACACCACACGACCTGATTCATCAATCGATAGAACCCAGACTATTCCTGATGCATCACCCCGAGAGCTTTGCGATGAGCACCGATCAACAACCACGCAAGCACGATTCCCTCTCAGATGATCACTTGCAGAACTCAACATCCAAAGGTGTACAGATCCCGGAATCGCTTCTCCAGCCTGCTCTGGAACGCTTAATTTCGACCGGGAACCCCAAAACTGGCGCCCAAAGACTGATCCGGAACGCGAAAAACCACGGAATCGATCTCAATCTAGTCTGGGGGGTGCTCGGTGACCCAGATCAAGGGCAACCAGCTGTGCGCCAAGTCTGTATGATTGTCCCAGGAGCGGGAGGCACAGGCATGTGCTTCGTCTCAAACCCAAGCATTAACAAACACTTAGGCTCAGAAGAATCGCAAGTTCTTGAGATTGGTGCATGCTTGCGATCAGCCCTTACCGAAATTCACAAAGTCGCGGGTAACCGGGTTCGGCTCGCCCAGATGCTCTTTGAACCTCGCCAGGATTGGACCAAAGCAGTCTGTCTTGATGCTGGGATGATGTCCGTTGGGACACTTGATTACCTCAGGATGGACGCTCGTCGAATCCCGGAACTCGATGAGTCGTTCATTAGCTGGCCAACTGGGGTCAAAGTCCGCCCACTGAACAACTTATCAACCAAGACCCCCAAGAGCGATGGTTCGCTGCTCATGAAAGCGCTTGAGCGATCTTATGAGGGCACGCTGGATTGCCCAGAACTGTGCGGGCTCCGTTCGATGGAGGATGTGCTTGCAAGCCATCATTCAACCGGAGAGTTTGATCCCTCGCGATGGTGGCTCTTGCTCAAAGACGATTCACCAGTTGGGTGCTGCTTACTAACGCACTGTCCAGCAAATGATTCGGTTGAACTTGTGTACCTCGGGATTTGTCCGTCGATGCAGGGGCAGGGGCTCGGGAAAAAAATTCTGACACACGCGCTCAAATCGCTCAAGCTCTCAGACGCTGTAGCGGAAGTGACTTGCGCGGTAGACCGGCGCAACATTCCAGCAAGCAAAGTATACGAAACCCTTGGTTTTAAGCGGTTTGATGCAAGATGTGGATTTGTTCGTTTGATTACTCCAGCTGAAATCGAACCCTAAGTATCTCGAATCACAACCGTTGGAATCGCACCAGCTTGATTCTCATTTTTGCGAGCGACATCGCACACTATCAATGTGCATAACACAGCGCCGGTGTGGATGAAAAAACTTTCGCGCTCGTAAGTGTTTGTCAGTTGAGACGCAGCGCCGTGAGCATGACCGGAGCGCTCAACTACACCGTTGCATCCTGTCGGTTGTTGATCTATTATCTCTTCTGCAGGTTATGGAATGACCTGCGGGCAGATAGGAATCGTTCTGCTGCGAAGAACAACCCGATCCAGCCAGTTCTGGGTCTGTGCAAAGTTGATGATCGAATCGCTTCCGTTCGAGTGCTTCACAACTTCACCACACACAGACCAGTGAATGGAGATCAGGGAACGACGGGCTCACCCGATCAGCTCGCTGATCAACTGACTCCCGGGAACTCTCCGCAGCACCCGACCAATCCATACGCTCCCCAGCCTTTTGGGAGCGGTTCGAGTTCATTCTTTTGAGGACATATGTTCTTTTAGAGAAGAGACATCTTCGTGGATATTCGGGAAAGATAGTCGCGCAGTGATCGTCATCCGAGGGGACACACACCTCCTTGGATTGGTAGATCATGCGAGATTCAATCATCTGCCAACGCGTGAAGGATTCAGTCTAGTTATGAAGTACGAACGCCGGCATGAGCATGCTGGGCGCGGTTGGACCGCGCCCGCTCAACCGCGGTCCCGGACGACCATGAGGCCCTTCTGTGTCATCAAGCTCAACATTCACTCCCATGCAAACCACTCACCACTCGGCTGGGCACACACCTGAACAGTCGCCTGGGTACCCGAGTAGTCATGCACAGAACTTGAAAGCCACCTCGCGGAACGCACGCTCGATCGATGAAATCAAAACCGGTCTCATCTCCCGATTGGGTGAGCACAAGGTCCGCCGGTACTTAGGCGCGGGAATTGATATTGCACCGGATGCTCAGGGACTCCGTGTCAGCGCGGGTGACCGATTCACAATCGACATGATCGAGCGGCGGGTGGGCGACGATCTCCGAGCAGCGTTCTGCGAGCACACCGGTGATCCCAGCGCCAGTGTCCAGTTCACCGTCCGAGACGCAGGCTTGCAGTCATCGCAGCAATCAAGTCAGCACACTGTGACCACTCCACCTCCAGGTCGGCATGCGGGAACCACTCGTCAAGATCACAACGCGGAACGCTTGGTCGCTGGGTCGACCCAATCATTCCCGTCTCAGAAAACGAAGAATCAGCATCAGCGCCACGCAGCATGCCCCACCATCGAAGGGTATCTAGTCGGTCAATCCAACAAGCTCGCATTTGGCGCAATCAAAGCATTGCTTGAGTCCCCCACCGACACCCCACCAGTCTACATCCACGGCTCATGCGGACTCGGTAAAACCCACCTCCTCCGCGCCGCAGCTCAGAGATACCGTCAGATGCACCCCGGCGCCCGCGTCCGTTACACCACAGGGGAAGCGTTCACCAACTCGTTCGTGCAAGCAGTTCGGACCAAAACCGTTGATGCATTCGAGAAACGATTCCGCGGGCTCGATGTGCTCTGTCTCGACGATGTGCATCTGGTCGCGGGAAAAGAAAGCACTCAGCACGAGCTGCTTCAGATTTTCAACACACTCTCGTTGAGCGGCGCCAAAGTGATCATCGCATCCGATGCACCACCAAACGAGATCGCAAGACTCAACACCGGACTCGCTTCACGCTTTAACGGGGGAGTCGTGGCCCGCATCGACGCGCCGGACCGCGATCTAGGGATCAGGCTGGCGCGTTTGATATGCAACGCGCGAGGGATCATGATTGATGACCTTGGTCTGGGGACGATCCTTGATCGCACAGGGATCGGGAGCGGTGCATCTGTTCGTGAGCTTGAAGGCGCCATCGTTCAGGTCCAAGCGGTCGCGCGGTTGCTGGATCAGCACGATTCCGCTTCTCCGAACATGACCAGCATCCATCGGGCGTTGGAACTACGGACTGGCTCGACTGGGCCGCAAAGATCACTAGGCCCGATCTCGATGAGCTTGGTGATCCAGATCGTGATTGAACATCTTGGTGTCTCGATGCAAGACCTGACCGGTCGCGGGAGACATCGGACTGTGGTGCTTGCTCGCGAGTTGATTGTGCATCTTTGCCGGGAGCTCACCACCAATAGCTTCCCGGAAATCGCTCATGCGATCGGTCGCCCGAACCATTCGACGGTGATTACCGCGGCTAAACGGATCAGAGGCCGGATCCAGACGATGGAGCAATGCACGCATACCGGTCCGGATTCTGGGATTACAGTCCACGCGCTCGCTCTGGAGCTCACGGATCGCGTGCGCCAGCAACACAATCAACGCGCGAAGAGCTGCTGAGTGCCTGATCTCTGATCAAAAGACTGAAAAAACAACGATTGTTGATCGTTTCTTTTGGGTACAGGGTTGTGTTTTTCCCACGATTGAGCCGACAATCTGAGTGATGCCCCACCAAGAAATACCACTGAGTCGTCCAAACATCTCCAGACACGAGGAAGAACTCGTGCTCAAGGTCCTCAGATCAGGCAGACTCTCGATCGGTCCGATGACCGAACGGTTCGAGGAACAAGTCGCTGAGCGGGTCGGGGTGCGACATGCGGTCGCGTGCTCGTCAGGCACAGCTGGGTTGCACATGACCCTCGTCGGACTGGGGATAGGTCCCGGTGACGAAGTGATCACAACCCCGTTCTCGTTCATTGCTTCATCGAATGTTATTTTGTATGTGGGCGCAAAGCCTGTATTTGTAGACATTTGCCCTCGGAGTCTCAATGCAGATCCTAAACTGATCGAAGCTGCCATCACTCCCAACACCAAAGCGATCCTCGCGGTCGAAGCGTTCGGGAATCCTGAGCACATGGATGCATACGCCCGGATCGCAGCAAAGCATGAGATCCCGTTGATTGAAGATTGCTGTGAAGCGCTAGGGACTGTGTTTAAGGGCAGGCAAGCGGGTTCATTCGGTCGAGCAGGGGTTTTCGGGTTCTATCCAAACAAACAGATCACCACGGGTGAAGGCGGGATGATCGTGACCGACGATGATCGGCTCGCGGACCTCTGTCGATCGCTGAGGAACCACGGACGAGCAGTCCAAGGACACGGCTCAATCCAGGGCGGCTCAACCGCAGGAAGCTGGCTCCATCATGAACGACTGGGATTCAACTATCGAATGTCGGAAGTCACTGCTGCACTTGGTGTTGCGCAAATGGACCGGCTTGATGAAATCCTCCGCGCAAGGTCAGATACTGCAGAGATGTACATCGAGCGGATGGCAGGACTCAGCGACCTCATCCTCCCCACCGTCCCAGAAGACTGCACGATGAGCTGGTTCGTGTTTGTCGCTCGGTTATCGACCGGGTACACACGCGAGGAGCGCGATCGGGTGATCCAAGGCTTACGAATGCACGACATCGGATCAAGCGACTACTTCCCATGTATCCATCAGCAACCCATTTACCGACAAGCGTATGGGTTCCAAGACGGAGCGTTCCCGATCGCGGAAGCGGTGAGCGCGAGGACACTTGCATTGCCTTTTTACGGATGGATGACAAATCGAGAGGTGGATTTGGTTGTTCAGACTCTCGAACTGATGATTTCTAGAGAAAATCTAAGCGGGCGAGGGTGATTGAGCTGAGAATACGGTGTTCTTGTTGTGTGGCCTAACCCCTTATTGGTCATCATCTTGGAAATTGATCCATTAGGACATATTCTTAGGGGTTGTCTGATCAGTTTGCTGGCCTATCATCACGACCCGGTGCTCAGGGTGAGTATCGATATTTTGACGAGGTGAGCTATGCCCTTTGAATGCGTAATTACTGGCAAGAAGACTAAATTTGGTAACAAGCGCGCGTACGGCGGTGCGAAGATCTCCAAGGGTGGTTTCGGTCTTCAAACCACCGGTAAGACCCGTCGAACCTTTAAGCCCAACCTCCAAAAAGCATACATCGAGACCACCGATGACAAGGGCGTCAAGCGTTCCAAGAAGGTCTATGTTGCTGCATCTGCGATCAACGCAGGTATGGTGACCAAACCTCTCAAGAGAAAGTTTGGCTACACCCGTCAGCAAAAAGAAGCTCTCGAAAGCTAAGTTTACAGGGATTACACCCCTGTTTCGATCAGTTTTTCGCTTGTATTGAAGTAAAAGCCCACACCTTCGCGTGTGGGTTCTTTTGTTTTGATCTGATTTCATGTAGTATGTACAGAACTACGAAGGACCGCACCCGATCGTATTTTTTGAATCCGTCTGTATACTCAGCTCATTTGTACGATCAACACACTGCTTGGAGGGCAATGGATGCTCTGTGAATGTCAACAACGACAAGCGACGATCCATGAAGTCATTATTCAGCATGGAAAGAAAGTCGAGCGGCATTTGTGTGAACAGTGCGCTTCCAAGCTTGGGGTCTCGACTGACCCGCATATGCCTATTTCTCAGCTGATTACCAACTACATATCTGGCAAGAACCTCTCGATCCCGACCGTCGGAGACGGCGACAAACTCTCTAAAACCAAACCGGTTCAATCTCCAGCGACGCCCCGTCCTGGAAAGACTCCGCCTTGTCCGTCTTGCGACACCAGCTTTGCGAAGTTCAAAGAATCTGGATTGCTCGGGTGCCCGAGTTGTTATGCAACCTTTCAATCCAGACTGACTCCGCTTATCGCCCGTGCCCATGACGGAGGCGAGCAGCACATCGGGAAAGTCCCTCGCAGGGCACTGGCCGCCCTCACTGACGATCCTGGATCAAGCTTGGAATCGTTGATCGGTGGAGCATCTGAGCGCGAGCAAAGACTTACACAGGTGCGTGCGAAACTGGCCAATGCCGTCGAGCATGAAGACTACGAACAAGCAGCGATGCTCAGAGACGAAATGACCAGACTCGCATCGTTTCCGTCAGTCAATATCAAATCTGGTGTTGCATCTGAAATCAAATCCCAGACACAGGCACAGTCACAAAGCAATCCTCTGAAACAAGCTGAGCAGTCAAGTTGATCAAGCACACTGAGCATGCCCGCACTGGCTGACTTACAAAACAACAGACAATTGCGAGCGGAATCCCGACCATTGCCGAATCAATGATCTCCCAAACGACCTGAAAACAGGCGAGTACGAATGCAGTCCAACGACACCCCAGGCAATGCATCTGAATCATCCGGGACCCCAGATCCAATCTCCAGAGTTGAACCCTCTTCAGGCTCCAGTACTAGTGGCTCAAGTACGAGTCCGATGATTGTCGGTGGTCCGCTCCGTACTGGACGCACCGAATGGCTCAAAGGGTCAGGCGCGATGAATGATGTCGTGATGTCTTCACGTGCCAGAGCAGCTCGGAATCTCGCGGGTTTCCCCTTCCCTCCCACCGCTTCATCAGCAGACCGCTCACAGATTATGGAGATCTGTAGACGCTGTATCGAATCGCTTGAGCGCTCAGAGAGTTCATCAATCCGATGGTTTGACCTGCGCAACTCTGAATCACTCGATCGAAGACTTTTGGTTGAGCGCCAGCTGATGTCTCGCCAGCACGCGCGGGGGCGATACTCCAACGGGCAAGGCGGGCAAGACTCCCCGCGAGGGGTCGCGGTCATTGAACCCGAAGAACGCATCAGCATATTGGTCAATGAAGAGGATCATCTGCGTGTTCAGGTCATCCGTTCGGGACTCGATCTGGCTTCATGCTTAGATGAAATCAACAGCTTTGATGACGGGATCGAAGAGCTGGTTGATTATGCGTACCACCCGCAGTTCGGATACCTCACCGCATGCCCCACCAATGTAGGGACTGGTTTGAGGCTATCAGTGATGGTTCATCTGCCCGCACTCAAGCTTACTGGTGAGCTCGAAAAAGTTCGCAATGCATCGAGCGATATGGGACTGGCAGTCCGAGGTCTCTACGGCGAAGGCTCACAAGCAGCGGGCGAGTTCTACCAGATCTCCAACCAGATAACGCTTGGCCGAAGCGATGAAATGATTCTCCGGGAAATAGAGGGCGAAATCATCCCCAACATCGTTCGATATGAACAACACGCTCGCGCCCAGTTGATGGCGGAAAACAAAACACTCATTGAAGATAAGGTTTACCGCTCGCATGGGATATTGACCAACGCACGATTACTCAAACCAGACGAAGCACTCGAACACCTTGGACTTCTCAGGCTTGGTGTGCAATGCGGATTGATATCCGAGATCAAGCTCGAAACAGTGCATGATTTGTTGTTGTTGATTCAGCCCGGTCATCTTCAGCACCTGGTGGGCAGAGAGCTCTCTCAATCAGAGCGCCGAGTGGAACGGGCCAGTGTTGTCCGTGCTCATTTAGCAACCCGTGTGTGAGCTGAGTATGGCTATGTCCGCAGCAACCAAGTGTGTCGGTTCGCTTGTGAATGTTGGGCACCGCATCAAACACGCATCCTTACGCACAATCGACAGTCTCGAGACCGAGTTGCTTGGACGCGAAGGCTTGAGCTTTGCGATCGCAGCAGAGCGTGTCGATTGGGTACCTGAGCCGCTTGACAGTTCTTGCTGGAGATGCGGACTGTCGGTTGGTCCGTTTGAGACTGACGGCGACGGGTGCTCATCGTGCCGGGGAACGAAGCTTCAGTGGGATAGATCGATCAGGATGGGGCTCTACGAAGGAATCATCCGGGATGCAATCATTGATCTCAAATTCCGTCGATGGATTCTTTCCGGATCTCAGCTTGGCGCTCAGTTTGGATCACAAATTGGCGAACAACTGGCCTCAATGGGGCTCAATCCAGAAGAAGTGCTGATTGTTCCGGTCCCAATTACCCATCGCAGGAGGATCAAGCGAGGTGTTGACCATACCGGGGTTCTTGCTCAGGGGGTATCAAAGACCAGTGGAATCCGTGTTGCCAGACTCCTCAAAGCCCGAAACCGAGCGGAGCAGATTGGATTGAGTGCGACCGCTCGATCTCATAATGTCCGGGGGGCTTTTTTTGCTGACCTTGCAGCGGTCGATCGGGTGTTCAAGAAGAGCATTGACGGGGCAGCAAATCCGGATAAAAGTTCCGTTCGTGCAATTTTAATTTTGGATGATGTCCGAACGACCGGATCAACCTTGGGGGAGGCATGCAAAACCCTTGCGAAGGCTTTAAAGGCGTATTCCGCTGTAAATTCAGTGGAAATTTGGGCTGCGAGTATCGCGTTGGCAAACGGGGAGCGCAAACCCGGCCCAATCTGAGGAGTCTGTTTGTGTATGTATCGGCAAAAGGATGAGAAATTGATGAAGAACTTGGCCTTTGCAATTTGACCTAGAGAAGTTGGCGTCTATGCTCTCCCTCGCCACTCGGAAGGGTTGGCAAGACAATCAGACGAGCTTGATGCTCGAATGATCGGCTTCTTTGACAAGTGAACAGTTGGGTCCACCACAAGAATGTGAAGCGACAACACTAGTGCATAACTAGGCTCTATAGCGAGCAGTTGTCGTTACCAAATGCTTTGGCGTATGTCACAATACGTCACTGTTACATTCTTGTGCAAGTGGAAAGCCCTATAATTAATTTTATAGAAACATCACTTTGAGTGTAACAAACCTGAGACTTGCCGTCTCAGGCATTGATGGTTAATCGAGAGATTGATTGTTGATGATGACCGACCCGGTACGCCCTGCTTTGCAGGCACGACCGGGGATAGTCGGATCGGCTTCATTTGATGCGTAACTATCTTGGATCCGTCCTTGATGGTGCAACAATATTCAACTGAAGAGTTTGATCCTGGCTCAGATTGAACGCTGGCGGCATGGCTAAAACATGCAAGTCGAACGATCCCTTCGGGGAGAGTGGCGAAAGGGCGAGGAATATAATCGAATGTGTCCTAAGGTTGTGGATAGCTTCTA
>JBGCDI010000028.1:0-122561 GCA_045105315.1 Phycisphaerales bacterium | reverse complement strand
TCGCAGGATGACGATATTGACTTTGAAATCCGCTGGATGACCCCGACCGCTGAAGTGCGGCTGTGTGGTCATGCAACCATTGCCGCGGCTCATGTTCTGTATGAGCATCTCGATTTTGATCGGGATCAGATCCGGTTCAGTTCTCGATCGGGGCCGCTGAGTGTGGAGCGGGATGATGCGGGGCGGATCGTGCTTGATTTTCCAGAGATCGAGATCGTCCCGTGCGAAGCAACGCCGGAACTGATCGAAGGCTTAGGGATCGAACCAGTCTCGGTGTTCCATTCATACGACAAGATTTGCGTTCTCGAAAGCGAACAGCAAGTCCGTGATTTGCAGGTCGATCATCGCAAGCTTCTTCAGGTTCCAGATGTCCGCTCGATCGCGGTGACCGCTCGGGGAGACCACTGCGATTTCGTAGCCCGGCTCTTTGCGCCCGCCGTCGGGATCGACGAAGACCCGGTCACGGGCTCGTTGTACACGATGCTCGGCCCGTACTGGTCAAAGGTACTTGGAAAGCAACGGATGGAAGCGCAGCAGGTATCTGCTCGCATGGGACATATTCAGGTTCAGGTTCGGCCAGACAAGCCGGGGCGTGTACTGATTGCTGGTCATGCAGTGACCTATCTCACCGGACAGATATACACTCAAGCATGAACCTCATCCAAAAAATCCGAGACACCGAGACCAAGCTCCGCAGCGAATCCAACCCGGTCCGCCAGATGGAATCGTGGGCGCTCCTCGAACGGCTCATGGGCCGCATGCCCGTCGATCAAGCTGAGCTTGCCCGCATTTGCAAAGAGCGCGACGCGATCGGGCTTGATGTCATCATCAGCAGGCTCGAAGATCCAGACGCGTTCAAGCAGCACGAGGAGCCGCTCCCCGAGTTCACGCAGTCAGAACTCAACGACGCGATGCGGGCGTTCCGTCACCGGATCAAATACAAGAAGCTCGACGACGAATCACGCATCTCTCAGCGGAATCTGACGGGGGGCAAGAAAGCCCAGATCGAATCCATGCAGCCTCCGGGCGCATCAGAGTTTGATCCCAAGATTTGGAAGGTGATGGCCAAGAACGGGATGCTTGTTGATGATGGTGGGGGGTTCTACCACGAGCCTGAGAAAAGGGCATAGAGCCCGATTCTGGCAGGGTTTGGGGCTACTTATCTGGCGCGAGTGTATACATAGCTGCAGCGATGCAGTATACTGATCGCCTGCGATGGTGCATTTCGTGAGGGTTTTCCGGATGTCGAGTTACACGAGTCATATGAGCATCACCGAGTTCGAGGACACGGGCGCGGTTGTGCGGTTGACGGTCAACAAGATCGATGAGCACGAAGCGGGGCTTTTGATCAGCGAGTTTGGCGCGTTCGTTAAGAACAACGAACGCAACCGGATCGCGATGGACTACACCGAGGTCGACTTTGTCGCCAGTGCTGGTCTTGGCGCGATGATCACCATGTACCGCGCGGTCAACGAAGCGGGGGGCAAGTGCGTGGTCACTGGTCTTAATGAAAATGTGATGGGCGTGCTCAAACTCACGAAACTTGACAAGCTCTTTACAATTGAAAAGACGCTCGCCAAAGCGCAGAAGCGTCTACTCAAATAATCAGATTTGATGTTCTTTACATGCTGATGATCAGTCCCGCGACTGGAGCTTAGCAAGCATGCGAAGGATTTCGATGTAGAGCCAGACGAGGGTGACCATCAGTCCCCACGCGCCGACCCATTCCATGTACTTCGGTGCGCCCGCTTCGACATTCTTCTCGATGAACTGGAAATCAAGGAGCAGGAAGAGCGATGCAAGGACGATGCACAGTCCTGTGAATCCGATTCCCATCATCCCGTTGTCGGCAAATCCATTCCAGATTGAAATCCCAAACATGTTGAGCAGGAAGATTGCGCCGACATAGACGACGAGTCCGATGGTTGCCGTCACGATCATCTTCTGAACGAATGGTCCAACCCGTAAAACACCAGTTGCATATCCAATGAGCATCGCTGCGGTGACACCGAAGGTCGCGACGATCGCTTGGATGATCATGGTCTGCATTGTGTTACTAGCAGCGGGGTCCGCAGCGCTTCCAAGAAACTGCATCGGTATCATGTAGCTCAGCGCTCCGACGAACACCCCCTGCATTCCTGCATGGACCGGCGCGATGATCCGCGCGAGCTTTGGCTTTGCATAAATCACGAACGAGACGATGATTCCCGCGATGAACGATCCGATCAGCACGGGGTAGACGAACTTGGCGAATGGTCCGCCGTTGGCCATTTGCTGCCAGGTGAAGATCCCGACCGCTGCGACGATCGCGAGCAGGATGCCCGTTGCTGAGACGGTGCCTCCGATGGTCATGGTGTTGCTTTGGCTTTTGGTGATTTGTTGTTCACCGAACTTGCCTTCGTTTTCGAAAGCACCGAATGCGGGGTTGCGTGATTGTAAGTTCATATTTATATTCTCCATTTGGAGGGCATTGAGGATCTTCATCAACTCTTGGTCATCATTGCTTGTCTGTATGGGGTATCCCACACTCGATATGCGTAAACCACTGGATTCTATACATCGTCTTATTGTGCTGATGAGTATTTGGATTCGGATTGATTCGATTCCGATTCTGGATTCGATGCCAGAATCAACACACGGAGGGTTTCTGCGATCGACCATGCTTGTGCTGGACATCCATCTGGACGATGGTGTCCGATTTGGTCGCCGTCTGTTCTCTGGGATTTGCCCGGGTCAGCATCGTAGATTTCATGGATCTGACCAACGCTGTCTGTATCCATCGCTGATGTGAGTCCTGTTAAGAGGGCAATCGAAGTGTCTCGGGATTCTCGGTCGAACCCTCGAGATCGCATCAACGCTTCACACGCAGGTCCAAGAATCCAAGGCCATACCGTCCCGTTGTGATACGCAGCGTCGCGTTCCATCAAAGTGCCTTGATAATGCGGATGGTACTGCGAGTCTGTTGGAGCAAGTGTCCGCACGCCTGCTGGGGTGATCAGTTGCTGCCAAATCGCTTCGATGCACTGATTGCGGAGTTCGAGCGGGAGCTGCACAAACGGGAGCGAAATCGCGAAGATCTGGTTCGGGCGCAGCTCACGCGAAGGGTCCCACTGGAGCGATCGCGTCTGATTGGTGGGGGTTAAGCAATCGATGAGCCCTCCCGATGGGCCTTTGGTCATGAGTCGCTGGATCGATTCTTGAGCAAGATCCGCTTGGGCGCGCAACGTGGTTGCGATAGTGGAGCGATCGTGGTTGATTAGTGATGCATAGGCGCGGAGGGCGTTGATCCAGAGGGCGTTGATCTCGATGGATTTCCCGTGTCTTGGGGTGAAGGTGACCCCGTTGCGCTGCGCATCCATCCAGGTGAGCTGAGTTTCTTCGCTCCCGGCGCTGACGAGTCCGTCGATGGGATCGACCGCGATGTTGTGGATGGTGCCTTGGGTGTAGGCGTTGATGATCTGGTTGCACGCATCGTCGAGCTGAGCGGGGAGTGCTTGATTGGTAGCGCTGCACCACTGGGCGCATGCGTGGATGAACCAGAGGGACGCATCCACTGTGTTGTAATGCGCCGGACCCGCAGCATCGTCAAAGCGGTTGGGAATCAGACCATCAGCAATCGCGCCGGCAAAGGTATTAAGCGTGTCCAGCGCCTCGTCATGACGACCCGTCGTGAGTAAGAGTCCCGGGAGCGCGATCATGGTGTCGCGTCCCCAGTCGCTAAACCAGGGGTATCCCGCGATGATCGAAGTGGTTGGCGAACTAGTCGATGAGCTGAGCGAGCTTACTCGATCAACCACATACGCATCAGCAGCACACGCAAGCTTGATAATCGAATCACGCACCAGTGGGTCTGATGGATTCGCGGATTGAGCGATCGCGTGGTCAATAGAGGACTGCATTCGGTTGTGTTTGCTTTGCTGATCCGCATTCCAGTCTGGTGATCCGGACTCACTGATCTCGATTGAAAAGGTCTGCGAAAGCCCTTTGGCGATGGGGATGCTCCAGTGACCGGGTCTGAACAGGTCTTGTCTGTCTGGTTGACCACGCTGAGTTTCGTGATCTAGCTTGATGTTTTTATAGACTGTTGGAGCGTCTTTCCAATCGAGCTGAATGCCTCGGAGGTTCACAATGAGTGATCCTCGCTGGACATGCACCCCTTGGATCGCAGGCTCATCGAGCGCGGTGATGTCAAACACAGCCCCAGCGAGTGATCCGGGGTGATCGAGCTCATGGAAGTCACGCATCGCGATCAATGGTGAGACATCCATTGATGCATCGACCGGGGATTGGATCTCGTAAGTGAGTAGACACGCGTTCGCTCGCTCCGCAACGGTGAGTGTTTTACGGATCGAGATCGCGCCAAGCTGGGTCGGGATGTGGTAGGTCCACACGCACCGATCATGGTGCTTCTCGAATCCAACGAGTCCTTGCATCGTTGGTGGGGGGGATTGGTCGTTTCCAAACTGAAACTTGGTTAGGTGGATATCAAGATGAGGCGTGCAGCAATGTTCTTGTTGTATCCGCACGCACTCGTCCATTGCGGGAAGTATGTTGACCCGCTGGACTGGTGGAGACAGGCTCGAAACGAGCAAGCCGTGGTATCTCCTGCGGATCGTTCCGTCGATGGAGCCCATCGCAAACGAGCCGTTGCCCATAGTCAGGACCCATTCGGTGTCTGGGATGTACCGGATACCGGGGTCCTCAGCGGATTGGGGCGACCGGTGTTTGGGCGACCACTGATAGATCGGGAGACTGACAGATTCGATGGGTGTTGACAAGCTCTTCACATCAAAAGCGTAGACATTCCAGAGCGCCCATGTAGACAAGCTGGGACCACCCTGCGATACTCTCTCATGGAGCCCACCACACCCAACCGCGTGAATCCCGCTCAATCTACACCTGCAAGCAGCGCCACGAGCAGTCCGTCGGGGCTGCGAGAGAGCAAGATTGTGATGGAGGGGATCACCTTTGATGATGTGCTGTTGATCCCTCAGCATTCCAATGTGCTCCCAGCTGATGCGATTACTTCCACCAGACTCACCAAGTCCATCCAGATCAACACCCCCCTGATTTCCGCGCCGATGGACACGGTCACCGAATCGGCGCTCGCGATCGCGCTCGCCCAAGAAGGCGGCATCGGGATCATCCACAAAAACCTCTCGATCGAAGAACAAGCCCGCGAGGTCGCGACTGTCAAGCGTTCAGCAAACGGGGTCATCACTGATCCCATCACGCTAGGACCCTCTGACACGGTTGCCAAAGCGATCGAACTGATGCATGCGCACAATGTATCGGGGTTCCCGATCACGGAAGATGGGAACGCGACTTTGCGATCCAAGGGGAAGCTGCTCGGGATTTTGACTCGTAGAGATCTGAAGTTTGCGAGCAATCACGAGACCCTGATCTCTGAAGTGATGACCAAAGAGAACATCGTCACCGCGCCCGTCGGGACGACCCTCCCCCAAGCAGAAGCGGTGCTCAATCAGCACAAAGTCGAAAAACTACTAATTATCGACGGAGATGGATGTCTTGCTGGGTTGATCACGATGCGTGATATCGAGCGGCTGAGCCAGTTCCCGCACGCGTGTGTTGATGGTCGTGGTCGCTTGCGTGTTGGTGCTGCGGTTGGTCCGAATCAGTTCGAGCGCGTGGAAGCGCTGCTGGCAGCGGAGGTCGATGTGCTTGTTGTCGATACCGCGCATGGTCACTCGGGCGCTGTTCTTGATACGGTCAAAGCAATCAAGGAACGCTACACAATCGATGTCATCGCGGGGAATATCGCGACCGCAGAAGCAGCGATCGCGCTGGTTCAAGCGGGTGCAGATGCGGTTAAAGTAGGCATCGGGCCTGGTTCAATCTGCACGACGCGCGTGGTGACCGGGGTTGGAATGCCTCAGGTAACCGCGATTATGAATGCGGTCGAGGGAATCCGGTCGATCGGATCCGATATCCCCGTGATCGCAGACGGCGGGATCCGCTTGAGTGGTGACATCGCCAAAGCAATCGCAGCGGGTGCCGACTCGGTCATGATGGGTTCGCTCTTCGGTGGTCTTGATGAATCCCCAGGCGAGCTTGTGATCTCAGGTGGTCGCCGGTTCAAATCGTATCGAGGGATGGGATCAGAAGGCGCGATGGGCGCGGGGTCTGCAGACCGGTACCGTCAGTCAGACAAGCTTGCAATCCCAGGAAAGTCTAAAGGGCAGAAGTTTGTTCCCGAAGGTGTAGAGGGGCTAGTGCCCTATCGCGGATCACTCGCGGAGTTCTCGTATCAACTCGTCGGTGGTCTCAAATCCGCGATGGGGTATTGCGGATGCGCGACCGTCCAAGAGTTCCGGATGCACGCGAAGTTTGTGAAGGTCTCTGGCGCGACAGTCGTTGAGAATCATCCGCACGATATCAGGATCACCAAAGAATCACCGAACTACACGCACGCGCAGTCGCGTCAGTGAGTTCTGAAATGAGTCTCAATATTCGAAACTGATGGAGCTAGCTCTTTGTGGATTCATCGGCGCGCAAAATGCGTTCTGCATCTTCCGGACTGATCGACCCTTCCGCGACATAGGCAGCGAGTTCCCGTTTGGTCTTCTCGCTCTCTTTCTTCTTCGCGGTGCTGTTGATGGTGCCAAAGACAATACCAATCACTGCAACTACACCCAAGGCGCTGAACAGGAGTGCGGGGACCAGGTTGTGACCGAGTGAGTTGATGATCGATTCGAGTTCGGTGCCTGCGATTGTTTGTGAGTTGAGAATGGGGCCAAAGAGCAGTTCCATGGGTGCTTTCCTTACGAGTGGTCGTTCTGATGAAGCGGGTGTGTGATTGTGTATTTATCTGATCGTGTGAGGCTTGTGTTTTGGACAGGGTTAGTTACAGCCTCGGCGTTTTCCGGTGCTGAGCAAGCGTTCGCCTTGTTCTGGGGTCATTGAACCTTCCGCGATGTACGCTGCGATTTCGCGGCGCGTGCGCTCAGCGGAGGTGTTGGTCATCATGCGGGTGATTGCTTTGATGGTGATGATCAGCACAATCGCTGATGCGATCATCGTGGGGATAAAGATATCCTCGTTGTTGATGAAGTCGTGCACGATTTGTTCCATTGGTATTCTCCGATGCTGGCGATATACGGAGAAGAGTCCGCTCGCAGCGATGTATTGGGAAGACCTAAGCCCGCCTTTCATATAATACGGCAATTTGAGAGCGGTTGATAGAAAAAACATCTCTGAGCGTCATTCCGGCAGGATCATCGACCGGTCAGAAAAAGCCGATACACTCACCCAATGGCACATCAACAGACGAACCCGATCGCGTGGCAGCAATGCCTGAACCCAGATTGCAACGCGCAATATCCCGTTGAGCAGGTTCAGCTCGCATGCAATGCGTGCGGGCAGATGCTCGATATCGCGTATGACTGGGGACGGGCATTTCCTGTAGAAAAGCGGGATTGGTCGTTCTTTGAGAGCCGGGGCTCGACTACTGGAGCTCGTGTTGCTGGGGGCGGTTTGGGTGTGACCGAGTCGATGTTGGATTTTTCTGGGGTCTGGAGGTTCCGAGAGTTGCTCCCGTTTTGGATGCATGCTCCGGGCGCAGCGTCCGATATTGTCACGGTTGGGGAGGGCAGAACCAATCTTCAGCAAGCAGGTATGCTCGCGAAACAGATCGGATTCGATCTGGACAATGGAGGTGGGCTGTATCTCCAGTATGAAGGGTACAACCCATCGGGATCATTTAAAGACAACGGGATGACCGCAGCGTTCACCCACGCGCGGATGATCGGCGCGAGCAGGGTCGCGTGCGCTTCGACCGGGAACACCAGCGCCTCGCTCGCGATGTACGCAGCCCTGACCGGGATGAACGCGTTCGTATTTATTGGTGATGGGAAAATCGCGTACGGGAAACTTTCCCAGGCGCTGGATTACGGCGCGACGACGCTTCAGGTCGCGGGGGACTTTGATGCGTGTCTGGCGCGGGTCCGGGAGATTGCGCAGGATCGACCTGAGCTTGGTGTGTATCTCATGAACTCAGTAAACCCGTTCCGTCTTGAAGGTCAAAAGACGATCATGCTTAGGATTCTGGAGGGTTTGAACTGGGAAGTTCCAGACTGGATTATTGTTCCAGGCGGGAATCTCGGGAACTGCAGCGCTTTTGCCAAAGCATTTATGGAACTCAAATCACTCGGGATGATCGATAGAATCCCCAGGCTCGCGGTGATTAACGCGCAGGGAGCAAGCACGCTCGACCGGATCGTCAATGAGCAGGGGGTGGTTTGGAATGGGGGGCGCTATGACCAGTCCAAGGTTGAAGAAGAATACACCCGGATGAACAGGGAAAACGAGCGTGCGGATACGGTCGCCAGCGCTATTGAGATCAATCGTCCGGTGAACTTGCCCAAAGCACTGCGAGCGCTGGATGTGATGGATGGAGTTGTCCGGAGTTACGACGATCAGACGATTGTCGAGCACAAGTCAATGGTGGGGCGGTACGGATTCGGTTGCGAGCCCGCGAGCGGTGCATCGGTCGCGGGGGCGCGGTATCTGATGGAAGAGGGGGTCATCAAACCGACGGATCGTGTTGCGTGTGTGTTGACAGGTCATCAACTCAAAGATCCGGATGTGACGGTTGGGTACCACACTGGTCTCCCGACCAAAGCCGCTCAGCAGTGGCTCAGCGAACAAACCCCCGGCGGCCCATCAGGAGGGCAACTCGGGGGGTCTGCTAATCAGCCTATCCGAGTCGCGGATGATCTTGATGCGATCATCGCTGCGATCGGAACATGAGAAGGAACTCCGAATCTGAGATTCTCGTCTGTGCTGAGCTTGTTATGGCGCGGAATGCCCAAGCTGAGCTTTTCTGAGAACCTGTGGTTCACAATCGGAATCGGTTCCAAGCGGAACACTTCGGGGTACGCATGTGTTTGTATGCTTGGATATTGGTGCAGGTGGATGTCACCTGTGAGCCGGATCTACCCACCCGGCGTCTGGTCGGAGCCCGGCTATCGCCGCGGATCCTGAATCGTTCTGAAATCGGACGCGGGCTCTCGCCTTCCCGCGTCCGGAGGTCGCAGCCACAGTGGCCGCTCCCCTCCCGAAATCCCCGACTAGGCGGTAGCCTCGCCGGGGAGAGTTTCCAGACTGGTTGGGGACATTGACGATCCAGCCTGGAAACTTGATTGGTGTTGTCTGGTATTTGCTGAGTCTCGTTTTGAGCTCAGCATTGAAATCGTTGCTTGGTTGAATATGAATCAGATTGAGAATGCTTCAAATGAATAATGTTTGTGTATCAGGTGGATTTTGTTAGGGTCGCAGTTGTTCTCTCTCATCGAATCTCAAGTGGTTTACCGAATATCAACCTCACTCAAGAGGCAACACTATATTCGTCGCAGGTTCTTCTTAGGTTCCAGGTTGATGAGAAATCAGAAATCACAAAGCGTCGTTTATCGCCAATTAGACGTTGCGACATGTTGAATAAATACAACAAATCGTGTTTGTCCGCACTATATTACGGTTGTCGTCTTTGATTCAAAATCGTGACAAAAATTAAGAGTATTCGAGCTGTTCCAATGAAACAGTTTCAATCCAAAGAGTGCATGGAATCGTTGAACCCGAACATGATCTTCGGGATTTCGGCTTCATTGTGGGTATTTTCGGGCTTTGGGTTTTAATGTGATTCATGATCTGGCATGCTTGGAACAGGAGATTGGGTTTCCAGTTGTGCAGGGAGATCTGGGATGAATGAAAAAAGCTGCATGATTATGGTCAGAACTGACGAATTTTCACTTGCAGAGAGTCTGTTAATCAGGCTACATTATGAAGGACAAATCATCCGATGTTGTATGCACCTTGTCTGGCGGGTGAAATGCCCCAGAATGTGATGTGTGCGATGAATCTGGCTTTTTCCAGACGGGTGTCATTGAGTGGAGGTCTCGAAATGTTTGTGGACACTAATAAGGTGAAATCGACTGATCAAGCATTCAAAGTGCCATCGGTCTTCTGTGTTGGTTGTGCAGTTGCTTTAGCAGCTGTGGCAAGCGCTGGTCAGCCATTGTCATTCAGTGAGGAGGCGGTCGCGCGTGGAATCAACTACACCGTTGCCCCGATCAACTCGCTCCAGTTTGGGACTGGATTAGCACTTCTTGATCTGGACGGTGATGAGGATTTAGACATTGTCCTTGTCGGGGCCGCAGCGAATATCGTGCGGGTGTACGAAAATGATGGGACTGGGAACTACACAGACCAGAGTATTGGTTCTGGTATTGCGTCCATTAGTGCATCAGGTGTTGCGGCGGCAGATTACGACAACGATGGGGATCAGGATCTGTTCATTGGTGGATGGTTATCGCCTAGTAAGCTCTATCGCAATGATGGAGGATTCACCTTTACTGATGTGAGTGTTGCCTCTGGCTTGGGCGTCAATGTAGCGGCAATGGGATCTTCATGGGGTGATATCGATCAGGACGGTCACCTTGACTTGTACTTGTCTGCTCGTACCAACACTTCGGGCAATCTTGGACTCAACAGTCTCTTTATGAATAATGGTGATGGCACATTCACTGATGTAGCAGTGGCTATGGGTGTGGATGCTGGGGATGACCCAACACTGGTTTCAGCCTTCTTTGACTTTGACCGGGATGGCGATGACGATCTTTATCTGGGCACCGACAAAGGGAATGGCCAGAGTTGGTGGAACCGTTTGTATCGCAACGACGGCGGCACCTTGACCGAAATCACAGATGAATCGAATGCACGCGCGTACATCGATTGCATGGGAATTGCGATCGCGGATCTGAACAACGACTCGTTCTTTGATGTGTATTTGACTGATGTTTTCCGTAATCAGCTTCTTATGCAGGATGGGAATGGCGTGTTCGTTGATGAAACCGACAACGCGGGAGTCTCATCGGGCAAGATCGGTTGGGGAACAGTCTTTGCAGACTTTGACAACGACACTTTCCCAGATCTGTATGTCTGTAGCATGAACGGACCCAACCGTCTGTATCGCGGTGAAGATGTCAATGATTGGCCGATGGCCGATGATGCTGTCGCGGCTGGAGTCGATCTGGGTGGTACTTCATACGCAGTCGCGGTGGGCGATGTGAATAATGATGGGCTGCTTGACATGCTTGTCGATGAACTTGGTCAGCGGGTGAAGCTGTTTATTAATCAGTCTCCGAGTGCTGCGAGCAATCACATGGTTCGGTTCCGTCCGGTCGGTGACGAGAACAACAGGTTCCAGGTTGGTACATGCTTCAGTGTGTTCTCCAACAACAAATGGCAAGCTGCCCAAGCACGCGCGGGCGTGAACTACAAAGTCAGCGAGGGGCACACGGTTCAGTTTGGTCTGGGGACTGAAACTGAAGCACAGGTTGTGGATGTTATTTGGCCTGGTGGTGCGGTTCGTCAGTTGACTGGCGTGCCTGCGGATAAGACTTGGACTATTTACGAGCAGCATCGGATCGGTGATCTGAATGGTGACGACCAGATCGATTGGTTTGAGCGGGTTGCTGCGAATGATGCGGTTACTGGACCTGGTATCAAGATTGAGCCTGGTGCGGAGATCTTTGATTTTGATGGTGACTTTGATATTGACCAAGACGATCTCACTGGGCTTGCACCATGCCCATCTGATTTGAACGGCGATGGGAACCTGAACTTCCTCGATGTGTCCTTCTTTCTGGGCAACTCGGTCGATTTCAATACTGATGGATCATTCAATTTCCTTGATGTATCGGGATTCTTGAGTGGATTTGGTGCTGGTTGTCCATAATCTCTCTTGTAGTGATTGGACGGATGCTCTACAATGTGTAGATCAATGATGAAAGATAACATTCACTAACTATGACTGGTTAGTGAGCTTAAGGAGTTTGAAATGGGACGAGCAACTATGAATGCAGGTATGACAACAGCAGCTTTGGCACTTTTGAGCTTGCCTGCGATGGCTGGTCCATCGGGTGGGGCATTCAGCATTCCTTGGTCAACCATCGACGGCGGTGGTGTTCTGAACTCTTCCGGTGGTTCATACACTTTGAGCGGAACGATTGGTCAACCAGATGCTGGTGCGACCATGAGTGGTGGGAGTTTCTCATTGACCGGTGGTTTTTGGGCTGGGGTTGGTTCAACCGCAGCACCATGTCCAGCGGATCTTACCGGTGAAGGTGATTTGAACTTCTTGGATGTCTCCGCGTTCTTGTCAGCGTTTGGTGTGATGGACCCTTCTGCTGACTTTACAGGCGAAGGGCAGTTCAACTTCCTCGATGTCTCGGCATTCTTGTCAGCATTCGCAGCTGGATGTCCATAACCGATATTTGATTGAACACTATCTGAATTACTCGAGACTCGGCGCTGCCGAGTTTTTTTATTGCGATAATTGTATTGAGCATAGAAAATTGAGAAGACTCGATTCACAGCGCGACGAAGAACTTCGAGGGTGATTAGTTAAGCACTTTCAGAATCGTGGGTTCGTCGATCGGGGAGACTTCGTAGATTGTGACTCCGTTGATCTTCGCTTTGTGGATGTTGAGTGTGTCAGTGGGTGAGAGCTCTGGTGCGGGGAGGCCTTTGGGGACGAAGAATGCGAGGAGCTGAGTGCCATCGTTTGTTTGGGCGAGGAGTATCCGGGTAATTGGTTTGGATGGTGGGGCATCTGGGTTGTAGACAGCGCCCATATATCTCCAGCCAACAAGTTGCAGAGGCGATTGGAAGTCAGCGCTGATGGTGGTGCCGAATGCTTGTGTGGTATATTCGTCAAATTTTTCGGGAGTATCGCAGATGATCTGGGGAGTGAAATCCCTGGCGATGTTGGTGTATGCAGACTGTGCGCTGAATCCTGGGGTCTGTTGGAATGGTTTGAGTGTAAGTAGGGTGATTCCAGCGATCGCGATCAGGGCGGCGTAGGGCATCCATCGCGGGTAGCGGGGTTTGCTTGGAGTTGACTTGATCGGGTTATGCGAGGCGGGATCGAAAGCATGGGTTTGAGAATGATCGGAAGTTGATTCGTCGTTGATTTTGTGGAGTCCTGCGGACAGTGTTTGCAGCGCGGCGAGTCGTTGTTGAAGGTGTGGGGAGGAGCGTAGAGATGCTTCGAACTCTTGACGCTGGGCTGGTGTGAGTTCGTTGTCGAAGTATGCGTAGAGCTGTTCGTCCACGGGTGATGAGTTCTGATCTGATTGGTTATGCGTCATGATCTGCTCCCGTGGTTGTGGTGTTGAAATCGGATTGGAGCTGGTTCAAGAGGATTGTTCTTGCTCGGTAGACATGGCTTCGGGCAGTGGCACTCGGGATGCTGAGTATCTCGGCTATTTCGTTGTAGGAATGTTCAAGGATTGTCCTCAGTAGCAAGCATGTGCGCTGGGGGGCTGAAAGTTCTTTGAGTGCTTCGCGGAGTTTGGGGTCAAAGTCTGGCGGGAGTTGAACGCTTGGTCCATCTTCGGTTGATTGGAGCTGGGCGTGTTCTGAAGCTGGGGAGTGGGGGGAGTTGATGGGTGTATTACTTGGTGTGTTACTGGGTGTGTTGTAGGCTGAGCCTGTATAGAAGAGTTTGGTGATTCGATTGAGTCGGCGTTGTTCTGATCTTCGTTGATTGCGTGCGACGCCTCGGACGATTGCAGCGGTCCATGCGGTGAAGTTTGTACCTGGGATGAAGCTGTTGAGTTGGTTCATAGCGATGATGGAGGCTTGTGAAACGATATCGTCCGCGAGATCGAAGTTGCATTCTGCAGCTGCGACAATCCGCAGGGTTGGCCGAGCGTTTTCGTAGAGCTCCGCAAACTCGTTGAGATTGAGCGTTGGAGATTCATCGAGTTGGTTGGTGTGATCGATTTTCACTTGAATCCGGTTGAGTTTCGGGTATTTCTGATCATGATCAGTTGAGTATGAGCAGTTGAATTCCTGATCACTCAGGGAATGAATCATAGTCGCTGCATGGGGTTTATTAAACAGACAGTGCACTCTTGATAGGTTCGCTCAGGGTGATCTTGTTGCAGATTTGGGTTTATTTATTTTTTATCAGAGTTTTTGCAACAACGCAGCATTGCTCGCACCTTGGTTTGAGTGAGGGGGCGGTTTGGCTGGTGTGTACCAGCTTAAACATATGGCTTTAAGACAGACAGTTTTAGACAGATAGTTCGCAACTATTGAGAGAGGACTCAAGATGAATATTGGTTACAGAACACGATTGATTGCATGTGGTATCGGGCTTGGGATTGCGGGAGTGAGCGGTGCTCAGACTACGGAGGTTTCGCCGAGCGTGTATCGCGTGGAATCGGGCGTGACCTTTGATATCGCCAATGAGTCGTTTAGCAACTTCTTGTTTACTTGGTCGGACTCAAGCGGGACCGTTTCGGGTGAAGCGGATCCGACGCTGATCCTGACCGCGGGAGAGACCTATACATTCCGCAGAACGACCGGTTCGCATCCATTCGCAATCACCGATGACACGCTCCCGGTATCTGGCAGCGATGGGGCGTATGACCGGACGACCTTTGATGCGGGTGTTGTGAGTGCAGCTACTCTTGATCCTGATGGTGATTTTACTGCTGATCCTGCGCCGACAACTGATGTCATCGAATGGACACTGACGGGGGCAGAGATTGGGGATTATTTCTACACATGCTTAGTTCTTGGTCATCCGGGTATGACAGGCAGAATCGAAGTTGTTGCGGGAGAGGTTGCGGATAATCGCGATGTTCAGATTCGCAGCGTTGACTTTACAAACTCGGTCGTTGAGCTCTACAACTTTGGAGCTGTTGATATTGATCTCACCGGTTGGCGCGCGTGTACCCATGACTTTGATCAGGCTCGCCGGTATTCTGCGGGTGGTGGTCTCAATGGTGTGATCATTGAAGCGGGGACCTCGGTGTACTTCCATTACGAGAATGACGCACCAGCTGATGTGGACCGTCTGAATATCTCAGATATCGGTGGTAACTTTGCGGTGCCTTTGGATCAGGATGCGTATGGCATGCAGATGTTCTTCCCAGACGCGGGTGGAGGAGTCAGCTTTGGTAACAGCAGCTTGATCTCGGATCATGTGCAATGGAACATTGATGGTCAGGGTGTTGGCGATGCGGAGTTCCGTACTGGACAAGCGGTGTCAGAAAGCTTGTGGACCGCGATCGGTGACTTTGTCGCAACATCTTCAGATTCAGATTCCTTCTCATTGACTGACAACGGTGATGGACGGATGCATGGCCCAAGCAACTACACGGTTGTTGACCCTGCGTGCGATGCGGACCTGACCGGTGAGGGCGATCTGAACTTCCTTGATGTGAGTGCGTTCCTTACCGCGTTCGGTAATCAGGATCCAGTCGCGGACTTTACTGGTGAAGGTCAGTTTAACTTCCTTGATGTATCCGCGTTCCTTTCAGCGTTTGGGATTGGATGCCCATAAACGAGGCGAGTAGGTAGAGCAACGCTCTGTGTATATGTGTGAACCTCAGGAATGCCCTGCTTTGCGGGGTGTTTCTTTGCGCTGATGGTTATGATGTAGCATGAGTATTCTGGTGACAGGCGGCGCGGGATTTATTGGTGCAAACTTCGTGCACAGCTGGCTCGGGGTATCGAATGAACCCGTGGTAAATCTCGACACGCTCACATACGCGGGAGCACTTGAAAATCTGCACGCACTTGAGCATGATTCAAGGCATTGCTTTGTTCGAGGTGATATTGCGGACTCTGAATGTGTTCGCTCGATCCTTGTTGAGCATTCACCCAGAGCGGTGATTCACTTCGCAGCAGAGACTCATGTTGATCGTTCGATCACAGATCCAGAAGCGTTCGTGCAGACCAATGTTGTGGGCACAGCGAGGCTGCTTGAAGAATGCAGGCGATATTGGGATGGTCTTGAGGATAGAGCGGGCAGCGCGTTTCGGTTTGTCCATGTTTCCACTGATGAGGTGTACGGTTCACTCGGGGAAGGCGATGCGGGGTTTGATGAGTTGAGCAAGTATGAACCCAACAGCCCATACAGCGCGAGTAAAGCGGCGGCGGATCACTTTGTTCGTGCGTACTTTCAGACTTACGGGCTGCCGGCGCTGATTACCAACTGCTCGAATAACTACGGGCCAATGCAGCACGAAGAAAAGCTGATTCCCTTGATGATCACACGCGCGATTGCGGGGCTGGATCTGCCTGTGTATGGTGATGGACAGCAGTCACGGGATTGGCTCTTTGTCGATGATCACAACGCAGCGATCCGTGCTGTGCTGCGTGATGGGGTTGTCGGGAAAGTGTACAACATTGGCGGGGATGAAGAACGGGTGAATCTTGAGGTGGTCGAGATGATCTGCAGAATGCTTGATGAAAAGAAACCGAGACTCGACGGGGAATCGTACCGGTTACAGATCCGGTTTGTCGAGGATCGGCTCGGGCATGATCGGCGGTATGCGGTTGATGCACGCAAGATTCAAGCAGAGCTCGGTTGGGCACCTTCAACTCAGTTCGAGCGCGGGATGGAGCGTACGGTGGATTGGTACTTGGATAAGGTCTGAGTCTTTACTCGTGTCTGAGCGCGACGATTGGGTCAAGGTTTGAAGCACGCATCGCGGGGTACATCCCGAAGATGATTCCAACGCCCACGCTGATGACGACCGAGAGCATAACACTCCACGCGGTGACGACTGTCGGCATATCGGCAAAGACGGTGATCAACCACGGGATCAAGATCCCGATTCCGATTCCGATGAATCCACCGGTCATTGAGAGGACCACGGTTTCGATGAGGAACTGACCGATGATTTGCTTTCTTCTGGCGCCGATTGCTCTGCGGATTCCGATCTCGCGTGTGCGTTCGGTAACGGATGCGAGCATGATGTTCATGATGCCGATCCCTCCAATCAGGAGTGAGATTCCGGCGATGGATCCAAGGACGATGTTGAATGTGCGCTGGGTGGATTCTGCTTGGCGCAGGAGAGCGAGTGGGACGCTCATCCGGTAGTCTTGTTTGGGATGGAAGCGGGCGAGGACTTGCTCGATCGCAGCTGCTGTGGATTCAACATTTTCAATCTCATCGATTTGAACGATGAGTTGGTGTAGTTCAACGAGTTCGCGTGTGTTTGAGCCGCTGGTCCGGGTAACGGTGATGTCGCCGAATCGTTCGATTGCTACATTGAGCGGGATGTATGCGTCGATATCTTGGTCAGGGGTTTGCATAGTTCCTGACTGTGTGCTTTCAGCTTTGATCACACCGATGACCTTGAATATCCCTTGATTGATGCGGACCTTAGCATTGAGAATGTCGCGGCCTGCCAGGAGTTTGCGTGCACCGTGCTCGGTGAGCACCACTACATTGGCGTTCTGATCCATATCACGATCAAGGAATACGCGCCCTGCGAGCAGATCGCGCTCAACGAGTTTGAACCAGTCTGGGGTCGTCCCGACTAATCGGAGTTCTTGGGATCTGCCCCCGACCCGCCCTTCTCCGCGGATCAGCTTCGCGGGAACGGTGCGGACAACGGTTTCGAAGCTTTGCTGGATCCGGTCGACATCGTCGTAGAGCAATCCGTAAATATTCATGCGGATGCGCTGGTTTGAAGATCCGGATTGCTCGATGGATTTTTGAGAGTTGATGATGATGTTCTGGCTGCCCAGTCTGCGGATCTCATCGAGTGCTTGTTTGCTCGCGCCTTCGCCGACAGCAAGCATCGCGATCACAGCACCGACTCCAAAGACCATACCCATCATGGTCAGGACGGATCGCATTTTGTGGAGCATCAGGGTTTTGATGCCTAGCTGAACATTTCTTGCGAATCGGACCAGGGGTGTCCCAATCATGAGTGGGCTCCCGCTTGAGAGACTGTGCGTGCTTGAATTGTATTGGTTGATGAGGGGCCACCCTTGATGGACTCTATATTTCCATCACGCATGACGAGTTGGTACTGGGCGTGGGCAGCGATCTCGGGTTCGTGGGTGACCATGATGATGGTTTTGCCTTGGTCATGGAGCTCGGTGAGCAGTTCCATGATCGAGTCACCGGTCGATGTATCCAGGTTCCCGGTGGGTTCGTCTGCGAGCAGCACCGATGGGTTGTTCATGAGCGCCCGCGCGATCGCGACGCGTTGCTGTTGACCACCAGAGAGTTCGGTTGGTCGGTGTCCGAGTCGCTCAGATAATCCAACGCGATCTGCGATGGACTTTGCGCGTTGGGTCGCTTCGTTCGCATCTATCCCTTGGTAGAAAAGAGGGAGCTCGATATTTTCTTGTACGGTGAGTTGCTGGATGAGGTTGAAGTTCTGGAAGATGAATCCGAGGTAACGCAAGCGGATATCGGAGAGTTCGTCATCGCTTGTTGACGCGATGTCTTGTCCTTCAAGGGAGTACTTGCCGCTTGTCGGGCGGTCGAGGCATCCCAGCAGATTGAGCATGGTACTTTTTCCAGATCCACTCGATCCTGAGATTGCCCAGAAGCTGCCGTGCTCGATTTCGAGATCGACCCCTGCGAGTGCGTGGACATCTTGGTCACCCATTCGATAGGTCTTCCAGACCTGTTCGAGTTTGATGACATGGGGAGATTGACGAGATGTCTGCGTGCGGTCGATCAAGGACGGGTCCTCGCGCCTGCTCGTGCTTGCTCTGTTGGTCTGTTGCCCGCTTTGTTTTTGGTAGGATCTGCGGGTGTATCGGAAGACGCTATTTTTTCAGAGTTGAGTGGTGGGGTGAGGAGAACTCGTTCGCCTTCTTCGATGCCACTGATGATGTGAACCATTGCGTTGTTGTCGAGTCCGGTGACAACACTCCGCTGAGTGACTTCGTCTCCTTTGGAGACATACACGATTGAGTTCCCTTGCGATCCAACAACCGCTTGGATGGGGACTGAGAGTGCCTCCTGGTAGTCTTCGATCAGGATGGTTGCTTTGCAGCTCATCCCCGTGCGGATCTCAGGGTGCACGCCGTCGATCATGATTTGTGTGTCGTAGACTTTGAGGTCCGGGTTCATGAATACTGAGGTTGCATCGGGAAGCGGCGCGATTTTTGTTACTTTCCCGGTGAAGCTTTTGCCTGCGAGTGCGTCGATGATGACTTCAGCGGGCTGGCCTAACTGAACTTTGCCCAGTGCTGTTTCATGGATTCGTACAACGACCATCATGGAGTCTGCGGTCGGGAGGTGGATGAGTTCTTGGCGCTCGTAGACTTCTTGTCCTTCGTCGAGAGGCTGGGTGTCGCCTCTCCAGCTGAACTCTGAGCTGGTCGCATAAACGACCATGCCTGCAGCGGGGGCGTGCATCTTTGTTTTCGAAATCTGGTCTTCGATTTTTTCGAGTTTGGTTTTTTGTCTCTTGAGCTCTGCTTCGGTTGCTCGCTGGCGGGCCTGCGCTTGGACAAGGTTGCTTGAGGATTCACGCATCACGCGGTCATACGCGAGTTGTTTTTGTTCAATCTCTGAGTCAAGCTCGTCAAGCCTGCGGACATGGGTGAACTCTTTGAGTAGTTTCAGATTTTCGCTCGCGAGGGCGACATCAAGCTCGTTTCGTTTCTTTGAAAGCTCGTCGGCTTTGAACTCTGTTTCGGAGATGTATTTTTCTTCGAAGAGCTTTTTCGACCAATCAAATGCATCGGTCGCTCTGCGGAGGTCCTCTTGCGCGAGTGTGAGATCAGCTTCTGATTGCATGAGGGTCTTTGGCCATTCGCCTTCGATGTACTTTGATTTGTCCTCGATCGCAAACTGGTTTTCCTGCTTGGCGCGGGCGATGTTGCTCTGGTTCTGGATTCGGACCACTTCGAGGTTTTCTGATGCTGATACATAATCCGCTTCGGTGTTCTCAACCTGGATTTGCTGATCGACAAGGCGGTCTTGGAGCGTGCTTGAATCGAGCTCGATCAGGAGTTCACCTTCTTCAACAACGGTGCCTTCATCAATGACATAGATCACCGATGTTCTGCCCTCAACTCGGCTTTTGACAATGTGTTGATCGCGTGATTTGATGGTGCCTGTTTCGGTGAGATTGATTTCCAGGGCGCCGCGTTCGACGGTGAAGAGCATGCTTGTATTTGTGGAGTCTTCCTCGCCTTTGCCGTTGAGGAGAATGACGCCGCCAATTACAGCAGCGAGCACAACGATGAGGGGGAGAACGAGTTTGATGAATCGGTTCATGTGATTCCTTGCTTTCATTCAAGCATTTCTGCAGTGATGGAATACAGTCCATCAGTTATCTGAGAGGATCTCAGCGGTGGGGTCGGTTTGATTCTGTTCGATGTTTTGGCTGGTTCTTTGCTCAACGGGGTTGAGTGTGTAAATGTTTTCTTTGGTGGCTCCGAAGTCGTAGGTCTCGGGATCAAACTCGACCCAGAGCCCGTTGTTGCTGACTTCGAGTACGCCAAGGTCACGCTGAACGCGGAGTTCGCCGATGCGGTAGTTGACAACCGCGTTAGTAAGCGCGTCTTGAGCTGCGTTGAGTGCGTTCTGTGCTTCGAGCAAGTCGCGGATTTCTGCTCGCCCAGCCTGGAGGAAAAGATCAGTAGAATCGACCCGTCGCTGGGCAACCCGGACCGCTTCGGCCTGAATCTTAATGGATTCGCGTGCTTCGAGAAGTGAACGCAGCACATTGCGGACTTCGAACTTTACGGTGTCCTCAGCTTCCTGGAGATCACGGATTGTTTGTTCGTAGGCGATGAGCGCGTTGCGGTAGCTGTTGCGTTCGCTTGTGCGCTCAAATGGAAGATCGATACCAAGTAGGAGTGAGTAGAAGCCACGGTCTGTGCGGATCTGGCCATTGTCCTGATTCGCGCTCGAAAGAGATCTGCTTTCACCGATCGATGCTGATCCCAGCAAGGTGACATCCGCGCGAAGGTTGTCTGCGGCAACAGCGACACCTCGCTGAGCATCGACGATTTCGCCGACATTTACTCGGAGGTCTAGTCGGTTGACAAGGGCGATACGGATCGCGTCATCCTGAGGAAGCTCCATCGGTCCAGCATCTTCGTCTGATGGGGGCACAAGCACGACCGGCGCATCAGCGGACGGGACTTCGCCTTCGCTTGTGCCCGCGCCGGCGCTGAGGTAGCGTGCGTATCGGTCGGAGTTGAGAAGGACATCAAACTCCGATGAATCCAGGGCAATCTTGGCATCTGTCGGTAGACCGAGGGAGAGCTTAAAGCGATCCAGGGATTGTTCCGCAGCTTGGACCGCGCTGATCCATGAGTTGCGTGCGCGGAGTTCGTCTTGCACCGATTGGTCAACCTGGATTTCAGGAAGTCGGCCTGCATCAGCGAGGCGACGCGCCCGACGAGTGGAAGCGACCACGCGCTTGTAGTTGGCGACCGAGTTCTGGACTCGGTCCATTTGCTGAAGCACGGAGAGGTAGTCGCTTGCGATCTGGACTGCGAATGTTCTTTTGAAGCGCTCGAACCGGTAGATCGAGTACACAACATCGCGTTCCGCTTGGGTCAGGGGTTCGGTGACGATGAATCTGCTTGAACCACGGAGGAGCGGGATTGACAGACTGGTATCGAATCGCAGCCCGGTTGAGCCGTCGCGGGAGCCGCTGAGGAGTTTGACGAGATCGACAGCGAGCAGTCCGGTGAACTCAGCGCCGTTTTTGAACTGCCGGGAGACACTCACGGAGTCGGTATTGACAATACCTGAGGTGTCAGCGTCGGCGCTGATGCTTGAGCTCAGCAGGGTATCGACCATCCCAGACCATGTGTTGCGGAAGGCATCGCGCTCAAGATCCAGACGCAGAGCGGTTTGGAAGACCGATTCTTTTTGGGTTTGGTAAGTTCTGCTGTTGCTTGATGCGATCTGGAGTGATTGGAGCAGTGAGATTTTGGGTGCTTGTGCGAGTGAGTCTGCGAAGGAGTCAGGATCTTTGGGGCCGGGTGAACGGTTTGAGAAGTATTCGGTTTCGGGCCATTGCTCGATGAGGGTGTCGTCGGAGGATCCGCCGCTCGCGGGGACCCGGACTGGGAGGAGTTGATCGACGAGGAGCCGTCTTCGGAGCGAGTCACTTGGCGGTTCGATGGTGAAGTTGTCGCTGTCTTTTCCTGTTGCTGATTTCCAAGATTCGTCGAGGATGGAGCTGGCGACTTCGTTTGCTTCGGTTCGGTAAGAGTTCGGTGATTTGCAGCCTGAGATGGACAGCGCGAATAGGCAAACCAGCGGAATGGTGGCGTTGCGTGCGGGGAATGAATGCTCTGAGTGCGTGGTCGAGGTCATTGCCTGGTATCCCGTTTGAGCATTGTCAGGGGGTGCACGCAATGAGTTTGCGATGAAGAACACCCAGCCAGCGATTTGTTGCCCCACTCAAGAATGGTACGGGCTCTTTCGAATAGAAGCATACAGCCCCAGACATACGCAGTTGCGGACTGGGGTGGAATGCAGACGATGATTGGGATCATCTTGAAGTCGAATCTCCCACGAGGAAATGGGTTCGGAATCGATCGATTGTTCGATCCAAATTGCAGTGCCAATGGATACAATTAACGCGAAACTGATGCACAATATTGCGTATTGAGATCGAATGTTTATGCGTAATGGATGTATTCGAATTCTGGTGAGGATTTGGGTATGAAAATCAGATCCATTTGCCAGAATGCTTGGTCGCGTGTTCTCCAGAGGGGCTCAGAAAGATCCGCGGGACTGAATCCGAGTTTGTCGAGATAAACACACATTTCCCAGAAGAGCAGCGAGTCTGGGGTGATTTTGAAGTTGTAGACCTCGATGACCAGAATCGAAGCGTTTTTGAGGGTTTCTTTAGCGCCTTCGAGGATGGGGACTTCGAAGCCGTGGGTGTCGAGCTTGACGAGATAGGGACCGGGCAAATCGAGCTTTTCGACTTCTGCATCGATGGATGTGACGGGGACTTTGACTTTGGTGTATTCGGTTTCGGTTTCGCTCGCGAGCCCACCAAATGGGCTCCCGTCATCGAAGTAAATGAAATCACCAGGCTTTGCACCTGCTGCTGACAGTGTGTACTGAGCTTTGGGGCGGGACTGGCAGTACGCATCGAGCGCTTCGCGATGGCATTCTTGCGCTTCGATCAGCAGATACTCCGCGTCTGGGAGGTATTGTTCGGTGACCGCGGACCACATCCCGTTGGAAGCACCAACATCGATGATTGTGTTCGCGGTATGGCCTCGCTGGGTAAGTCTCCAGAGGGCGCGATCCGTGGATGCTGATTTGAACGCTTTGACTTCGGGTGATTCGTTAAAACTCATTGTGTGATCATAGGGTCATTGGTTCATTGGATCTTTGGTTGTAGGTTGCCTGAGTGCTGACAAACTATGGAAGTGTGTTTGGTGAGTTGGGGATGTGCGGGTTTGTCGCGAGCGATTTCACCCAGCGTTCGATGCTGCTTCCTGAAACGCCCAATGTGTAGTTGTTAAGGACGATTTGGCGTCCAGCTTTGCCAAAGGTGGAGCAGAGCTTTGGATCCAGCGCCAGCTCGATACAGGTCTGGGCGAAGTCTTCTTCGCTATCAGGATGGATGACCCGCGCGTTGATCCCGTTACGCGCGATATCCACGATACCGCCTGACTTTCTGCAGATAATCGCCCGCTCACATGCAGCGGCTTCCATCGAGGTTTGACCGAAAGTTTCTTCCTTTGAGAAGCTCACATAAAAATCACTCGCCGCGTAGAGCAGTGGCATCATCCGTTCGTCGTTGATATGCCCGAATCCATGGACTCCACGAAGGAAGTTGGAGTTGTACCCAAAGGCGCACATCATCAGTTCGTCGCGGGAGCTGAGCATCTCACACACTTTGTGCATGAATGGTCCACCCTTGATCTCGCTCCCCACATCGGTCGCTCCAAACAGCATGATCTTTGGACTTAGCGGGAGATCGAGCATCCGTCGGGCGATTTTCTGATCGATGGGGCTGAACAAGTGTTCGTCAACTCCGAGCGGGATGAGGGGAACATGTGCGCCATCACCGAGCCCGCGCTGAGCGATATCGATGGTCCATTCGCTGTTGCCTGCGATTGGTACAGAGTTTGGACCGACGAACTGTGCTTTGCGTGAGTTGTGGGCATCTGCGATGTGGAGGGGATTCAGGGCTGGGTATTCAGTCGGGGTTGGGCAGGATTGATCGCACCCCTGCTCGAATGTTGTGCATGAACCAGGGTGAACGCATCGACCGGTGAAGTAGTAGCAATCATGCAAGTAGCAGACGGTCGGGATCCCGGCGTTGGTCAGATCGGTTGGTAGCGTGACCGGCCAACCGGTCCAGTGAAGATTCCCAGCGATCACCAGATCAGGTTTGAGATCATTGACCGCTGACACGACGCGCTTGCTGATCTGTGCTGGATTCTTGATTGGTCCTTCGCGTCCGTTGTGTTCGGGGAGACAAGTGAATCCTAAGAACTTACTAGGGAGGGTGCCGTCTCTGGTGGTGATGGTGGTGGGTTCGTTATCAAGTCCGCAGACGACCGCGACCTCGTGACCGCGCGCGAGCATTGCTGCAGCTTGTCGTTTCTGTGCCATCCCGGCGCCTGCGATGAAGCCGCAGTCGTTGACGAAGACCACGCGTAGAGAATCACCAGCAGCAAGTTTGTCGCGGATCGGAGTGAATCGTTCTTTGATGGATTGGACCGGCACTCAATACCCCTCTGATCCGAAGCGTGTTACAGGGATCGTTGGGTAAGGTCGGTGCCTCCCTCTAGATTCCAAGTGCGAGCGCCCCAGTTGTAAGTGATTCTAGGTGGACGATGGGCGAGGCCTTTGTCAGCGAGCTTGTGTATTGAGGAATCAGAGAGGACTTTCTTTGCGTAGATTGCGAGTGTGTCCAGGAAGTTTGGTTTCTTGTAGCCATTCTCAGCGAATGCTCGTTTGGATTCTTCGATGTAGTTCGCGTAGTTGAGACCGGATGCTTGTTCTGGGTGGTACCTAAATGCGCCCAGTGGGACATCGATGCTTACGAGCTGAGCGCATCGCGCGAATCTGCACCAGAGCTCGAAGTCGCCCGCGAGTTTGTAACTGGTATCGAGCTTTCCGCCAGCGCGGTCCCACAAGCTGCGCCTCCAGAATGTGCCTTCTTGCTGGAGATGACAGAGCGCCGGCCAACCGGCGCTGAGCATATGGGCGCCTCTGCTAAACCCTTTTGTGCTGAATGCAGGGTGCTGAACGAGTTTGACGATTGATCCGTGTTCGTTGATTGCGATTGGTGTGCGCGTGCTGATCCACTCGACTTCTGGGAAGAGTTCGAAGACTTGGGCGACGAGTTTGAGTGTGCCTGGGAGGAGGATATCGTCGGAGTTGATCCATCCCATGATCTCGCCTGTGGTCTGGTCGAAGCCTTTGTTGATCGCGTCGTACATCCCGTTGTCTGGTTCTGATGACCATGCGGTCAGCGAGTGTTCATAGTCTTTGATGACCTGGACGGTGTGGTCTGATGAGCCTCCATCAACCACGATGTATTCGAGATTTTCATATCCTTGATCGATGACCGATTCGAAGGTCTGCTGGACATATTTCCCCGCGTTAAATGACGGGGTCACGAGCGCGATGCAAGGGCCTTGCGGAGAAGAATGACTGGTTGACAACGCAGGCTCCTGTTGCTGTGCGAGATGGTATTGAAGGCGGTATGCGAGCGGTGCAGAGTATAGCGTTGCGGGGTTCAGTGGGTGTTTTGAGTTGCTTCCATCGCAAGAGAATCAGGCTTGGACGGTCGCCCTTGATCATCAATTTCAAGCTCGAACTGGGACCAGCCAGCGATGGACGATTCTTGGGGGCTACGCACCAGCGGATTGGAGAGGCCGGCGCGGGTGAGAAGTCGCGCGAGTGAGTAGCGGTCATACATCCACCGGTGTCGCTCGCCGGCTAATAAAAATTTTGAGATGCGTTCGGGTGACTCTGAATCTGGATCTTGGATTGTCCACGCTGGGGGGGTGCCGAGGGCGGCGCGGTGGTCTTGAATTGCTTTGCGGGTTTGGGTGTATTGCTCCCCCATCCGTTCAATGATCAGATCCTCAGCGGGAACGGTTTTCTCCGACCAGCATTTGAGCATCTCGCCTCCCGGAGTTGTGCGGACCATCTGATCGATGAGCTCGATGACCGACCAGTCGTACCGGTGTTGCTCGACCGGAGCTGTCTCTGTCCCTGTCTTTGGCTCTGTATCTGAGTGATTGCGGGTGGCGATTTTGTGGGCTGCACTTTTACTGGTAGCGTTGTCCAGGGCGCTGATGTAGTTCCGTGCGAGGGTTTCTAGATCAGGCACTGTGACTCGAAGCACACCTCCGGGGCGCAGCACTCGCGCGCATTCCATGATCAGTCTTTGGCCAGCATCGGGTGTGAGGTGTTCGAGCATGTGGGCGTGGTACACCGCATCAAAAGAATCGTCAGCAAACGGGAGCGGTTTTGTTGCATCAATTGGCAGGATGCTTGACTCGGTCGGGTTGAGGTCTGCGTTGATCCACTCAGGATGGGCGCGGTCGCCACATCCGAGATGAAGTCGTGGGCGCTGAGAAATATCCTGGGTCGAGACGCTCAGCTTGGCCATTGGATCCATCTCCCGGTGTAGTCGATCGGATGGAGTGCAATATCAGGTGCGTGTTTGCTTAGGTATTCATCGGTTGCGCGCCTGCATCCGTCCCAGTGGCCGTAGTCATCGATTTGAATGAGAGCGCCGGGGCTTAGATGCGGTGCTAGATGCGTAAAGATTGCGTGTGTTGAGCTGTACCAATCTCCATCTGCGTGGAGCATTGCGATTTTGGTGTTGGTGCTGGCAAGCTGGGATGTGAAGGTTGGAAGGGTGTCTTCGAATCGTCCCGGTATGAGTGTGACAGAATCAGAAATGCCTGAGTTTACAAGCACTTGTTCGACTGATTCCAGCGGAGCGGCGCAGGTGCCTTGGCCCCATCCTGTACTTTGTGCCGGGATGCTTCCAGCGGTATCAAGATCAGTGGGTTCGGGCATACCCGAGAAAGTATCGAATCCGTAGATCATCCGGTTGTGTAGTTGGTTGTGATGGGCAGCACAGGCGATGAGAGCGAGTGAACCACCCCCCGCGACGCCGCATTCAACGAATATCCCTGGCGTTTGGGCTTCTGCGATTCTGTTGATGAGTGTCACCAGATTCTCAAGACGCTCTTGCCCAACCATGGTGTGGTTCTGAGCATCCCTGATCATGCGAATCGTGTGTGTGTCGGTTGTCTTGGATTCGTGATGCTGTGATTGCGGGAATGAATCAAGCACCGATTTGGCTTGCAATGAGTTTGGATCGTGTCGAAGTGCTTCACGAGCGGCTTGTATGGCGCTGTTGAGATCTCCGAGATTCTGGAAGCACTGAGCGCGGAGGATATCTGCTTCAACACAGCTTGCTGAGAGTGATTTTGCCTTTGATGCATACTCCAAGGCTGCTTGATAGTCATTGATCAGGAAGGACTCACGCGCGGATGTGATCAGTTGAACACAGATAGATTCAGTGGGTGATCCACCCGGTGTTCCAGCCAGTGATGTAGTAGGTGATGGAGGTGTGTGCTGATGCTTCATTGGTCTTGATCGCTGTGTTTAAAGGACATCGGCAAATAATGGGCGGAGCTTACGGAAGAGGGCGTGCCCGATCCAAGCGATGAAGATGGAAATGATCAGTGCGGTGATCCAAGGCAGGAAGTTGAGAGCGCCTGGCTCAAAGATGCTCGCGCGGATTTGTTCCATGACCGCTGCGAGTGGGTGAAAGAACTGGATCGAGGGGATGTACTGTTCTAAGCGATCGATCGGATAGAACACAGGGCTCAGGAACATCAGCATCGGGAGAACGATCTGCATCGCGTTGCGCAGGTCGCGGACAAAGACCCCCATTGCGCTCATTGCCCACCCGAACCCCATCGCAAGGAAAAGCACCGGGAGCATCAGGACCGGAGCAAGCAGAGCGGTTGGTGCGGGCAACCCCTCAAAGATCGTGGTCATGACTAAGAGGATCACGAATGAGAAGATCCAACCGATCGAACTGACCACAAGTGATACGATCGGGAGTATGTCGACCGGAAAGATGATTCGTTTGACATACTGCTCGTTGACCACAATCTGGTCCGGCGCCACCGCAATAACCTCAGCGATAACGGTGTAGATGATCAGCGAGCAAAAAAGCCGCATCGCAAACTCTGCAGGGCTCCCGTCGGTTCCCACGCCCCATTTGATCCCGAGTACATACGCAAAGACAAATGTGTACGCGCACAGAAGCAGCAGCGGACTGAGCAGCCACCACACGATTCCTAAAAAAGCGCCGCGTGTGCGCTGTTGAAACTCTCTGCGAGCGAGCTGGGCGATCAGCGCTCTGTTATCAGTAAATGATCGTGCCCATCTCGGGAGCGGGAGAGCGAGCGCGGTCTTTGATGGTGTATCCATTGCACTCATGTCGATGGGCTCTGGTGGGAGTTGTGGCTTGATTGTTGATTGCTGGCAATCAACTGTTCAGCTGGGTGTGCCCCCGACATTTCGCGGAGCTTGCGTTTGATCTTCGCAATTAGGGTTTGTTCTACATAGAGCTGGAGTTCGTGATGCTGCTTGCGTAGGTCGTCAAGGGCGGCGCTGAGGTGAGCGACAGTTGCTTTGGATTCTTCAAGTTCTGCGTGCGTTGTCTCAATCTGCTGGCGAGCGACCTGGAGTTCTTCTTCGCTCTGCTGGTGTGCATGTTGTGATTGTTGCAGAGCGTGCTGGGTGTTGTTGGATTCTGTACTGAGCTTGTCTACTTGCGATTGAAGTTTTTGATTGATGGCCTGGAGTTCATCGTGTCGCTTTTGTGCGTGGAGCTTGGTTTCTTGAAGAGCTCGTTGTGATTCTTTCTCGCTGGTGTCGAGCTTGGTTTGGAGGTCGGTGATTGCGCTAGTGTGTTCTTGCTTGATTCTGTCTGCATTCACTTCGTGATTTTGCAGTTCAACCTTTAGACCACCGATGTTGTATTCATGGAGTTCGATAGACGATTTGAGAGCTTGGATCGCTGCGGATTTTTCTGCGATCTGATCGGTCAAGCTTTGCTGGGTGTGCTCGAAAGTGTGGGTACTTTTTTGGATCGCTTGGGTAGTGGGGCTGAGCTGGTGGTGGATTTGCTGAGCGAGTTGTTGGTTATGGAGTTCATGAGAAGATGTGAACTGTTCGAGTGCGCTGGTTATACGCTTGCTGAGCTGATCGATGTGAGCGTGGTTCTGGTCTCGGCTTTGTGTGAGGTCGGTAATGGTCTGGTGGAGTTCGTATATATGCTCGAGGCGCTGGGAGCGGTCGTTCTCGCTTTCTTGCAGTCTGCGTGCGATATCTTGAACCTGAAGTTCGAGCCCGTGCATTGCGTCGCTTTCGGGGCTGAGTTCTCGGAGGGATCTGTTACGAGTTGCTCTGATTTCGCTGAGTCTGCAGGCAGCGTCGATGAGTTCTGTATCTGGGAGGGGTTTGAAATCGTTGGAGATCTCTGTCGCCTCAGCAGCTTTGACCCATGATTGAGCATGTGCTTTGGGATCGAATGTGCGCTCTGCAAAAGATCGGCATGCTTTGCTCATGTTTTGTAGTGACGCTTTGCTGATTGAGCTGAGCACCTGTGCGAGTGATTCGGCGCGACCGGATTCAAACAGTTGGCCCGTGCTCTCTGGGAGCACGCAGTCGGGGATGCCCCCAATGTTGGATCCGATGACTGGTATGCCGCATGCGAGGGCTTCGATCATGGTGTTCGGGAGGTTGTCCTCTCGGCTTGGAAGCACGAGAGCATCGCATGCGTTGTAAATAAGCGCAAGCTCTGCGGAGCTTTCCATGCGCCCGGCGCTTCGGGTTGGAACCCCGAACATGGTTGCAATGTGTTCACCGGCGCCGACGAATACGATCCCGAACTGATCCTTCGCGTGGTTGATTGATTCGAGTGCTTGTGCGAGTAGGTCAAAGCCTTTTCGACGATCGCTGAGATCATCAGCAATAAACATGAGCCAAATCCGGTCGTCATCAAGCTTGAGTTTTTCTCTGGTCGATTGCGCATCTTTGGGGGCGAAAGTTTCAAGATCGCATGCGTAGGGAATGACCTCGTGGTTCCATGAACCGAGGGCTGCGGATTGTGATGATTGCTCACCGAGCCAAACGCTTGGGGTGACTACGGTGCCTTGCGCTTGGAGCCCGTGGCTGATGCGTCTTTCAAGGACTTGGGCGGTTACACCAACTGGGTCTTGCGCGAGCTGGGGGCATCGCTTGCAATCTGTTTTGAATCCCGCGCATCCTGCGGTGTAGTGGCACCCTCCGGTAAGCATCCATTCGTCATGCAATGTTAGAAGGACTGGCTTTCCGAGGGTGAAAAGGGATTCGAACTGATTCATGCTGAGCATGCCTGAAATCCAGTGGATACTGATTGCATCTGCGTTCTGTATTGCGGGCAGCGCCGTTAGGTCATGGCCGAAGAGGGGCCAGCTGAACCAGGTGGTGCTTCGGTTGGTGCGATTGGAATCAATCGCGCCGCGGTTGATGAGCAGTTGTAATCGATCAGCGTGTCGGGTGTTCGTGTTATCTGGATCGCTGGGTTTAGATCCTGCTTCTGAGATTGAATGCACAGCTTTGATCGTGTTGTTCGCGTCTTGTGGTTGCATGGTGACCATGGTGCTGTCGATCCCGATCGAACGCAGCGCTTCGTGGTGGCGCAGAGCAGACCTTGCAGCACCACCGTTGGTGGCATGGGTACTGAGCACAGCGACGCGTTGTATGCGTGATTTGCCTGGTTTGCTGCTGGGCTGACTGTGCGACTTGCTGGACATTGTGCTCGGCCTCCAAAGCCGGGGTCGTCACTGGGTGTGTGTCCAGTGAGTTCTTTGCAAGAGTCTATGCGTGTTTATGCAGAACCGGTTGATGCAGAGGCAGGTGATTCAGCGGGTTTTGAATCGTCGATCTCAGCTGTGCTTTGGGTTTTGCTGAGTGTGCGGGTGATGTTCCATTGTGTGCTGCCATCGAGATCAACCAATCCGTAGTGGGTTACAAAGTGGCCTGGGGAGTTGTGGAGGGGGCCAACATGGATAGAGGCGATCGGGCTTGTCCATGCGTGGCGGGTGATCTGCTCATTGAAGCTGTGCTCGTTGATTCGGTCTCCATCCCAGCATGAATCGGGTACAGAGATGATCGCAGCCCCGACGGTGTATTCATCAGGACCCAAGCTGAGCTTGACCTGTTGGCATACGACCATAGTTTCACCAGATCGGAGAACATTGGCGCTTGGTTGGGTTTCAAGATCGCGATGCTGGATCGAGTGCTTGGAGTGGATCAGTTCGCCTTGTCTGCTAGAGAGTGAGATGGCGGTGCTTGGGTTGACGATGGTATTGATCGCTTCGATTTCATACCAGATGCATGCGTATTGGCCTTGGTCGAAGCCGTGGATTGCGTTTCCCGCTTGGTCGGTGATCGCGAGCTTGCGGATCCATGCGTGACCGGTGCCAATTTGTTGATCCTCACGAACATTGATCCACTCGTGCGGCTTTGGGGGCTCGATTGAGATATTGATTTGATCATCAAGCTCATCTGTGCTTGGGCCGCTGCTGATTTCAGCAGTTATGGATTCATGGTCGTCAGTTTCTGAGTGGGCGCTGGGCTCAGCTTGCACATTGATCTGGTACCGGCGCACCGCTTCGTCTGCATCCCCGATGAAAATCGGATTCCCTTGGTCCAGCACGAGAGCCCGATCACAGAACTGCTGAACCGCGTGCATCGAGTGGCTAACAAAGAGCACGCATGTTCCGTTATGGAGCAGGTCGCGGAGTCTGGTATAGCATTTTTGCTGAAAGAAAATGTCTCCGACTGCGAGCGCTTCGTCGATGATCAGGACATCGGGATCAAGCATCACCTGGACCGCAAATGCGAGACGCATCTGCATCCCGCTTGAGTAGGTGCGGAGCGGGCAATCGATAAATGATCCGATTTCTGCAAACTCCAGAACTTCATTGAATCGTTTTTTAACCTCAGCGCGGGACACGCCCAAGACCGCTGCATTGAGCATGACATTCTCGCGTCCGGTAAACTCCGGATTAAACCCGCTCCCGAGCTGGAGCAATGCGGATATTCTGCCACGAACATCGATCGACCCGGTTGTGGGACGGAGAGTTCCTGCAGCGATTTGGAGGAGTGTGCTTTTGCCTCCGCCGTTGCGACCAAGGATCCCGAACGCTTCCCCGGCTTGAACCTCGATCGATACTGGTTTCAGGGCTTGTATTCGTTCTACGCATGAATCCGCGCGGGACCGGAATCGAGCAGCCAATCCTGATGAACCCGCATTCTGAGCAGCTACCGCGGCCCGCCGGTACATCGGGGATTTCAACCGCGCCATCGGGTTCGTCCAGATCTCGTAGGTCTTGCTGATATTCTCAAGTGTGACCGGGGCTTGGTTAGACATGGAAGATGACACCCAGCGAGGAAATGAACCCCGGATACCCCCACAGAGCGAAGAATAGTGGTCGACCGGGGGTGTGAACGAGACGAGTTGTACGCTCGGGATCGTATGCCCAAGTTCCGCATTGATCCAGCGTTACAGCATTTGTCAGGGTGTCAAATGGATACCAGATTTTCGATTGTGTTGGATAAAAATGCCTACCATTGGTATCGCGTTCATTGTCAGGCGTTCCATGCGATTTGGGGCTGCTACGGGGGCTGCTGTGCTCACTACATTCAAGCAAACCACGACCAAAGCTCCAGCGCCGACGATCGCAGATGTACCAGTGCCAAAAACATTGGTTCAGCTCAGGGATCCTCAGTCGATCAGGGTCGAGGGGGTCCCGCTGGTCACCATCATTACGGTGGTGCGCGATGATGAGCAAGGACTCCAACGCACCATCGAATCGATCCGTACCCAGACGTATCGCGGAATTGAGCACATGGTCATCGATATGCAATCCTCAGATAGAACGCGTGAGTTGATTCAATCACCCACTGGTCTGGTCAGCGCGTACATCAGCGAACGAGTTTCGAATTTCTTTGATGCTGTGAACAAGGGAATCGTATCTGCACACGGCGAGGTCATCGGGGTCCTTGAATCAGGGGAGTGGCTGGAGCCAGACTTTGTCGAGCAAGCAATGCACGCATTGACAGAGAGTGCAGGTGATTTCGTCTTTGGGGATATATGCAAGCACCACAGCCCAGAAGCGGATGAACAGGGCGTTGTGGTCGAATGCGATCCGGACTATAAGCGCGTGATTTTGCATGATGCGCCTCGCATTGGACTCTCTGGGATGCTTTGTAGGAAGTTTGTCTACGATCGGACCGGTGTGTTCCGGACGGATATGCAATGTGCATCGCATTACGATTTTCAGATCCGTGCGCATCAAGCGGGTTTCCAAGGGGTGCATGCATCGGGTGCGATGGTTCATACAAGTTCGGATGAGCAATCAAAGAAAGAACGGCATCGGCAAATCAAAGAAAGCTTTGCGTGTTCGGTTCGTCACGGACACCCGGTCTATAAAGCGATTCCCCAGTGGTCAATGCGTTGGATTGTGAATCAATATCCCGGGGTAGGCAAATACCAGATAGCTTCACTATCGAGCATGCAATCTTTACGGAGCGCAACAGCACGAGGTGCGAAGCGCACATGGGATGTGTTTGGACCCCTCAAGCCATACTTGCCTGGCAAAAAACTGGCAATGAAGGTCCTTGGGGTGTCCCCGCTCGATCATCAAGTCCCAGCGTTCAGCGCTGCGCAGCATGCCGCTCAAGCTCCTGCAAGTGTCTCGGTACAATCAGAAACGACTTCGCAAAGTCTATCCGACTCAGCGTCTGCGATCGAAGCCAAACCAGTTGTTGTTCAGGATGTATCCAAACATATCCAAGGCAATACTCAGCTGTATGCATTTATTGAAGCGCGTCATGCGGGATTGCATCTTTCGGATCGAACCATCGAGGCAATGATCCAGAGAGCGGAGGGATGGGATTGGTTCATGATTCGGGGAGAGCATCAATCCGCCCCCGCGTTTGAAGCGTTATTCGCTGGTATGGGTGTCAAGAGAATCGATCACGGATCGGATGAATCCACTCACGGCCTCGTCATTGACTTCCATCAGCAGCGCGTCATGGATCACCAAGAAAATGATGCGGTGATGATTCTTGATGAGATCCCACCAGAAGCGGTGAAACTTGGTGACCAAGGCATGTGCCTGATCCGCGGAGCTGCCTTGAGTGCAGCACGCTAACTGAGCTTGACATGCAAAAGATCAGATGTAAATCAATACTTCGGCAGTGTCTTGTTCCTTTTGGAATGCGTCTTGGTACCTTCGTTCAGCACGCGCCGCGAGCATTACATGCACCGAATCATCCGTGTATGGATCAGGACGAGGGGTTGCCAAGCCTTTGTATCGTCACGCCTTCGCTGAACCAGGGGAGATTTTTGCAGGGCGCGATCGACAGCGTGCTTGATCAACAGTATCCAGCGCTCGAGTATGTCGTCCGTGATGGAGGGTCGAGCGACGAAACTGTTGATGTGCTGAAGTCGAGTACAGATCGGTTAACGAGCTGGGAGTCGCAGCCGGACAATGGGCAAGCCTCAGCGATTAACGCAGGATTCAAAGCGTGCGGGAATGAGCCCAAATCTGAAATCATGGCTTGGCTCAATGCGGATGATCGCTTGCTCCCGGGCAGCTTGCAATCCGTCGGACGATTCTTTCGTGATCATCCCGAAGTTGATGTCGTGTATGGGAACCGATTGATTCTCAATGAATCGGGGGAAATGGTCGGGCGATGGGTGCTGCCATCTCACACGCCTCGTGCATATATGTGGCGAGATTATGTCCCGCAAGAAACACTCTTTTGGAGACGATCGGTTTGGGAGCGCGCCGGGGGCGAGATCGATGAATCGCTCGACTTTGCGGTTGATTGGGATCTGCTCATCAGACTCGGAAACGCGGGGGCGCGGTTTCACCATTTGCCGGAGTTTATAGGTGCCTTTACGACGCACGCTCAGCAAAAGAGTCTGGCGATCCGCACCACAGTTGGTATCCCGGAGTTTGAAAACATCCAGCGAAGAATTGCCCCGACTACTGCACAAAAGTGGAAGTCTCGGATTGGTTCTGGTTGGTACATGGTCCAGTCTTCAATCGCGGATTGGAAATGTACACTCACTGGTAACCCAACAACTAGGTGATTGGGTCCGTGTCTAGAGCACTACGCCAATCAAATACGCTACATGCCCATAGGTGGACAATGCTGGTAGCTAAAGTCGAGATGGATCGGGCTTGATCTTTTTCTCGTAATTGTTGTTTGTTAAACATTGTCTCTTGATCATTTTCCAGGGAGTGCCGCGATGGCCGAGACCAGCTTTGTTGATAAACGAACACTTCAGCATGAGCTCTTTCATGAGTTGTCAGATATGTTTGGGCGTGAAGTGCCGATGTATGACCGGTCGCTGCTGATCAATACTTCTTGTAATCGAGCGGTGTGTTCGTTGCTCGCTGAGTTGTATCACGGGTTCGAAGTCAGCGATGAGCAGATCGATGCTGCGGGCGGAGAGCGGCATGGGGCGATCCGTATTGGTCGCTCTGATGAGTATCACTGGATTGGTCGATACTTTGCGTGCTTTGCGATGGAGCCGCACAGCTATTTCGATATGACCTCGGTAGGTGTCAAGAGCCAGCCCATTATTGCGACTGGATTCCGCTCGACGATCGATCCTGACCACCGTGTGTTTGCGTCATTGCTACAGACCAACTTCTTTGAAGATTCACTCCAAGCTCGGATTGAAGCGTTGCTTGATAAACGTGAAATTTTTCCAGCTCGCGCGAAATCTCTTATCGAGCAGAGTGAGCGAGACGGTGGTCTGGGGCGCGATGATGCGGATGAACTGATCAGATGCGGGACTGAGCATATCTTTCAGTGGAGAAGCGAAGCAAATGATCCGGAGTTATATTACGAGTTATGTGATGCTGGGTTCAAAATCGCTGCTGACATTGCGTGCTTTACTACGCATCACCTGAACCATCTGACTCCAAACACGCTGTGCATGGATCTGTACACCGCTGCGATGAGGCTTTGTATGGGAGAAATCGACGGGGATCGTTTTCGAACTCTTGCAGCGCGTGCTCTGGGATCGATGACTGAGTGGATGGATCATCACGGTTTGGTGCTTCATTTTAAGCATATATTTGCTGAGGCGGGTCACGAGCAGATACAAAGCTATCCCCGCTGCGAACTCAGTGAAGATAGCATCCAAAGATGCGTAGATCGGTTGTTTGAATCTTTGAATCAGCCAGAGCATGATCTGTCATCGCTCGGTCATCACGGATACAAAGACTACACCGAGGGGCCAAGCGCCGAGGCGATGGTGCTGCTGCGCCAAGACGCATACAAGGCGCTCACCGAAACTGTTGAGTTTATTAGGGAAGATGGTAGTGTGGTGAGTATCGATCACACAGCACGGTTCGGGGAAATTGAGCAGAGATCATATGCAACGACCAAGAAGGGGCGACTGTTGTATGACGAGTGTTTGACGGAGCTCAATCATTTGCTTGCTGAGGATCCATCGCTTCCTGAACGCGATCCGGATCGGTTTGTTGATCTGCGATCATCGGTGTATGCTCGTTTCCCGCGCACGCTCGAAGAGCTGCTGGATCAGGGGTTGGTGTACGGGCAGTATTCACCAACCGTTCCGGGTCTCAAACAAGAAACGATTACAGAAGGGCTGAGTCTCGGTGAGCTCATTGCCTCTGGTTTTGTTCAAGTTGAGGGGCTCAGGTATGAAGACTTTCTCCCGATGAGCGCCGCTGGGATCTTTGCATCCAACTTGAATCAGTATGGCACCAAATCTTCAGCCAGTTCCGTGCGAGCGTATCCGCAGCGTGTGCTCGAAGAGATCCTCGGACGCTCCATCATTGATACGGATGTGATTTATAGTGGTCTAGAAGCTCGTTCGGTTTTGGTTACATTTGAAGCTTTAGGACTGCAGTCGTCTATAGATCAAGACTTTCTCGGTGAGCTTAATAGCCGTACAAAGTTATTGGAGTCACAGTTGTCGCAGGTATAGGGCGAGCAACTGTCTCAGTATAGTTCATGTGCATTTCGCTGAATCTTGACGACACATGGTGGTATCTGGAGCCTCAAGAATGGGCGACCAAGCTATGCGTGAACCACCTATTCAGGTGACATACAAGTCCATTGATGGTTATTCTGCGAAATATTCTTGCATGTATTGAAGATTGAATCAGGTAGGGAATTGGAATGCCGATCGAAGTTGCCAATCGGGTGGTTGTGTGCTGCCTGTCTGTTCATGTTACTTCTTTCAAGGTATCCTATGTTCAATTCTACTTGTATTACTCGCCAGTTGCGTGCCTTTGCGGGGCTCTCTGCAATCGCTTGCTCATCGACAACCCTTGCCATGCATCCAGATCATGATGCGACAGACACGGTTATAGAGAGTGCAGCACTCGACAATTCTTCTCCTGGAGATCGATTGAGTGTGAGTTTAGACCTGACCTACACCGACCAATATTTCTTTCGAGGTATTGTTCAGGAAACTGATGGGTTCATTATTCAACCAGCCATTGAAATTGGCGTCGAACTCTACGAGGGTGAACATCATTCGCTCTCAGGATATGTTGGTATGTGGAGTTCGTTTCACGACAACAAGACCGGAAGCACCCAAACCGACAACTTTACTTCTACTTGGTATGAGTTCGATTTTTACGCTGGTCTATCGCTGAGCATGGATCGTATTACCGCTGATCTGGTGTATACCGGGTATACATCACCCAACGGTGCGTTCGGGAGCGTGGGTGAGATCTCGATCGGGCTTTCGCTCGATGATTCCGGTCTCTGGGGTGATACTGAATATGGGATCGCGCCGTATGCACTCGTTGCATTTGAGGTTGGTGCCAACGAAGCAGATGGGGGAACCAACAGCGGGACCTTCCTTGCAGTTGGTATTGAGCCTTCCACTGCTCTGAGTGATGTGCTAGGTTCGGAGCTCACGATTTCTTTCCCAGTTGAAGCGGGGTTCTCTCTGAGTGACTACTACGAAGTCGCAGGATCAGATGAATCATTCGGTTATTTGACCGCGGGGGTTGCTGCTTCTTTCCCATTGGAGTTCGTGGATGATGGCTTCGGAGAGTGGAGCTTCCATGCAGGCGTGAACTACCTGTTGCTCGGGGACAACACTGAAACGATCAACGCGGGAGACGACTCAGAATGGATCTTCCATGCAGGGATTGGTGTTGCTTTTTAGATTAAAGAACTGATCAATCCACAAAAATAATCACCTTATTAAGTTATACATCTGGAATACTCATTTTTTCCTCACACTACTTGTCGGAGTTTCTCAATGCTTAATGTCTCAAAGATTTCACCTAAAAACTGGCCGATTGCTACTCAGCTCATTGCGTTTAGTGTCGTCATTTCAGCTGGCGGAATCATCACACTCGGGGTTATGGCCAATCATCAGGTTTCAGATTCGATTGTGAACATCAAAACAGAATCCTTGGTTTCAACAATCGAAGAGCGTTCATCTCAGCTCGCCGGTAAGATCGAAACCGTCCGAGATCAGATGTTGGTGCTCTCATCGAATGAAAGCCTTGCCCAAGCGACTGCCAAGTTTGATACAGCGTTCGGATCTCTTGTAGACGAGCTTGAGAAATCAGGCGTCAAAAACCCGACTGATAATGGTCCAATGAACTCGTATCTTGACCGTGACTTCGGTGGCACGCTTAAAGAGTTAGGAAGACCATACCGTGGTAGCGGGGCGTACACCCCTGAGAGTGTGAATGCGCGTGCTGCGCAACGAATGTATATTGCCCAGAATCCGAATCCAGTAGGTTCAAAGCATGAACTCAACAGGTCACCAGAAAAAGTTCCCTACAACGCTATTCACGAGCAGTACCATCCTTACCTCAAGAACTATGTCGAGAAGCTTGGATACTACGATCTGTTTCTGCTCAATGAAAGCGGAGACATTGTCTACTCGGTCTTTAAAGAAGCTGATTATGCAACCAATCTGATTGATGGCCCGTTCGCCAGCAGCGGGTTGAGTGAAGTCTTTCGTGAAGCACGCAGCGCTCAGCAAGGCGAAGTCAGAATAGTCGATCTCAAATCATACGAACCTTCGTATGGAGCGCCAGCGTGGTTTATTGCCGCTCCATTGTTTGAAGATGGTAACCGAGTTGGTGTAGTCGCTTTGCAGATTCCAACCGATTACATCAGTGAAATCCTCGGCGCGTCCATCGGTAAAACCGGGCAGGTTGTGCTCGTAGGTGTGGATGGCAAAGTTAGGTCCGTCGTGCCAAATAATCCAGAAGCGGTTATTCTAGAAACAGCGATGACCAATGATGCTGCGGTCGCTGCGCTCTCAGGAGATTCGGGGACACTCGATTGTATTGATGAGCGTGGGGTTCCGGTTCTTGCATCATACGCCCAGCTCCCGATCGACTGGTTCGATTGGAACCTGGTTGCCACTATTGATCGTCAAGAGGTCGCAGCGCCAGCAAAAGCGATGACTCGCGGAATCATCATGAACAGTTTCTTCATTGGTTGCTTTGTTATCCCTTTGGCGTGGTTCTTCTCACGGTCATTCGCAAAGCCTATCAAAGCAATTGTTGGAGCAATGGAGCAGTTCTCGCAAGGGAAACTCAATAGCCGTACTGATCTTCATCGTGGTGATGAGCTCGGTCAACTTGCGACAGCAGTCAATGAAATGGGAAGCAATCTTGCTCAGGTCATCGGTGAGGTCCAGGATTCAGCGACAGAGGTCGCGTCTGCTGCCAATGAAATCGCTTCAGGCGCTGAAGAAATGGCAGCTGGTATGGATGAACAGCGAGGCCAGACTTCACAGGTCTCCGCAGCTGTCGAAGAGATGTCGGCTTCGGTGACCGAAGTTGCCAAGAAATCAGCAGATGCTTCAGCCAAATCGCAAGATGGTGGAGATCAGGCGGTCAAAGGTGGCGCGACGGTTCAAGAAACTGTCCAAGGCATGAACGCGATTAGTGATACCGTCAACGACAGTGTTAGCGCTGTAACCAAACTCGGTGATCGCAGCGAAGAGATCGGTCAAATCATCGGAGTGATCAATGAGATCGCGGATCAGACGAACCTTCTCGCTCTCAACGCTGCGATTGAAGCGGCGCGGGCAGGTGAGCACGGGCGCGGGTTTGCTGTGGTTGCTGACGAAGTCCGTAAACTCGCAGAACGCACGACCAACGCGACCAAAGAAGTTGCCGATTCAATCCAGTCGATTCAAGAAGAAACCAAGCTCGCGATCGAGCGGATGGAATCTGGCAAGGACCGTGTTGATATGGGAGTCGGTCTTGCAAAAGACGCGGGTCTAGCGCTTGAAGAAATCGTCTGCGGAGCGCGCGAAATCGTTCCGATGATCCAAGAGATTGCTGCAGCGGCTGAAGAACAAGCAGCTGCGGCCAACGAGATCGCGATGAATGTTGAGCGGATTGATGCTGTTGCGATGGAATCTTCGCAAAGCGTGAGTCAAGTCGCACAGGGAGCGGTCACACTCTCAGAGAAGTCAGATGTGCTTCAGCGTCTGGTGAGCCGATTCGAGATTTGAGAATATTGACAACAAAAATGATGCACAGGCTACATTGGAAAGTGTGGCCTGTGTTTCTTTTTCTAGCAATGGCATACGACTGTGTACTGGGGCTTGTTCACACGAGGATTTGTTTTCTTAAGTTTTCAACTTCTGGATCGCCAATTGTTTGAGATTGTATGTCGTTTGAGAGTGGAGTCTTTAATGGATTCCATGTATCATGCGGACGAGTTGCGCCTTCAAGTGTGTGTCTCTAGCCTAGATCTCATGCTGATTGCTTTGTATGCTCCAATTATACGAAAGCGTACTCATATGAAAATAGTTCACATCATTTCGAGTATGGATCCTGCATTCGGAGGGCCGCCTGTTGTAGTAGCGAATATTTCGTGTGCTCAAGCTCAACTTGGACATAGCGTGTTAATTCTGTGCCATGAGCTTTCAGGCAACAAATCAGCTTCAGACGCTTTGCTGCATGGGTTACCGGGAAGTGATCAAGTTGGTATCCAAGAGGTTCCAAATCGGAGCTTTCTGACCAAAGTGGTGGGGGGGGAATTGAAAACGGATTTGGATACTAATTTGGATGATGTAGATGTCATCCATATCCATGGACTCTGGTCCCCGCTTGGGCAATGGGCATCTGTTCTCGCTAGGAAGCGAGGTATACCTTATGTCGTTACAGTGCATGGAATGCTTGATCCTTGGTGTCTTCGTCAGAAAGCAATCAAGAAGCGTCTCGCATTTGCGGCTGGATATCGAAAAATGCTCGATGGCGCTCTCTTTATTCAAGCACACAGTGAACGCGAAGCCAATCAGGCTCAAGAATTCGGATTCAAAGCCCCTGCGATTGTTATACCCAATGGCGTGAATCCAGTTCAGTTTGACTCGCTGCCAGCTCCTGGGACATTCCGTGCTCTTCATCCGGAACTTGGAGGTGATCAGTTCATACTTTTTCTTGCGAGATTGCACTACAAGAAAGGTTTGGATTTATTAGCCGATGGGTTTGGAGTGTTGGCTCAACACAACAAGCAAGTACGACTCGTGGTTGCAGGACCATCTGGTGACTCTGAAGAAGGGTTTCGAAATCAAATACAGCGATTAGGGTTAGCACCCCGAGTACTCATGCCCGGACCAATCTATGGTGAAGAAAAACTTGCTGCTTTGGTCGATGCAGCATGCTTTTGTCTTCCTTCGCGTCAAGAGGGATTTTCAATAGCAATCGTAGAAGCTCTCGCGGCAAGATTGCCGGTAGTGCTCTCAGAGTCATGTTACTTTCCACAAGCAGCAGATAATGACGCTGGAATTCAAACCACGCTAGAAGCAGAATCGATTGCTGCGGGCTTACATCAAGTTCTCGATGATCAAGATCATGCATTATTGATGGGAGAAAATGGCCATAATCTGGTTGTGTCCAGGTATACCTGGTGCAATATCGGATCACAGTTGATTGATGCGTACCAATAAAATCGCGTTCAGATTCCATCGGGCAGTGTTTCTGTGACAGTTATTGTACAAAAATAAAATCTTTTTTTAGACTTGGGTGAACATCTTCTAGCTGTTATTCTATCAACTGAAAAATATATTATGTCATTTTATTTTATTTGATAATTCATTGGAGAGATTTGATGGTTCGATTAGAAGACGATAAACCTGTGGTGCCTAGGAATAGCAAACGCATTGAATCTGCGACACTATTAACAGGGGCGGGTGGGTATCTCGGATCAACACTGACACCAATGCTCGTGAAGTCTGGTCATAGGGTCATTGCACATGATTTGTTTCCCCATGGATGCAGCAGATTGAAAAGAACGATTAAGGAACAAGGCCTTGAGGGTCAGATATTTGTAGAGCAAGGTGATATACGAAACCTTGACTCAAATATCTTACAGAATGTCGATCAAGTTATACATCTTGCTGGTTTAAGTAATGATGCTTCATGCCAGTTTGATCCTGCTTGGAGCCGAGAAATCAATTTCGAAGCAACGGCAAGGCTCGGGGACTTGTGCAAAGAACACGACGGCATCCAGATGGTTTTTGCATCATCATGCAGCGTGTATGGTGCGAGTGAAACAGAGCTGCTCACTGAGGATTCAAAGCTCGGTCCATTGTCGGTTTATGCAGAAACCAAAGCCGATTCTGAGAATGCATTGCGAAACTGTATTGGTGAAGACTTTGGGGTAGTTTGTTTGCGAATGGGCACGCTGTTCGGATCCTCTACACAAATGAGATTTGATCTTGTTGCCAACCAAATGGCACTGTGCGCTACTCGTGACGGCACAGTCAAAGTCGGCGGTGGTGGTAGCCAGTGGCGACCCATGTTACATGTTCAAGATGCAGCGAATGTATTCATTGAGGCTTTGACTCGCAGAGATTTGGGCCGAAAGGGTGCTATTCTGAATGTAGTTGGAGACAACTATCAGATAAAGGGTCTTGGTGAGTTGATAGGCCAAGCACTCGATGCAAAGGTAGAGATTCTCAATGGCGAAGTTGATCCTCGGAACTACCGTGTAAGCCGTGGCGCGCTTGAAGAAGTTTTGTCATATCGGCCAAGCACAACAATTGCTCAAAGCAGTGAAGAGATCTGTAACCGGCTCGGAAACAATGAGTATGGTGATCCGGCTCAAGATCGTTATTACCCAACGAGGACAGCACAGTTGATTTATGAGAGCCACTCGGCAAAAGGACATTCAAATGCGTGATACATTTCTCCCGCTCGCTGTTCCAAGCATTGGTGAAGAAGAAATAGCTTCCGTCGTTGAAAACCTGAGAAGCGGCTGGCTTACGACTGGTCCGAAAACGGCTAAGTTTGAACAACTATTTGCTGAGTACATAGGAGTAAAGCATGCGGTTGCATTGAACTCGTGTTCAGCGGCATTGCATCTTTCAGCACTCGCAATTGGAGTTGGGCAAGGTGATGAGGTCATCACTACTCCAATCACCTGGCCTGCTACAAGCAATATGATTGTTCACACAGGAGCCAAGCCGGTGTTTGTTGATGTGAGAGCAGACACGCTCAATATTGACGCTTCTTTGATTGAGAGTGCGATCACGCCTCGCACTAAAGCAATCATTCCGGTGCATATGGCTGGTCAAGTTTGTGATATGAACGAAATCCGAGATATTGGCAAACGAAATAATATCCCTATCATTGAAGACGCCGCTCATGCTCTTGGTGCTTCGTATGATCAGCAAGAGGTTGGCTCTACCGGTGAGCATACATGCTTTAGTTTTTATGCCACTAAGAATATGACAACTGGTGAAGGTGGAATGTTCACCACGAATGATGAGGCAGTAGCCAAACGAGTACGACTTCTGAGCCAGCATGGTGTTTCGCGCGATGCTTGGAGCCGCGAATCGAATCAAGGTCTACATTGGCAGCTTCTTGAGCCCGGATTTAAGTGCAATATGTCGGATGTGCTTTCCTCTATCGGGATCCATCAGATAGATAGGCTGCCAGCATTTATTGAAAAGCGTAGAGAGCTCGCATCCCAGTATGACAATGCGATTTCATCAATCGCGGGTGTAACGCAGCTTGATCGGAAACCAGGCCGAGAATCAGCGTTCCATCTTTATATAGTCCGGATTAACGCGGATGTATCAGGTGTTACGCGTGATGAGATGATTGTTGGACTTCGAGAACGCAATATTGGTTCTGGTGTGCATTTCATATCTACCCATCTACAACCATACTACCGGGATCATCTTGGTGTACAGCCTGAATCACTTCCAGTCGCTGCGAAGATGTCAGATGAAATTTTATCGCTTCCGCTATGCCCAAGTATGAGCGTTCAGGACATTCAAGATGTTTCAGAAGCAATCAAAGAAGTCATCCAATCAAAGAAGGAAGTGTCCGTGTGAATGGCGTTTCGCCCCTGAATCCTGGCATCCAGTCGGTGATCTTTAGACATTTCAGTAATCGCACCAGCAGTCTCGTAATGGATACGCTTGAACAGTTCTTCGAAGGGCATGGGAGAACATTTAAGCGGATTCGATACGGAGGCGATACTGATGTGGCGGATCTCGATGTTCACATATTTCCAGTGCTGGGTAATGATCGTATTCCAGATGCCGTTGAGCACTGGCTCAAGTTCGATGCGTTAAAATCGACTTCGCATCTAGTGTGTGTATCGGGAGATTTTACGATCGGTGAAACTCCAGTAAGCAGAGTATCAACCGAAGCAGACCGCATTTTATCTGCACGGGGCTCATGCTCTGTTCTAAAGCCTCTATTAATTGACACACCATTGGCGGATGGCTGGGAACAGCGACTGCACACGAATATTTTACAGGGGACTATAAGAGAGCTGGATTCAATTCTTCACATCAACTCTAATGTTCAACCAGATACCCATCTTTATATTGAGGACTTCCTAGCCGAGCATTTTGGGATGCTCAAAAAGATGCCTGCTGTTGAACTTTGGCCAGATGGTCAGTGTCGTTCATTGGCATTTACTGACTCTCAGCCATACCCCCGCAGTGTTCTTTCCGGTATTTCCGAAGGTGTCAGGAGTCAGGTCTTTCAAACCATCAACTCATTTTCTAAGATTGAGTCGCTTTCATTTGCATACGCAGATCTTGAATATTTGCCAAGCTCACTCCCGCATTCGCTCGTTGAGTTCGATATCACAGGGAATCCAATATCTAACTTTGAATGTTTAAACTCGCTGCCAAACCTTCGCTCATTGAATATCGCTGCGTGTAACCTGTCTCAGCTGCCAGAGCAGATCGTTTCTCTCCAGTCGCTCCATACCATGATCGCGGCAAAGAATAGATTATCAACAATTCCAGAATGGATAAGCAGTATCCCTACATTGCGTCGTATCACACTATATAGAAATCAACTCAGCCGTCTCGATACCGGACTGACTCAACTCCAAGACTTGCGGATTCTAAACATCGGTGCAAGCCCGGTATCCAATATCAATGCTGTTGCAGATGCGTTCCAAGAACTCCAAGGCTTAGGGATCTGTATGACCTCCCTTACGGATCTCCCGGATGAACTATTCAGTTTGCCAAAAATTCAGCGTATAGACATCTCAAAAAATCCACAGCTTTCGTGCACTCACCTTCCGAAACAACACTTATCGAAACTTGCAAACTCAATGCTCGATTGGAACAGCGTCGGTACCCATAAGATGCCTGAGCAAGTATCATAATATTGCAGGCTTGAAAATTTTGGAGCATTCAAGACAATAAAGAATCATCAAAAGCAAAAACTACGGACATCCCGCTGAAAAATCTGCTAAGAATGCTGAGATATCCAGGAAGTTAAAGCTCCCATCGTCATTGAAATCAGCAAATGCCTCCCCATCTCCAAACCCGGCAATGAATGCCGAGATATCCAAGAAGTTCAAATCAAAGTCGCTGTTGATGTCGGCAGGACACGCTGGTGAGATTCTGAATCCCATCGGTGTAAAGCCATCAAGTGCGCTGACCCCGACGCCGGCCATGATGGTGCCGTCTGCTGAGATCGAAGTGAGGTTTAGAATTAACATGTCTGCAGGGACTTCAATTCCTTGGTCATCGAGGAAGTCTTTGACATCAACCATGCCATCTTCTTGGGTCCAGATGAATCCTGTCGCTGGTGCGGACGGGTTGAATACATTGATGCCGACAACTTTCGATCCGTCGGGGGTCATTGATTCAACGGTAGCGAAGCCGCGGGGACCAACGGTTCCTGGAAGTGCGCCGATGACCTGTTTGTCCCAACTGCTTCCGTTCTTGTGCCAGAGTGTTGCTTCCTGGTAATCAAAAATTGGGCGTAAGGTATTGCCACCAATGATCGTTCCCGCTGCATTGACATAATCAGCGCTTGAGAAACTCTCTTCGTTACTCAATCGTGTAAGAACGCCGTTCTCCCAGACGGTCGGTTGCCAGAGCCCGTCAGGGCGTTCGTCCCAGCCAACCACCACTGAACCATCGAAGTTCGTGTGATTTGCGCGGCTATTGCCACCGCTGGAACCGAGATCAATCACAGATCCCGGAGCGCTTGCGATTGATGCGTGCGCCCCGCCTGTCGCGAAATCGTTCGGTCTCCAGTACAGCCCAACAATACTCGATCCATCGCCAGAAATTCCCCACGCCGAACCAAGGGCTAAGTCAATCACGCCACCATCTGCAGGAGTAGGAGGCATGTAGTCTTCCCACCCGAGTCCTTCAGTCCAAATCCCTTGTGTAGCAAGTGTGCCATCAGCTGTGAGAATAGTTGCACTTATTTTGGTGCCGTCGTCTGAGATATCCGGTGAGCCTGCGCCGACTCCAAGGGGGAAGGTGCCTCGCCCAAGATTCACGACCCCAGTCGCTCGCGTCCAGCGAACAGTCTCGAAGTTGATGTCGTTGCCGGCGATGACTGACCCATCGGTGGACATGTCAAGCGGAAAGATCCCCGGCAAGACCTCGAAGCGGATGTCTTGTGCCAATACCGAGTTCGATACAGAAAGTACTGCGGCGGTGCTGAGAATCGCGATCGTCTTTGCGGTGTGCATGATTGCCTACGTCTGTTGGTGTGTCAGTTGGTGTGTCTGTTGATGAGACTGCTGGAATTACAGTTTCGTTCATTGAATGAAATCGAGCAGCATCAGCTTTCGCTGATGTACTCATGAAGGATTTAAAGAAAGATCTATTGATCAACGACTCATGCACGGCGGCGACGGGTCGCGGCCAAGCCGACCATACCCAATGCTGCCAAGCCGCTTGGTGCAGGGACAGCGTTCCATGAGAGGTTGTCGACATAGGTTGTTGGATCGAATCCAAAACCAAGGATGCGGATTTCATCAAAGACCATGCCGCTGTCTGCTGAGATGTTGATCCATTGATCACCGAAACCGCCCCATGATGGTTCGATGAAGAGGTTGGTGACTTCAACGCCGTCGTCAAAGACGAAGATGCCGACACCGCCACCGAATGGGCTTGCTGGGCCTGATGGATCCCAGACTTGGCCGCTGAAGTCGGTGAGATCAGAATCGAAAGTCATGAAGACCCCGAAGTTACCGAAGAACGCATTGTCGGTCCCAATCCAAGGCTGAATGAAATCGTCAACAACATTGTTGGAATCGCCCGCAGCCATATCGGCAAGACCGATCCCAGCCCATGCGTTATTGGCGATGCCAGCACCGGTTGGTCCGCCGGCTTCATCGAAGTTGAGCGTGGTGCCGTAGGTCGTTCCTGAGGAACCTTGGGTGACGGTGATGGATGCGAGTGCGCCGGTGGATGCGATGTCCAGTGCGCTGACTGTGATTGTTGTGATGTTCATGATGAACCTCTCTCCTTGTATGAAACTGTGTGTCAGTCAAAGTGCCCTTCATCAGGGCCATTTGTACAATCTTGTGTTATCCAGACACTGTGCCAGTGTCAATATTGACATTTTTCGTGTCAATTTGTCTTGTGTCATTCCATCGGATCGTCTACGCTATTAACCAATGTCTGAGCCACCTGTAGTCCATATCCCCCGTCAGCGGCCTGTGCTGCCCGCTGCTGAATCAGCGACCATCCGCGATGTGATGGCATCCTTTCAGGTACTCCGCTCGTCTGTTCTTGGATTGTTCGGGTCGGCTGGGGTTGATCCCACCAAGACGCGCGAGCTAGCGCGTGAACTCGGACTCAATCGCGGTCTCGCATGGAAGCTCTCAAGAGTCGCGCGATCGATCGATGGCACCGATGTTGCCCATGATGTGCCGGGCAAGCAGAGTATGGAACGGTTCATATCAGTCTGTGAACAGCGCGGCGTTGAGCCTGCGCTCATCGCCAAAGCTCATGAAGCCACCAACGCGTTTGAAGCAAGCGTCGCGTCGTGCTCCGGCGGTCGCAAGACGCTCGCGATGCTGCTTGCCAACTCAGGGGAGAATGTCGCTTCCCAAGACCGCGAGCGCGCACGGCGCATGTTGTTCGATGGGGCCTGCTCCGTCTGGGGCGTGCAAGCACAGACGCGGTTTGTATCTGTATTCTTATGTCCATCTCGGACCGAGCCTGGGATGCTCGATGCAGCGCATGTGACCGGTTATGTCGGGTTCCGCCAGTTCAGCTCCCGCGCATGGCCCATGAGCTACGAAGCGGTCCACGACAAAGAAGGCAAGAAACTCGCGATCCAGAAAGGCCCGCTCGATCCATCGGGATACGAAGAAGGCGATCTTCAGCTGATGCGTTCATTCTGCGAACCCAGCAACCCCGAAATCGAAGTGCAGATGCAGGGCGATTACAAAGTCTTCAATCTCGCAGCCGGACCAGTTGGGAACCGGGGCTTAACGACTTGTGTCTTCGGGAGCTATCTCCGCTCGATCTATTCAATGCAACCAAGTGATGAGCACGACACCGCGGGGTTCATGGTCATGCTCCAAACCCCGGTCGAGCGTGTGATCTTCGACTACTACATCCACAACTCGATCAACCACACTGGCGAAGTCGTGACCCATCTCCTCGATCGACTGACCTACCCGCACGATAACCGTGTAGAGAACTTCGATAATCAATCCGTCGCAATCGCAGAACGGGGCTACGACCTTCCGCCTGGTGTCGATGGAGCAGCCACAGCTCACCTGCCTTGGTACCAACGCTTGATGGAGTTCGTATCAGAGCGAACCGGTTATGGTATCGACGAGTTCAGTGGATCCCGATTCGAGATGGCCTACCCACCGATCTCTACGACCTTGAGCCGACGGATCGAGATCTTGCCAAGCGACTGATCAATTGATTTTGAGATCAGTCAGATGATTCAGGGATCAATCAAAACCTAAACAAGTTAAATGGAGCCGGGGGGAATCGAACCCCCGTGCCGGGATTGTCAGCAGAGTGCTTCTACGAGTGTAGTCGATGGTTTAATCTCAACCTTGCACCGGGCATCGACACCCTGTGGTTCGGTCCAGCCTCTCGAAACCTCCTTGCCAGCCCGCCAAGAGACGCCACGGACTGACCAGCCCGATGATCGTGATTCACCTCCTCATCGGACGTCGGGAGGTGAATCCGCGGCCTAAGTTAGGCTGCGAGTGCGTACTGCGGTTCGGCAGATATAAAGTTGCGTACTTTTTACGAGGCCTGCACGCTCCTCGACTCGCCACACAAAGCCTTCCCAATCCGGTCGAATGCCATATCGGCCCCAATGTTCATGCCCTCGGACCAACCGAGAGACCTCATCATTCTATACACACAATCACATGGATCGGTTCAATCCAGAGCCAGCACAGCAACTTGAAATCAGGCATCTCAAAAATAGTCTCACAGGATCCTCCATTGAGATCAATCCATTGCAATATGCGGTATCGGACATCGTTCATCGTATGTAAATAGGTATAACACCCATGGACGCGGTTCTTTGGCATCGGTTCCCGGTTTTTAGACGAATTCTGTTGAATTAAACGCCGATTCGTGTACATTTAGGTGTCGAATCGCCATTTCTAGGCGAAATGATGTTCTGGATTCTCAGGAGGGATCTCATGCGTTCATACACGAAACAGCTTACTTCACGCGCCGGCCTTTGTGCAGGTCTGGCGCTGACCGTCTCGCTCGCTTCAGCTGGGGATAAATCAGCACTCAGCAAGTCAGCTGCGGATATTTCCGCGCCCACAACCAAAATGCAGAAACAGGTTTCTCCATCGACTGCAGAGAAGCGTGCGATCATTCGTCAAAGCCAAGGCGAACTCGGTCATACGGTTGCTCGTCAGTGGAACGAGATCCTGCTCGACTCGATTCGCAAAGACTTCGCTCGTCCAACCATTCATGCTCGGAATCTGTACCACACCAGTGCAGGTATGTGGGACGCATGGGCGGCGTATGACGAGCAAGCAGACCAAGTCCTCCATATCGAGAAACTAACATCTGACGATGTTCAAGCGGATCGCGAAGAAGCGATTTCGTTCGCGATGTACCGCATCTTGCGTCATCGATTCCTCACCTCACCCGCAGCGGTCTTCATGTTCCCAGAATATGACCTGCTCATGGACGAACTCGGATACGACAAGTCGTATACCGGTCTCGTCGGAGATGACGCTGCGTCACTCGGGAATCGGATCGCCCAAACGATCATTCAATTTGGACTGACTGATGGTTCCAATGAAGCTGCAGGATTTGACAATCTGGTTTACGAACCAGTCAACGAGCCTCTGTTCCCAGACTTCCCAGGGAATCCAGACATTACAGATGTAAACCGTTGGCAGCCTCTAGCTCTCCAGTTCTTCGTTGATCAATCAGGTAACCCCATTCCACTGGGGTACCCCGACTTCCTCAGCCCAGAGTGGGGAGAAGTTGCACCATTCTCACTCAATAACAACGATCTGAATGTATACAACCGTGACGGAATCGACTGGGCCGTCTGGCATGATCCCGGCGCACCACCATACAGCGGCACCGCAGAAGGTGATGCTCGATACAAATCAGGCAACGAGATGGTCGTTGTCTGGTCATCCCATCTCGATTCAAGCGATCCCGCAATGATCGATATTTCCCCAGGCGCGATCGGGAACGCACCACTCGCAGAGGTCAGCCAAGAAGACTTGTATTACAACTTTCTTGAAGGTGGTGACTGGGGACAAGGCTGGGATATGAACCCAGCCACCAACATGCCCTACGAACCACAAGTCGTCCCACGCGGCGACTACGGACGGATCCTTGCAGAGTTCTGGGCAGACGGCCCTGACTCCGAAACCCCTCCAGGTCACTGGTTCAGCTTGCTCAACTATGTCTCGGATCACCCGCTCCAAGAAAAACGATTCATGGGACAAGGTCCAATCATTGATGATCTTGAGTGGGATGTGAAATCCTACATGATCATGGGCGGCGGCATGCACGACATCGCGATTGCTTCGTGGTCGGTCAAAGGGTACTACGACTACATCCGTCCAGTCTCCGCGATCCGCTACCTCGCGGATCAAGGGCAGTGCACTGATGAGAATCTCCCAAGCTACAACGAAGAGGGGATCAACCTGATCGAGAACATCATCGAAGTGGTGACTGCAGAAACCACTGCTCCGGGTGAAAAGCACGAAGCGCTGCTCGGAAACGAAGGCAAGATCGCGGTCCGCGCCTGGAAGGGACCTGCCTTCATTGCCAATGAAGAGACAGATGTTGCCGGCGTCGGATGGATCCTTGCAGAAAACTGGTGGCCATACCAGCGCCCATCATTCGTGACCCCACCGTTCGCGGGATATGTGTCGGGTCACTCGACCTATTCGCGTGGCGCTGCAGAGATCATGACCTTGCTGACCGGGAGCCAGTTCTTCCCCGGTGGTATGGGTGAGTTCGAAGCGCCGATGAACGAGTTCCTCGTATTCGAAGACGGCCCATCAATGGACATCACCCTCCAGTGGGCTACCTACCAAGACGCATCAGATCAGTGCTCACTCTCACGCATCTGGGGTGGTATCCACCCACCAGCCGATGACCTTCCCGGTCGTCATATGGGACAAGAGATTGGTCCAGAAGCGTTCACCGAAGCGCGCCGGTATTTCAACGGTCTCAAGTCCTGCCCAGCTGATTTCCAGGGTGACGGACGCGTGAACTACTTCGACATTTCCAAGTTCCTCAACGCATACATGAGCAACGATCAGATTGCCGATATGACCCAAGATAATCAGGTCGATATCAATGATGTCTATGAGTTCATCAATGCAATGAATACTGGATGCCCGTAATCATCAACCTGATCTGAGCCTATCGGTTCTCGTCAATCCACACACAGAGCCCTGCATTCGTGCAGGGTTTTTCATGTTTAGATGTGGTTTTGAAAGCTCCGCGCCTCGTCAGAAGAGTAGGAAGATTATTCAATAGCTGCATGATCAGAAGCAATCGAGCGAACCGCGTTCATGAGTTGTTTGATGTCTTCTGTAGTGGTCGCTGGGCCGGGAGACACACGGACTCCACCGTCCTCGCCATTCCCGAGCGCAGAGTGAGCAAGCGGGGCGCAGTGTGACCCCGCGCGAGCAGCGATGTTATGTTTTTTGTCAAGTATGTCAGCGACCGTTCTTGGAGGGAGATCTCCAATATTAAAGAGCACTACCGGGGTGCGTCCTTCGATTCCTGGAGTGCCATAGATAGTGACTCGATCGATTGTGTTGAGACCGTCGAGGATCTGCTGAGTGAGCTTCATTTCATGATCGTGATGTGCTGGGTCCAGTGCATCGATCGCAGCGACTAGACCGGCAAAGCCTACCGCGTTGGCGGTTCCTGCTTCCAGCGCATCTGGGAGCTGGGTTGGCATTTCCAGACCTGGCGCCTTTGACCCCGTTCCTCCCCGTCGTTCACAAAAAACACGTGCGTTGTCTTGCGTGCAGTTATCCGGGAATGCTCGACAGCTTAGATACAACGCACCAGTACCGGTCGGGCCGTTGAGCCCTTTGTGTCCCGCGATTGCAAGCAGATCAATTCCCATTTCCTGCACATCGATTGGGAAGTGCCCGAGTGTTTGGGCGCAGTCAACAAGAACCAGCGCATCGGGGGCGATCTCTCGCACAATCCGAATGGCTTCTTGGATTGGCTGTATGGTGCCCGCTGCATTGGACGCGTGTGTTAAGCAGACGAGTGCTGTGCATTCGGTGCACTGCTTACGAAGGTCATCAAGATCAATGAGTGCTTGTGGATTACAGGTGACCAGGTTGAGTCTGATTTTTTCATCGGTCGCATAGCAATGTAGCGTGCGGAGCACCGCGTTGTGTTCCAGTACCGAACTCAACACCGGGACCGGACCGTCGCACCCGTGGCGCTGAGCAGCCCGGATCACTCCATGAATCGCGAGGTTCAGCGAATCCGTGCATCCATGAGTAAGCACGATCCGTGAGGGGGATGGTGCGTTGATGAGACTTGCGATTTTAAACCGGGCTTCCTCAACCAGATCACTCGCTGCGCGTGCAAGAGCGTGTCCACCGCGGCCGGGGTTGCCCGCTTTGGTGTTCAGGAAATCAACCATCGCTTCGCCAACACATGCAGGTTTAGGCCAACTCGTCGCAGCGTTGTCCAGATAGATCAGCGATGAATCCATAGTTCCCTCGTTTCAAGACTCGCTCGTAGGTCCGTTCGGCCCGCGCGTGCTCAGTACATATACTCTGCATCAGGACATGAGACTCGCGGGTCTTGGTAGAAGCCCAAACCGCGAGCTTGATTGTATTCGAAATCTGCCCTCAGGGCGCTTCAAATCGACCGGTGGATATCTAATGAAAATCGCTGTGATCCTCCCCGCTGCAGGCAAGTCTACCCGTTTTAACAATCAAGCAGATTCTCCAGATGTTCTCGGAATGGGCAGATCAAAGCTCGATGAAGATCTTGGAGGCAAGACCGTGCTCCAGCGCTCGATCGAGCTGTTTAATACCAGACCCGAAGTCCACCAGATCATCGTCGCTGGACCGCACGATGAATCCGCAATGAGCGACTTTCACCTCAGACACAGCGACCGGATCTCACTCCTCGGAGCGCATCTGGTGAGCGGGGGCAAAGACCACCGCTGGGAATCGGTCCGCGCTGCATTGAGTGAAGTGACATTCGATGCGACCCACATCGCGATCCATGACGCAGCGCGCCCCGGCACCCCTCCCGAAATGATTGACCGCGTTTTTGATGCTGCTGCCCGGTTTGATGCGGTCATCCCTGTCCTCCCGGTCAGCGATACCCTCAAACGCGTGTCGATCGAACCAATCGACGACCGCTCAGAAAGTGATCCACTCGCAGCGATTCTTGGTGCTGGTGATCCAAGCCCGATGCACGAAGTGATAGGGGAGATCGACCGCGCCGATGCGGTACTTGTGCAAACCCCTCAAGTCTTTACCAAGGACTTGATCGAGCGTGCGTATGACCAACCAGATCTAAGCAGCACCGATGATGCAGGATTGATCGAGCGTTTGGGTGAGCGTGTGGTCACCGTCGCAGGAGATGAACGGAATCTCAAACTCACCAGGCCAGGAGATCTTGCGATCCTCCGCGCGGTTATGAATCTACCAACAAAAACTTCTCGTGCATCGCACAAGAAGTTCTGAATCTAGTCAACATTCTGCGATTCCAAGTGATTGAAATCGAAAGCCATTGCGTGATCAGTATCGGCGGATCACACCTTTAACGATCCCCTGGATCTGGCAGAACTGCACACGGATAGGTTCAAAGTCAGGATTCGCTGGCTGTAAGCGGATGTGATCTGGTTCTTTGAAGAAGGTTTTGAGAGTGGTTGACCCATCTTCGAGGAGCGCAACAACGCGGTCCCCGTTGTTGGCAACTTGAGCGCGTTTGAGCAGAATAAGGTCGCCATCAAGGATGCCTTCGTCTCGCATCGATTCCCCATCAACGATCAATGCGAAGGTCGAGCCCGCGTCATCGACTGTTCCTAGGAACTCAACGAGATCGATCTCATCGGATTCTGCAACTTTTTCGATTGGATAACCCGCAGCGATTTTGCCCACGAGCGGGTACTTCATTGGTCGAGATTCATCGGGAACCGCAATCCCGCTGGCAATCGACAAAGAGCGTGCCTTGTTCGCTTCCCGAACGAGTGCCCCTTTTTTGATCAGTGCTTCGACATGCTCGAACACCGTGACCTTGCTGACGCCGATCTCGTCGGCGAGCTCTTGCATCGTCGGGGAATAACCACGGCGAATTCGTGAATCGCGGATAAGCTGAAGAATTCGTAGTTGTTTGGGCGTGAGGTTCATTGGATGTTTCCTTCCGAAGTTTCGCGCTGTACTGATGACCGCGTTGTGCGATCGGGGCTGAGTGTGATGGGCTAATCAGCCCAGAAAGTTGCTTTTTGAACTCAGCAAGACGGTCCCGCTGAGTATTCATCCGTTCAAGACCCGCAACAAGCACTCCAAGATCCAGGAGTCTCTGTCGCCGGCTGACACTGATCTCGCACGCGTGTCCACTCGTGGTATCGAGTGCATCATTGCTCAGCGTCAAGTCAGATCCCGCAACCCTCTCAGATTGCAGATCAACACCGTGTTCATCGCCCAAGTTTGGGTGTGCTGGTCGCAAGACCAGTGTTGCAATGGCGGCTTGTTGATCGTCATATTCATACGAGTATGAGCCGCCTGGTCCAAGCTTGATTAAGGGTGCATGCGTCGTCTGTGTCATCTGAGGTACTCGATTCTGTGATCTGAAATGTTCGGGCGTTCTCCGCATGAGCGGGGAATGTGTTGCCTTTGCTTTCAGTCTGATCGGGTATTTCTCGGGTGACCAAACACCTTTTATCGAGCGATGTTCGGTTAACGATAGCCGATCACACGCCGGACGGCAAGCCAATTCAGGGTTTCTGATCAGATTGGAGCGAATTCGACTGGTCATCGCAGGTTATCGGGTTGGTAATTTTTCTGCGCAAAACCTGCCGTAACCCGAACAGAAGTGCGGTTATCGGGCTTCAAACGGGGTCTTTGACCCATACATCTGGGTGTTTGGGTGATGCAATCAACAAGTCTGTTGAGAAACTAGCGCGTTCGCACAAAGTTGGGTCCTGATCGCTGGATTCGACCTTGGATTTCAAGCATGGTCGCCGCGGCGCGGAGTTGGCCTGGCTCAATATTGAGTTTTTCGGCGAGCTGGTCACCCGTTAATGGGTCTTGGAGCGCTTCGAGAATCCGCTTTCCGATTGGGTCGACTTCCCCGATCGGTTCACTGGGTTGAGCTTGTGATGCATCTCGGTTGGTTGGAGCCCTGCCAAGCGAGCGTGCTCCACGTTTGAGTGTCTCGGCGCTTCGCTCAAGGATCTCGATGATCTCGTTGGGATCTGTCACCAGATGGGCTCCGTTCTTGAGCAGCTCGTTGCTCCCGGTCGAAGCGCTTGAATCAACGCGCCCTGGGATAGCAAAGACTTCCCGGTTGTGATCTTCAACCGCGTGGGTCGCGGTGATGAGCGCGCCAGATTTCCTGCTTGCTTCAACGACAAGCACTCCAAGAGAGAGACCTGAAATGATCCGGTTGCGAGCTGGGAAGTTCTCGCTTGATGGGGGGGTTGAGAATGGAAGCTCAGAGATCACCGCTCCACCAGTATCAATGACACGATCAAACAGCTCAGCATTCTCACTCGGATAGACATGTCCAAGTCCGCACCCCAGAACCACCACTGTTTGACCCCCAGCATCCATCGCTCCTTTGTGGGCTGCTGAATCGACACCTCGTGCCCCCCCTGAGACGACGCACATCCCTGATGCTGAGAGTGATTTGGCAAAGCGGGCAGCTTGCTCATGGCCATAGATCGTGCATTTACGAGATCCGACCATCGCGATCGGATGACGATGATTCATCGATTCCAACGATCCCTTGTACTGGAGTATTGGTGGTGCGGTTGGGGTCGCTTTGAGGAGGGATGGATATCCATCATCGAACACGGACACTATCGATGCGCCCGCGTTGATGAGTTTGTCGAGTTCTTGCTCGACGCGATCAGCGACGGTTGCTCGGGATTCGACAATGCTCCCAGCAGTCCGCGATCCGATCCCGGAAACTCGCGTGAGTTGATTCAGTGACATGCTCATCACCTGGCCGGGTGATCCTGCAGCTTGGATCAATCGGTCGATGCGAACGGGACCCAAGCCTGGTATCAGGGTGAGAGCGAGCAGGTCACGAGATTGCGGGGAGATCGGGGCCACACGATTACTCGAAACTCTCAACCAATGGTACAGGGGCGTATCCCCGGTTCTTGGTTTTCTCGTCATGGTTGAGCAGACGACCAACCACTTCGATGTCGTTGTCGAGACGAACTGTGGTGAGCAGTCTCATTTGCACGAGTTGCTGGGTGTATTGGAATGCGGGGTCTGGTCTGCGGATGGTGATATACACACGCTTCCCATCGGGCGTGCGTTCGGTTTTATCGAGTCGAACTGACCACCCGGGGGATGGTGCTTGCATGACGATGAGGTGTTTGTCTTCCCCTTGCTCGAGCATGATGGGGGGGGCGGATTCCAGATTGAATGCTGCGTTGTCATCGCGCTCCCAGAGTCTTTGGATACATCCGTTGGTGGTCATCGCAGCGGCGGAGGACATCAGGATGATGAGCGAGACTGGCAGGATTCTGCTGATAAGCTTGCGGGATTGGGCATCGGTATTTGCAGGGGTCATACGCATAGCACTCCAAGTGTTCGATATGTGTATGGTAGTGGGGAGGTCGTTGTGTTGCAACCCTAAGCAGCGATCTGGCGCAATCAATCCATAATGATGATGTTGAGTTCACGCTTTACGCGTAGAGATCCAGCACGCGACCGGTTGCGGGGATGTGCTGTTGGTAGAGTTGAACTTCTTTGGTTGCAAGCTCAGGTTTCGGAGTCGGGGTCAAGATTTCACCGACTCTGGGAAGCAATCCAGATTTCTGAGGCTCTGCACTGGTGCTGGATCCCAAATTTGGTGCTTCGTGGATTGTTGAAGGCTCGAACCGATCCAGATTCGGTCGCGACAGACGATTCGCTTCCAAGAACCGGTGGAACGGTGCTGCTCCGGGAGGGGCATCGAACGCATCGCGTTTGTTTTTGCTGGCGCAGAATGATCGATCTGGGGGGGTAACCAGATGGGGCTGGTGGGGGGTGTATCCCGGGTTGATCGATGAAGCGGACATGCCAGACTAGTTGCGATCTGGATGCCTTGAACCGGATTTGGAGTATGGTCCGGGAACTCATGCGTTCAAGCGGGATAAACGCTATCCGTAACAGGATCGAAAGAACTCTGAGGGTGCGGATCATGCGGGCTGTGGTGCTCATGCATCAGTCCGCGATGCGTACCATGCACAGCTATGCGAACGGATGCACTAGATTTTGATCTCCCGGAGTCGTTGATTGCGACCACGCCCGCGTCTCCTCGAGATTCTTCGAAGCTGCTTGTTGTCTCGCGCTCTGACCCTGATCGTCTAGAGGATCGTGTATTCTCGGAGCTTCCAGCTCTGCTTGAAACGAATGACCTGCTCGTTTTTAACAAGTCGAGCGTGATTCCAGCCAGATTTCGAGGGGTGACCATTGAAACTGGAGGCGGGGTTGAGGGGCTGTATATAGAAGAAGCTCCATCGCATTTTTCCGCGAAGGTCGGTGGGTTGTACTGGATTGTGTATCTCAAAGCCAAGAGGCCTCGTGTTGGTCGTGTGGTGTCGTTGGTTGATGATCAAGGGCAACCGACGGATGTGGTGCTCGAGTGCATTGAGCAATGGCCTAGTGAAGGACCCGGCGCTTGGGTGGTTCGTGTTGACTCAGGTGGGCTTGATACCGCAACCACGCTTGGAGCGGTCGGGCTGACCCCGCTTCCTCCATATATTGTTTCACAACGCAAAGCACGCGATCAGCGGATTCACGATGCGGATGATCGAGACTCCTACCAAACCATGTATGCGGATCCTGAGGACACCGGATCGATCGCAGCACCGACTGCTGGGCTGCACTTTACAAGCAGGGTCATGCAAGGGCTTGATCAACGAGGAATCGATCGGAGCGAGGTGGTGCTTCATGTCGGCGCGGGGACCTTTAAACCTGTTGATGCAGACGATCTTAAAGACCACAACATGCACAGCGAGCGATGTTCGCTTGGTCAAGCGGTGCATCGCTTTGGTGAAGGCAAACCCGCATCGGGGAGGGTCTTTGCGGTTGGGTCTACCAGTGCTCGAACACTCGAGAGCTTTGCTGCTCGTCATGAATCAGGAGAAGCGATTGATGGGATGATCGATACCCGGATCATGATCGCGCCTGGATACAACTGGCGCTGGGTCGATGGGATGATTACAAACTTTCATCTTCCCCGATCGACACTGATCGCTATGGTGGCGAGTCTGCTTGATGATGGGGATCATGAAAGCGGGATCAAGCGTGTGCAGTCGATCTATGCACACGCGATCCACAATGAGTACCGTTTTTTCAGTTATGGAGACGCGATGCTGATCCTCCCGTAACGGTCTGATGTGCATTGCGAGGATCTGGTATGCTGGTTACGGATGGATCTGTATATAGTGCGTGCAAGGATTGGTGTGGATGACAGGGGCTGAGTATGGATCTGGAAACGCTCATTTCGGGACTTGGATTGACCCAGCTCTCTGGTACTGAAGATCATGCTTCTGTGCGAGTCTGTGATATCAGCGAAGATTCCCGGACGGCGCTTCCTGGAACACTGTTCGTCGCGCGTGCGGGGACGCGAGACCTCGGCGCTCGTCACATCAAGAGTGCGGTTGATCAAGGTGCGGTCGCGGTGGTCACTGATGATCCCGAGAGTGATGGACTTGAGTGTGGGAATGCAGCGGTGTTGTTCAGTCCCGATGCTGCCAATATCGGGGCACTGCTTGCAGAGCGTTTCTATGGGAATCCCAGCACCGCGATGGCTATTGCCGGAATCACCGGTACCAACGGGAAGACCACCATCGCCCATCTTTGCCAGCAGATCATCAAGCTCGCCAAGTTCCGGTGCGGATTGATCGGGACCGTCGAAGTCGATGACGGGAGACAGCGGAGCAGCGCGTCGATGACCACCCCTCCCGCGATCGAGCTCAGCAGAACATTGGCGACCATGGTTGAGCATGGATGCGGAGCGTGCGCCATGGAAGTGTCGAGTCATGCTCTGGATCAGGGGCGGACCTTTGCGATCAAGATTGATGCAGCGGGGTTTACCAATCTGACCGGGGATCATCTGGACTATCACCTGAGTGTTGAAGAATATACACGCGCTAAGACCAAGCTGTTCTCATCGCTTGATCCCGGGAGCGCTGCACTGATCAATATTGATGATGCATCGGCGAGTGCGATGATCAATGCGTGCGCGGAGGGGGTGGATGTGATGCGCTGCTCGATGATCGACAAAGACTGTGATTGGTTCGTGAATATTGCATCGACTTCCATAGATTCAATGGGGCTAGAGATTCGATCACCGATCGGGTCGTTCTCAGGATCGGTGCCTTTCTTTGGTTCCTACAACGCAAGCAACCTGCTTATCGCGGTTGGATTATGCGATGTGCTTCTCGCAAAGCTTGGGCTGAATCACTCCGCGCGGATCGGGATATATCAATATGCATTGCCTCAGCTCCGGTTGCCCAAAGGGAGGCTCCAGCGGGTGGACACTGAACATGATGAACTGTGTGTGCTGATCGACTTTGCCCATTCGGATGACTCAATCCGAAGCGCGCTTGATGGGGCGCGGAGTGTACTTGCTCATGGCGCATCGCTCTGGTGCGTCTTTGGATGCGGAGGGGATCGTGATCGAACCAAACGACCACGGATGGGACAAGCAGCATGCGACGGCGCGGACCGCGTCGTACTGACGAGTGATAATCCTCGGTCAGAGTCCCCGAGTGAGATTGTCAATGATGTGCTGACTGGTCTTGATGAACAGCAGCGAGCGCGCGTTGAAGTTCAGGTGGATCGTGCTCACGCTATTGAGTTTGCGATCAGGGGGGCAAAGGCGGGGGATGTGATCGTGATTGCGGGCAAGGGGCACGAACTCGAACAGATTATTGCTGATGACACTGGAAATCTGATCGCGAATCGATTTGATGATGCTCAGCACGCGACAATCGCCCTTGAAAAACGACGATCCCGTGTCGGTGTACCGGAATAAGGAATACTCTATGAGCACGATGAGCTGGCAAGACATACAAACCGAGACGGGTGGTCGATGGATCATCGAACCTGCTTCAGACTCTCAGGCCCCTCGCGGCGTTTCTATCGACACGCGTGAGATTCGCAAAGGGCAGATCTTTGTCGCGTACATCGGGGCGCAGACTGATGGGCACGCGTATCTGTCCCAAGCACAAATGCGCGGCGCGAGCATGTGCATCGTTACTGATGAATCGAAGGTGCCTGGATCGATTCGTATCCCGATTCTGGAGGTTGGTGACCCCACCGATGCGATGACGGCGCTTGCAAAAAAGTATAGATCGACGCTGAGCGCGACTGTGATCGGGGTGACCGGATCCAACGGGAAGACTACTACAACAAGACTGATCCATTCGGTGCTCAACCATGCAGGTAACGCATGGGTGTCTTCGAAGAGCCACAACAACGCGATCGGTGTTCCGATGTCGGTGCTCAATACCCCGATCGATGCAGAGTATGCGATTTATGAAATCGGTACTTCCAGCCTGGGCGAGATTGAAACTCGTTCGTCGCTTATTGAGCCTGACATATCGGTGATCACTTCGATAGGTCGAGCGCATCTGGAGGAACTTGGGTCGCTCTCGGGAGTGTGCAAGGAGAAAGCGAGTATTCTCAGATCCACTCAGAAGGTCGGGATTATTCCGGGTGGGCCGGGTGGGCCGGGTGGGCCGGGTGGGAACGATGAGCTTGATGAAGCGGTGCGAGCTCTGGACCCGGGCTGTCGTGTTGAGCGCATCCATGCGGGTGATATACACTCGCTGGTGATGAATGAGCAGAGTGTTGTGTTTGAGCTTGACGGCGCAAAGTTCAAAGCCCCCGTTCCGGGTAGGCACAACGCGATGAATGCTGCCAATGCGGTCCGCGTGGGGCGCGTGTGCGGGATTGATGATCGCGCAATTGCAGATGGTCTCGTCAATGCTCAGCTTCCAGAGATGAGATTGGACCGGGTCGAGATCCCGACAAGCGATGAACCGATCGTTGTGTACAACGATGCGTATAACGCGAACCCGGATTCAACGCGTGCTGCTCTGGAGTTCTTTGGGGATCTTCAAACACACTCAAACAAGGTCGTGGTGCTCGGGGACATGCTCGAGCTTGGGGATTCTGGACCAGATCAACACGCGTCGATCTTGTCAGAGCTTCAAGCATCGTTGGGGCGGATTATCCTGGTTGGTGAGTTGTATTGTCAAGCGGGTGAGGCAACCGGTGGTACTAACAAGGACATGTATACGGTTTCTGATATGTACACCATGACTGAAATCGCGCGGTCTATCCGTCCCGGTGATGTTGTGCTCCTTAAGGGCTCGCGTGCGATTGGTCTTGAACGATTGGTGTATGTGTTAATCAATCGGTTCACGCCGTTTGTTCATGCGGGATCTGCGACAGATGGGGGCCGTCAGTACCGATGATCTATGTGCTGCTCGATATCTTGCGTGGTTGGCTCAGCGAGCGTGGGTTGTATTCCTACTTCCGCGTGCTTGATGAGATTCAGTTCCGCACGCTTGTCGCAGCGGGATTGTCGTTTGCGATTGTGGTGTTCTTTGGGAAGCGCGTGATCCGGATGCTTGTGCGCCTCAAGATTGGTGACGCGGGCGAGACCGACGCAGCGTTGTTGCGTGAACACGCAGCTACCAAAGCGAATGTCCCGACGATGGGCGGGATATTGATCTGTGCTGCGATCTTCATTTCGACTTTTTTACTCGCTGATATCCGGGTCAATATCGTGTATCTGGGGCTCTTCACCCTCGTGTGGATGGCAGCGGTCGGCGGGGCTGATGATTATCTCAAACTCACCGCGTCTCGGAGAGGCACGGGCCGACAGGGGTTGTATTCGTGGGAGAAGTTGGTCTTTCAACTCGGGATCGGGTTGATTGTGGGGTTCTTTGCATACCGGTACGGGGTTCAGATCGAGGGCGGTCAAGCGGTTGATTCGATTTCGCATGTGCTTAACTTGCCATTTCAGCGGACATACAACCCCGACACAAAGTTTGCATCTGATGGGTTGTTGTATCTGGGGCTCCCCGCGTTCATGATTCTTTCGATGCTTGTGGTCGCGGGGTTATCCAATGCGGTCAATATCACCGACGGGATGGACGGTCTTGCAACCGGGACGAGCGGGATCGTGTGCTTTGCGTTGATCTTGTTGACGCTGGTTGCGGGAGAGCTGAGCTCGGCGCAGTATTTGTATGTGCCTTATGTTCCCGCAGCTGATGAACTCGCGGTACTCGCGGGCTCGATGTTTGGCGCGTGCTTAGGGTTTTTGTGGTGGAACTGCAAACCGGCGCAGATCTTTATGGGCGACACCGGATCGCTCGCGCTGGGTGGAATGATCGGGTACATCGCGATCATCATCAGACAAGAGTTCGTCGTTCTTCTTATGTGCGGCGTGTTCATTTTCGAAATCTTGTCTGTCGTGATGCAAGTCGGATGGTTCAAATACACCCGCATACGCACCGGGACGGGACGACGGATTTTCAGGATCGCTCCCTATCACCATCACCTGCATCAAGGCGGATGGGCGGAGAATCAAGTGGTTGCAAGGTTGTGGCTGATCACGATTCTGCTGGTGGTTGTCGCGATGGCTTCACTGAAGCTCCGGTGAACCATCGATCAGGATGATCGGAAAGCTCACAAAGAACTGGTCTTGGATTGGACCGTTGAGCGCAGGGTCGATGTACAGCTCAAGAGCGGATGCATCATTTGGAATATCGAGCACGATCGATTCTCTCGGAGCCTCGGTTGAATCAAACTCTTTTGACCAGAGGGTCTGGATCGATCCTGTTGTTGTGATGATGCGAACCGCAAACTCGTTGTTGGTCCACTCTTGTTCCCATGGGTTGATCGACATCGCGAGTCGCTTTGATCCACTTGGAAGCTCCCACCGGATCGAAACGGGAGACGGGATGCGAGCGTTGGTGCGGATTGTTCCCAGCCAGCGTTTGGAGCTGAACTCTGGTTCAGGCGCCCATGCTCGGTTTCCAGTTGGTGTGATGGTTGGAGGGACCTGGGATGCGAGGTCAAGCAAATGCCATTCACTGCTGATGCGATCAACCCCCACAAGCTTTGCTTCGAGTTTTTGGCTGCTCGCTTGATCATGCAGCGAATCGTCGAGGGTCACCGAGAGCTCACGCTGGCGGGAGTACTCAAAGTCGTGCACGCGCAGGCGCTCGCGCACTGAAGTCAGGATATAGGTTCCCGGTGTATGGACCGACGGATTCTGAACACGGATCGAGTGGACCTGATCTACCGGGTACGAAAGTGTGGTTGTTTGGTTTGCGGAGTTGATGGTTTCTATTTCTACTGAAGTGCCGATGCTTGTGATGAATCCAGTGAAGAGATCGTTGTTGAGCAGTCTGATCGCATCGTCTTGCAGATCAGCATCAAAGAGTTCCAAGCTTGGAGAGTGATCGCGTGAGCTCTTTGCGCGCACGAGTGTACGGATGCGGTCGAGAGGGATGCGCACAGGTGATTCGCAGTCAAGGCGAATGGCTGTGATCAAGTCTGGATCTTGGGAGTTTGTCAGATTGATCAGCACGCGCTGGCCATCGGTGAGCTCTGCGTACATCGCCTTTGAATAGGCATCGGAACTGATTCCGTTTGGAATGAACGCGTCATCATCTATCCAGAGGCCGATGGTGTCATCGAATGCGATTTGTACCGGGAGGCCAGACTGGTCGGTGCCTGTGATTCCGGTGGTGGAGTTGGCGCTGACGGACTCGATGGTGGTGGTATTGAGTTCATGGTCCAGTACATACGCCCACTTTGCAGACTGAGCATTCGCGCTTGGGGCAAGCAATGCAAGAGCGCCCAGAGCTGAAGCAGTGAGTGCGCGATGGAGTCGTTTCGAGTCGGGCATTGGTTTCATTTCTGGAAGATCGGCAGATAGCGCTTGGGCATCTGAAGAATAATGAGGGCCATTGAAGTCCCGTAGGTCGGACCTGCGGACCGGTCTTCCCATGATCCATCGTCTTGCTGGGTATTGATGAGTTCTTGGCGGATCGCGGGCCACCAGGTCGCCCAGCGTTCGTCACCCGCGAGGAACATGGATTGGACCGCGTAATAGTGACCATAGAAATAGTGCGAGCGTGATGCGGTTGTTGCGCCGGGGAGCGCGGTGCTCATGAGGTATTCGAGGCCGCGATCGATCGAGTCGTCTGAATAAATCCCCGCGTAATACAAGCTCGCGACCCCCGCAGCAGAGCGGGGCCAGGCGCTGGATCCAGCACTGGTTTGGTACCGGAACCCGCCGTCCGGGTTTTGTGATTGACGGACATATTCAACCGCGCGGTCGATCGTTTCGCTCGACACTTCGATACCCGCATTGCGGGCGCTGCGGAGGGCCATGATCTGGCAGATCGTGACCGAGACATCCGCGTCGTATGGAACCGGGTTGTATCTCCATCCGCCTTCTTCGTTTTGTGTTTGCTCAATAAGACGGACAGCTTTGACGAGTGCTTCATGGATGCGCGAGCTGATCGCGGTGTCGGCGCCTCCTCCGGTCATGCCGTAGACTTCTCCGAGGAACAATGCTGCGAATCCGTGTCCGTACATCGGTCCATTGTTGGCTTGTGCGGCGATGAGCCCGTTCTCTTTGGTTGAATCAAGGATGAATCCGAGTCCGCGCATGATCTGATCGCTGTAGGGGCCGCGCGATGCGGTGTTCCCGTCACCCATCATTGCTAGACATGCGAGTGAAGTGATCGCGACATTTTTCCCGAACCGCCCGCCTTCCCATGAGCCATCATCGGTTTGGGTGAGTCCGAGATACTCAAGCCCTCGTGCTATTGAGGTGTCGAGTTCATCGGTGATTTCTGTGTCGGTGGTCCCTGGGAGGGTGGTGTTGCCGATTTCCTGAGAGAACGACAATCCTGCACAACCTGCAAGACTCGCGATTGTCACAAGCGTGGGTAGGAGCTTCATTCTTCGTCCTCCGCAAGTGCTTTGTAGTATCGCTCGGTGAGCGTGCGATACAACTGAGAATATGGCTCGTCGAGTCCCTGACTCAGCGCATCGCGCAAGCGTTCTGGGAGGTTGCCCCATCGTGCGCGGGCGCCCGCAAAGTCATTGGAGCCAACCTGATCCGAACCGCCGGGGGTTGATGAATCGGTTGGTTCTCCGTTCCCAGAAGATGGGGATTGCTGCTGTTGTGATTGTTGATTGGGTTGCTGCTGGGGGCTTGAGCTTGATGAAGAGGATGCGCCGCTGCTGCTGTTATTCCCCTGATTTTGTTGAGCAGATTCGATGACCTGCTCAAGCTTGCGGATGATTTCTTCTTGCATCCGCTGAGTCGTTAATCCTGCATCCTGAGCACCATCCAATCGATCCGCAGCATCAGACATTAAGTCGACCGCTTCGCTGAACGCTTCCCCGGCTTGCTCTGCAGAAAGAGCTTGATCAATGAGCGTTGTATCCGCAGACTCATCCCCTTCCTCAAGTCCGAGCAACTCGTCGAGCGTAGGGACCCGGGATGGAGAGTCCTGTGCGATCCCCGGACCCGCAGCACACGAAACCCCAATGAACACCAAGGTGTTCATGATCAGCTCGCGCCGTTGATTCTGTCTGTCTCTACTCATGGCTGGGTTCCTGGATCGGGATCAGTATCAGGCTTGGGATCAGAATCCGGTTCTATTTGTTGTTCGTCTGCTGGGGGATCTGGATTCATCGATTGAATCAACTCGATGCCTTTCTCAGCAAGTTCTCGTTGAAGCTCGCCAATTTGACGCACCCGTGCTGGGTCCGGAGATTCAGTTTCTGCCAGGGCGCGCGTGCGTGTCGCGGTGAGTTGCTGAAGACTTTTGAGGAGTTGGAGCTGAGCGACTGGTGGGATGACGGGTTCTTGGGCGCCGCTTCCGCCTTGCCCTCCTCCCCCGCCAGCTTGACCATCCTCGAAATCGTCGGATTGATCCTGCTGAGCATCGCCCAGTACTTCAACGAGTGCGCTCAATATGGTGCTGACTCCTTGCTGGTCAAGAAGGGTGCTCTCGGTGATTGCTGGCGAAGCCAATTGCTCCTTGATGGACTCGAGGAGAAGATCGATTTGATCATGCGCGAGTGTGAAGATCGGCGCGTCGGCAAGCTCAGCGGTTTCATCAAGCATGACCTGCAGCTCGTCCTTGAGTGTGCGTTCCTGCTGAGCAAGCTGGCGCGCATCTGCTCGCTGTCTGCGGGTGAGGCGATCACCGATCAGGGGTTCAGTTTCAAGTGTGATCTGTGACTGAGCTTTGAGGGCTTCTTGGTATTTGGCGCGGAGTTCTTTGCGGAGTTGTTCTGCTTGTCGATCCGCAGCCATCTCGTCTTGCTGCTTCGCTTCATCAAGCGCGTTTTCGAGATGGACGACGGCGCTCAGTTCCTGCTGACGGGCATTGGCGAGCTCGGGCGGGTTTGCTCTGAGTGCTGTGATCGCACCGGCTTGTGCATCAGAAGCGCTTGTGAGTGAATCCGCGATGTTGCGGGTTTCAGGAAACGCGGTCGCAGCATCATCGCGCGCGCTCAGGGTATTGCTCCGGAGGGCAATCAACGAAGCGTCGAGCATCGGCTGATTCTGATCGAGTCTAGTAATCTCGAGTTGTTGATCCTCGATGAGTGATTTGATTGTTTCCATCAATGATGCAAGCTTGCGGCGCAGCGCCGAGTCGCGGTTCCGTTGAGCTTCGTCAATCTGTTCGAGCATTTCATCGAGCTCGTCAAGCACCTGTTGTTGATTACCCGCGGCTGAAGAAGTCTGGTTCTGCTCGAGCGCATCGCCCGCATCAGAGAGCTGTTCTTCAACCCCAGCGTTGCGTCCTTGGGTCGCAGCGTCTCGGATGCCTTGGGCGCCAGTTGGATTCTTGTCTTCAAGTTCATCGGCGCGTTCGTCGAGCTGGTCGATGGTGTCGCGTGCTTGCTGAGCGATGCGTCGTTGTTTGTCCAGGATTTTCTGAAGGGTTGATCGTTCGTCCTCGCTGAGTTGATCGACGGATCGTCCGCCGGTTTGTTGCCCCAGTTGCTGGGTGTCATCGAGCACGCTCTGGACCTGTGAGCGGAGATCTTCGATAGATCTCCGCGCGAGCCAGGTGTCTTGTCCGCGATCGAGCTGCTCGATTGCTTGACCAAGTTCATCGCGGACATCTTCCATCCGGTCGACCGCTTGATCGGTTTGCTCTCGCTGGAGTGATTGCTCGGCGCGTTCTGAGCTTTCCTGAGCTTGTTCAAGGGATTCTTGGACGGCGCGGAGCGTGGGCATGAGCCGAGGATCATCGATCTTGCTTTGCGCGAGCTGCTCGAGGAGTGATTGTGCGTTTTGGGCGCGTGCTTGTATTTGATCGGTGAGTGTGGATTGCTCGCGGGCGCTCGGTTGATTTGGCGTCGACGCTTGCGTGATCAGTTCTTTTTGTTGGTCGTCAAGTCTGCGGAGTACTTCACCGAGTGATCCGAGCTGAGCGTCGATGCGGTCGACGATCACGCGGTCTTCAACAATCCGGATCGTTCTGGGCGCTGAGAAAGATTCAAGGCCTTTGATATCCCGAGCGGTTGCTCGGATCAGGATTTGATCACCCGGCGCAGCGCCCGCACTCTGCATATCAAGTGTCCATGACATCGATTCGGTGAGTGATTGTGCTGGAGTAATCGCGAAGAGTTCGTCGGTTGTGCTTTTTTGATCGCGGATGAGTGTGCTGGTGATTGAAGCGTAGACCAACCCAAGGTCATCTTGTGTGTTTGCTTCGATCGGGACGGTTGCTCGCTGACCGATCACCAGTTCAGAAGTCGGGTTGGTGATGATTGCGTCTGGAGCAGCGTCGGGGAGTACTTGTAGATACACGGTTGATGGCGCGCGAGGTGATAAGCCGTAGGTGTCGGTGGGGGCGATGCGGAGTGTGGCGCTCTGCTCAAGTGTGTGCGTGGTTTGCACTGATCCGAATGCATCGTTGGGATCGCTTCGCACCGGTGAATCATATTGCCATTCCAGCTCAAGCGTTGACCCAGCGAGGACGGGACCAAGTACGAGCGAGTCCGGCAGAACGCTTTGAAATCCAGAGGTAAAAGTAGATTTGCTCATTGCGTTGCCCGAAGGTTCTGTGATATCAGCGGGCTCAGAAGTTTGGTCAAGACCCGCTTCTAGTGCGTATGCAGGCAAGGTGGTGCGTGCTGAGATTTGAACGAGCTTTGGCGGATGCACGAGCATCACGCGTTGTGTTCTGCTCTTGTCGTCGCGCGTTTGTATCTGGTATTCAAGAATCGACCCATCAGGAATAGAAGTGGTCGAAACTGTTTGAACTGGGATGAGTTGTTCGAACCATGTGTGCGCATCAGCTTGCGAGCTTTGATTTCGGTTTCCTTGTTTGTTGAGCGCGAGCGAGGTCCACTGGATAATGGTGGATCGTTGGTCTTCCGCTGGTCCGACTATGCGCCATCGGACAGTTGGTGAGCCGCCTTCGGTTGCGGGACCGATCTGAGCGCCTACAACCATCGCGCGATCTGTGGGATGGAACGAAGCGATTTCTGGTAGGGTAATCCCGAAACGCTTTGGCCACTGGATACTCGACCACGGAGCTGCGATTCGCGGGACTCCAATCGTGACCGACGACGGGATCATGATTGCTGCGCCAAGCACAACTGCAAGTGTGAGTCCTAATAGCAGCATCTGAAGCTTGGGTGTACTGCCCATCGAGACATGACCTGATTGCGTATCAGCACTATTCAATGCACGGGATTGAATCGCAGCAGACAGCGACGATTCAATCGCGCGTTCGTCAGGAGCCAGTTCTTGGGTGCTTTGGTCCGATGGTGGGAGATCAATCAGCGCAGCGAGGGTCGCTGAACCCGTCCGGAGCTGATCAGGAATCGAGATAGGCAGCTGCTCGTCAGGAGAGTTGAGCGCGAGATCACTCGGGAGCATGCGAATGTGCAGCGCCGGCGCGATCCATCGTTTGTAGAGGAAGTATCCTCCAGCCAGCAGCGAACCAAGCATGATCAATCTGATCGTCACCCCAAAGTGCATCAAAGCATCGACCCCGATCATCACTGCCAGCGTGATTGCCAGCACAACACCCCATTTCATGACCGCGCGGATACGGATCCAGCGAAGAATCCTTGCGATCGAGTCGCGCAGCTCGCGGAGCTGATCAGAACCAGAAACCTGAGTAGGCGTATGCGTTGATCGGGTTGGATCGTTGAGTGTGGTCATGAATGATCGGTATTCTATAGATTCAGGCCAATCTGAGTATTCGTCTGGTGATCCACTCTCCCGAGAGCAAGAAGATCAAAAGGATAAGCACGATGGGGCGGTCCCAGAGAGCTGTGGTGATGGGGGGGAGTGTGGTGATGCGTGTGCGATTAGGAAGAAGATCAGGGAGTTCGCTCAGTTGATTGAGTCCAAGGATCTGGCCATTGGTCTGCGAAGCAAGATCAGCAAGCGATTGGTGATTGGTGTTGGGGTTGCTGGATTCATCGGTTGCTGACTGAACACGCACGATCTGCGTCAGCGGATCACTCCCGATGAGGGGATGCGAGAGACTCACCGAATATACCCCAGGCTCATTGGGTGTCCACAGCGTCGCCCTTCGTTGACCTGTCCCCGTCATTGTGATTGATCTTTGCTCTGCGCGATACGAGATGGGATTGATCTGTGTTTGGAGATCACTTGGGAGTTCTGAGATGAGCGCGGTGTCAAAGAGGTCGAGTGTAACTTGGATCGATGATCCGAGAGCGGGTGTTGCAGGGTTGATCGTGAGCGCTGCGGGTGATGCTCGTCTTGAGATGGTGCCTCTTGCGAGGGTTCGGATCATCGGAAGCCAGAACTGTTCGGGGAGGTCTTCGCCTCTCCCGTAGCGCCATCGCCAGATTTCATCGGTACCAACAAATCCGATTTGTCCTGCGCCATATCGCATTGAAGTGACAATCGCTGGTTCTTCTGCTGATTGAGAACTTGCGTTCTCTATTTGCAATGCGCTGGCGAGGACTGTAACCCCAGGTTTGAGATCATCGCGATGAATCGAATGATTCCACCTGAGCACCGTCCAGCCTGCATCGGCGTTCTCGATCGCTGCCCGTTGCGATCCCACCCTTGATTGTGGGTTCAGGTTCTCGCGATCATCTTCAGACAACAGCCCTGCTCGGACTGCTTCGTCGGTCAGTTTCATCACAACCGAACCTTCGACGGTTGTCCTTGAAGCGGAATCAGCTTTCCCGCTCTGCATGGGGAGTAACCCAGAGAGTGGTGAGCCACTCCATGCATCAGGGGTCGCGCCTTCACCCGCGATCCACATCAGTCCGCACCCACGCGTCTGGATGTGTTCTTTGAGTGTTTCGAGCTGAGCCGGAGAAAAGAGATCAGGTCGCAGATCCCCAAGAATCACGACATCAAATGGCTCCCATGTTTCGAGTGAATCAGGAATCGGGCCGCTGAGCTCGACCCCTTCTTCAATGAATCGTCGATTTGATGCGAGCAGCATCGTGGTCGCGTTGATCGTCTGCTCGCGCATCAGTGTGTTCTTGAGATATCGATATTCCCAGCGAGGATGCCCATCAATATACAGCACCCGAATCGGTTCAGAGACCACACGCAGATCCAGAGGCTGCTCATTGTTATCAGGAACAACATCCATCGTCCTGTTGAGTTCATCCAATGCTTCCGAAGGGCTGACCCGGACTGTCAGGGATTGAGCGCCGGGGTCATTGAATGTGTGGGTGAGAGAAACATCAAGAGAGAGCTGAGCATCAAGCACATGTGTTCGTGAAGTGAGCACCCGTCCGCTCTGCTGTTCGATAAGCTCGACCAGAACCTCGTCCCCATCCTCATATCCCGCTGCTCTTCCCAGCACCCTGACCGGAACACGGTCCTTTGCAAACACCGCTTGCGGAGATTCGACGAGTGTGACCGACACATCGCGGACTGGTTCGTTAGCGCCGATCGGGACACCGATGACCGGTATCCCCGACGCGAGCAACGATTCGACCAACTCGGGAGCGGGCTGATCTTGGGATTGACCATCAGAAAAGACCACAACTCCAGAGATCGGGCTGGTCCCCGCATTGTTGATCGCGGACTGGATCGAAGAACCAATCGATGTGCTCGCATTGAGATTGATTTGTGTTGCATCGATTGCTGGTGGAAGATCAGTCGCGGTTGCTCGTTGTGCAAACTGGTACACTTCTACAATTGAGTCATCAGAGAGTGAATCAAAGATTCCCTGTTGTTCATCAAGGGCTTCGCCAAGCTGAGCTGCTCGTGAACTCGAGGATCCATCTGGATTGGTCTCAGGCATCAACATCGAGCCAGAATGATCAAGCAATACAATCACCCGGTCCGGTTCAACGAGTGTTCTGCTTTGTTCAATCTGAGGCCCAAGCGCCAGCGCCAGCAGCATCATCAGAACTCCCCAGCGGATACATCCAAGCACTCCACGGATCGCAGCACCACCCGGTAGCTTTCGATAGCTCAGTGTGATGAGGACCGCGAGACCAACTGCACTCAAGAACCATACCCATCCGGGAATGGTGTGTACAAATCCCATACCCGAATCTGGCGCACCAAAAGTGCCTTGCTCAAATCCAAAGAGTGTGTCAAGCAGGGAGTTCATGGCGCTTCTCCCCGTGCTGGGGGGACAATAACTGCTTGGTAGGAGCATCGCCGAGCCAGCAGGAACTCGCACACACCCAGAAGAAGAGCAATCGCAAAGCAGATCAGTGCGATAGATCGTCCTTGGGTTGCAGATGCTCCGAACCTTTGATCACTAATGGATTCGCTGGCGCTCAGCGCGTTCATCTGGATGTCTGAAGAGATCAAGCGGAACGCAGATGCAAACATCTCAGTAGCTTGGGCTGATTCTGAAGTTGCCAGTGTAGTCAAGCGTGCGTCGGGATTGATGATGACCGACCCGACTCCTGCGCCTTGTGCATCGAGTTCGATGTAGGTGCGTGCGGAGCTTGGGCTAGAAAGTGCTTGTCCAACTGCTTGTCCTGTAGCTTGTGCATTTGCTGAGAGTCCATTCCAGCCATTCATCGGCTCAAGGTTTCCCTGCATCACGCCCTCAGCACTCAGCCCAGCGATCCGCACCTTTGGTGCAATAGTCCGGGCAAGCAGAGATCGTTGAAGCTCATGGATCAACGCGACAAACAATGGACGAGCGGGGAGATCCGTCCACTGCGCATCGAGGGCAACACCCATGAACACCACCGGACCACGCTCGTATGGTTCAGATCTTTGTGTTTCTTGATCGGAAATAATCATGATGGGTGTCCCAAGGGAATCACGCATCAGAACCCGCGCCCCCTCACCCGGAGCAAGAACAAGCTGTTGATTGATGGTGACTGATGATGCGAGCGTTGGGTATTCATCAGTGATCCCGCTGAGCAGATGAGTGCTGGGGTTCAAGCGAGCATCGGTCTGATCATCGACCAGTTCGCGCGAGAGACCGATCGGTGTGTCATGTGCTTTGATCGTTGGGGGTGCTGAGAGCAGCGAGGGAGCAAGGATTTCGAGCTTCGGGAGCCAAGATTCTTGTGCAGATTCCGCAATCGATGTGGATGGTGTAATGATCATCGGCGTCCCGCTTCGGTTGAGTGAAGCGATCCGGTCCCAGCTCTGATCATCAAGTGAAGACGGGGACAAGATGAACAGAATATCGAGGGTCGGGTCGAGCCGCTGAGAAGCAGAGCGTGCGTTGATTTGTTGCACCGAAACGACACTGTCCTGAGCGCCAAGCACTGCACGCACCCAGCGAGAAGGCAGAATTGATGTGCTGTCTGCATCAGTAAAGACATCAATAATCCCGACATTGAGATACTGACGGACCGGGATCCCGACAATTCGAGAATCGTCGAGGGCATTGCTGTTGTCGGGGGTACTGATCCGGTTCGTCTGGCCGCTGTTCTGCTGAATGTTCTGCTGGTTGCCCAGATGATTGATGCTCGCCCGAATCAGCGCTGATCCGCCTCGTGCGGGGACAAGGTTGTCAGGATTGATCGGAATGCTTTGCTGAGCCTGGCTTTGCCCAGCTCCCCATTGTACATCTCGGGTTGCAAGCACAGAACCATCCACAACATCTGTCAGCGTGATCGTTGTCGAGCCAGCGCTTTGTGTATCAGAACGTGCGAGTGTAACACGGACTCCCTGGATTTCGTCTTGGCTTTCGAGCGTTGATTGACTCTCGATCCGTGCGGGGTTTTTACGGAGAACAACAGGTCTGAGCGGCGCTGCATCGAGAATCGAAATGTTCGGTCGTAGATTCAGAATTTGCTGAGCTGAGGACTCCAAAGTTGAGGAATTCGTAGATGGTGAATCTGAGCTCGTAGAAACCGGGCCAGCAACATCGATGTGTACCTCTTGGATCAATGAGTTCTCTTGACCAATCAGACCCAGGTCCAGCGGTGAATCGCGATCCCATCCTGATGGGCTGAGCATGAACACCGGTTCGATGGCAGCGGACCCGTTGTCATCCCCAAGACTCTTGGTAAGCAGGGCCATCGCGCCCGGAAGATCACGATCTGCTTCGGTGCTTTGGATTTTGTCTATAGATGATCGAATCAGCCCAAGCTCATTGGTCGCGGGGATTGCATCACCCCGAGCTGGAGCAGCGAGCGTGATCAGTGCAGCGCGATCACCTTTGCTCGCATCAAGCGTGCTCAGCAGTTCCAGAGCGCGAGCTTTGTGCGACTCGATCGGTGATGACCCATCGGTCAGTGTCGAGGCGCTGTGGATGGAGTTATCCATCACAATCACCAATGTTCTGGCGCGTTGGTCAGTGAGCCCGGATCCAAGAACCAGCGATCCGACTGCAGCAGCGATCAGTCCGATGATCGCGCACCGGAGCAGAAGCAGGATCAGTTGTTCGAGGGTCATTCGGCGCCGGCGCTTGCGATACGCTTGTTCCAGAAACCGCATCGCGCCCCAGGACACCGGCCTGTGCTTCCTGCGGATCATGTGCACAAGGATCGGGATCGCGATGCACGCAAGCCCCAAGATCAACAACCCGGGATTGAGAACGGTCAAACCCATTATCGCATCGCGCTCCTGAGTTTGGAGAGCGTGGAGTTGCGACGCGCGACGAATGAAGCGAGCGTTGGGCCAAGCCATTTATGCGTCGAGACGGTGTGGTGATCGAATCCAAACGCGCGGATATCGTGGGCGATGGTCTCGTTGTGCTCGTTGAAGGCTGCGAGATAGTCCTCGCGCAGAGCGCGCGGATCGATCCGGATCGTCGGTTCATGCTCAAGACCAATGAACGCAGCCCGGTCCTCGAACTCAAAGGTCCGCTCTGCGCGGTCCAAAATCTGGAGCACAATCACATCGTGACCCCGATGCTTGCATTTCGCGAGTGCAGACTTGAGATCCGCTGGGTCCATAAAGCAATCTGAGATCAGCGCGATCATGCACCGGTTGTTGAGTTTGCCCATCGCTTGATCCATCACTCGCGAGATATTGGTCTCTTGTTCCACCGGATGGGTCGCGAGCGCGTCGACGATTGGTTTCCATCCAGATGTACGGCCAGAACGAGCAACCATCGCTCGGATTTCATCTGAGAAAACCATCAATCCAGCGCGGTCACCCTGGTGGAGCGTGATATGGGCAAGCGCAGCAGCGGTCGCGGTCGCGTGATCGTACTTTGACCAGTTCACGCGTCCATCGGGCGCTTGTGAGCTTGCAGAACCCGATGCATCCGAAAAGAGCCTGGATCCGAACCGCATCGATCCGGATGAATCAACCATGATCACGAGGTCAAGATTTGTTTCTTGTTGGTACTGCTTGACTTGTAGCTTGTCAGATCGTGCGTAGACCTTCCAGTCCAGGTGACGGATGTCATCACCCGCGACATACGGACGATGATGCGCAAACTCAACGCTGACCCCGGTATAGGGGGATCGGTGCTGGCCAGACCGGACACCTTCGACGATCATTTTGGCGCGGAGTTCCATAGAGGAGAGCCGGGCAAGGGTCTGTGGGTGAAGATACAGATGGGGGTCAAAGCGATCGGACGCAGACGAGGCGCTGGGCATTGGCGGCGCTTGGGAAGAGCTTTGCGGGTTTGTGCCGTCTGGAGACTGGGACATTGCTGTATCGTACCGTCAAATCGCCCATCGGCTGCCCGGATCTGGGATGAATCGCCGATGTAGTTGCATATTCATCAGGAAGGATCACATGGCCACTATCCAAGACCGCGTCGCGTCATCAAACATCAAACGAATCGGCATCCTCACAGGTGGGGGAGATTGCCCAGGTCTCAACGCGGTCATCCGCGCGGTCACCAAAGATGCTATCAATCACGGGATCGAGGTCTACGGGATCGAAGACGGATTCTTGGGACTCATCGAAGACCGGATTCGTCCACTGACCACTGATGATGTGTCCAATATCCTTGGTATTGGCGGCACAATCCTCGGATCAAACAACAAATCCAATCCCCAGAAATACCCGGTCGGAAAGAATCCAGACGGGACTCCAAAGTTCAAAGACCTCACCGATGTCTGCGTGACCCACCTGCAGGTCCGGAAAATCGAAGCACTCGTGGTCGTCGGAGGCGACGGGACCATGTCCGCAGCCAAACCGATCGCGGACCGAGGGATCAACTGCATCGGGGTCCCCAAGACTATTGATAACGATCTTCACGGCACCGACATCACCTTCGGATTCCAAACCGCGGTCGAGATCGCAACCGAAGCACTCGACCGCGTGCACACCACTGCAGCGAGCCATCATCGTGTGATGGTGGTTGAGCTCATGGGGCGCAACGCGGGATGGCTCACACTCCACGCAGGAGTCGCAAGCGGCGCTGATATTGTCCTGATCCCCGAGATTGAGTTTGATCTTGACACGGTGTGTGAGTTCTGCATCAAGCGATCCAACAAAGGCAAGCGATTCAGTATCATCGCGGTCTCTGAGGGCGCTCGTCCAGCTGGGGGTAAGCAGATCGTTGAGCGCGTGGATGCGTCATCGCCCGATCCGATCCGTCTGGGCGGGATCGCGAAATGGCTGTCCAACGAGATCGAGGACCGGACTGAAATCGAATCCCGGTATGTCGTGCTTGGACATGTTCAGCGCGGGGGAACGCCTTGTGCTGGCGATCGGGTGCTGGCGACGCAGTTCGGTCATCACGCAATGGAACTCCTCAAGCTGGGCAAAACCAATCGTTTGGTTGTGATGCAAGGCGGGAAACTCGGGGATGTTGAGATCACGAGTGCTGCTGATAAGCAACGACTGGTTCCCAAGGACCATGAACTCATTGCTGCGGCGCGCAGTGTGTACACATGCTTTGGTGATTGATCACATATAATAAAGTATGCGACTCCCGTGGTGGCCAATCTATATTGATGCAGAACTTGAGGACGAGGGAGTCCGCGTAATTGGTGAACAAGGCGGGGAGCTGCTTCCTGCGGGAACCCTGGTGCGATGGGACCGGGTTGGGTTTATTCAGCTTGTCAATCCAGTAGAAGAGTACGGAAAGTGCATGCGGATTGGGCCTGCTCGGTTGAGCTTTAAACTCGCACCAAAAACAGCAACTGAAAAACGATCATCCATCCGAGAACTCCGATTGCTCCAGCGCCGGTGGTACCAAGATCCTTCGCATAGATTCGAGCACCAAACCGATCCGAAGGACAAGCGAAGAGCAATACTCAGCGTGCTTGGTTTCAGTAGCTACTTCAGTTGTTGTTTCTTACTTATCCCGTTCTGGATGATGTACAACCAGTTCGATCCTGCAGATGGAACGGTGATGACCGGTGATCTTCGTAGGGTGTATTTGATTCTCAACTCGATGGCGATCCTCGCGGGGATCATCGCGTTGTTGACCATGCTCAATGCTGTGTACCAGGTGAGTCGAGCAAAGAAATCTTGGTGGATTACCAAGGTGGATCAAGATGGTGCGGATCTTGAGCGCCATGGAGCAACGCTACGGATCTTGTGGAGCCAGCTCTTCGATGACGGTGAATATGTGCGCATGAACCGGCTCAGATTGTCGACTGAGAGCAGCACTGACAAGATGAAAGTGTACTGGTTTGGACTATCGCATGTCGCTGCTGTGCTGAACTCAAAGGTAGAGCCTCAACGGCCAAAGCTCTTCACTTTTGGTTTCGTAGTCATCGGTCTGATCTCGTTGTTCTCTGGCACAGTTGTCAATCGAGTCTTTGATTGGCTTGATGTGGAGTTCATGGAAGGTGGGGGAATCTTGCTAACAGTTAGCTGTCTTATGCTTTGTGCACTTCTCATCTACCAGCACACGCTAGCCCTCAAAGCATGGAAAGAGAGCGTGAAAGATTCGCCCGCGTTCTCCCAATAAATATTGGAGGATCTCTACATGCGATCAACAGGAATCTCATATCTCGTCTGGTGTCTGTGCTTCGTAGGATTCTGTGGCATTCACCGCTTCTACAACGGCAAATGGATCACCGGACTCCTCTGGTTCTTTACCGGTGGTTTCCTGTTTATTGGTCAGTTTATTGATCTCATCCTGATCCCAGCAATGACCGAGCGTGCAAACTATAAAACCAAGCTTGAAGTCGCTCGGTCGTATTGAGACCGTGCACATCGCGGACGGATCTGGATGACTGGTTATGGGCAACCGTTGATGTAGGACGATAAGAACGCGGAGACATCGAGGAAGTTGTATTGTCCGTCGGGGAAGAAATCGCCTTGGCTTGTGCGATTGATAAATCCATTGATGAATGATGATACATCAAAGAAGTTGAGAACACCATCTTGCGAGAGATCAGCGGGGCATTGAACCGTCGATGTGATTGACCAGTCCGCTTGGATAGATCCGATGCTTTGTTGCGGGGTGATGACTGTTGTCCCGCTGTGCCCAAACCGGATCTGAACACGGTAATTGTTGAGTTCTGAATCAGCCTCAAGCGGGACCTGAAATCCAAACAACTCGTCATCCATCCCAAAATCGAATACCTGTGATTCTGAAAGCACGATGTCAAAGCCTTCCCCGGCTTCGCTCTCAACAAATACCAATACGGAACCGAAATAGCTGATCGATGATGCGCCTCTGTTGCGGAGGACACCTGAGACATCGAGTATGCTCGGTGTGGTAGTTGCAAAGTCGTATTCAAGCACAGCACTCAGCGCATGGGTGAATCCCGTGGCAACTGAGATGTTGCTGGGATTGCCAAGGTAAGTACCCACCGCTTCAAATGATCCACTGCCAGCGCCCGCGAACTGAGCGCTGGAGCGAGTTGTCGCAGAGTACACCCCCTCGCGAGAATCAATCGTGACTTCCGAGATGGATTCAAGATCCTTGAATGAGTCAGCAAGTGCATCAACAACCGTTGAAGACTGCTCATCATTGACACCAAGCAATCGGATCTCACTGGTCGACTCAATGCTCCCACGGACCGGAACAGGATCCGATCCATGACTCAATGGATTGAATAAGACCAGTGCTCCAGCAGGAATAAAGATGAAGTGGTGATTCATGTATGAAGTTCAATCTGTTTGGTAGACCCTCTTGAGTGAGTTTACCAAGAGTCGTTGATCAATGTAAAGATAAAAAGTGTGGTTCTTCGTCTTCTTTTACAAGTCTTGGTGAGATTCAGAACGGGGGGAGGTCATCGTCGAAATCAACATCATTTCCAGAGCCATCCCGGTGGTTTTCAACCGGTCCGGTGCCCGGCCCAGGCGCGAATGATTGTCTGGGTGGTGGGGGGGATTGGAAGTCTGGCTGTTGGGTTGGGGGGGTTGGGTCAAATCCGGGCCCATCGTACCCGCCGGTTTGGCTGCCTGATCCTGATCCTGCAGGCGCGAAGTTGGCTGGTGGTTCGGGATCAAAGCTGGGGGCGTTTCCGCTGAGTTCGTTAGAGAATCCGTATGATGATCCTGAATGCATCGAATCGTAGTTTTTGAATCGCACGGTTGATGCGTCCCAGATGAGTTTGACTGTGCCGGTCGGACCGTTCCGCTGTTTGGCGATGATCAACTCGGTCATGTTGAGCTTCTCGCGGTTATCTTCGTCAAACTCTGGGTTGGTCGGGTCCCAGGAGGGTTCGCCTCGGTGATAGTACGACTCACGATGGAGCAGCGACACAACATCCGCGTCCTGCTCGATGGACCCCGATTCGCGGAGGTCGCTCATGCGTGGTCGGTTGCCCTCGCGCTGCTCAGCGCCACGATTGAGCTGAGCAAGACAGATGATGGGGATCTTGAGCTCGCGGGCGAGTGATTTAATTGACCGTGAAATCTCGGAGACTTCAACCTGGCGAGACTCACGCGCCGAACCTGGCGAGGTCAGGAGCTGGAGGTAATCGATAACAATACATTGGATGTTGTGCCGTTGTTTCATGCGCCGCGCTTTGGCGCGCATCGCAAGGACGGTCATCCCTGGGGTGTCGTCGATGATCAGTTGTGCTTCTGCGAGTTCTCCGGATGCTCGTTGGAGCTTGGTCCAGTCGCTATCACTGACCTGGCCAGATCTGAGCTTTGCGGAGTCTACACCAGAGCGAGCACTGAGCAGACGCTGGGTCAGGGCGCTGCGCGACATTTCAAGCGAAAAGATACCTACCGCAACCGGGACCGCGTCTTTGCGATGGTTCCAGGGAGTTGATCCACCAAACGCGAGCTGTTCTGCGATGTTGAGCGCAATCGCGGTCTTTCCCATCGAAGGACGGGCAGCCATGATCATGAGTTCTTCTGGTTGAAGACCAGACAGCAGCTCGTCGAGATGATCAAACCCCGTCGGTATGCCTGTAATAGATTTGCCTTCTGCTTCTTCGATCCGGATCATTTCTTGGATCAAGAGTTCTTTGAGTGAATCGGGTTCCGCGTTGATATCTTCAGACGCGATATCGAAGATGCGCTTCTCTGCTTGGTCAACGACATCTTTCGCAGCGCCGGGAGCGCCGCCGCCTTGGGTGTATGCTTCGTACATGATTTCGCCCGCAGCATCAATCAGCTTGCGGAGACGATAACTATCGGAAATCAGTTTCGCATAAAACGGCGCATTGGCAGCGCTGGGGACTGCTTCTGCGAGTTCCATCAGGAAGGTCGATCCACCGACTTGATCAAAGACGCCCTTAGCGCGAAGCGCTTCAGCGAGTTGAACCATGTCGCCCGTTTGGTTGGATTCGAATGTTTCAAGAAGCGATGAAAAGATGACGCCGTGGGCTTCTTTATAGAACTGCTCTGGTGAGGAGACGATCTCGACAATTTCTGTCAACACCATCGGGTCGAGCAAGATCGAACCCAGCAACGAACGCTCTGCATCAATATGATGTGGAGGCGAGCGATCAAAGAGCTCGCTTGCGTCAATCTTGGGCTTGCGTTTGCCCTTCCATTGCTTAGATTCCATGGTTGATTCACTCACAGAGCATCCTAGTACCCTCGGTTCACCCAGAATTTGAATCGCCAACTTGTCCCCATCAAACCGGTAGATTGGTCGGTTCTTGTGGATACGCTTGGGTATGAGCACAGATATACCATCAAATGCCCCTGCTGAGTTTTATGATAAAGGGGAGCACCTCCCCGACCAACTCCCTGACTCCCCGTTTGGGATCTTTCAGGACTGGTACGACCAAGCGTGGGAGAAGCGAATTACTCCCAACACCAACGCGATGACCCTCGCGACGATCAACGAAGACGGATTCCCCGATGCCCGCATCGTGTTGTGCAAAGCGATTCATCCCGATCCGGGAGCGGTGGTTTTTTATACCAACTACAACGGAGCGAAAGGTAAGCAGCTTGCCAAGACCCCGTTCGCATCCGCGGTCTTTCACTGGGATCAATACGAGCGTCAGGTACGGGTGCGAGGGCCGGTTGTTCATGCGACCGAAGCTGAATCAGAAGCGTATTTCGCATCACGAAAGCTTGAGTCACGACTTGGCGCGTGGATCAGTGACCAGTCTCAGCCGATCGAATCACGCGCAGCGCTGCTCGAAAAAGCAGCAGAAACAATCGATAAACTCGGTCTTGATGCGAGCGCACTGTTGAATGGTGACGAGAGCTTGGTGGTTCCAAGGCCTCCACATTGGGGCGGATTCCGCATCTATGCGCAGTCTATGGAACTCTGGGCCGGGGGAGTCGGGCGGGTACACGACCGTGCTCGCTGGACCCGGGAAGTGACTGCGAATGATCAAGGGGCTGATGGTGATGGATATGCGTTCGGGCCTTGGTCATCGACGCGCTTGCAGCCTTGATTTCATCTGCTCATCATCGCTTTGATCAGCGCATTGCGGATCCGGTCCCATGTCCGATCATCAACAGGCTCGCCGGTTCCGGTCTTGATCCGCGCTTCGGCGAGGCGCTCGATGTGCTTCCAGTATCCAAGGAGCATGTCCCACGCCCAGAACAAGGTTTTTTTGGGGTCATACAAGTTTGATGGCTCGCTGGTGAGTCCGTTGAGCTCGACGATCCCGAACCCTTCGCCCTTCGAAAGTGAGTCCAGTGATTCACACCGAAGATCGAATCGGCCAATATCAAATCCTCTGCCTGCTCTTTTGTCGAACCCGTCAATGATCTCGTTGATCCGGTCAGTAAGAGCGGGGGTAATGAAGTGCGCCCCGTCGATGAACTTGGCGCCCTGCGCATGATTTCCCGCGATTCCAAGAATGACTTTCTCGCCATCCATCGGGATCCAGTTGAGTCGTGATGTGTTGTATGCGAAGAATGTTCCAGGCTGAGCGCGGTGTCTTGGGTGCGCGAGGATCAGACGCCGGAGCGAGCGTTTGGAATCGCCTCGAAGCGTGGGGAACTGTTTGATGGTGATCGCATAAATGAATCCTGGAGGTCCTGCGTAGTCGGGGTCGGTGATCGATTCGCTGTGTCGCATCCACACGACACCGACTTCATCAGGTCCAGCGTGGAACTTCTGCAAAATGAAAGGCTCGTTGGTTTGGTGACAATATTGTTGGAGATCCTGCTCGCTTGATAAGAGCTTTACCGCTCGTCCTTGCTCACCTTTGTCGGGCTTTGCGATAACCGGGAAACCACCGAGCTCAAGATCGGCTTTCATCAGATTGGTTGCGGTGTCGATCCGGGCGTTTGTCGACACTTCATTGATCAGGACACAATGCAGCACAGACGGTTCGGGAGGAGTCTGGCTGTCCGTGCTGTCGCCCAGCTTAAAGTTCAGGTCGGTCTTTGATTCGTCTTGAACCCCGCCGTCGTATGCATATCCGGGATTGACTGCGGTCAACGGTTGTATTCCCTTGCCGTTGAGCATTCGCTTGACACCCCACCACAAAACCGGAAGGTACACGATCGCTCTGGGCCAGTACTCGTGGTAGATCGCTCGGCGGATCCAGCCCAGAATCCGTTGCCGGCCTTCCCATGTGACGATGAGCCGTAACCCTTGAAGAATTGACCATCCCAGCGCAATACCGATTGCGAACCCGATCAATCCGTACTGTTCGGTGAGCCCTTTGATTTGCCAACCGATGATCCCGCCCAACATAAACAACGGGAGTATGAAAAGGGAGCTGCGGATCCATCGCAAGACCGTCCAAGGCTTATTGAGTTCGTCTACCCCTCGGATCAGCCACCAGCTCCGCCCGATTATCATCCCCAGCGCCATCACCCCAAAATCAATGGACATCATCGCAACAAACAGCATACCAATGAGAGAACCCATGATCGGATAGAACCGAACCGCAATGATCATGATCATGATCTGGACAATGATCGGAAGTGAATGCAAATAGTCTGCAACTGCATGGAGTACCCGATCTAATCCAACCGGTGGCGCGACGGGCGCGAGATCAATGACATCAGTCATCGGTTCAATCCCAGACACATCATGGCGCTCAAAGAATGGGAGCAGGTGCTGTGTCGCTTGCTCGGGTTGCATCATCGGGATGAAGTGCATCGCATCAAGCATCACGAGCCGGGCCGATGGGATCATCTCGTAGTGTTCAATCGCGGCACGATCCGCGATCATAAAATCATCGCGCCCGTGCAGGACCATGGTGGGGGTGGTGAGTCCCTCCATGATTGGTCTAAGATCGCGCTGGTCTGTATCGTCGAAGAACCGAAGAAACGCTGACCGTTCTGACGCTGGTCCAAGCAGCCCGAAGTGCGGATAAAAATACGATCCCCAGTCAAGAAGAACTCGACCTGCTTTGTATTTGAAATGTTCGAATGCGTAGGACCCGGTGCCTTCTGTTTCTTGTGCTCCGACCGCTGCGAGTAGGGTCAGGGTTGCGACTCTTTCCGGATCATCCTCGATCATGCGGAGACCGACTGCGCCACCGTTGGACCATCCAACGATGTGGACTTGTTCGGAGATATCCATCGCATCAAGCATGCGCCAGATGATGTGGCCAAAGGTGTCAGCGGAATAGCTTTCAAAGACTGATCCTCGCGAGAGAGGCTCTGCCTGGGACGCAAATCCGGGTAGATCGAAGAAGATAACGCGCCGTCCTTGGTGAGCAAGCATCGGAGCGAGGGTATCAAATCCAATCGCAGCACCCGGAGATCCATGAATCAAGACAACCGGTGGGAGTGATGATGCTGGGTCACCCTCCATGATGACGCGGTAACTCAGGGGGTTGAGTTTGACAGGAAGCCCAGTTGTGTCAATGTCGACCGTGATCGCATCGCGTGACTCAGCGTAGGTATTCCCCCAGTACACACGATCAGCATCCAGAATCAGATCCACTGTATTTGAAGCGATCAAGATCAGCACATACACCAGCAACGACCACCACGGGTGGGACCGTACGAGATCACGCTTCTTGCGTCGATTCGGTTGTGGTGATGTGGGTGTGGTTTCCATGCAAGCCTTAGTTTGGCAAATCGCTTGACTGATGATCACGATGGGCTGTCATGGAAACTCCAGGGGTCGTCAATGGGACAAACTGACGCTTGCGGATCTCCGCAGTCCCAAGTTGCCCGCACGCTGCCATCGTATCACGCCCTTTGGTTCTGCGCCTGTTTACAAAGACACCACGGGAGACGAGCCGGTCTACGAACTGGTGGACTTGAGTTTCAGTCGGTGCTGGCCAAGGGGAGTTTCGGCGCGGGTTGTATGGGATGACATTGAGGAGTCCGCCGTGCCCCTTTGCGGTTGTGCGTGTTGGGTCTTTGAGGAATGGGGTCATCCAGTCCGCGAGCTCATCCGCGTTGGTCAGTGAATCATTGACTCCCGGAATCAGCACATATTCGATCATGATCTTTCGGCCTCCACGGACTTCCCTGAGTTCTTGGAGAATGTCCTGAAGCTCTTGCATATTCCATTTTTTATTGATCGGCATCAACGCTGAGCGAGATTCATCGTTGGAAGCGTTGAGCGAGAGTGCGAGTCCAAGTCGTTTCCAGCCCGGTTCCTGCACCTGATCCTTGATCCTGCGGAGACCATCGATGCGTCCAACCGTCGAGATGGTAATGTTGGCCATCGGGATGCTCGCGCCAGACCGATCGGTCAAACACTCGATCGCTTTGAGCACTTCATCGAGGTTGTCCATCGGTTCACCCATCCCCATGAACACGATGTTGTCGATCTCCACCCCCTCGATGAACCGAGCAGCCCACCATTGCGCGACGATCTCTGACGCGCTCAGTGACCTGATCAATCCCATCTGCGCAGTCTCACAAAAATCACACCCCATCGCGCATCCAACCTGAGAGCTCACGCACAGCGTGTGCGTCTTTCGGCCAGACCGACCGATCATCGGGATAATCACCGATTCAATATCATCAAAGTCGATCCCGCGATGCGCGAGTTTGTGTTCTGGGTTCGGGAGTCTTTGAACGAACTTGATGGTCAGCCCTTCGTTGACCGGTTCCTCGTGGCGCTTGACGATTTCGGGGAGGGTGAGCTTTGCTGGTGCATGGTGTATGGATCCATTGCGATACGCCGCGTGGTACGCTTCTTTGGCGCGACCAGATCCGACGCCTTGATCTGCGCACAAATCAGTGAACGCTTGGAGTGTCATCCCCATCGGGGAAATTGGCTTGATATCGTCAGCGAGTGCCATGGATAAGGATAGACGATGGACATGAAAAAGCCCGCTGATATTCTCAGCGGGCTCAAGATGTCATTCGGTGTTTTTCACAGCTTTACGATTAATCAGCTTCGATCATTCGTTCTCAGCATCCTTGACCATCTGGTCGAGCATGGTTCCGATGAGGGCGACGGTTTCGCCGCTGGTTCCTGATGAGTCTGAACCGTTGTTGACCATCACGCGAGGGGTGATCTCGATGCGGTTCTCCCCGATCACGCGGAGGACTTCGATCATCGCAGCATTGGCTTTCCCGATCTGATCCGCGATCATTTTGTACGCATTCGCTTGAGCGGTCGCTTCGATCTCGACGGATTCAGCTTGGGCTCGCGCTTCGATAATCCGCTTCTCTTTGTCCTGCTCCGCGATTTTTACTTCGTATGAAGCGGTCGCGAGTCGTTTTTCTTCCTCAGCTTCTTGCTGAGTCTTAGAGAGTTCCTTTTGCTCAACCGCAGCTTTTTGCTGTTCTTTGAAGGTCTCCTGTTCCTGGACCGCGATTTCACGATCGCGCTGGGTGTTGAGGAGTTGGCCGAGTGTTTCTTCGTCACCGACATCACCGATGCGGACGCCTGTGATGGTGACACCTGATCGACTCATCTCAGCGGAGATCATCGCGAGTGACTGTGATTCCTGCGTTGAGCGCTGGTTAACATAATCCAGTGCTTTGACATTCTCCGCATTGTTTCGGAAGATCGCACGAACTGTCGAGTTCAGCTTCGCGAGCAGTGGTGAGTCATCGGATCCAAGCTTGGCAACCACGATTGGTGCGTTCTTCGGTTCGATTTTGTATTCAACGCGGACATCAACGGGGAATGTAAAGCCGTCACTGGTGCGGACGGTAATCTCGCGTTGCTCATTGGCATTGGCTTCACTTCGGCTCATGCCGTTCTGGGTCAGCATGCCCTTTTCGCCAGCGGTAAAGCGGATGATGGTCTCGCGGGTTGACACGATCGCGACCGAGTAGGCTTTGGTGTTGACCGGGTATTTACCGGGCTGGAGCGCTTCAGCGAGGATGCCTTTCTCTCCAGTCTCAGCAAGGATTACCGGTTCGTCATCCTCGGCAACAGTGACCGAGAGGGTCGGTTCGGTACCAAAGTTGCTCTTGAGCACCGCAACAGTCGCGGGTGGTACTTCGGTGGTGTCCACCATCTCGATGTTAAAGAGCTCAGGGTTCAAACGGTACTTACCCGGAGTCAGCACATTGGACTGCGGCCCCTTGCGGCCCATCCCATCGGTCAGGAAGAACTTGGGATCCTCGATCATTCTCTTGAACTCTGCGTTGGTAACTTCTGGCGCAAACACCTGACCCGGGTTGAGGGGCAGTCCATCGCGTGATTCAACCAATCCGATTTTATCAGCAGGAATATCGACCAGTGGACGCGTGTCCACATCAAAGATGACCGGCCAGTACCAGAGGTGCCACCCCGGAGCGAGGACATCGGCTTGCGGTCCCATTTCGCCGTTGGTTGCCAGGATCATGCCTGGGGTCATTGAGGGGCCGAGCGCGTTTCTTTTGACGATACCTACTGAATCCGAACCCACATAGCGGACTGAGGACATCGCAAATCCTATCAGCAGGACGAGGAGTCCGAGCAGGATAATGCCTCCTTTCGCGCTTTTGTTTTCGAGCCGAAAGGCGGACGCAATGATCATCCCTGCAAGGATAATCCCGATCATCAAGAATGCGCTTGACATAGTTCTTCTCCATCACCGCCTTGCTCGTCATCAGAGCACAATGGCGGGGTTTCCTGTATGGTACCAGCTGTGGGGCTTGGGGCGCGCCTGGTCAGTTGCAGACCGGGGCATGCCTGACGACTAGGATCCACACCGGTCGCGAGAGCGTGTCCAGAAAGGACATGGTCGATCCAATGATCGATCTCCCTGTATAGTTGGGAAATCGAGCGTTCGGGTTTCGGGAAGCAATCTGTTTCTTTGGAATTTACCCACTATTTGCCCGCTATGAATGATTTGAGGTGCCCCATGGCATGGATGAAGATTAAAGATGCGTTCGCTGCTGATCCCGGAGTTGAGCTGACAATCAAAGGCTGGGTCCGCACCAAGCGAGATTCCAAAGCTGATGGGGGGCTCTCATTTGTCGCAGTCCACGACGGGACTTGCTTTGACCCGATCCAGGTCGTTGCTCGTCATGATCTCCCGAACTACGAGGAAATTGCAAAGCTCAACACCGGTTGCTCGCTTGAAGTCGATGGAGTCTTGGTTGAATCCCAAGGTAAAGGCCAATCTGTTGAGATCCAGGCAACTGCGGTCCGAGTAGTCGGTTGGGTCGAAGACCCGGAAACCTATCCCGCATCCAACAAAAGACACAGCTTCGAGTACCTCCGCGAGGTCGCCCACCTCCGCACGCGCACCAACACCTTCGGTGCGGTTGCGCGAGTCAGACACGCGCTGGCCCAGTCCATCCACCGCTTTATGGATGAGCAGGATTTCTACTGGGTCCACACCCCGATCATCACAGGATCGGATTGCGAAGGGGCTGGGGAGATGTTCCGGGTCTCAACGCTTGATCTTGCCAACATCCCCAAGACCGATGATGGAGAGGTTGATTTCTCACAAGATTTCTTTGGGAAAGAATCCCATCTCACGGTTTCTGGTCAGCTCAATGTCGAGACCTACTGCTCTTCTCTGAGCAGGGTGTATACATTTGGGCCAACTTTCCGTGCTGAGAACTCAAACACCACGCGTCACCTCGCGGAGTTCTGGATGATTGAGCCTGAGATTGCGTTTGCGGATCTGCATGACAACATCGAGCTCGCATCAGGTATGCTCCGCGCGTGCGCGAATGATCTACTCGATCGTCGCATGGATGATCTTGAGTTCTTCGATCTCCGGATCGAGAAGGGGCTCGTGGACAGGATGAAGATGATCGCAGAAGCGCCGGTCAAAACAATCACCTACACCGAAGCGATCAAGATCCTCGAAGCCTGCGGCGAAAAATTCGAGTACCAGGTCCACTGGGGAAGCGACATGCAATCCGAGCATGAACGATACCTCACCGAGAAACACTTCAAGCAACCGGTCGCGGTCATCAACTATCCAAAGGACATCAAAGCGTTCTACATGCGGCTCAACGAAGACGGGACTGATGGTGCACCGGGACAGACGGTTGCTGCGGTTGATATTTTGGTGCCTGGTGTTGGTGAAATGGTGGGGGGGTCTCAGCGTGAAGAGCGCCTTGATGTACTCGATAGCCGGATCACGGAGATGGGGCTCAACATTGAGGATTACTGGTGGTACCGTGATCTTCGCAAGTACGGGACAGTTCCGCACGCTGGGTACGGTCTTGGGTTTGAGCGCCTTGTGCAGTTCTGCACCGGGATGCAGAATATCCGCGATGTGATCCCATTCCCACGCGCTCCGCGACAGGCTGAGTTCTAAATGCAAGCCAGTATTACTTTGGGTGTGTGCTGTGTGATCGTAAGTTCTCTGTGCGCGTCGGTTCCTAGAGAGCGTGTACTTTGGGCTATTGATCGACTCGAAGAATCGGTGAACGAGCGAGATCTGGGTGCCTACATGTCCCTCGTCGATCCTGCTGATCAAGTCTTCGTCACCGAACAACGCGCGTGGTTTGCCGATCTTCAGCGGAATCCCGTAGAGATGTTCAGCATCGAACCGGTGGGATCTATCGCATCTTCTTCCGATCCAAGACTGGTGTCCATCACAAAGAATATTCGAATCAACTGGGCGCTCAAAGCAGATGGAATTGAGCGCTCGATCGAGTTCGCTGCACAGTTTGAACCTGTGAGCGATCACACGGATGGGCCTTGGAGGTATGCTGGTAGGGATTGGGGGACAGCGTTGTCTACTGATTCTGGGCTGCGTGTATTTGCTGATGACAAGCAACATGGGCTTGCACTGCGTGTTCTGGATATTGTGCCGAACATTCAAAGTGCGATCGAACATGATATCGCCCAGCAGCTCAGTGTGCCGCTCACAATTAAGTCGTACGAGCATATGGCGGATCTTCAGTTCTCGATTTCTATGGGATATCTTGATCCGATTGCGGGTTGGAACGAGCCTGGTGAATCGATCAAGATTCTTGGTCGTGAGGATGTTTCTACCGCTCGTCTCTCATCGCTGCTTGCGCACGAAATTGGTCATGCTGTGAGTTTCGAGTATGGTCAGCAGATCATCAACGCGCCGTGGTGGACCCTTGAGGGGATCGCTGAGCTGGTCTCGATGCCTTATCAAGAACGAACGTTTGAGGAGCGTCAGCTCAGCGCTGCAAAGCGCCTTGCAAAGGGTGATCGCAGAACATGGGATCAACTCAGCGACTTCAAGGGCGAAGCGCTCAATCACGCAAGCTATGTGTACTGGCAGGGGTGGTCGATGGTCCAGTACATCAGCGACCGGTTCGGTGTTGATGCCCGCAACGAGTGGTTTATCCAAATGGGGCAGGGGAAGACTGTGCAGCAAGCTACGCAAATTGTGCTCGGGCTGAGTATGGAAACTCTTGATCGGGAGTGGGAGCTGGCGATCGTTTCACTTTTAGATTCGCAGACCCAGAGTCCATAATCAAATCAGAACTGATCAGGGAAGAACGCTTGGTGTTGAGCCAGTTATTGATGAATCAATCAGCGATTCCGCGGAGTTAATCACGCGCGAAGGTGCAGTCTCAGGCGTAGGCACATGAGGCGACCGGAACATAAGCAGATAGATCCATAACACCGTACCAAGGAAACCTGTCCACAGCGCGATGTATCCGACCGCGTTGCGGATTTCCGGCGATTGTTTAGAAAGTGGCTTCGAAACAATCAGCATCAGTTTCGCGAGCAGCGGGGTTGCTTGGGACTGGATCGTGATGATGATGGTTCCGATTGCCATCGCGATCGCGTCGATTGCTTTGCCCTTGAATGGATCGATGCGTTCGAGCTTTGGTCGCACGATTTCAACCGCTCGTTCATACCATGCGGGGAAGTCTTGCTGGGTTGATGGGATCACGCCTTCTTGGGATTCGAGCTCAGAGAGCACATCCGGATCCATGAGTGCGTGAACTTCATCTTCGGTGAGCTCATCAGCTTTCTGAGAGACTTGGGTGTCGGATTGCTGCGTTGGCGCTGGTTCATCCGGGGATTCTGCCGGTTCAGCATCGAGTGTCGCGTTCTCAATGTCATCAATCGCTTCGTTTGCAGCTGCATCGATTAGCGACTCGTCATCTTCGGTCTCTGCATCAAGGATATCGTCAGTTGCATCCCCGATCATTGCCATATCAAAGTCGTCAGTGCCGTCGGCGCCGAGTGCTTCTTCGATTTCTGAAGCCACCGCTTCACCGGTGACCAGTTCGCCATCCTCTGTTTCAAAGTCACCATCAAGCATGTCGTCCGCAGCTTGGGCGAGTGCATCGTCGAGCAGATCAATAGATTCCTCAGCTGAATCAACTGTGTTTTCTTCCTCAGCCGCTTCGATGTCTGATACCGCTTCTTCAAGATCGGTATCGGTGAGCACTTCGTCAATAGGGTCTTCGTCAGCTTCCTCTCTAGATTCTTCAGCAGATTCAGCCGCATCGTCTTGAGCTTGATCTGGGGTTGATGATTCTTCTGCGTCGACAAGCAGATCGTCAACAAGGTTTTCTACGATCGATTCGAGCTCATCGATATCGCTGACTTCTTCGGTCTGTTCAGGTAAGTTCTCATCATCACCAAGCTCGTTTTCGATCGCGTCCTCTGCGTCGAGCTCATCGTCTGCTTCATCATCCATGTCAAGCATTGAACTCGTTGCATCATCCAAGTCTGTGTTTTCGACATCCTCAAGGAGCGTATCGATCGACGAAAGCAGATCATCGGTGTCGATTTCATCCAGAGCGTGCTCAGCGGTCTCATTTTCCGGCTCGCTGGATTCATCGATGTGTTCATGATCGAGCGGGCTGTGAAGATTTTCGATTTCTTCGCTTGCAGGTTCTTCATCTACAGTTTCTTCTATTGCTGGTTCTTCCTGAACCGCTTCTTCATTGATTGACTCTGGATCCGCGATGTCCTCATCGGTTGGAGTGGTGTCTTCCGGGATTTCAACAGTAGATTCTTCATCCAGCAAATCTTCGGTCAACAGTCCATCAGTCTCATCTTCACCAGAGTCATCCGCAGCTTCTGGAATTTCGGGTTGTTCGCTATTCGTTGTTTGTGCATTGATCGAGGATTCAGCTTGGTCGAGGAGTGTGCTGGTGTTCTCGGCAATGAGTTCGCTTGCCTGGGTTTCGACATCATCGAGTGCATCGAGGGCTTGCTGCGCATTTTCGATGGAATCGAGTTCGGGTTCAGTTTCGGTTGAGCTTTCTGTGCTCAGTTCGGGCTCGTCATCTGTCTGCGCATCTGGATCGGTCCCAGCCTTATCCGAGGCATAGGACTGGGTGGTTTCTTCGATATCATCGAGCAGTGAATCCACCGCATCGATCAAATCGGGCTTGATGTCATTGTTCTCTTCATGCACAGCATCAACATGATCGGCCCGGAATCACTCGAACTCAAGAGATATCGGCCGTAAACTGCAACATGAGGGGGTACGCTCTCATACACCATCGAACCAGGCCAGAATCAATGCACAACCCCGCTCCAATCCATCATCGAATCATGTTCTCGGACCTTGCGGGTTGCAAAACCCCCGGTTTGATGACCATCGATGGACGCGAAGCCCAGCATCTCGCGAAGGTTAAGCGCGCCAGGGTCGGAGAAATGGTGGGGGTCTTGGACGGCAAAGGCGCGATGGGGATCGGTGAAATCGCAGAGATCTCTGGATCAAAGCAGCGACCAATCATCGCAATCCTACTCGATCGAGTTGACATGATCGCACCCATTCAGCCCAGGATAGAAATCTGCTGTCCCGCTCCCAAAGGGGATCGGCTCGAGCGCATGATCGATCAGCTCACCCAGATCGGGGTCGATTCGTGGATCCCTCTGGTGAGTAAACGCTCAGAACGCAATCCCGACAGCATCCGCACGGATCGACTCGAACGCGTCATTAACGAAGCATGCAAGCAGTGCATACGCGCCAGGTCACTGAGGATCGAGCAGCCGCAGACACTCGATCAAGCGCTCCAAGCCACAAGCACTGATCAGATTATTGTGTGCGACGCGACCGGAGAGTCCTCGATGATCACGATGCAGTTTAATCAGCCATCGCGGGTCCTGATTGGTCCCGAAGGTGGATGGTCAGATGATGAAAGAGATCAGTTTTCAGATTCAAAGATTCAAGTGTGTCGACTCGGTGCGCATGTGCTTCGATTAGAATCTGCAGCGGTGGTCGCGGGATCAATCGCACTCGCTCATGCCCAGCCTCCAATACCTATCAACGAAGGTTTCTCATGATGTTCAAGATCGTAATCAGTGTTGTGAAGATTCCGTCAACGATGTGGTTGTCATTGATAGGGCTCGTCTTGGTGTGTGGTTTGACAGCACCAACGAACGCAGCTCCGATCGATGCGCGTACCAAAGCTCAGGGAAGGGCGATCGCTGATCGCGCGATCGATTTTCTCAGATCACAGCAAGACACTGCAACTGGGGGGTGGTCGGTCAATCCAGACGGCCCAAACTTCCCCGCGATCTCAGGACTCGTCATCAACTCGATGCTCCTGGATCCACGGATCGATGCGCGAGATGAATCAGTCGATCGCGGGATTGACTACATCCTGAAGTATGCTCGAGACGATGGCTCTATCCATGACGGCATGCTTCCGAGTTACAACACCGCGATTTGTGTCAGCGCGCTCAGTCATGCGCGCACACCACGCGCCGACTCAGCACTCGCATCCGGTATTGCCTTCCTCCGCACTGTGCAGTACCACAATCAGAATACAGGCGGGATCGAAGCGCCGGATTTCAACGAGCCCATCGATGAATCGCATCCGTACTACGGAGGTGTAGGTTATGGAAGACACGGACGCCCCGACCTTTCAAACCTGAGTTTCTTCATGCAAGCAATGCACGATGCGGGAGTCTCGACACAAGACCCTGCATACAAACGAGCACTTGTGTTTCTCTCGCGCGTTCAGATGGACGATGACATCAACGAGATGGACTACGCAGATGCATCAAGCCAGGGAGGATTCATTTACGCAACTGTTCCAAACGCGGAATCTATAGACGGACGCGCCGGCCAATCAATGGCGGGGACCATCGTCGAAGCTGTGGATGGTGGATCGATCACTCGACTGCGTGCGTATGGATCGATGACCTATGCGGGATTCAAGTCGTTAATCTTTGCGGATCTTCCACCAGATGACGCTCGTCTGCTTGCTGCGTGGGACTGGATCGGGGAAAACTACACGCTTGACGAGAACCCGGGTATGGGCGATCAGGGGTTCTACTACTATCTATGCACGCTTGGGCGGGCGATGGATGCACTCGGTCAAGACGAAGTCGCAGGATCTGATTGGCGCGTCGATCTGGTGAATACACTTGCATCACTCCAGCAAGAAGACGGCTCGTTCGCGATCAGACACGAACGATGGATGGAAAATAACCCTGTGCTGATTTCCGCATATGCACTCATCGCGCTCCAGCACGCGATCAATGAGTAAACAGCAAATAGAGAACGAGTAAGCAACAAATAAAGAACGAGCAAAGACAGACAAACCGAAACTAGATCCCAGCAACACACACCAACAACGCACACTATAAAAAGACATGAAAGCGAGCGAACCAATGACGACCGCAACACTCCCAAAGCACTACACCGACCTTTGCAATCACATGCACGAGCTGGGTACGCTGGGCTCAGTCTCCGCCCTCGTCGGGTGGGATCAAGAAACCTACATGCCCAAAGGCGGGGCCAGCGCTCGCGCCAACCAATCTTCGCTGCTCGCTCGTCTGCTACACGAACGGGCGACTTCATCCAAGCTTGGTGAGTTGCTTGCTCAGTGTGAAGCGGATTCGGATCTCAATGATCCAAACACTGAACACGGCGCCAACCTCCGCGAGATGCGTAGCGACTACGACAAAGCAACCAAGCTCCCCTCGGATCTGGTCGCTAGCTTGGCCAAAGCACAGTCCGAGGCGCAGGACATCTGGAAAGCTGCCCGCGCGAGCAACGATTTCGCATCGTTTGTCCCCGCGCTCACCAAGGTAATGGATCTGACCAAAGAGAAAGCACAATGCTTGCGGACTGCAGATCATGCTGAGCTCTACGACACGCTGCTTGATGAGTACGAACCACGCGCCAAAGCAAGTGAGATCGAAGCGGTCTTTACCCCGCTTCGTGATCGACTGAGCTCGTTCATCGCAGAACTCGCGAGCAACGGAACCGCGCCGCGCGTTGATTTCTTGCACAGAGAAATCCCCACAGAAAAACAACACGCGTTTGGTCAAGCGGTGACTGCAGCGTTCGGTTTCGATTATGGCAGAGGTCGTCTCGACACCACGACCCATCCATTCTGCTCAGGGTTCGGTCCCGGTGATACGCGCATGACCACGCGCTACTCCCCGACCAACTTCCCCGACGCGATCGGGTCAACCATGCACGAATGCGGGCACGGGCTCTACGAGCAAGGGCTTCCCAAAGAGCAAGGCTTGTTCGGAACCCCGCTCACCTCCGCGATCTCGCTGGGAATCCACGAATCACAGTCACGCATGTGGGAAAATATGGTCGGTCGCTCCCAAGCGTTCTGGACATGGGCGCTCCCCCTTGCCAACAAGCACTTCGACGGCGCGTACTCGGACATCGATGTCGATACATTCACCAAAGCGATGAACACCGCGACCCCAAGCTTCATCCGCGTGGAGTCTGACGAGAGCACCTACAACCTGCATGTCATGCTCCGGTTCGAGCTTGAGCGCGCCATGATCTCAGGGGATCTCGCGATCAAAGATCTCCCCGATGCGTGGAACGCGAAGTTCAAAGATTTCCTTGGTCTCGATGTCCCCGACAACGCGCATGGATGCTTGCAAGATGTGCACTGGAGCTTCGGACTCGTGGGCTACTTCCCGACCTACACCCTCGGGAACCTGTACGCAGCCCAGATGTGGGAAACCATCAACGAGCAGATCCCGGATCTTGATTCACAGATCGCACAAGGCGAGTTCTCCGCACTCCTCACATGGACCCGCGAGCACATCCATCAGCACGGACGCCGATACAGCGCGAGCGAAACCATCGAACGCGCGACGGGCAAACCACTCGGTGCCGATCCGCTCATGCGCCATCTTGAGAGCCATGTCCGTCCAGCGTACGGGCTGTAACATCCTGTTTAACAGCTCTGCGTCCACTCAATCGAGTGACCTGGATCCCATCGCGTGGTGGATTCGTGAGCAGTTTGCTATAGGCTCGTTTGCGTCCATGATGTGTGCGGATTGACCAGATGATCACTGAGTCCCATGAGAACAAAGCGCTGCGCCAGGTTTCGCGGTTGTTGTTCCACAATGTCTGGCCTGATAGCCGCCGTTTGACAGTACGTGTGATAACCCTCCACCAAACAATGGGCGCAGGAAGGTCGAGCCAGACAATCTCCTCGGCGCATTCCCAGATGACATCTTGTACAGCGCGATAGTTCCCTTCTATGACCCAAGCATGTTGCTCAAGTTTTTCACGCACTTGTGCACGAAACTCATCGGTTTCAGTAGGAGTCCAGTTTGGACCCCAGTAGATCGAGTCCAGTTCGATATGGGGTACACCGAGCTGATCAGCAACTCTTTTTGCGTAGGTTGTTTTTCCGCTCCCGCTGGTGCCCACTACATGGATACAAAAGCTTGCCCCTGTCATCCTCAAAGCTCCAACGTGAGTGCTTCGCCGAGCCGTTCAAAGTCCTCAATCGTGTTGTACAGCTGAGCGCTCACCCGCATCACGCGCGGATGGATCTTCCCAAGTGCCCAGACAGGCACCTGAATATTGTGCTTGAGATACAGCGCGTCCCAAAGCGAGTCGTCGTAGATCTGTCCCTTGGTCACTTTACCGGGAAGCGGAATCCCGACCATGGTTCCGATCATGGATTCGGGGACTTGCTGAGTGATCCCGATCGCGTCGCAGACGATCTGCGCCCCCGCGACGACGAGGTCATGGTTGCGTTGATACAGCGCATCCCAGCCCGACTTGCCCTCTGATGCGGGGAGCTGAGCGCCCATGTGCTCGATCGCGACGGGGACCACGAGATTCCCGGTGTAGTCATTGGTCCCCATGTAATCAAAGTCGCACAAGAACGGCACGCGATCATCGCGGAGTTCGTGGACCCTGCACGAAAGCGCCAAAGGCTTAAATCCAACCTGACGATCCGGACTCGTGTACACAAATCCGGTGCCCTTGGGGGTCGCGAGCCATTTGTGACAGCTCGCAGCGTACCAGGTCGGGTTCAGCTGCTGGATATCAAGCGGGATCTGACCAGGCGTATGCGCACCGTCAAGAAACACATCGATTCCCTTGGCGCGAAGTTCGGGAACGATCCGCTCAACAGGAAGCACCAGTGCGCTGGCGCTGCAGATGTGCGAGAGCAGCACAAGCTTGGTCTTGCTGGTCACCGCGCCCAAGATCGAATCGACAACTTGGTCCGGGTCCGATGCGGGAAACGCGACGGGAGCGGTCACGACGACCGCGCCGGTGCTGGCGCAGAGTTTGTCAAGCTCGTTCATGGTCGCCATGTATTCATGGTCGGTGATGAGGATTTCGTCGCCCGCATTGAGATTGAGGTTGTTGAGGACGGTCGAGACCGCGACGGTGCCGTTGGAGATCAGTGCGAGATCCTTTGCGGGCGCGTTGATGAATCGTCCGATCGCGCCGCGCGCGTCGTCTGCATAGAACTCTAGGTCATTCTTAAAAAAGTGAACCGGATCACCTTCAAGGCGAGCGCGGAGCTGGGTCTGCGCGGCGCTGACCACATCTGGGCAGCAGCCGTACGACCCGTTATTGAGCTGAGTGAGTCCCTGGCGCACCGGGAATCGCGCAGGTTCTGAGATGCGATGGGCGACAAAGCGGATGATCGGTTCTGGTCGGTGGTCATCACCCACTCCAGGCATATCGATTACGCGATCGTTTACATATTCAGTCTGAGGGACAGATCGCGCGTGAGCGGATTCTACGGTTGAACGGGCGGATTCGGGGGTGTTGATCACGGGCAGCTCGCAGCAAGTAGGAGATATGGGGATGTCACAGGGTATCGACACCCACGCTCCAAGTCCCACAACAGATAACACACGGACCTGAGAATTTTATGATTCCTGTCTCAAACCCGTCCCAGCTGACTCGTTCAGTGGTATCCATGAACCGCGCCTGCGTCTGTTTCCTGACAGCGGTATCCTCAGGAACCGAGAACTTCTTTGAGTGATTCCGCGAGGTACTCGTATTGTTCGATTGAGTTGTACATCTGCACACTGATCCTGAGTGATGAATCGCTGGTGGGTGTGCCCCAGACCGGGACCTGGATCTGGTACTTTGATTCGAGGAGTTCTTTGAGTTCTGGGGCGCTGGGGAGACCAGCAGGTAGATCAATCGTGCTCAGCGGCCCAATCATCGAATCAGGGACAGGAGCATCAACACCGATCGCATCACAAATCAGATCTCGTGCCTGCAAGCACAAATCTTTATTGCGATTCATAAGCTCTTGGATCCCGCCCCGAAAATTGGAGTTGATCCACTCAATGCAGTCCGCGATGGTCAGGTACGCGCTCACATCATCGGTCCCCGCATAATCAAACGCGTGGTTGAATCCCGAGCGCCCGGTCCTAGATCCCGCTGCATCAAGATCCATCGCGTCATTGGAATCAATCAGCGGGACAAATCCCGGTTGGTGTTCTGGTTGAACATGCAAGAACGCTGCACCCTTGGGAGCACATAGCCATTTATGGGCGTTCCCTGCGGTGTACGCTGCTCCCCATCCACGGATATCCATCGGGACACACCCCGGACCATGGGCAGCATCAAGAATTGTGATCACGCCTTGTTCTTTGAGGAGCGGGATCAGTTCTTCTACCGGGAGTCTGATCCCTGTAGAACTGGTGATAAGCGATAGCAATGCGACTTTGGTGTTGGTGGTCACTTTGCTCATAATCGCGTCGATGACCTGCTCCTTTGAGGAAATCGGCCAGGGGAGATCAGCGACAGTGATGCTGGCGCCCGCGCGATCAGCAACGCGACCAAAGTTGTTCATGCATGCTTTGTATTCACAGTTGGTGACGAGGAGTTCATCGTCTTGCTGGAGGTCCAGGTTGCTCAGCGCCGTCGCGACCCCGGTCGTTGCGTTGTGGACAAAGACAAGATCAGCAGAGTCGCACTTCACGAGATCCGCGAGTGCGATTCGTGATCGATCGAGCTTTGCCCAGCAATCGTGGACATAAAAACGGACAAGCTCACGCTCAGCGCTGAGTCGGTGCGCGGACTGGGCATCAAGGATCGCGCGAGGGCACGCGCCAAATGAGCCATGATTGAGATAGACAACATCCGGATCAATCACGAACTGATCGATGATGGGGTCTGGTTGGGGGAGTGGATGCGGGAATGGTCGTGCTGAGTTGGGCATGCACAAGTCTACGCGAGGATTACTCAGCCTTTGAGATCCAGTCCTCGTCCCAGCGCGACCCCGGTTGCTGCGGTGTTCCGTGCTGCAGAGCTTGGGTGCATGGAATAGGTCCCAGCAGAGGTGATCATGGGTTTAGGACCAGCAACCGTCGCGACATCTCGGGCAAGATTGATCGGGTCCACTTTGGCCGCGACGAGTCTTGAAGGGTCAGATGTTGGTTGAGGGCCAGCAGGAGCGCCGACTTGCCCGATCCGTCCAATCGGAGCGGTTTGGGTGGTCGATCCAGTTGATCCACTGGGTGCTGCTGGTGTAACTGCTGGCGGTGCGGTGACCCCTGGTGAACCGAGGGGCTTATTGATTTTCGATGTTTGTGCATACGCACGCATCGCGTGGATACTCGGGAGCGAGCTAGAGGCGTTGATCCGGTCCATCTTCACATGCCTGACTTATCACTGACTGAAAATAACCAGTCAGTATCGAGGGTTCATCGTACCGATCCCCGGCTGATGAACTAGAAAAGCTACGCCCATCCATGAGCGACCACTTCATACTACCTCAACTTCCATCGACGAACCGGTGCATTCTCCGCCATAACTCAAACGGACCTTGAGAAATGATGTTCTCGGAAGTCGATTCTTGCGCCTGTGCAGTTTGAGGAATGAAAAACGCCCGAATCAGGGCAGATCCGGGCGTGTGGATGATCTGGGGATGACTCGCTTTTAGTCTTCCGCGTGTCCCGCGAAGGCTGCGATGACCTCTTGCTGGATGTGGGCGGGTGTATTTTCTTCATGCGAGTAGTCCATTGAGTACGAACCCGACCCGCCGCTGATGGATTTGAGCTCGTTTGAGAAGTTGTGAAGCTCACTCAGCGGAGCTTGCGCAATGACGGTGCACATATCGCCTGGGAGCATGAGTGTGTCCTGGACCCTCCCGCGTTTGGTGGAGAGATCACCCGCGATATCCCCCATCTTCTCGGATGGGACGGTGACCTCAAGATGCACGATCGGTTCGAGCAGGACGGGTTTGGCATTGGTGACCGCTTCGATGAACGCTTTCTTCCCTGCAGTAATAAACGCGATCTCTTTGGAATCCACAGCGTGGAACTTGCCATCAAAGACTTCAACCTTGACACCCGACATCGGGTATCCCGCGACTGCGCCGTGTTCGAGTGCCATGCGGACTCCCTTTTCGATCGCAGGCATGAACTGGCGCGGGATTGATCCACCGACAGTCGAGTTGACGAACTCGAATCCGCTCTCGTGATCTGCTGGGAGCGGGGAGACGCGGAGGTGCACTTCCCCGAACTGGCCTGATCCGCCGGACTGTTTTTTGTGTCTGTAGGAAGCTTCCGCGCTCCCCGAGATGGATTCGCGATACGCGACTTTGGGGGTTTGGGTGATGACTTCCAGCCCGTATTGATCCTTGAGTCGTTCAATGACGATCCTCAGATGCAGCTCCCCAAGCCCACGCAGGACGGTTTGTCCGGTCGCTGCGATCCGTTCGAGACGCAGGCACGGATCCTCAGCGAGTAGTTTGTGAAGAGCCGCGGAGAACTTGGTTTCGTCTGCATGGTTCTTGAGCTCGATCGCGAGTCCATACATCGGTTTGGGCAGTGGAAGTGGTTTGAGATGGACCGAGTCCAGCTCGTGCCCTTCATGAAGCACCGCATCAAAGTGGACATCGTCGATTTTACCGATCGCGCCGATATCACCCGGCCCAAGTGCATCAACCTCGATGGAGTCCTTACCTTGTCGCTTGAGCAGGTGACCGATCCGGATCGGTTTTTTTTGATTCCCGATCAAGATCTCGGATTTGGACTTGATGGTCCCTTGATGAACTCTGAATACACCAAGCTTTCCCACAAACGGATCGGTGGTTACTTTGAAGATATGAGCGATCACCGGGGAGCCTGGATTTTCATCACCTGCGAACTGTGCTTCGTCGCCTCCTTGCTCAGTGGTTTTGAGGAACGGGCGCGGGTTACCCTCAAGTGGGTTCGGGAGAATAGAAGCAAACAGATGAAGCATCGGGTTGATTCCCGCGCCGGATTGAGCGCTGCAATAGCAGATCGGGACGAGGTGCGCCTGGCGCAGTGCTTTTTCAAAGACATCATGAAGCTGTTGTTTGGAGATGTTTGATTCGTCCCCGTCTTCGAGGTATTTGTCCATGAGGTCGTCTTGGACCTCGACGATCTGCTCGATGATTGCTTGGTGGGCGCTGGATTCTGAGCTGAACAATGTTTCACCATCGCCCTCGTCATCAAAGACAGAGATGGTGTCGGACTTATCAGGGGTGGGGAGGTTGATCGGTAAGCACTCAGCGCCGAAGGTTTCCTGGATTTCTGCTGTGAGCATTTCGAGTTCGCATAGTGGGTCATCGATTTTGTTGACGATGATCATGCGTGGGAGGTTACGGTCCTTTGCGAGCTTCATCATTCGTCGGGTCATCGGTTCGATGCCTTTGTGTGCATCGATGACCACGGCAACGGTTTCAACCGCGGGGAAGACGGAGATTGCGTGACCCGCAAAGTCCGCGAGCCCCGGGGTGTCGATGAGGTTGACCATGTGTCCTTCATGCTCAAAGTGGAGCATGGTGGTGCGGAGTGAGTGCTGATGATGTTTTTCTTCGTCTGACCAGTCGGAGAAGGTGGTGCCGTCTTGGATGGATCCCATTCGTGAGATGGTGCCGGTGGTGAAGAGGAGTCGTTCTGCGAGGAGTGTTTTGCCGCTTCCGGTCTGTCCCACGAGTGCAATGTTCCGGATGTCTTGAGTGGGTCGCGTGTTTGTCACGGTCGGCCGCCTTCCTTTGGTAAGGCGGGATGTCGGCCCCGAACACTCTGCGGGCCGGCAGCCCGCGGTTCTGGATGTCTGGTCCTCATTGCGAAGTCCAACATTGAGTATAGCGAAGATCGCTCTCAATGGAAGAGAATTCTATCGGGCCTTGATCAAAGCATTCGAATGTTCCTGCTGCAGGTCTTTGGTTTTTATGTTGCTTGATCGCGTATGCCCGCTAAGGTAAAGCAATGTTTCAAGGAATCGCTGCATTTTTAAGCCGCCATCTATCGCGTAGAACAACAGGGCGAGTTCTGATCCCAGAGGTAGACGGCCTGCGTTCAGTCGCGATTCTGTCGGTCGTATTCTTTCATGCCAATGCCAATTTTCGATTTTATACTGGAGATCCTAAATCTAGCATTGACAGCTTTATTCATAGAATTTTTGATGCAGGTGAATACGGCGTTCCCCTCTTCTTTGTGATTTCTGGGTTTATTTTGACAATCCCGTTCGCTCGTCATTACCTCGAGGGTGCAGATCGTGTGAGTCTTCGAAAGTATTTGATCCGTCGGCTTACGAGATTGGAACCCCCGTATATCTTTGCTCTTGTGGTGCTCTTTTTGATCACAGCTTTTCGGACAGGATCGTTTGAATACTTCCCGAGTTTAGTTGCGTCTGGAGCGTATCTTCACAATGCGGTGTATGGACAGTCCAGCCATGTGCTTGTCGCAGCATGGTCACTTGAAGTTGAAGTGCAGTTCTACTTGCTCGCTCCATTGTTGACCACGGTCTTTGCGATCCGGAATTCCATCGCTCGCCGCGGGATTATGCTGGTAGCGATCGCGTTGATGTCCTATTTTTTCAATGTCGTTAAGCCTATCGATGGGTTGTCCATTATCAGTCACGGCTCGTACTTCCTAGTCGGAATATTTCTTGCAGATATCTATCTAGGTGATCAGCGCCGATACAAGGAGATGGGGCAGCGTGAAGATGATCAGCATCTTGTCCCAAGAACGAGCGGTGGATATCTCTTTGACCTCATTGTCTTCGCGGCACTCTCGATGGTGTTTGTAGCCAAAGCATACAGCCTGAGTCCTGAGCTCGTTGCGCCTTGGTTAATCCTAATTGGATATGCAGCAGTATTTCGAGCGAGGCTGGTCCGCTGGTTCTTCAGGTTCTCACCGGTCGTGATATTGGGTGGCATGTGCTACACCATCTATCTTTGGCATTTCTTCTTGATCGCGGGATTTCGGCATGTGTGGTTCCGCATGATGCCAGTTGAGGAGGGGGCTGTGTCTCGGGTTGCTTATGTCCTGGTTGCCAGCACCGTTGCAGTAGTGCTCAGCGGCATTCTCTTTGCACTCATCGAGCGTCCAACGATGAATCCGCGCTGGCCTCAAGAACTCTGGGCGTTTCTTACCAAAAGATCTCAGAAAGACCGCTGATTCATCGGGGGCTAGGTCGTCTGTGAAGGAGCCTGACCACCTACAATCTGGTCTTATGACCAATACCCAGCCGATTGATACTGTTACCCGATTCGCTCCCTCCCCGACCGGCCATTTACACATCGGTGGTGCTCGCAGCGCGCTGCTGTGCTGGGCGTTTGCTCGCAAGCACAACGGGCGGTTCTTGCTTCGCGTAGAGGATACTGATCAGCAGCGCTCTTCCGAATCCTCGACACGCGGGATCCTCGAAGATCTCGCGTGGTTAGGGATCACATGGGATGATGGGCCTGAGATTGATTTTCAAGGAAGCTCAATCGGAGGGGATTCACGCAAAGTCGGGCCGTATTACCAAGCTCAGCGAATCGAGTTGTACAACGACGCGATCAACCGGTTGATTGAAGAAGACAAAGCGTACCCCGCGTTCGAAACACCAGAAGAACTCGAAGCTAAGCGCAAGGTCGCGATCGAAGCAAAGCAAGGGTACAAATACGACCGGGCAGCGCTCGATATTCCCAAAGCAGAACGAACCAAACGACTCGAAGCGGGCGAGCCTCATGTCGTGCGTTTCAAAATGCCTGACGAATCGATCACGGTAGATGATGAGATTCTTGGAGAGGTCACCATCAAGCCCGAAGAGTTTGATGACTTCATTATCCGCAAGCGCGATGGATTCCCAACCTATCACCTCGCGGTCACCGTTGATGATGCGATGATGGGGGTGACCCATGTCATGCGTGGTCAAGAGCATCTGATCAACACACCTCGGCATGTTGCGATCCAATCAGCGCTGGGATACCCGCATCCGGTGTATGGTCATATGCCTTTGATCTTTAATCCCGATGGATCCAAGATGTCCAAGCGCGATAAGGACAAGGCAGCAAAGAAAGCGTGCAAAGAAGCGGGCATTACCAGCTCCCCGATCGAGAGCATTGACGACGAAGCGTTCGCGAAATGGCTCAAAGACAAAACGCGTCAGCTTGAATCAGATACGCTGGTTGAGCTCGCGCAGTACCTGCAGATCAGTCTTCCCGAAATCGAGGTCGAAGATTTCCGCAGAGCGGGGTATCTCCCAGAAGCATTGAATAACTACCTTGCGCTGTTGGGATGGAATCCGAAGAGCAAAAACGAAGACGGCACCGATCTTGAACACTTTGATATGGACTATCTTGCAACGCATTTCTCGATGGAAGGGATGAGCAAAGGACAGTCCAAGTTTGATCGAGTGAAGCTCTTGAGCTTTAACGCCGATGCGATCATGGCACTGAGCGATGAAGATTTCGGCACGCACTGGAATCAATGGGCAACCAGTTATGACCCGGCACTCGCAGAGCGTTTTTCACGCGACGAGATGGTGCAGCTTGCTTCAGCGGTCAGGATCCGGTGCAAGACGCTTGCCGATGGCCGTGGTGTGATCGGGTTTGCATTCATCAATGATGATGAAGTTGAATACGATGGCAAAGCGGTCCACAAAGCGCTCATCAAGGGCGAAGCAAAAGGACTTGGATTGCTCAAAGCATTCCGTCAAGAGCTCGATGTATTCGATGACTTCACCCCAGAAACTATTGAAGCAAAGGTTAGTTCGTTTGCGGAAGCCAACGGAGTCGGTATGGGCAAAGTCGCTCAGCCAATCCGTGTTGCGGTGACCGGCGCTGGTGTTTCGCCTTCATTGGGACAGACGCTTGCCATCCTCGGGAAAGACGCTGTGCTTGCTCGCATTGATCGATGTGTGGATTTTGCATCTGAGCAGGCAGCGACTTGAACTATTCGAAATAATGTACATCTCTGCAAGGAACGCAAGATATGACTGATCAGCAAATCTCAAAACGAATCATTCTCGCGGGAGGGAGCGGGTTTCTTGGAACGAACCTGGCGCACACGCTTGTTGATGCTGGCTATGAAGTCATCATCCTTTCGCGCGGAGCGCCGAAGCAGGGAAGGTGGACCACGCTCAACTGGGACGGACAATCCATCGGTGATTGGGCGGGTGCGGTGGATGGTGCGCATGCTGTGGTCAATTTTTCGGGTCGATCGATCGATTGCTTGCTGACTCCTGAAAACAAGAAGCAGGTCATCGATTCTCGGATTGATTCAACGCGCGTCCTTGGTCTATCAATCGAGCGTGCAGCGGTCAAACCCAGCGTATGGGTTCAGCTCAGCGCGGTCGGGATCTATGGAAACAAGACTGGTCCACTCGATGAAACCGCAGAAATTGGCACGGGTTTCCTCGCGGAAGTATGCTCGCAGTGGGAAGCTGCGTTCAGGGAATCGTGCCCCGATGATGTTCGTCAGGTTGTAGTCCGCGCCGGTGTGGTGCTTGGTCATGACGAAGCTGCGTTCCCGAAACTCGCCAAAATCGCGAAACTCGGGTTTGGCGGAGCAGCGGGCAATGGGAAGCAGGGCATGAGCTGGATCCATGAAGACGACATGGACGGAATCCTGAGACACGCGATCGAAGATGAATCCATGCAAGGGATCTACAACGGGACCGCGCCAAACCCAGCGTCCAACAAGGAGTTCATGCGGACTTTGCGTAGAGTGGTGAAGATGCCCTTTGGTCCACCCGCTCCCGCGTTTATGGTCAGGATTGGTGCGAAGTTCGTGCTTAAAACGAATCCTGATTTGGCACTTGAAGGTCAGTACGCACATCCGAAAAATCTCATGGATTCGGGGTACCCGTTTGAATATCCTGAGCTCCAAAATGCATTGACCGATCTCTACCAAAAGATGAAGAACTCAAAGTAATCACAGCAAGGGGCATCGATGGAAACCCAGTCATCATCCAGTCGCGTCGTGATCTTCGGTGGGAGTGGTTTTTTAGGGATGAGCCTTGCTGGGTATTTGTGTTCGCGTGGGTATGAAGTTGTGGTTGTTTCTCGGAGCGCCCCTGAGCGCCGATTGACTCCAGAGGGATGCCGGTATGTCTACTGGGATGCGCGGACGCTTGGGTCTTGGGTTGAGTCGGTAGATGGTGCTTGCGCGGTGGTCAACCTGGCGGGGCGAACGGTTGATTGTGTCAAGACTCCGCACAACTGTGATCAGATCTTGCGGTCGCGAGTCGAAGCGACACAGGTCATCGGGGAAGCGGTCCAGATTACTTCGGATCGACCGAGGGTGTGGGTTCAAATGAGCACAGCGCATCGGTACGGTGATTCAGAGCTTGAATGTAATGAGCTCTCGCCCTTTGGGTATGGGCTTGCGCCGGTTGTTGGAGCAGCGTGGGAAGAAGCGTACGAGCAGAGTTGTCCAAAGGATGTGCGGGGTGTTGTGCTCAGGACTTCGTTTGTGCTTGGAAAAGAAGCGCCCGCATGGAAAAAGCTTCGGCTCATCACCAAACTCGGACTCGGCGGGACACTCTCGACAGGAACACAAGGGATGAGCTGGGTCCATGAAGACGACATGAATCAGATATTCCTCTCCGCGATCGAGGATCAAGAGATGGACGGCCCATACATCGCGAGTTCCCCGGCCCCCGTTTCCAATAGAGACTTCATGAAATCCATGCGCAATGCACTGAATATGCCCATCGGTCTGCCCGCAACGGGGTGGATGATCCAGATCGGAGCAAGATTGATACTCCAAACAGATCCTGAGCTGGCGCTCTACGGCAGGTATGTTGTCCCACAACGATTGCTTGATGAGGGATTCGAGTTCAAATATGCAGATCTCGATGCGGCGCTGGCGAACCTGAGTGAATCCTGAATCGTCCTCTCGCGTGTATACTGATGCATGAGTACCCCCGATTCAATACTGTTAAAGCCGCTGACGACTGATGGTCATACCTATTCAAACCGTGTGTGGATGGCGCCGCTTACGCGATCGCGCGCGACGATGCCTGGGAATATTCCCAATGACATGATGGCGACCTACTACGCTCAGCGAGCGGGATCAGGGCTCATCATCGCCGAAGCGACTCCGGTCTCCCCGACCGGTCACGGGTATTACGCGACTCCCGGGATTCATACCGAAGAACAAGAGCTCGGATGGTGCGTGGTCACCGATGCGGTCCATGAGAAGGGGGGCAAGATCTTCCTTCAGCTTTGGCATGTGGGCAGGGTTTCGCACTCGGCGCTTCAGCCGAACAATCAGCCTCCGATCGGGCCGACCGATGTTGCATCAGAATCCCAGACCTACCTAGACCACACGATGGAGCGTCATCCCAACACGGCATGCAGAGCGCTTGAGACCGGTGAGATTCCGGAGATTGTAGAAGATTTTGCTCGCGCGACCAGGTTTGCTAAAGCTGCGGGGTTTGATGGAGTGGAGATCCACGGCGCCAACTCGTACCTCCTCGACCAGTTCACGCGAGACGGGATCAACACCCGGAACGATGAATACGGCGGTTCACTTGAGAATCGTCTCAAGTTCCCATTGATGGTTGCCAAAGCGGTGGTTGATGCGTGGGGAGATCCAAGCGGGGTCGGATACCGGATTGCGCCACTGAGTGAGCACAAGGATGTCCGGGATTCGGATCCCGAGAAAACTTTTTGTGCGCTTGCTGCGGGTCTTGGTGCACTCAATCTTGAGTACTTGCATGCGGTCGAAACCTGGGACCGGACGAGCGCTGATCCCCGGATCCAGACCGTGATTCCCGCAATCGTCAAATCGTTCAAGGATCATGGCGGCAAGCTGTACATCGGGAACGGTGATTATTCTGTGGAGCTCGCTGAGCAGGCTATTGACACTGGATGGTGCGATGCTGTTGCTTTTGGGAAGCTTTGGATCCCGAATCCGGACTTTGAGAAGCGGATCGCTCAAAATGGACCATACCGCGCTCCGGATCGGGAGACCTTCTACGGCGGAGGACCGGAGGGGTACATCAACTTTGAGCCGCTCACCGAAGCAGAAGTTCAAGGGGCTCAAAGCCAATAAGCTCACCGCAACAAACACGATCCCGTCAGTGCGGGCTTACACTCTGATGTGCATTTTCCAATGATGCATTCTCAGTATCGGAGCGAGCCCATGAGTGAAGCGACAGAACAACGGCATTTCATCCAGCAGATCATCGATTCAGACATCGAATCCGGGAAGTGGGGTACACCGGGGGACCGGGCCGTCATCACCACACGCTTCCCCCCCGAACCCAACGGATACCTTCACATCGGGCACGCGAAAGCGGTTCATATCTCACACGGGCTGGCGCGCGAGTTTGGCGGGAAGTTCAACCTGCGTTTTGATGATACCAATCCCGCGAAGGAAGAAACCGAGTTTGTTGATTCCATCAAATATGACCTGCAATGGCTCGGCGCTCAGTGGGACGGGGAGGTCTGCTTCGCATCGGATTATTTCGGGCAGATGTATGATTGGGCGGTCGAACTGATCAACAAAGACCTCGCGTATGTCGACGAGTCGACCCCAGAGCAGATCCGCGAGATGCGCGGGAAGATTGAAGAGCCTGGTACAGATTCCCCGTTCCGTGATCGTCCGATCAGCGAGTCGCTTGATCTGTTTGCGCAGATGAAAGAAGGCAAGATCGAGAACGGGAAGATGGTGCTCCGCGCGAAAATCGATATGGCCAGCGCGAACCTGAATATGCGAGATCCGGTGATGTACCGCGTGGTCAACACGCCCCATCACAGAACGGGAAGCGAATGGCACATATACCCGATGTACGACTGGGCGCACGGGCTTGAAGATTCCATCGAAGGCGTGACCCATTCGCTGTGCTCGCTTGAGTTTGAGGATCATCGTCCGCTGTATAACTGGTTTATTGATGCGATCAATCAAGACAGGGGTGAGGGCGATGCGATTCATCATCCTCAGCAGATCGAGTTCTCTCGTCTTTCTATCAGCTATACCAACATGTCCAAGCGGTACATGCGTCAGCTTGTTGAGGAGGACCATGTCATGGGTTGGGATGACCCACGCATGATCACTCTCGCAGGTTTCCGCCGGCGCGGGTTTACTCCTGAATCAATCCATGACTTTGTGACCGGTGTTGGTGTGACCAAGTTCAACGCGATGATGGATATGGGGAGGCTCGAAGGGGCGCTGCGTGATGATCTGAATACGCGAGCGCCAAGGCGCATGGCGGTCTTGGATCCCATCAAACTGGTCATCACCAACTGGGGAGATGGAGGCGATGATGATCGCGTCGAGATGATGGAAGTCATCAACAATCCAGAAGATGACAGTGCAGGTCACCGGCAAGTTCCATTCGGGAAAGAACTCTGGATCGAGCGCGAAGATTTTATGATCGATCCACCAAAGAAGTTCTTCCGTCTTGGTCCTGGCCGCGAAGTCCGCTTACGGTGCGGGTACTGGGTGCGTTGTCATGACTACACGCAGGACACTGACGGGAACATCACCGAGATCAGGTGTACCTACGACCCGACTACCAAAGGTGGGAACAATCCGCCTGCGGACGAGGACGGGAAGGTTCGCAAGGTCAAAGGCACGCTCCACTGGGTATATGCGAATGACTGTCTTGATGCTGAGGTCCGATTGTTTGATCGCTTGTATAAAACCGAGCGTCCAGGCAAAGCGACCGGGGATCACCTCGATGACATCAATGAAGATTCACTGGAAATCCGCAAGGGGTGTAAGGTCGAGCGAACACTCGCGAAGCAAACCCCGGACGAGCCTGTTTGGTCCGATGGGATTCGGCGTGTCCAGTTCGAGCGCACCGGATACTTCTGTGTTGACAAGGACTCAACCCCAGATTCCATGGTTTTCAATCGCACCTCGACACTGAAAGATTCATGGGCAAAGCGTCATTAACAGGTTTGGATCTGCTTGCTGGGTTGATCTCTCCTATACTTGTTCATGAGCTTACTAGTTACTGGAACGATCGGGATTGATACAGTCGAAACACCAGACGCAGGTCGCCGCGAGGAACTCCTCGGGGGATCGGCGGTGTACTTCTGTGCTGCGTCATCTTTTTACACCAAGCCCCGACTTGTCGCGGTTGTCGGGGATGATTTCCCTTCGCCGTTCATGGAAGCGCTCGAATCATTCGAAACCGTTGATCTTCGAGGACTCGAAGTCCGCAGCGGTTCCAAGACCTTCCGCTGGGGCGGGAAATACCATGACGATATGGACCGCAGGGATACGCTCTTTACTGAGCTTGGTGTGCTTGAAGAAGCACCTCCCAGTGTGCCTGATGAATACAAGGATTCGAAGGTCTTGTTCCTTGCCAACTCGCACCCCATGGTTCAGCTTGGGATGCTCGAGCAGTGCAGCGACCTGGCCCTCTCGGTTGTCGACACCATGGATCTCTGGATCACGATCGCAAAGCCCGAGTTGACGAACCTGCTCGGGAAGGTTGATGGGCTTGTGCTCAACTTTGATGAGGCAGAGCAGTTCACCGGACACCGCAACCCGGTAACCGCTGGTCGTCATCTACTTGAGATGGGGCCGCGGTTTGTGGTGATTAAAAAGGGAGAGCACGGATGCATACTCGTCCACAAAGACGGGCTGTGCGCGTTGCCAGCATACCCAACCGATCGAGTAGTCGATCCAACTGGCGCTGGTGATTCATTTGCAGGCGGAATGATGGGCAGACTCGCAGCACGAGGCGGGCATGATCTGGGTTCATTCGAATCCATCCGCGACGCGCTCGCTCACGGGACCGTGGTTGCATCGTTCAATGTTGAGTCATTCTCGCTCGAACGCATGCAGGAAATTACCCGACAAGATGTCCATGCTCGGTACGACGAGTATGCGACAATGATGCGATTTGCGGACTAACAACCACGCTTATGAATTCCGATACTTCCAATCCCGCCAGCACTGATTCGCCGTATCTTGAGCCTTATCGAGTCGCTGTTGCGGACATGGGAGTCGGGTTTGAAGCGCAGCTCTGGGTATCAAAGGAAGCGCAGCGCACCCGATTTGGTGTGATCCGAGAAGCGCTGGGAGCCAATCCGGGGGTGGTTGCTGATCTGGGGTGCGGGCAAGGGGACCTGCTTGTGCATCTTCATGAACACAGCAGCAATCCACAAAAATTCATCGGTGTCGAAGGCGTTGATGAGATGACCAAGCACGCTCAGGAGCGAATGAATGAGATGGGGATAGATCGATCGATCTTCCACACATTCGATTTCGTCGCTGACACATCGCTCCCGTCTCAGCTGGTTCGTGATGCGTCGGTTGATTGCTTTGTATTTTCTGGTTCACTCAACACGCTGAGTATGATTCAGGCTCAGCAGGTTTTAGAGCGGTTCTTTTCCGCTCTTGATCATGCTGGGCGAGGGCGATTGATCTTTAACTTCCTTTCCAATAGACACAACAAAGAGCGCACCCCTGCACAAGCTCCTGCGGTTCGCTTTGATCCTGTCGAGATGTTCGCATGGGCGATTGCCCAGACTCCGCTGGTTCAGCTCCGCCATGAATACCTCGCGGGGCACGACGCGACAATCATCATGGATGTGCACACGCCATCTTGAAGCGACTTGGGTCGTTTCATCGAGATAATTGCTCAAATCCGTTCTGGATTGATCACTGTTCGATCGGTGATGTGCTCGCCAGTATGCTTGGTCATCGCGGGTTCAAACAGCAGCACGGATGCTCCGTTCTCTGACACAGGGTTGTGCTCGACGCCTTTAGGGACGATGTACATCTCACCTGATTTCAAGTGGATTTCTTGATCGCGCATCTGAATGGTGAGTTCGCCGTCGAGGACTAGAAACAGTTCGTCTTCATCATCGTGCGCGTGCCACATGAACTCGCCTTTGAGTTTGGCGAGTTTGACATGCTGATTGTTGAGTTCTCCGATTATTTTGGGAGTCCATGTTTCGTTGAATAATGCAAGTTTGGATTCGAGGTTGATAGCGCTGCTCATGAATGGTCTCCGGTTGGAGTGCGTGCGATTTTTTCGCGGTGTGCAGTTCTGATGTAGATCATACGGATACCCACAATCACGACGACCGCGATGGGCAAACTGAGCATAGCAAAGAGTGAAGTGTGCTTGATATCAAGAAGCATCCAGACACCCGCATACAGCAAGCCCGCAAGAACAAAGATCCATCCAACGATCCGTTGAGTCTTTGGAGAACCGTCGGTTGCACACGAGCAGCATTCCGAGGGTCCCGCCAGACGCTTGGGCATGAAGTTCCCCATAAGCATAAGCATGACTCCAATACTGACACCAGAGATACGCTTGACGGTGTCCGCGTTCATCAGTTCGAGCTCCTTGGCTAGTGTGGTGCTGATTGATCCCAAGAGCAAAACGCTAGCAAGAATCATCGCAAACAAAATCTCGTGCCGAGCCTTGCTCTGGATCCAGGACGGTTCTGATCTTCGGTAGGACCTGTGAATCATGAACCAGACGAGTGCGAACACGCACATCATTCCAATCACAAGACCAGCAGCTTGTGGCTTGTACGGAATCACTGCAATGGATACAAGTGCATTGAGTACGAAGAGGGTGACAACAGTTATTCTTTGTGTATTGGGTTTCATGGGTGTGTTGTCTCTGGGGGTGTGGTCTTGGTGGCGGGGGATGTGGTGGGGGATGTGATGGTTGGGTTGGTTTGCTGAGTGTGTGTGTGATGGTCGCGGGGGAGTGTTGATTCTGTATTTGTTCCGTCGAGTCCAAAGACTTGGGCAAAGCCGTACAGCGCATCTTCGAGTACAGACATCTTCAGGTGGTAGGTGATCACGCGTCCAGCTTTGACCGGTTCCACCAGCCCAGCTTCCCGAAGCACCGCAAAGTGAGCGGACATGGTGGGTTTAGACACAGTGAAATGCTCAGCAAGCTCTCCCGCGGTCATTGGTCTTTCGCGAAGGAGTTGGAGCACCTTTCGTCGGGTCGAATCGGATAAAGCTTTGAATACAGCATTCATATTCGTAATTTAGCCAAATATCTAAACAATGTCAATCGCAGAATCAATAAACACGAAAAAACGCCACTCCTGAATCAGGAATGGCGTTAATTGTGAAGCTGTGGGTTGTTCAAATGCAGTTTCTGAGGGTCAAATCCCAGAAATCAAGAGTATCAGTTCTCCCAGATATCCATAAACCGATCGGACCCCTGATTGCGGATCGAGTTGTCTTCCAAGACTTCTTCGATTGAATCCATCAACTCCTCTGCATTAAACACGAGTGATTCTTGGCTTCGATCGTAGAACTCAAACTTCAGCATCTCGTCTTCATTGTCACGCAGAACTTCGACCAGATGCTCGACTGATTTGATCTTTTGGCCATTGACAGTTTTCAGTGTGGGGTTGCCGTAGACCTCGTATCCCTTGGTGATCGAGTGGGGGAGGAAGCTCGCAGCAAGCACGACATACTCTTGACCCTCATAGTCACGCTCATCGTTCATGCGGAGACCGACCGGTGATCCATCAACGATCCCGTACCCAAGATAGAGATTAAAGAAATGCTCGCGACGGACAGGGGTGAAGATCATTGGTCCCATGATGAAATATTCTGGGTAATCATTCCCGATCCAAGGCACAAGCTCGTCACGCGAGTTGGTCACCGCAACATCGAGTTCCATTGATCCACCATCACGGATCACGGTGACAGGAATTGAACCATCTTGTTCAAGCTCACGGATGAAGTACCGCCAGTGCAGACGCAGGTCGTCGCTTCGAGTGACCATGCCTGCGTTGTCGATGTCGTATGGGCCGATCTTGTCAAGAAGATCCCATTCTTGGAGCGCGAGCTCTGAGTCTTTGGAAGGGCGTGAATACACGATCCCGGTTTGGTCGCGGCTCAACCCAAGATACTCACGGAGTGACGGGTTCTCACAAGTCTGGAAACGAGCGCCATGCAGCTGAGTTGGCCCGTCGTATGACCCGTCTTGGATGTCATTCAAGAAAACATGGACTTCTTCAGCGGGGATCACATAGCCAATATTCTCAGCATATTCGATACCAGAAAAGACGACGCCGCAAACCTTTCCATCGAGAATTACAGGGCCTCCCGAGTTTCCGTGGTTCAGTGCTGCGTCGACCTGGACGCGGAGTCCTTGCACATCCATGTTGTAATCGGTGTACTCGATTCGTGAGACAACGCCCTCAGTGATCGAGACTTGCTCGCCCCCAACCGGGTATCCGATCGCTTGAACGGTTGAACCGATGGATGGGAGTTCATCGCTGAGTGTGAGTGCGGTGTGTGAGGTGTGAAACTCATCGCGTTCGGTTTCTTTCTGGATCTCGATGAGCGCGAGGTCCATTTGTTGAGAGATCCCGATCACGCGGGCGCGGAGCTTGTCTGCACTGTTGGGGGGCTGGACATAGATTCGTGTTGCAAGCTCAACGACATGTGCGTTGGTGAGGATTCGATTCCCCTCGATCACGAAACCGGTCCCGGATAGTTCTTGTGGTGCTTGCTTAGTCCAAGGGCGGGCAAAGTCAGCACCTCGGTAGGTTGCGAAAATTTTAACGACGGATTCGCGGATCTCGAGAGCGTCGGGGGTGCTGGCATCAGTCTGGGCATTGGTTTGCATCGCGCATGTCGCGAGAAGCACAATCATGATATTGAATACATGCATACATTCTCCTTAGACCATTTCATTGGTCAGAGTCGTGGGATCTGAAGAGTTTGAACTCAATCATCTATTCGCTCATTCCAATCAATAATCAGCGAACATTCCGATGATCATAGTGTCGAATCAGTGTCGGTGCTGAAAGCCGGGCACAGAACCCGTACGATCTGCAATGGGCACCACCATCCACATCAAAGCGCCAGCAGATTACGACCTCGCGCGGGATGTCTGCTCCTACGGCTATTTCCTGCTCGCGCCCAATCACTGGGATGTTGATCACAAGCGCATACTCAGGGTGCTTGATCTACCAGATGGACCATCACTTGCAATCATTGACCAGCAGCCTGATTCAAGAATCCGCGCTCGTTTCGATCGGATGCTCTCTAGATCAGAACAATCCAGTGCTCGATCTCAGATCACGCGGATGCTGAGTCTGGAAACATCACACGCTTCAATCAAACAGTTCCACAAGTGCGATCCGCGTTGGAAAAAATCAGGCAGGGGAAGATTGTTCCGGTCGCCCACGCTCTTTGAGGATGTTATCAAAACCGTCACAAGCTGCAATGTCACCTGGCCATCAACAGTCAACATGAACCGGAGACTCTGCGAAGTATGCGGCACAAAGTCCCCAAGCGGAGTCCCCTCATTCCCCAGCGCCAAGAAGCTCGCGCGGACACGCTTAGGTACTTTGCGAGGTCGCTGCAGGGTCGGGTATCGTGATCAGCGCATAATTGATCTTGCCAAGATCTTCCGCAAAGGCGATATTGATGAAAGCTGGCTCGAGCACACCGGGACCGATGAAGAGGTGTTCAAGTTCTTGATCACACTACCAGGGATCGGCCCGTACGCTGCGGGCAACATCATGCAGCTCATGGGTAGATATTCAAAGCTCGCACTTGATACCGAATCGATCCGTCATGCCAAAGCTGTGCTGAAGATGGAAGGGACTGATGCGCAGCTGATGAAAGCACTCACGGCCCACTACAATCGATTCGGCGAGCACAAGTTCCGATCATACTGGTTTGAAGTCTGGTGTTTCTATGAATCTAAAGCGGGTCCCGCAACCACCTGGCGCCGCGATGCGACCGCGAGCATGTTTACCGCTGCAAACTTAAAGAAGTAATCACTCACTTGTACTCTGCATATACAACAACACAGACGGCCCACGAGAGGCCGCCTGTGTATATATGAACTGCGCCATCTCCAGAGAGGCGCAGAGCGAAACTGAATCTGCATGCGTATACCACCATACACAATTCTGTCTTTGGTTCAATAGCAATTGTATTCAAGATTCAAAAAACTGATCGGTGTTACAGATCCAAAGTCTCTAGAGAGCCCCGTTGGTGTGCATTGATGCGACGCTATCAATCTCGCTCAGGTCCTGTAACGCGTTGACTGTCCAGAATCCTGCGCGGAGTGCTTCGATCGCGTGGATCGCTTGCCCCGCTGCGGTTGCGGTCGTGATCATCGGGATTCCCAGTCTCACCGCGGTCGCGCGGATGCGTCCTTCGTCGGTTTGCCAGCCGGTCCGGGTCGGGGTGTTGATGACGAGCTGGATTTCACCGTTTTGCATGAGGTCGATTACATTCGGTCGCGCCCCTGCTTGGATTTTCTGGAGCACCTTTGGACGAAGTCCGTGACGCGATAGCTCGTCTGCAGTGCCTTGCGTGGTGTAGACGACGAACCCCATCGCCATCAATGAGCGCACGATTGGGATCATCGGTGCTTTGTCTTGTTTGCGAACCGAGACAAACACGCCGCCTTCTTTGGGGAGTGAGACCCCGGAAGATTCCATTGCTTTGAGGTACGCGGTCGGGAGCGAGATATCGACACCCATGACTTCACCAGTGGATCGCATCTCGGGACCAAGCACCACATCAACACCAGGGAACTTGCGGAACGGGAAGACCGGTGCTTTGACCGCATAGAAACCTGCATCGGGGATTTCTGCTGTATTTTGCTCGCTGAGGGATACGCCCATCATAGATTTGGCAGCAACCGACGCCCACGCAACACCCTTGGCTTTGCCAGCATACGGGACTGTGCGAGAAGCGCGAGGATTGACCTCGATGATGTATACGGTGTCGTTCTTGACCGCCATCTGTACATTCATGAGCCCGCACACCTTGAGCTCTTGTGCGAGCATGCGTGCGATCCGTTTGACCTCAGTAAGCACCGCAGGTCTGAGTGTTGTGGTGGGGATCATGCAGGTCGAGTCGCCTGAGTGGACACCCGCTTGCTCGATATGCTCCATCACCGCTGCGATCAGAGCTTGACCATTACCATCGTTGTCAAAGTCAGCAATCACATCAACATCAAGCTCTGTCGCGCTGTTCAAGAAATGATCAATGAGAATTGGCGCATCGTCAAGTCCAGAGACATCAACCGCGGTCGACATGTAGTGACGGAGCGCTTGTTCATCGCTGCAGATTTCCATCCCGCGACCACCAAGCACATAGCTCGGACGCACAAGCACCGGATACTCGATGCGTCCCGCAATCTCGATCGCTTCATTGATTGATTTCGCGATCCCTGAATCGGGGCGTTTGAGTTCGAGTTTAGTGAGTAGCTGATCAAACCGGTTGCGGTCCTCAGCCCGGTCAATCGCTTCCAGTGGTGTCCCGAGCATGGGCACCCCTGCAAGCTTGAGTCCGTGCGCAAGATTGAGCGGGGTCTGACCGCCATACTGAACGATTGATCCCAGCGTGCTCTTGCCCAGTTTCTCGGTTACATTGAGGACATCTTCAAAGGTCAGTGGTTCAAAGAACAGCAAGTCACTCGTGTCGTAATCCGTTGATACAGTCTCGGGATTGGAGTTGATCATCACCGCGTCGTATCCGAGGTCTTGAGCTGCGTATGCCGCGTGGACACAGCAGTAATCAAACTCGATTCCTTGACCGATGCGGTTTGGGCCGCCTCCCAGGATGATCACTTTCTGCTTGGGGTCAGTCTCTGCAAGAAGTCGATCGCGCAGCTCGCACTGTGCGGGTACATCGATGACACTCCCGTTATCAAGCACTCTTCGCGAACCTCGTTGGTAGGTCGAATAGTAATACGGAGTGACCGCTTTGAACTCCGCAGCACAAGTATCAACAGATTTAAACACCGCTTCAACCCCGAGCTTCTTGCGATGCTCGCGGACTTTCAAGATCGATTCGGAGCTGATGCTGTTGAGGTAGAGGTATGACAGCTGCGGGTCTGAATACCCGAGTTCTTTGGCGCGTTGCATCAATGCATAATCAACGGATTCCAGTGAATCCACCTCGACGAGCTCGTCTTCAAAATCAACTAGCTCTTTGAACTGGTTCAAGAAAAACGGGTCGATGTTGGTCAGCTCAAAGATCCGATCAACGCTCCAGCCCATTTTCATCGCGTACCGGATGAAGTAGAAGCGTCCTTGAGACGGAACCGAAAGCTTCCGGGTCAATCGGTCGTCATGAATCGGCCATTCAACTTCGCTACCATCTGGTTTCTTGCCATCGACCGCTCGCTGAGCTGCGAGCCAGTTGTCGTTTTTATCGAGTCCAAGGCCAAAGCGTTTGAGTTCCATTGAGCGGATGACTTTTTGGAGTGATTCCTTGAAAGTCCTTCCGATCGCCATTGCTTCACCGACCGATTTCATTTGAGTGGTCAGGGTTTCATCCGCTTCGGGGAACTTTTCAAATGTCCAGCGGGGCATTTTGGTAACGACATAATCAATGGTTGGTTCAAAGCAGGCGCTGGTGGTCCCAGTGATATCGTTGCGGAGTTCATCGAGTGTGTATCCGATCGCGAGTTTGGCCGCGATTTTGGCGATGGGAAATCCGGTCGCCTTTGAAGCCAGCGCTGATGATCGCGAGACGCGTGGGTTCATCTCGATGACAACAAACTCGAACGGGGGTTCGGAACCATCCGCAGTTGGTTTGGGATTCGGATTGATCGCGAACTGAACATTTGATCCGCCGGTCTCAACACCGACCGCTCGCATAACCGCGAGTGATGCATCACGAAGGACCTGGTATTCTTTGTCGGTGAGTGTTAATGCGGGGGCAACCGTGACCGAGTCGCCGGTGTGCACCCCCATCGCGTCGATGTTCTCAATAGCGCAGACAACCACGCAGTTGTCTTTTTTATCACGGACAACTTCGAGCTCGTATTCCTTCCAACCGATCAGGGATTTGTCGACCTGTATCTGACCGATCATCGATGCGTTGAGCCCGCGCGTAACAAGTTCTTCAAACTCAGCGCGGTTGTACGCGATCCCGCCTCCCCAGCCTCCGAGTGTAAACGCGGGACGGATGATCGCGGGTAATCCGATCTCCTCCGCATACGCGGTTGCTTCAGCAAGACTCTCAACGGTTTTGGACTCCGGAGTCGCCAGCCCGATGTCATCACAGATATCGTTGAAGACTTGCCGGTCCTCAGCTCGGTGGATGATCTTGCGGTCGGCGCCGATCATCTCGATCCCAAACTCTTCAAAGACCCCAAGGTCGCTCATCTCGCACGCGCAGTTGAGCGCGGTCTGTCCTCCGAGCGTGGGGAGAACCGCATCGATGGGGGTCCCGAGCTGAATCTCTTTCTCAATAATTTTGCGGACAGATTCAGGGGTGATGGGCTCGATGTAGGTTCGATCTGCAAACGCAGGATCGGTCATGATCGTCGCGGGGTTTGAGTTGACAAGGACAACCCGGTACCCCTCGCTTTTGAGGGACTTGCATGCCTGTGTCCCGGAGTAGTCAAACTCGCACCCTTGTCCGATGACAATGGGTCCAGAACCGATCAAGAGAATCGTCCGCAAGTCGTCGCGTCTGGGCATTCGGGTCTCACTTCATGGTGTGTACAGTCAAGTACGGCTCTGTAAGTGCTTTGTATCCGTCGGTCCAAGGTCCGGAAATGGTCCGGAAATAACACTCTCCGGGCGCAAACTGGACAAGTCTAGCCTGCCTGTGCTCGCTGGAGTTCGATTTGGAAGGAATGATCTGATGATCATCTCGGTCCGATTTACAGAACTCAAGCCGATCACGCTCGTACGATACACCGTGACCCCAATTCGAACGATATGGAGTCAGTCCAACACCGACGATTCTCGCGATATACGCGACCCTATATTCCTGGAGACCTGCCTATGTGCGGCATCGTGGCCTACATCGGAAATAAACCCGCCCAGCCCCTCTTACTCGAAGGGCTCAAAAGACTCGAATACCGTGGATATGACTCCGCAGGGATCGCGACGATTAATGACTCCGGTTTGCAGATCGCTAAAGCTGTGGGCCGGGTTGCCAATCTGGAAGCTGAGATCGATGCGATTGATGGAATCCCAGGATCCATCGGGATTGCGCACACACGCTGGGCAACCCACGGCGGAGTAACCAAACTCAACGCACACCCGCACCGAGACCGCGATCATGGAATCTCACTCATCCACAACGGGATCATTGAGAACTACGCAAGTATCCGCACGCTCCTCGAAGCCAAGGGGCATGTGTTTGAGACCGAGACCGACACCGAAGTTCTGGGGATGCTGATTTCGCATCTGTATGACCCAGACAACAACGTCGATCTTGAGAACGCGGTACAAGCAGCACTCCGAGAAGTCCGCGGCGCGTACGCGATCGCGGTCATCTGCGAGAAAGAGCCTGATGTCATGGTCTGCGCTCGCAAGGGCTCGCCCTTGCTGATCGGTATCGGGAACGGTGAATACATCGTCGCATCAGATCCAAGCGCCATCATCGCCCACGCATCCCAAGCGATCACTCTCGATGACTACTCGGTCGCGCGCCTAACCCGCGATGGCTTCCGCACAACCACAGTCGACAATGTCGAACTGTCTCCAAAGGTCATGCAGCTGGAAATGGACCTCGAAGAAATCGAGCTCGGTTCATTTGAGCATTACATGCTCAAGGAGATCTACGAGCAGCCCGATGCGCTCCGTCGATGCCTCAAAGGTCGATTGGATAAAAACGAAGGCAAGGTCGTTCTGGGAGGATTGAATACCTTTGCGAAAGAACTCGTCAAATCAAAGCGTGTCATCCTGACCGCACAAGGCACAGCGCTCCACTCCGCAATGATCGGTGAGTACCTGCTTGAAGACCTCGCCAAAATCCCCGCAGAATGTGAATACGCGAGCGAGTTCCGGTACCGCAATCCGCTGATCGAGGACCGCTCTGTGGTTGTTGCGGTCTCCCAGTCTGGAGAAACAGCAGACACCCTCGCAGCACTCCACGAAGCAAAAGATCGCGGAGCCCTTTCATTGGGTGTGATCAATGTCGTTGGTTCAACAATCCCGCGTGAAACCGATGCTGGTGTCTATCTGCGAGTAGGTCCCGAGATCGGTGTTGCAAGCACCAAAGCATTCACCGGTCAGGTCGCGGTCTTGACCATGATCTCGCTATTCATGGCGCGCCGGCGCATGATGTCCCCCGAAGCATCCGCCCGACTCATGGCTGAACTCGAGCGCGTCCCCGATATGATCGAGCAGGTCCTCGCAACCGATAAACGCATCGCGGAAATCACCGCAAAGTATGTCCACCGTGATAACTGGCTGTTCCTTGGACGAGGATATAACTACCCGACCGCAATGGAAGGGGCGCTCAAGCTCAAAGAGATCAGCTACATCCACGCGGAAGGGATGCCCGCTGCGGAAATGAAGCACGGCCCGATCGCCCTCATCGACGAAGGCATGCCTGTGGTGTTCATCGCAAACCAAGGGAACCAGTACGACAAGGTCCTGAGCAACATCGAAGAAGTCCGCGCCCGAGGTGGACATGTCATCGCGGTCGCGACCGAAGGGGATAAGCAGATTGAATCACTCGCTGAGGATGTGCTGTATGTCCCTCATGTCGAAGAATGTCTGAGCCCGATGGTCACCGTTGTTCCGCTCCAACTCCTCGCGTACCACGCAGCACTGCTCCGTGGTCACGATGTCGATAAGCCGAGGAACCTCGCGAAGTCGGTCACCGTAGAGTGATCTATGAGGCGTCGACGATGGAGTAAAAAAGCAAAACCAGATCCACAGGTAAAGCTGGAAGAGCCGTCGTCATGGATTCTGTGGTGTGTGCCCTATTACACAGTGAAAGCGTTGTATTTGATAGTTCTTATGGGTTCGATGGGAGCTGTGTTCTTTACTTTTGAAGATTACTTCTTTGGGTATGACTGGGCACATGGCAGGATGTACATGCAAACAACAGCTGATTTGTTGTTATACATCACGCTTCCAACAATACTCGTTTGCAATTTTGCTTCGGTAAGAGCTAAAAAATTACTTGCTTCCAAGTTGATCACATGCCGGTTTCATCGGTGTCCTCGTTGCTTTCAAGATTTGAGCAATAGGGATCTCAACGATCATCACTGCTCGAAATGTGGAAGATGGTTCCCACACCGTGAATGTGTACTGCTTTGGGCAAGGCTTCTCCGCTCAAGAATTTGATTCTGTGTACTATCCCCCATGCCAAAGCTCGGTAATACACACAAGCGACCCAGGCCATGGTGTAAACGTGCCCTGTGTACGCACAAACAGATTGAAGAAAAAGGAAGCCTGCTCTTTGCGAGTTCAAAGCTAATTGAGTTCGGTTTTTGGATTGTGTGTATGACGGGTTGTGGATTCGGAAGTGCAGTTGTAGCATTTGTTGTGGTTGCAATTTCTCCTAGCAGTCAGTTTGAAAAAGACGATCCGCTCACGCCCGGATATATTGAAGTGGCCTTGCCCGTCTTTGGT